>CADBFP010000012.1 GCA_902793995.1 uncultured Lachnospiraceae bacterium | reverse complement strand
GGTGCACTTTTATTTCCATACCACTTTCCTTCAATCCCAGACAGGCTAAAGGACTATGCGCTGTGCAGAGGATGCGTGACACTCGCTGCGTAGGGACGATGGCCCCCTAAAGGACTAGGCGCTGCGCGCCGTCGCAGGCCACCTTCTCTTGCACCTTCGGTGCAATTCACCTTGTTATCAATCGCCTCATCCGCCGTAGGCGGATTATCTTCTTAAATCAATGATGGAAGAGCCGCATGCCGGTGAAGGCCATCACCATGCCGTACTTGTCGCAGGCCTCGATGACCGCATCGTCCCGGATGGAGCCCCCGGGTTCCGCCACATAACTCACACCGGAAAGCTTGCCCCGCTCAATGGAATCGGAGAAGGGGAAGAAGGCATCGGAACCCAGGGCCACCCCGGTCTTGGTATCCAGCCAGGCCCGCTTATCCGCCTGGGTAAGGGGCGCCGGCTGCTCCGTGAAATACTTCTGCCAAATCCCCTCCGCGCATACATCCTCTTCGTTCTGGTTGATGTAACCGTCAATCACATTGTCCCGCTCCGGGCGGCCCAGCTCCGGCTTAAAAGGCAGGCTTAGCACCTTCGGGCTCTGACGCAGCCACCAGGTATCCGCCTTGGAGCCCGCCAGCCGGGTACAATGAATCCGGGACTGCTGCCCCGCCCCCACGCCGATGGCCTGGCCGTCCACCGCGAAGCACACGGAATTGGACTGGGTATATTTCAGAGTGATCAGGGAAATAATCAAATCCCGGGCCGCGCTGTCCGGCAGCTCCTGATTCTTCGTTACGATATTGTTCAGCAGTTCCCGATCAATGCGGAAATTGTTCCGGCCCTGCTCAAAGGATACGCCGAAAACCTGCTTGGTCTCCTGCTCCTGGGGCACATAAGCCGGGTCGATGGCAATCACATTATAGCCGCCCTTCCGCTTGGTTTTCAGAATTTCCAAGGCCTCGGCCGAATAGCCGGGGGCAATGACCCCGTCGGACACCTCCCGCTGGATCAGCCGGGCGGTGACGGCATCGCATTCATCGGATAGCGCGATAAAATCCCCGAAGGAGCAGAGCCGGTCCGTGCCCCGGGCCCGGGCGTAAGCGCAGGCCAGAGGAGACTCGTCCAGTCCTTCTACATCCTCCACAAAGCAAGCCTTCTTCAGATCCGCCGGCAGGGGCAGCCCCACGGCAGCGGAGGTAGGCGAAACATGCTTAAAAGAAGTAGCGGCAGGCAGGCCCAGAGCCTCCTTTAATTCCTTTACCAGCTGCCAGGCATTAAAGGCATCCAGCAGATTGATAAAGCCCGGCCGCCCGTTTAACACGGTAATGGGCAGGTCAGAGCCGTCCGCCATATAAATGCGGGCGGGTTTTTGATTAGGGTTGCAGCCGTATTTCAGTTCCAGTTCGTTCATGGGTTACTCCTTTGTGATGTGGGTCGATGCAGACATCGCCCTACGATTAAGTCATCCGCCTTCTCCGTAGGGGCGCATGCCCTCATGCGCCCGATATTTATGCGTTCTTATTATACAATTTATCCCGGCTGCTGCCGTTCTTCACATTCACGCTCACGCAATAAAGGGAAATCTTATTCTCCGCATCCAGGGCATCCCACAGAGTATCGCAGAATACATCAAAATCATTATCGATTTCCACCCGCTCCGGCTCCCCCTGGAAGGACGGCAGAGGATTTCCGTCGCAGACATAAGTGTGCAGGAAATGGCCCAGGCCGGGAATCCCAGGATAGCAGAAATGGTAGCGGGCACAGGCGCTGCCGTGCTCGTCCACACTCTTTAGAATACTCATTTCATAATTAAAATGCCGGGGCTCGAAATTCAGCACCGCGCTGATACGAGGGGTAAAATTGGGGGAATCCGGCTCGAACTGGCGGTAGCTCAGGGCCTCCTCAAAGCTCTTTCCCTCCAGGAAACCATCCCGGATGGTATCCGTCTGATCCCCGTTGGTGACAATCAGGTGGTTCTTGAACTGCCGCAGAGCCGCATAAATAATCAGGCTGGGATCCTCCAATTTGGAAGGATCAAAAGCCTCCGTAAACACCGCCCCGTCCTTCTTCACGAAAATGCGGTTCCGGGAATTGGCACTGCGGCCCATGATGAAATACGCCGCCACCGCATGATCCCCGTCCGGTGTCATGCCCACGATGATGCCCCGGCCCGGGTAGGTATTCCAGACCAGCAGTTCATTCAAGGATTTCTTTTCGTAGATAGCCATGGTTTCCTCCGTAAAATAAAGTATTACTATATGGGTGGTTGATAATGATAGTCGGATATTGCTGTCCTGCAAGTCGCCCTCACCCTGTCAGCTTCGCTGACATCCCTCCCCCTCGTCAGGGGGAGGGCAAGCGTTGCCTGCGATTCCCAGGGGGGAGCCGCCCGGGAGCGGGCGATGAAGGTTGCGGCAAGTCGCCCCCTCCCTGTCAGCTTCGCTGACATCCCTCCCCCTCGTCAGGGGGAGGGCAAGCGTTGCCTGCGATCCCCAGGGGGGAGCCGCCCGGGAGCGGGCGACCAATGGTCGCCCCTACGCGCAGGGCGCAGCGGAACGACAATACTTTTCGATGCCCCTTCTGCGAAGCGGGGCGAGAAAAGTTTTCGTCGTTTCCGCGAAGCCCCTATCCTTCGGCGAGCCCCTTCGCTACCTGCTCCAGGGCGGCGGGGAGCAGCTTCCACTCTGCCTGCCGCATCACGCGTTTCTGCAGCCTCTCCGGCGTATCCCCCGGATACACCCGCACCGCCTTCTGGGCCAAAATCGGCCCTCCGTCCGTCTCCGCATTCACCAAATGCACCGTGGCCCCGGTAAGCTTGACCCCCCGGGCCAGGGCCGCCTCATGCACCTTCAGCCCGTAAAAACCATCCCCGCAGAAAGCGGGAATCAGGGAAGGATGCACATTGAGTATGCGGTTTTCGTAGCGTTTCACAAAGTCCTCGCTGAGAATCGATAAAAACCCCGCCAGGACAATAATATCGATTTGATATTCCGACAGCTTTTCCAGCAGCGCTTCTTCAAAGGCCGCCTGAGATCCCAAAGCCTTTTTGCTGCAAACAAAAGCCGGGATGCCGGCCGCCGCCGCCCGGTCCAGGGCATAGGCCCCTTCTTTGGAAGAAAGCACCAGGGACAGCTTCACATGGGGGAGTTCCCCCCGCCCGGAAGCATCGATGATGGCCTGCAGATTGGTGCCGCCCCCGGAAACCAGAATAGCTGTGTTGATGGTAGTTTGCATAAAGTCGCCCCCTCCCGTCACAGCCTCATAGAGGCTGTGACACCCTCCCCCTCGTCAGGGGGAGGGCGAGATTATTCCTTCACCCCCGCGCCGTAGAGCAGGCGGTCGAAAACCAAAGATCCGATGCCGTTGCCCAGCACGATCAAAGCCACAAAGCCCAGGGCCTTCAGGGAAAAAATCCCGGCGGCGGTAAAGTAAAACATATCCGCCACGGAATGCTCAAAGCCGCTTAACACAAAAACCGGCACCCCTACCAGGATCCCTGCCAGAGTCCCCTTATTCCGGAACATATCCACCCCCAAATAAATCAGAACCCCGCAGAAAAAGCCCTTAATCAGCCCCGCCAAAGGAGACAGAGCCAGCTTCGCCTCGCAAACCGCCCTGGCCTTCTCCGCCAGGGCCGGGGAAGCCGCCGCCATAGCCAGGCCGCAAAGCACGCCGCCTATCAGGTTTCCCAAAAGCCCCCAGAGCAGGGTGGACCAGGCCTCCCGGTCGTGCTTTTGAATCATGTATCCGATTTTTCCCGTGTACAGATTCAGGCCGTAATACGAAACCCCCAAAAGCCCCAGGGTGAACAGAAAAGCCCCGACGAACTTATACTCGCTGGACAAAAAAGCCGAGCCCCCCATACTCACGATGGAAGACGCCGTAATGCCGGAAATGATCTTTTTTAACATAAAACTACCTTTTCGTCAGAAGTTATGATCTCGCCTATCACATAGGCCTCTTCTCCCGCCTCCTTCAGGATGCGGATCGCCTTCTCCGCCTCTGCGGCAGGCACCACGATGCTCATCCCCACCCCCATATTGAAGGTGTTGAACATATCCCGTTCCGGGATGTTTCCCTTCTCCTGCAGCAATTTGAAAATCGGCAGCACCCGCACATCCTCTTTCCGGATCCGGGCCCCCAGGCCCGCAGGAATGCTCCGGGGGATATTCTCATAAAAACCGCCCCCGGTAATATGGGAAATGCCCTTCACCGCCATCTGCTCCAGCAGGGCCAGCACCGGTTTTACATAAATCCTCGTAGGGGTCAGCAGCACCTCTCCCAGGGACTTTCCCCCCAGCTCCGGCAGCGGGGCCTGCAGATCGCAATGCTCCACATCAAAGACCTTCCGCACCAGGGAAAAGCCGTTGGAATGAATGCCGGAGGATGCCAGGGCAATCACCGCATCCCCGGCTTCCATTTGGCCGTGATCGATGATTTTGGCCTTATCCACGATGCCTACGGAAAAGCCCGCCAGATCGTAATCCTCGGGTTCCATGGTGCCGGGATGCTCCGCCGTCTCGCCGCCGATTAAGGCGCAGCCCGCCTGGACGCAGCCCTCCGCCACGCCGCTCACCAACTCCGCCACCTTTTCCGGCTCATTTTTGCCGATGGCAATATAATCCAGGAAAAACAGAGGCTTGGCGCCGCAGCAGATAATATCGTTGACGCACATGGCCACGCAGTCGATGCCCACCGTATCATGCACCCCCATCAGCTGGGCAATGCGCTGCTTGGTACCCACCCCATCGGTGCCGGATACCAGCACCGGCTCCTCCATTCCGGCCAGATCCGGGGCAAAGAGCCCCCCGAAACCGCCTATATCCGAAACCACGCCGGGAATCAGGGTCCGCTCCACATGTTTTTTCATGAGGCGCACCCCTTCATACCCCGCTTCAATATTCACGCCTGCCGCCGCATAAGAGGCGGAATGGGACTGCTCGGCCATAGCCTACTCCTTTCCGTTCCAGCAATAGGTGCACAGATCCTCCCGGGGCAGGCCGATGGCCTGAATCACCCCCTCCAGGGTCTGGAAATCCAGGGAAGCAAAATGGAACTGCTCGCTGATGGCTTTCCGCAGGGCCTTGCCCCGCTCCGTGTTTCCGTCGCTGTATTCTTCGATATATCGGAGGCCTTCCTCCCCTTCCAGATCCCGGATCACCCGCCGGGCGATCAGATCCATATCCGAAACGGAGCGGCTGAAATTCAGAAATTTGCAGCCGTACATGATGGGAGGACAGGCGGAACGCATATGCACGGTTTTGGCCCCGCTTTCGTAAAGGAAGTCCACGGTTTCCTTCAGCTGGGTGCCCCGGACAATGGAATCGTCCACAAATAAAAGGTTCTTATCTTCGATCAATTCCTTCACCGGGATTTGCTTCATTTTGGCAATCCGCTCCCGGTCCGCCTGGGTGGGTGGCATAAAGCTCCGGTTCCAGGTGGGAGTGTATTTGATGAAGGCCCGGGCGAAGGGCAAATGGCTCTCGTTGGAAAAGCCGATGGCGTGAGGGGTTCCGGAATCCGGTACGCCGCCCACATAATCGATCTGCATTTCCCTTAGGCTCTCCGCCTCGTTCTGCGCCATAATGGCGCCGTTCCGGTAGCGCATGGCTTCCACGCTGACCCCTTCATAAGCGGCGGTGGGGAAGCCGAAATAACTCCACAAAAAGGCGCAGATCCGCTTTTCCTTGCCGGGAGGCGCCAGCTGGATGATGCCTTCCGGGGTGACCTGCACCACTTCTCCCGGCCCCAGCTCCTGCTCGTCCTCAAAGCCCAGCTTTTGATAGGCAAAGGATTCCAGACTCACGGCGTAGCCGTCCTGCCGCCGGCCGATATGCACCGGCAGCCGGCCGAAACGGTCCCGGGCCGCTATCAGGGTTCCGTCATTTTTCAGAATCAGCACGGACACGGTGCCCTCCACCTGGGCCTGGGCAAAATGAATGCCCTCTTCCAGGGTGGGCTGCTCGCTGATGAGGGATGCCACCAGTTCCGTATTATTGATCCGGCCGCCTCCCATGCCCCCCATATGGGCACCGGGAAGCTCCAGATAATGATCGATCAGCGCCGCTGCGTTATTCACCACCCCGGTGACGCAAATGGCGTAATTCCCATGGCGGGAGCGGACAATAAGGGGCTGGGGATCCGTGTCGCTGATACAGCCCATCACGCTGCTGCCCTTCATGGAGCCGAAGACCTCCGCAAACTTGGTGCGGAAGGGGGCATCGGAAATGCTGTGAATGGTGCGCTGCAGGCCTGTTTCCGCATCGTAGGCCGCCATCCCCGCCAGACGGGTGCCCAAATGGGAGTGGTAATCCACCCCGAAAAAGACATCCGTCAAACAATCATTTTTTGATGCAATACCAAAAAATCCGCCCATATTTACTTCTCAAAAAACAGTTTCGACAATTCCATGGGCTGGATGTACTGCCCGTCCTTGTAAACCCGCATATTGCCGGAGGCGATTTCGTCGATCAGCATGACATTCCCGTCCTCATCATAGCCGAACTCGAACTTGATGTCATACAGCTCCATGCCCCGTTTTTCCATCTCCTCCGCCACCACGGCGGTAATTTCCTGGGTCTGGCACTTCATATCGTCGTACTGCTCTTCCGTCATGACTCCCAGCACCACCAGGCCGTCCCGGGTCACTAAGGGATCGCCCTTGGCATCGTTCTTGAAGGTGGTTTCCACATAATAAGGCAGTTTGGCGCCCTCTTCCGCATACTCGGCGTAGCGGCGCAGGAAGCTGCCCACGGCCCGCAGGCGGCAAATGACTTCCAGCCCCTGGCCGAATACCTTGGCAGGTTTTACTTCCATGGTGGTATCCTGGAGATTGGCGCTGACATAATGGGTGGGAATGCCCTTTTCCTTCAGGATTTCAAAGAAATAAATGCTCATCCTGAGGTTCACATCCCCCACGCCCTCGATGGTAAGGCCCACGCTGTTCTCGCCGGGATCGAAGACCCCGTCCTTGCCGGTGACATCGTCCTTGAATTTCAGCAGGTAGTTGCCGTTTTCCAGGGCGTAAACATTTTTGGTTTTGCCGGTGTACACTAACTTGCTCATTTTGTTCTCCCCTTTTTTTAGTTATATCGTCAGACTCTTATCCTTTTCCAATACCGCCACGGCTTCCGCCGCCCGGCGCAGGGCCAGTTTTTCCGCCAGGGACTCATCGCTCACCGCCAGAATCTCCGCCGCCAGCAGGGCCGCATTCACCGCCCCGTCTATGGCCACCGTGGCCACGGGAATGCCCCGGGGCATCATCACCGTGGAAAGCAGGGCGTCCATGCCATCCAGCACGGAGGACTTCAGCGGAATTCCGATCACCGGCAGGGTGGTATTCGCCGCCAGGGCCCCAGCCAGATGGGCCGCCATGCCCGCCGCCGCAATGATGGCGCCGAAGCCGTTGTTCCGGGCATTCACCGCAAAATCCCGGGCCTCTTCCGGGGTCCGGTGAGCGGAATAAATGTGGACTTCATAAGGAATGTCCAGGGCAATCAAAGTATCGACAGCCTTCTGCACCACCGGCAGATCGCTATCGCTTCCCATAATGATACCGATTTTTTTCATAAGAACCTCTTACTGTATGATTCTGCGACTTGCAGCCCATCTGCGAAAAGAAAAAAGGCCACAAAAACAACTCGTTTCGTGTGCCCAGACGGTCGGCCGACTATTTCTTTGTTCCCCCGGGGTGCTCCCCGCTTCCGTCAGTCACAAAGAAACCGTTTCAATTGCTTTTTAAGTATAAAGGGAAGGGGGGAAAACTGTCAAGGGAAAATCCGGCTTTTGAGAGAAAAAGATTGTGATAAGATTATGGGACAGGTTTGGGACGGGACGGTTCTCCTCAAAAAACCCTTGCAATCTCTGCCTCTTCTATGATATAGTATAGCCCGAATACGGCCTGCAGATACAAGGCCGAAATAAACGGAGGAAGAGACAAATGAAGAAGATCCTGGCACTTACCCTGTCTATCTGCCTGGTACTGGGTCTGGCGGCCTGCGGCGGCGGCAGCACGCCCACCACCACGGCGGCCCCTGAGACCACCAAGGCCCCGGAGACCACCAAGGCTCCTGAGACCACCAAAGCCCCGGAGACCACCAAGGCTCCCGAGACCACCAAAGCCCCGGAGACCACCGTGGCTCCCGCTCCCACTTCCGATAAAATCAAAATCGGTATGGTAACGGACGTAGGCGGCGTGAACGACAAGTCCTTTAACCAGACTTCCTGGGAAGGTCTGCAGGCCCTGCAGGCGGAAGACCCCACCTTTGAAGTCAAGTATCTGGAATCCAAGACGGATGCGGACTACCAGACCAACATCAACACCTTTATCGATGACGGCTACGACCTGATCATCTGCGTAGGCTACATGCTGGCGGATGCCACCAAGGAAGCCGCCACGGCCAACCCCGACCAGAAGTTCGCCATCATTGACGATGCTACCTGCGCCGACCTGCCCAATGTGGCTTGCCTGATGTTCGCTCAGGAAGAAGCCTCCTACCTGGTAGGCCTGGTGGCCGGTTCCGTCACCAAGAGCAAAACCGTCGGCTATGTGCAGGGCATGGTATCCGATACCATGAACCTCTTCGGCATCGGCTACATCACCGGCGTGCTGGAAGCCTGCCCCGATGCGAAGGTTCTGCAGTACAATGCCAACGCTTTCGGCGATATCCCCGGCGGCCAGACCGCTGCCAAGGATATGATCACCAAGGGCGCTGATGTGATTTACCACGCGGCCGGCGGCACCGGTATCGGTGTGATTAACGCCTGTGCGGAAGAAGGCATCTGGGCCATCGGCGTAGATACGGACCAGGCTTCTCTGTCTCCCGAGCACGTAATCACCTCCGCCATGAAGCGGGTGGACGTGGCGGCTCAGGATATTTCCAAGGCTGTGAAGGCCGGCACCTACAAGGGCGGCGAATACAAGTATGACCTGTCCAACGGCGGTGTGGACCTGGCTCCTACCCGGACCCACATCCCTGAAGATGTGCTGAAGCTGGTGGAAGAAAAGAAGGCCGATATCATTGCCGGCAAGTACAAAGTTCCCACCACTGTGGCGGATTGCCCTGCTTTCGAGCTGAAATAATCGGGAATACCCTCATAGCGGGCGGCTTCGGCCGCCCCTTTTTTTGTGTTCCCTCCGTCATACTGATTTTATTTTCGTTTGACTTTTCCTCTTCTTCCCCTTATTATATAAGGATAATAAGTACGAACCTGAAAAAGATTCATTCTTTCGTCAAAACACTTCAAATAAGGGGAAGGGGGAATACACTTGGGAAAAGAACATGTGGACTTAACAAAGCCCGTCATTGAAATGCGGAATATCGTGAAAAAATTCGGACATTTCACCGCCAATGACGGCATCAATCTCACCGTCCACAAAGGAGAAATCCACGCCATTTTGGGGGAAAACGGGGCCGGGAAATCCACTTTGATGAACCAGCTTTACGGCCTGATTAAACCCACCTCCGGGGATATTCTTGTGCACGGGCAGAAAATCGAGATGAACAATCCCCGGGATGCCATCAAAGCCGGCATCGGCATGGTGCACCAGCACTTTATGCTGGTACAGCCTTTTACGGTAACGGAAAACATCGTTCTGGGCACGGAACCGGTGAAGGGGGTGGCCCTGGATATGGCCGCCGCCCGGCAAAATGTATTGGACATTTCCAAGCAATACGGCCTTTCCATCGACCCGGACGCCCGGATCGAGGACATCTCCGTGGGTATGCAGCAGCGGGTGGAAATCTTAAAAGCCCTGTACCGGGGCGCGGATATTCTGATTCTGGACGAGCCCACCTCCTCCTTAACGCCCCAGGAAATCCTGGAGCTGATTCAGATCATGCACAAGCTGACGGCAGACGGCAAGAGCATCATCCTGATCACCCACAAACTGAAGGAAATCAAGGAATCCGCAGACTTCTGCACCATCATCCGCCTGGGAAAATACATCGATACCGTGGATGTGGAGCAGGTAACGGAAAGCGATCTGGCCAATTTAATGGTGGGCCGGAACGTAACCTTTAAGGTAGACAAGCCGGAAATGGAGCCGGGAGAAGTGGTGCTGGAGGTGAAGGACCTGCACGCCAAGGACTACCGGGGCGTGGAAATCTTAAAGGGTCTGAATCTGAAGGTACGGCGGGGCGAGATCGTGGGCATTGCCGGCATAGACGGCAACGGCCAGACAGAACTGGTGGAAATCATTACCGGTCTGAAAAAAGGCACCGCCGGCGAGGTACTGGTAGGCGGCGTCAGCGTCTATAACAAACCTCCCCGTTTCGGCTTTGAGCACGGAGTATCCAGCATTCCCGCGGACCGGCAGAAGCACGGTCTGGTGCTGGCCCACTCCGTGGAAGACAATCTGATTTTACAGAATTATAAACGGGACCCCTATGCCAAAGGCGGCATTCTCCAGCGCAAGCCCATCTTCGCTCACGCGGAGGAGGCGGTGAAGAAGTTCGATATCCGGCCCGGCGGCAGCGAAAAGCGGGCAGCGGGCACCCTCTCCGGCGGCAATCAGCAAAAGGTGATTATCGCCCGGGAAGTGTACAATGACAAGGACTTGCTGATCGCGGTAAATCCCACCCGGGGTCTGGATGTAGGGGCCATTGAATATGTCCACGCTTACCTGGTGGAGCAGCGGAACAAAGGCAAGGCCATTCTCCTGGTATCCTTCGAACTGGATGAGATTATGAGTTTGTCCGATGTGATTGAAGTGATTTTCGACGGGCAGCTGGTAAGCCGGGTGCCCGGGAAGGAAGCGGACGAGAAGCAATTGGGCCTGATGATGGCAGGAGGTGATAAGGCATGAAACAGAAAAGAAGTGTTGTAGAAATCATCTCCACCATGCGCTTTCTGCATATTTTGCTGGCCATTCTCATTGGCTTTCTGATCGGCGCCGGCTTTTTGGCCATTATGGGCATTTCCGTGGGAGATGCCTACGGCAAGCTGCTGGACAGCGTCACCACGGTGAAAGGGCTTTCCTATGTGGTGGTTTATGCCACGCCCTACATCCTGACGGGTCTCTCCGTGGCCTTCTCCTTCAAAACCGGCGTCTTTAACATCGGCGCCGAGGGCCAGTTTGTGGTGGGCTCCATGGCAGCCGCCGTCACCGGCATTTTGCTGGGGAATCTGCCGAAGCCTCTGCTGATCCCCCTTTGCTTTTTGGCCGCCATGCTGGCGGGGGCCGTCTGGGGCATCATCGTGGGCTTCCTGAAAACCAAATGGGGCATCAATGAAGTGCTGGCCATGATCATGTTTAACTGGATTGCCTTTTATCTGAGCAATTATATCGCGGGGCTGCCGGGCATCAAGAACACCGGGACGGCGGAAGCCACCCAGACCATTTCCGAAAATGCCCGGACTCTGCTTTCCAAGAGCACCATTGCGGATCTGGGGCTGGCCCCCACCGCCAACTGGGGGATCCTCATGGCCCTTGGCGCCATGCTGTTGGTGTGGTTCATCATTGATAAAACCACCCTGGGCTATGAACTGAAGGCCGTGGGTTCCAATAAGTTTGCGGCGGAATACGGCGGCATCGGCGTCAACAAATCCATCCTGACGGCCCTGGCCATTTCCGGTGCCCTGGCGGGCCTGGGTGGCGCCCTGCAGGTGATGGGCATGGGAGGCCGTATCAGCATCTTTTCTTCCCAGGAAGGCTTCGGCTTCGGCGGCATTGTGGTGGCTCTCATCGGCTGCTCCAATCCCTTCGGGGCCCTGGCAGCGGGACTTTTCTACGGAGCCCTGACCTACGGCGGATCCAAACTGAACTTGGTGGGAGCCCCCACCCAGCTGATCAGCGTGATTATCGGGACGGTGGTGTTCTTTATCGCCATCTCCGTGGTACTGGAGCGCCTGGGAGGCGGCTTAAGAGCCCGGAAAAACGTAATCAACCGGGAGGATGCGGAGAAGGCCCCGGCCGGCGGCCCGCAAAAGGAATCCAGCAAGGAGGGTGATGCACAATGACAGACATAATTAACAGCTTAGGCATTTTATTATTCGCCACCCTGGCCTACGGCACGCCCTTGATTTATGCGGCCCTGGGATCCTGCTTCTCCGAAGTTTCCGGTGTGGTGAACATCGGGATTGAAGGCATGATGACCGCCGGCGCCTTTACCGGCACGGTGGTGGCCTATTTCACCGGCAGCCCCTGGCTCGGCTTTTTGTGCGGCGGCCTGGCGGGCATGCTCTTCGGCGCCCTCCACGCCCTGGCTACGGTACGCCTGGGGGCGGACCAGACCATCGCCGGCACCGCCATCAATATGCTGGGCCCCGGCCTGGTGATTATGATTGCCCGGGTGCTCTTTAATTCCACGGACACCATTCCCCTGGAACCCTCCCAGCGGATCCCCCGGCTTTTCACCGGCGTGTTTGACACCTCCACCACCTTCGGGCGTTTCATGGACAATGTGTTTTCCACCTACGCCTCCACCTATCTGGTATTTATAGCGGTGATTCTGGTGTGGTTTATTTTCTATAAGACCCGTTTCGGCCTGCGGATGCGGGCCTGCGGCGAACATCCCCAGGCCTGTGAAACCCTGGGCATTCACGTGTTAAAGACCCGCTTTCTCTGCGTGATGATTTCCGGCTTTTTATCCGGTTTGGGCGGCGCCTGCGTCACCATGGCCATTTCCAACCAGTTCCGGCCCATCTCCATTGTGGGCCAGGGCTTCATTGCCATTGCGGCGGTGATTTTCGGAAAGTTCCGGCCCCATGGCGCTTTGCTGGGCTGCCTGCTTTTCGGCTTCTGCTCCGGATTAAAGACGGTGCTGGGAGGCTCCTCCGGCATTGATACCCAGCTGATTTCCATGATCCCTTATGTGGTGACGGTCATCGTATTGATTCTCTTTGTGGGCCGGTCCCGGGTGCCCAGCGCCAGCGGCAAGCCCTTCCTGAAGGCAAGATAGATTAAAGGAGATTTTATTTTATGGATGTGTTGCAACGCGTTTTACCCCTTCTTCTGGGGGTTCTGGCCCTGGCTTTTGCCTATTACCTGATTCAAAAGGTCAGCAAGGCGGATCCCGGCACGGAGCGGATGAAGGAAATCGCCGCCTATATTCACGAGGGCGCCAAAGCCTTTCTCATGGCGGAGTACCGTATTCTGATTATTTTCGTGGCGGTGCTTTTCGTGCTGATCGGCGTGGGCATCGGCTGGATTACCGCCGTCTGCTTCCTGGTAGGAGCGGCCTTTTCCACCCTGGCGGGCTATATCGGCATGAATATTGCCACCAAAGCCAATGTGCGCACTGCGGCAGCGGCCAAGGATAAAGGCATGAACGGAGCCCTCTCCGTGGCCTTCTCCGGGGGCGCCGTCATGGGCATGTGCGTGGTGGGCTTCGGTTTGCTGGGGGCCTGCGCCATTTATCTTATTACCGGCAATGCGGATGCCCTCTCCGGCTTCTCCCTGGGGGCCTCTTCCATCGCCCTCTTCGCCCGGGTGGGCGGAGGCATTTACACCAAGGCGGCGGATGTAGGCGCGGACCTGGTGGGCAAGGTGGAAGCCGGCATTCCCGAGGACGATCCCCGGAACCCCGCCGTGATTGCAGACAACGTGGGGGACAATGTGGGGGATGTGGCCGGCATGGGGGCGGACCTCTTCGAATCCTATGTGGGCTCTCTGATTTCCGCCGTGACCCTGGGAGTCATCGGCTATCAGGCCAACGGGGCTTTCTTCCCCCTGCTGATCGCGGCCCTGGGAATTCTGGCGGGCATTATCGGCTGCTTCTTTGTGAAAGGGGATGAAAATGCCAATCCTCACAAGGCCTTAAAGCTGGGGAGCTATGTGGCCTCCGCCATTGTGGTGGCCGGATCTCTGGGCCTTTCCCTGCTTTTCTTTAAGAACCTGAATGCCGCCATTGCCATCATCTGCGGCCTGGTGGTGGGCTTGATCATCGGCACGGTGACGGAGATTTATACCTCTGCGGACTACCGTTTCGTCAAAAAGATTGCCCAGCAGTCGGAAACCGGCCCTGCCACCACGGTCATCAGCGGCATTGCGGTGGGCATGCAGTCCACGGCGGTGCCCATCCTGCTGATCGCGGTGGGGATCATCGGCGCTTACATTTCCTTCGGCCTTTACGGCATCGCCCTGGCGGCGGTGGGCATGCTTTCCACCACGGGGATTACCGTGGCGGTGGATGCTTACGGCCCCATTGCGGACAATGCCGGCGGCATTGCGGAAATGAGCGGCCTGCCCAAGAATGTGCGGAAAATCACGGATAAGCTGGATGCGGTGGGCAATACCACGGCGGCCATGGGCAAGGGCTTTGCCATCGGCTCCGCGGCCCTCACGGCTCTGGCCCTCTTTGTGTCCTACGCCCAGGCGGTAAAACTTTTCGAGAGCGGCATCAACCTGCTGGATTATAAAGTCATTGTAGGTCTGTTTATCGGCGGCATGCTGCCTTTCCTCTTCTCTTCCATGACCATGGATTCCGTGTCCAAGGCGGCTTACAAGATGATTGAAGAAGTGCGGAATCAGTTCCGGACCATTCCCGGCCTGCTGGAAGGCACGGGCAAGCCGGATTACAAGAAATGCGTAGCTATCTCCACCCAGGCAGCTCTGAAAGAAATGCTGCTGCCGGGGATTATGTCCGTGCTGGCGCCGGTGCTCATCGGCCTCTTGCTGGGGCCTACGGCTTTAGGCGGCATGCTGGCGGGGGCCCTGGTGACCGGCGTGATGCTGGCCATCTTCATGTCCAATTCCGGCGGCGCCTGGGATAATGCCAAGAAGTATGTGGAAGACGGCCACCACGGCGGCAAGGGGTCTGATACCCATCATGCGGCGGTGGTAGGAGATACGGTGGGGGATCCCTTTAAGGATACCTCCGGTCCATCCATCAACATTTTGATCAAATTGATGACAGTGGTTTCCCTGGTGTTTGCGCCTTTGTTTTTAGCTATCGGGGGATTGATTAAGTAGGGGCGGGCATTGCCCGCCCGAGGAAGAAGGAGGTATTATGTTAACGTATCCCGAAGAATTTAAACGCATCGTGGAGAAAGCCAAAGCCGCCGGCCCCAAGCGGGTGGCGGTGGCCGGCGCCGATAATGAAAATATTTTAAAGGGCGTTTTTGCCGCTCAGGAAGCCGGCATTGCGGAGCCCATCCTCATCGGCAGCTTCCGGAAAATCAAAGCCATTTTGGACGATCTGGGTCTGGCCGACCGTTCCTTTGATTTCCAGCCGGTGCACGCGGACGCCAGCCCGGTGCAGTTTGCCATTGAAATGATTAAGGCCGGGGGCGCGGATGTGCTGATGCGGGGCAATACTCAGACCCGGGATTTCCTATTGCCGGTGCTGAATAAAACCAATCACCTGGTGAAAGAAGACCAGCTGATTACCCATATCGTGGTGCTGAAGGTGCCGGGCTACGAGAAGCCTCTGGCGGTTTCCGACTGCACCCTGCTGGTGGAGCCTTCCCTGGAACAGCGGGAGGAAGTGGTGCGGAATATGGCCTGGCTGCTGCACCGTTTCGGCATTGCCAATCCCAATATCGCCCTGCTGGCTCTGGTGGAGAAGCCCAGCTTCCATATGCGGGACACGGTGGAGGCCCAGACCATTGTGCTGCATCACCAGGAAGAGCCTCTGGCGGAGTGCAATCTGGTGGGGCCCATCACTTATGATTTGATCATGAGCAAAGAAGCGGCCCGGCTAAAGAAGTTCGACTGCGAATACTGCGGGGAGTTTGACGGCATCGTGGTGCCCAATCTCCTCTCCGGAAACCTGATCTGCAAGTTCCTGGACACCCATATGCAGGCCACCGGTTTCGGGATTCTGGCAGGGGCCAACATCCCCATCGCCCTCTCCGGCCGCAGCGAATCCGCGGAGCACGCCTTCCTCTCCCTGGCAGCCTCCATCGCCATCTTTGAATAAGAAAAAAGTGTACTATGGATGACAGGGGATGTACCTCTGTCATCCTTTTAATGTAGGGGCGGCTACCAGCCGCCCGCGTATTTTGACCAGTAGCAGTCCCCGGGCGATTGATAACAAGGTGAATTGCACCGAAGGTGCAAGAGAAGGTGGCCTGGGCCATCGCCCCTACGCAGAAGATGTCCTCAATTGGTTCATCTGCAGAATGCGCAGCTCCCGCAGCGTAGGGGCGGCTACCAGCCGCCTTATCTGCCTTTAGGCAGATTCTCATTCAATAGGCCCTGCGCGCAGCAGGGCCTTCCTTCTAATGTAGGGGCGGCTACCAGCCGCCCGCAGGACAAAGCCACCTGCTTCCCGCCCTTAGGGCTGGTTTACCACCCCCGCATAGAGAGGCAAAGCGCCTGTGTTCGTAATCAGGAAGAAGAAGGGCCGGTCCAGGACTATATCAATCTCCTCCTGAGGCGGCAGGGCGCCGCCGGCCGCAAAATCCACATAGGAAGCGGCGGTAATTCCCTCCTCATCCATAATTAGACGACTGGTATGGGAAGCCTCCTGCAGAAAAGCCATCCCATTCTTCAGCAGCGGAGAATAATCCGCCTTCCCCACCTCCAGACAGCTCCGGATTCCCAAAGCCCCCAGACTTTCCTTCAAATCCATCTGGCAGCTGATATCCAGCTTAGGGATGGAAAGATTGATTTTGATAAAGTCGCCGGCCGTTACCCCCCGGTAGGTTTGAGGGATATAGGCGTCCTTGACGCTGTCATACTTGTAATATTTGTCACTGGAGGGTTCCTCTAAAAATGCCTTAAAAGCCTCTTCCTGCATCATTTCCTTAAGACTCACTCCCTCATCCGGCAGGAAAAACCAGACGGTTCCCTCAAAAGTACTCAGCGGTATGATGATGAACTTATCCCCATAGTAATAGATGCGGGTATAATCATCACCGTGCATAAAGGTAGCGGTCTGATCCCCCTTGCTTCCGTGGAAGGGCAACTCCCGGTTCTGGGCCGGATCAAAAGGAACGACCCACTTCGTTTGTAAAAACAGAGTGCTGATGAGCCTCATCGCCGTATCAGGCTCAAAGGAAAGTTGCCGGATCCGATCCGTCAGCAGGCCCCCGGTTTTTTCATCCAGCCACTCCTGCAGCAGCTTGTCATATTCCGGGTCCCCCATTTCTCCCCGGAAAACAGAAGCGTAATATTCCCTGGCCAGGCGATCCACCGTCTCCTGATGATAATCCCAATCATTGGAAAGCCAGAGAGAATTGGCGGGAATAATCTTTTCCTTTCCATTGTCATAATAACAAAGCTCCCAAACTCCCCGGGCTTTTTGCCTGAGGGCCTCCGGGCTTTCCACCCCCAGGGCCTTCAAAATCTCCTGCCGGCTTTCTCCCCCGGTGACCTCTCCCAGCATGGCCGTAGCCATGAAAATATTCAGGGGCGACATCACCGCATTTTCCTCATTCTCTTCTCCTAAAAGCTGCAAAATGGTATCGGCAAAGAAGCCCCCCAGCCCTTCACCGGCCCCCCGGTTTTTCTGCCATCTATCATAAATCGGATCCGGCAGATTAGCCGTCTGATTGTTGTAATAATCCTCCCACTGTTTTTGAGGCGGATACTCCGGCTCTCCCAAGGCGGCCGCCTTGGCCTTCGGGCTTTGAATGACCTCTCCCCGTCCGAAAATCTGAACGCCGCCCCAAAGCAGGGCCGCTGCCAGAAGGGCGCAGGCCGCCAGTATATACCATTTCCTTCTTTTTCTATGGATCTGAGCGGGTTCGCTGGTTTTCAGCAAATCATCCTCCAGATCCCCGATGGCCTCCATCAACTCTTCGCTTTTCATTCGATCCACTCCTTTTCCTTCAAATGAACCAGCAGCTTTTTCCGGCTGCGGGACAGGATCATGTCCACCCGGCCCCGGTTGCAGCCGAAATGAGCCGCGATTTCGTTTACCGGTTCCATATACCAGTAGCGGCGGACGAAGATCTCCCGGGCGGGTTCCTTCAGCGTTTTTACGAACCGGGCCACCGCCTCTGCCAGGGCCTTGCTCTCCCATTGCTGCTCCGGACTTTTGCCCGCCGCCTGCAAGCTCCCTTCCCACTCCTCCAGGGCCAGACTCATTTCGCTGCCGCCCCGCTTTTGGGCATTTTCCCGGCGGTAGCGGTCTGCGGCCCGACGCCTTACAATCCGGTACAGAAAGGGCAAAAGCGGCAGCGGCCTGTGGGGCGGGATGGCCTGCCAGGCATCCAGCAAGGCATCGCTCACCACCTCCTCCGCATCCTCCCGGGATGCAAGCACACGGCCAGCCATACCCAAAAGGGCTTTTCCGTATTGTTCCTGAATAAGGCTCAGGGCTTCCTCATCTCTTGCAAAAAACAGGTCGATGATCCTTTGATCCTCCATATCGGCCTCCGATGCGTGAAAACGTTTTCACTTATTATATCGTAAAAAAAGAAGGAATCTAACAAAACTGCACCAGGAGACCCGTCCGCCTGGTGCACTATTCTTTACTTTCCTTGGGCGATTGATAATTGCCCCTACGGGTGGATTGTCCGCAGATATGCCGCCGCCTTCAAAATCCCCATCTGAGTTTTGGCGTCGGGGATCTCCCCCCGCATGACGGCGGCCAGGGCCTCCTCCAGGGGCAGGGAAAAGACGTTAATCATCTCATCCGCATCCAGCTCCCGCTCCCCCAGGGTCAGCCCCCGGGCCAGAAACATGCGGATCTTCTCATCCGTGTAAGCCGGAGCAGGATAAAAATCTCCCAGGTCGATCCATTCCGCCGCCTGGTAGCCGGTTTCTTCCCTCAGTTCCCGTTTGGCCGCTTCCAGGGGATCCTCTGCGGCGGCGTCCAGCTTGCCCGCCGGGATCTCCGTAATCACCCGGTCCAGGGGATAGCGGTACTGGCGCTCCAGAATAATGCGGCCGTCCTCCGTAAGGGGGACGATGCAGACCGCCCCCAGGTGGCGCACCAGCTCCCGGGTGGCAATGTTGCCGTTGCAGACCCGGACCTTGTCCACCTGCATTTTCAGGATGACACCGTCCCGCAGGGTGGTGGATTCCAGCCGGATTTCCCGGAGGGATTCGTATTCCTTTTGTTCTTGTATTGTCATAGTTTTCCTCAAAAAATGGGCGGGCCCTACTGCGTAGGGGCGGCTATCAGCCGCCCGAGCTCCTTGACGCGTTCCATCCTGAGGGCGGGCCCTAAAGGACTAGGCGCTGCGCGCCGTCGCAATGCCTGCCCCTACGCAGAGGATGCATCCCCCCGCGGCGTCACATCATCCAATACGCCATCAACAAATCGTAGGTATTCTTCAACCCCTCCACATGGGTCCGCTCATAGCCGTGGGAATTGGCGGTGCCGGGGCCCATGGCGGCATGGCGGATATCATAGCCCGCCATCACGGAACCGTCCGCATCCGTGCCATAATGAGGCGTGAAAATATCCATCACATAATCCACCCCCGCTGCCTTGGCCGCCTGGATCAGCTCATTGGTCATGGCCCAGTGATAGGGGAAGCGGGAATCCTTGGCAAAAATGGATACCTTCCGCTCGTCGGAATTCTGCTGCGGCCCGGTAGGCGCAATATCCACCGCCAGTACATCCTTCACGCCCTCCGGCATCCAGGTGGTGCCGTGGCCGATTTCCTCAAACATGGCAAAATAGGCATATACCTTCCGGGGCAGCTTCTTCCTCTTCTGCGCCTTCATGGCCGTCAATACCACGGCGGCGCAGGCCTTATCATCGATAAAACGGGACTTGATATAGCCGTTGGCATACTGAAGCCGGGGTTCCAGGGCAATCATATCTCCGGTGTCAATGCCCAGGGCATTGGTATCCGCCGCCGTTTTCACATCCTCATCCAGCACCACGCACACATTGGTCCTGAAATCCGGATGAACGCTCCGCAGTTCCTCTTCCGTCACATGGATGGAGTTGGGGGTGCGGCAAATGGCGCCGGTGAAAACCTTTCCCGCCCGGGTATAAATCCGCACATTTTCCGTGACGCAGTAGAAGGGATAGAGGCCCCCTACCGGGCAGACATTCAGGGTGCCGTCCGTATTCACATGCCGCACCATGAGGCCGATATCGTCCAAATGGGCCGTCACCACCAGCGGATTGCCTTCGCCTCCCAGATCGGCTATCACCCCGCCCTTGTGGGTAATCTGATAAGGATAGCCCTGCTCCTCCAGGATATCGCAGAGAACCCGCTGCACTTCCTCGTACTGGCCGGTGGTGGAGTCCGCCGCCAGCAGACGCTCAAAAACGGAGAGACAATATTTCTCGTCAAATTTCTTAGCCATGATACACCTCGGATTTGTTTGATACCTTCATTATACAGGGATTTGGCATTATTGCAAGGGGTGGGGCATCTGTATGAGGGGAGCATTAGGCCTAAGGGCTTCAGGATGACACAAATCTTCACAGAAACTTCACAAAAATTGTTAGCACTCACTCTTGACGAGTGCTAACAACCGTGCTATAGTAGGGCCAAGAGATGAGGAAAGCATCTCGGAGTCCACAACAAACGGATGGAAGGAATCCCGGATTCCCCATCCCATTCATAAAAAGGAGGAAAAGACCATGTTATTACCGAGCATTTTTGGAAACGATTTCTTTGAGGATTTTATGAACTTCCCCAGCTGGGACAGAGGCCGTGAGTCCCAGCGCCAGCTGCGCCGCATGGAGCACGAGTTCAACGGTCTGGGAGGCCTGATGCGCACGGATGTGAAAGAAGACGAAAAGGGCTATGAGGTGCACATTGACCTGCCCGGTTTCAAGAAGGAAGATGTGACCGCCAGCCTCAAAGACGGTTATCTGACGGTGGAAGCCAGCCGCAGCCACGAAAGCGAGGAAGGCAAGAAGTTCCTGCGCCGGGAGCGTTATGTAGGCCAGGTGAGCCGCAGCTTCTATGTAGGAGACCTGCTTACCGAAGAGGACATCAAAGCCAAATTCGAAAACGGGGTGCTGATGCTCACCATCCCGAAGAAGGAAGAAGTGCCGAAGGTGGAAGAAAAGCGGCACATTGCCATCGAGGGCTAAGGGCCCCCCATCCCCTTAGGGGGTTCTCATACAAAAGGCGGCCGGATTTCCCGGCCGCCCATTTTTTATGCATTTTTTAATCGTCCCAATCCTCTACATCCTTCTCCAGGATGCGCCCTGTGTAGGCATCGATTTCATAGTCGTACTCTTTCTGCCCCCGGATAAAGAACTCTATCTCGTACACCAGACGGCCGTCTTCTCTCTCCAGTTTCGCCTTTTCAAATTGAACCTGGGAGACAGCAAGACCTGCGTCCTTTAAGGCGATTTCTTTGGCTTTATCCACGGAGATGACCTGGGG
Source organism: uncultured Lachnospiraceae bacterium (assembly GCA_902793995.1). Classification (GTDB taxonomy): domain Bacteria; phylum Bacillota; class Clostridia; order Lachnospirales; family Lachnospiraceae; genus UBA6987. Next base: position 29,859 of record CADBFP010000012.1, on the reverse strand, counting down.
CTGGGTGGCTGCGGCGGCACTGCTGGCGGCAGCGGCCTGGCGGGCTGCCTCGGCTGCGGCTTTCCGGGAGGCCTCTTCGGCTGCTTTCCGGGAGGCCTCTTCAGAAGCTTTCCGGGCTGCCTCCGCTGCCTGGCGGGAGGCTTCTTCGGCTGCTTTCCGGGAGGCTTCCTCAGAAGCTTTCCGGGCCGCTTCCGCTGCCTGACGGGAGGCTTCCGCCGCAGCCTGACGGGCTGCTTCTTCCGAGGATTTCCGCGCCGCTTCCTCCGCAGCTTTCCGAGAGGCTTCTTTAGCCGCTTCCGCTGCCTGGCGGGAAGCTTCCGCCGAGGCTCTCTGGGCTGCCTTTAAGGCTTCCGTGGCCTCCACATCCTTTTCCAGGATGGCACCGCTGTAGGCATCGATTTCATATTCATATTCCATTTGACCGCTTACGTAAAACTCAATGTCGTAAATGAGCCTTCCGTCCTCTTTTTCCTGCCGAGCCTTGGTGAAAACCACAGCGGCCGCCGTTTGCCCCGCATCCTTTAAGGCGATGGCCTTGGCCGCCTCCACCCCTATGGCCTGGGGCTGGGCGGGCTGGGTCGGCTGCGTGGCTGCGGGCCGCGTAGCCGGAGGCTGGGTAGTTGCCGGCTGGGTAGCCGAAGGCTGCGTCGTCGCAGGCTGGGTAGCCGGAGCTTGCGTTGTCGCTGGCTGGGTGGCCGGAGCTTGCGTTGTCGCCGGCTGGGTAGCCGAAGGTTGCGTCGCCGCAGGCTGAGTCGCCGCCGGCCGTGTTACCGCAGGCTGGGTCGCTGCCGGCTGTGTGGCTACCGGCTTTGTGCCAGGCGTGTGGGTGGTGGGGGAAGGAGCCGCGCTCGTCTTCGCCTCAGAAGGCACCGTAGGGGCTACAGGTTGGGAGGTCCCCTGCCCCGCCGGCTGAGTAGGGAGGGTTGCTTCTGCTGCGGAAGATTCCGCCGCCTGGCTTCCCGGCACCACCGCCGCCGCGATCTTATGGACTTCTTTCACAATATTGCCGTTTACGGCATGCAATTTGTACTCATGGGTGGATCCCGCGGGATCCTTTACTTTAATTTCATACAGCTGCTGTCCGTCTTCCCGATCCAGTTTCGCTTCCAGGATGCGGGCAGAGGATTCATCCAGCTGCAGATGCGCCAGCACAAGCTGTTTGGCCTCTTCCGAGGTCAGTATCTGTGCCGCCGCGGCAGCCTGGGAGGGCTGCGCCGGCAAGGTTTCCGGCTGGGGCAGAGTCTGGGCCGAGGCAGGTTCCGTATAGCGGGCCACGGCATTCTGGGCCGTCTCTATTTCTTTCTCCATCACAGCGCCGGTAACGGAATCCAGGGTATATTCGTAATGCATTCCCTGGGCAATAAATTCGATTTCATATACAAAACGCCCTCTGCTGAAGTCGAATTTCGTCCGTACATATTCCGCCTCTTCCGGCAGGATCCCCGCATCCACATAGGCAAAGCTGCGGGCATTTTCTTCGCTGATGGCATTGCTGCGGGCAATCTGTCCGGCGGCATATACGCCGCCGCCGCCCAAAATCAGGGTGGCCGCCAGGGCCAGGGCAATCAGAGATGACTTTTTCATAATCTTATTCCTCCAAACTGAGTCAGGCCTTTCTCTTTTGTATGGCCCGATTATGACATGTCAAGATTAAAGCTATATTAGAGATTCCTTATTTTTGAAAAAAACCATAAGACAGCTTCCCTGCCCCGTTTTGCTTTCCAACTGCACCTCGGCGCCGTGGAGCTCCGCGATTTTTTTCACCAGAGACAGCCCCAGGCCGGTCCCCTGGGCGCTGCGGGAGGCATCGCTGCGGTAGAAGCGTTCGAAAATCCTCTCCTGCTCCTCCGGCGGAATGCCGGGGCCGTCGTCCCTGACGGAAAGCCGGCAGCCCCCCTCCTGCCGCTGCAAGGCCACCTGAATCACGCCATCTTCTTTTCCATAGCGGTAGGCATTGCTCACCAGATTTTGCAGCAGACGGGACAAAAGCCCTGCATTGCCTTCTATATGAATGCCCTCTTCCACCGCCACCTGATAACGGACCCGGCTGGCTCCCACCGGTTTTAGGGCCCCCGCCGTTTCCTCCACCAGGGCGGAGAAATCCAAATCTTCCATGGGATAGCGATCTGCAGAAAGATCCATACGGGAATAATCCAGCATATCCCCAATGAGGCGGCTCATACGCCGGCCCTGCTTTTCCACCACTTCCAGCGCCTCTTTATACTCTGCGGCGCTCCGCTCTTTTTCCAAGGTATATTCCGTCTGAGCCAGAATCACGGAAGTGGGGGTGCGAAGCTCATGGGAAGCATCCGAGGTGAAGCGCCGTTCCCGTTCGAAGGATTCCTCCAGCTGATCCATCATCTGGTTAAAGGTATGGGCCAGCTGTCCCACCTCATCCCGGGAGCGGATTCCCTCGATCCGCCGGTCCAAATCCCGGCCTTCGCTGATTTCCCGGGCGGTCTCTTCCACATTTTTTAATGGCGCCAGCATCCGGTCCAGGATAAAATGAATCAGCAGCACCGCCAATAGAACCAGAAGCGGCAGCATCAAAAGCGACAAACGGGTGATGGTGGTCAGCGGCGCCAGGGACTGGGTCTCCGACACCATGCCCCTTAGCCAAAGGGGCCGGGGCAGATCCAGGCGGATGATGCGGTCATAGAGGATAAAGCTCTCGTTTTTCCCTTGGGTATGCCAGATGCGGGTATCCTGAAAGGGCTGGGATACGGTCTGCCGGGCCAGGGGGTTTTCGCCGTAAAGCAAGGTTCCGTCCTGGTCATAGAGAGCCGCAAACACTCCGCCCATGGCGTCCAGGAAATTATTGTCTATTTCCAGATAGCCCTCTTCGTAAGGAATATAGAAGTTGTCCTCCGTATTCCGCGGCGTTTGACTGAACCAGATCATTCCTGCATTTTTTTCCACCGCGCTGATGAGATAATCCCGGTTCACGCTTTTTAAAACCATGCGGCTGGTCAGGAGAATTGCCAGAAAAGAAAGGCTCACCACCAGCATCAGCAGGATGGTGAACCAGAAGGCTATTTTTAAACGGATACCGGGACCTTTTTTCATGGGTTTTCCTTAATGCTGGGGCGCATCGGACAAGCGGTAGCCTGCCCCCCGGACGGTGCGGATGAGTTTCAGCTCGTGGCCGAAGTCGATTTTCCGCCGGAGATAACTGATATATACATCCACCACATTGGTGCCCCCTTCGTAATCGAAGTTCCAGATATGGTCCTCAATCTGTTCCCGGGAAAGAACCTTTTCCTTCTGGGACATCAAATACTCCAATAGGGCATATTCCTTGGCGGAAAGTTCGATAGTATTCCCTGCCCTGGTGACCTGATGGGTGGCGGTGTCCAGGGTCAGATCCCCTGCCGTCAGCAAACTGCTGGCGGCTCCGGTGGCGCTGCGGGTAAGGGCCCGCACCCGGGCCAGAAGCTCCTCCAGGGAGAAGGGCTTTACCAGATAATCCGCCGCCCCCAGGTCCAGGCCTTTCACTTTATCTTCTATAGAATCCCGGGCCGTGAGAAAAAGCACCGGGGTCTGGATGCCCTTCTCCCGTATTTTTTTGAGCAAGGAAAAGCCGTCCAGGCCGGGCATCATCACATCCAAAATAGCGCCGTCGTAAGGTGCCATTTCCAGATAGTCCAAGGCATCCCTGCCGTTTAAGCAGGAATCCACACTGTAGCCCTCTTCCTTCAGGCGCAGGCTCAGGATTCGGTTTAAGTCTTCTTCATCTTCCGCAAACAGTAAACGCATAATAATCTCCTCCTGTTATTATGCTACAGGAGAAAGATTAAAGCAAGATTAGAGCGCACCAAAATGCACCGGAATGCAGCGGGATGATAGGGGCCCGTCAAGGATAAAAAAAAGCAGAAAAAGAGATCCCTGCTTAGGGCAGGAACCCCAGGTCCCTCGCTGCCGGCAGGCCGTAAGCGCTCTCTGCGGCAGAGACCGCCTGCAGAATGGCCTCGCTCACCGCCTCCGCCGCCAGGGTGCCCACCAGATCCCGATCCGCCCGGGTATCCCCCAGGGAAACGGCGTAGAGGCTGTCCCCGTCCGCAGAGGTGTGCACCGGGTTGATGGCCCTGGCCATGCCATCCTGGGCCATACCGGCAATCTTGCAGAGAGCCGCTTTCTCAAAATATGCATTCGTAAACACCACGCCGATGGTGGTGTTGTTCACAAATTTATTATCCGCTATGTGGGAAGCCTCCTTCATCACCTGAAAGCTGTCCCGGAGGCTTTTTTTATCTTCTCCCAGCAGACCGGCCACCTGACGGGCGTTTTTCCAGTCGAACACATCCCCCAAGGCGTTCAGCACCACCAGAGCCCCCACCTCAAGGGAACCCAGCCGCATCACATAGCTGCCCACCCCTGTTTTCATAGCGTATTCCATGCCGCACCACTTGCCCGCAGAAGCCCCGCAGCCGGCGCCGAAATTGCCGTCTTTGTAATTAGGGGCCTCCCAGGCGAGGCGGGCGGCCTCATAGCCCATGGCGCTGTCCGGCCGCAGATGGCTGTCTCCCACCGTCAAATCAAATATATCCGACTGGGCCACCAGGGGCACCTTGGTGATTCCCACATCCAGGCCCACGCCCTTCTCCTCCAGAAAGCGCATGACCCCGTCCGCGGCGCCCAGGCCGAAGGAACTGCCCCCCGCCAGCACAATGCCGTGGAGGACTTCCGCCGCCATCAAAGGATTCAGCAGCTGGCTTTCCCGGGAAGAAGGTCCGCCGCCCCGCACATCCAGCCCTGCCCGCATGCCCTCCGGGCACAGCAGCACCGTGCAGCCGGTGCCGGCCTTAGCGTCCTCAACCTGGCCGATACGCAGCCCGGCCATTTCCTGAATTCCTATAGTTTGCATAGATTTTTCCCTCCTCGCCGCCATTATGCTACGATTCCACCCCGGAAGCAAGGCTGAAACGGCAGCTGTATGGAAGCCGCCACTGCCGGAAAGAGTCTCATGGTTCACTCTTCATTCCGAACAGGCAATTCATATCACAGGGATGCCAGTGCATCATAGCGGTATTCCATCCCATAGCTCCAGTCCTTGACTTCGCCGCCGTAAAGATAGTCGATGCCGGCCTCGGCGGCGACGGTGAAGCCGCAGGCCAGATGGGTGGCCAGGGAGGGCAGATTCTTCTTGTGGACGCAGTCGCAGATGCGGAAAGGGCCTTCCTTTTTCAGCTCCGCTATGACGGCCCGCAGGAGTCCCGCAGCATAACCCCGGCGGCGGTAATCCGGATGGGTTTCCAAGGCTTCCAGATAATAAAACCCTGGCTCTATGGTGCTGAGCCGCAGAGCGGAGAGGTAGACCCCCTCCTCTTCCCAGATCCAATAGGAACTGCCGGGGCGGGAGAAGAAGGTTTCCCGAAGGAAAGCCAGAAATCCTTCTTCCGCCTGGGCCAGGGCCGTCTCGAAGGGCAGCTCCGGGTCTTCCCCCATGGCATCTTTGGCATTTTCCTCGTTGCCTTCCGCGTAGAGATCCATGAGAAGGCGGGGGTTGATTTGCTTGTATTCGGTCAGATGGTAAAGCATCCGAATTCTCCCTCCCTAATCCTTCGATATATCCCGCTGGACGATCCTAAAAAGGATGTCACCGACGGTAAACTTCTTTCCGCTCACCCGATCGGCGAGCCGGCGGCTTTCCATAAACTCATCGGACACGGTGACCAGGTATTGCTCTTCTCCCCTTTCCACCAGATAGTATTCTGTGCCGATCAAATTGGCGGTTTTGGCAAGGTCGATCGTACCCAGAGGTGCGTCTGTAAGCAGAAATACTGCCGTATCGACCAGCTTTTCGCCCTTGGTGGATGCTTTTGACTCAGGCATAAGCATAAATACCCTGGCGCCGGGAAACTTTTCGCATACGATCCTGTTTTTGATTCCTTTTTTCCCTAAGATCTTGTTTTTGAGTTTCTCCCTCCAATTGGCCTCGGCCTGATCATAGCTGTAGGCGGAAAGATCGATCCTCTCCCGTGTCACATTTAGATCCAGGGAACTGCCATCATCCAGCAGATAATCGATGGAAATATCCAAAAGATCCGATATGGCCTTGATATTATTGATATCCGGCATCCCCCTGTCGCTTTCCCATTTTGATACAGCCTGGCGGGAAATCATCAACCTGGCTGCGAGCTCATCCTGGGTAAGACCTGCTTCCAAACGTGCCTTTTTCAGTTTTTCTCCGAGTGTCATATTCTTTCTCTCTTTCCGATTATTGGCCTTTCGGCGCTTTGATTATGGCCTGAGAGAGACCCGACAATCAAGAAACGCTCCGTGGAAGCAGGGCAACGCCCGGTTGCATCAGGCATCATAATGGGCCGGATGAGGTGACAGGGGACGTATCTCTGTCATCTCCCATTTACACCACCCGGCAGTTTTCTGCCCCCAGGGAGCGTGCCAGAGCGGCCAGAGCCTCGGCGGCAGATTCCTCCGTGATGGTGTTGCCGATGATATCGATCCCCTCCTGCCGGACGCCAAAAGGGCGGTAACGCAGGAGTTTGTAGGGGATGGCAGGAGACAACAGGGAGGCTACGGTGCGGACGGTAAGTTCGTTCATGGAATTGGGTGGGTGCAAGTCGCCCTCACCCGTCACGGCTTCGCCGTGCCACCCTCCATCGTCATCGAAAAAGCTTCCCTCGCTGGTCGCTTTTTCGGACGATGTCACCAAAATCGTCTCGCTTCCTCTGCCACTGGCAGCGCTTCGACGATTTTGCCCCTCACCCGGCAAGGAGCCGCCTTCTTCCGGCAATAAAACCGTGCGGACTTCCGCCAATTTGCCCACGGATTGCAGGTATTTTAGGTTCTTTATGGGCATTTCCGGCCCGGCGCCGGTGAGAGTGCGGCAAACGGCCGGATCCACCGCTTTGATGTCCAGCATGACGCCGTCTATCATTTCCAGCAGCTCAGGATCTTTTTCAAAATCATAGGTGCCGTTGGAGTCCAATAAAACCCCCAGGCCCAGCTGACGGATCAGGGGGATGACCTCCACCAAAAAGTCCCGCTGCAGAGTGCATTCGCCGCCGGAAAAACTGACACCGTTGATGTAAGGGGCGGTTTTTTTGATTTCAGTGAGCAGCTCCTCCGCTGTCATCCGGCGGGTTTTGGGAGAAGCCAGATGGGGGCAGGCCTTGATACAGGCGTCGCAGGAGATGCATTTTTGGGGGTGCCAGGTGACGGGTTGCAGCATGTCGCCCTCACCCATCACGGCTTTGCCGTGCCCCCCTTCCAAAGCTCCCGTCGGACAGACTGCTAAGCAGGCGCTGCAGCCCACACAAAAGTGGATGGTCTCCGGGTTATGGCAATACAGGCAATGCAGATTGCAGCCCTGGAAAAAGACGGCCGTCCGATTCCCGGGGCCGTCCACATTGGAAAAAGCAATGATTTTGTTAATGATTCCTATCTTCTTCATGATGCTGCACTCTTCTGTCCAGGGCCCCGCCAAAGTCCTTGGCTCCCTTGCCGAAGATGGTCACATTGTTCAGGGACTGCTTCCCTGCCGTGAGTTTATCGATCTCGGAGCGCTTCACCAGATAGTCGGTGACCCGCACCACATCATTATTTTCCAGATAGCCGCTGAAGTACCTGAGGCCCCGCTTCAAGCTCCCCTGAATAATGGGCAGCACCGCCTCCGGGGTCTTCAAATAGGTCTCTTCGAATTTGAAGATATCCCCGGTGCCGGTAGGGAAGTAGGGATGAAACTGCTCGTTCACCGCCAGCTGGTCCAGCATGGCCGGCTCGGCGCCTATGGGAATCCGGGTGCCGGGGGCGTCCTCCCGCCCGTCGGAATCAATGCCCACCTGGGCGTGCAAACGGTAGCGGTGGCCGGTGGATTCACAATAGGGCGCCTCGTGGGCCTCCACCAGTTCCGTCAATTTATCCATGATCCGCCGTCCCAGGGCGGTGGCTTCCTCATTCAGGCCAAAACCTTTCTTGGGATCCGTGATTCCCAGTAAATGGTTGCAGCATTCCGCCAGCCCCACCAGGCCGAACATGCCGGTGAAATTCTCCTGCTTCACAAAGCCCTCCGTCACCAGGAAGTTGGTCTTAAAAAAGCTGGATTCCTCTACAATGAATTTCACCCGCTTGTCCATATATTCAAACTGCAGGTCGGCGTAATACGGGAGCACCCGGTTCAGGAAATCCTCCGCATCCTTCGCCGCCAGGGAGCATTCATACAGCCGCAGCCGGGGCAGGGTAAAGCCGCCGCCGGCCTGCATCAGCCCGTTGTAGCAGGATGCAATGGCGTACTTTTCACCCCACTCCTTCACAAACATGCCGTGGTTGGCGAAGGAGGGTTTGGCGGTCTTCAGCATACACTGCACCGCCTTTAAGGCGAAATCCTCCGGGGTCACCGCTGGGTCGTATTTCAAAGTCAGATTGGGGATAGCCAGCTGCATCTCCTCCGTCAGCTCCATCAAAAGCTCCCCGGTGATGCTGGCCTGGGGCCCCAGGTCCGCATGGACGAAGGAATCCGTCAGGGTCTTATCGATCTGCTTTAAAAACAGCCCCAGCAGCTTTTTGGCGTAGGCCCGCTCTTCCTTCAGCACAAAGGGCTCCAGCAAAGCGTCCAGATCCCCCAGATAGACGGGATAGGCCGTTATGGAAGGCACATGATGATAGAGGATCATCAGGGAGTTTAAGGCCTCCGCCAGATCCTTCGGGGGCTCCAGCTCCAGAAAAACAGAGCCCTTCTTGAAAAGCACGCTGTAATCCGGGCAGATGTAGCGGGGTCGGTAAGGCATGGGGCCTTCGTTTAAGTCGCAAAGGGCCCGGCTTTCCTTGGCGGCGTAGTAGTCGTCGCTGTAGCGCAGGGTATTGTCCGTGGCCTCCCCCAGGCGGGCCAGAGCCAGCAATTCCTGCTTATAAGTCAGGGTAGGATCTTTGATAATATCTAAAGCAGCACTCATGGGTGTTTCCTCACTTTTGGTTTTATGCTTTGATTGTAGCACGGGACGGTTCCACAGGCAATACATATCTGCGTAGGGGCGATTATCAATCGCCCTGATACTGCGGGCGAGCAATGCTCGCCCCTACGCGGCAGGCTTCACGCATCCTCTGTAGGGGCAATTATTAATCGTCCCTACGGTTCCAGCCTCACACTGCCCAGGTGATAAAACCGGGCCAGGTGGTCGTTTTTGAAATCCAGGGGATCCGCCGTTATCTCCGAATGGGTCAAAGCCGAGGGATAGACCGATAAAGGCGGCACCGTCACCTCCTCCCCCTCCGGCTGGGCCGCCAGAAAGGCCGCCCGCTCCGCCAGCTGCCTGTCATAGAGTGCCGCCTCCCCTTTCAGCAGAGAATAGGCCGCACTGACACTTAAGGGCTCCACCTGGAAATCGGCGCCGCCCCCTTCCTTCTCCGTCACCTGCCAAAGCCCCAGGCAGGAAAGAGAAAAGCACAGGGCCATCAAAGCGGAAAAGCGAAGCAGCGCTTTCGGACTCTCCGCCAGTTTTTCGCCAAAGCGTTCCAGGGGATTCCCCGGATAACGGCGCCTAAGCCAGCCGCAAAGATAAAAGAGGTTGAAGCCGGTGAAAAGGTAGGCATTAAAGTAAATGATATTGCTCATGCGGGGAGGCATCCGAAGCCCCTGGGCATAAAACAGGGCCGTCCCCTGGGAGGCATAAATGCCGAAGCTGAAAAGCAGCACGAAAAGGGGCAGGGGATATTTTCCCGGCACCCGCCGGCTGAGATGATACAGGACAGGCGTCAGCCCCAGCCATAAAACCGCCACCGGCAGTTTCAGCCCTTCCATCAGAGAATATCCGCCATAAGCGAAGGAAAACAGCAGCGCTTTCACCACCCCGGCGCTCTCGCCCGTTACGGACTGGCGGACGGCATTGCCCGGCGCCAGAATGCTTAGAGCAAGGGAGATCAGGAGAGGAAGGAAGGCCAGGAGGAGGGGAGGGAAGGGATTCTTCGACTCCGCTTCCCGCCGCTTAGAGTAACCCCTTCTCCTCCATATGGCATATCCCAGCAAGCTGCCCAGCAGCACCGCCAGGCTCAGGGCAGTGGAATAATTGCCGCCGCCTATGAGGAAAGCCAGGGGAGCCAAGGGGATGGCTGCCAAAGCCCGGGCTTTGTTGCTTTCCCCCTTTACCGCCAGAGTCAGCAGCCCCAGCAAAACATAGCTCAGGGCAAAGAAGAAGGTATAATAAATTCCTCCGTTAAACCAGTAGAAGGAATCCGAGGGTTTATAGCAAAACTGTATGGCGCAAAAGGTCAGTGCCAGGGATATGCCCCAGGCCGCGGGCCGGCCGGTGCTTGCCAGCTTCCGCAGGGCGGTATAAAAGAAGAAAAGCATAGAGGCCGCAAGGGATGTCAGCAGAATGGCCGGGGCAATCCAATAAGCACTTTCTCCGAAAATGCCGGGCTGGAGACGCATCAGAAAAATGGCGGCGAAGTTTCCCTGCCAGGTCTCATAGCTGTCTTTCATCAGTTCCCAGGATTTGCTCATCACAGCCCCCAGGCTGCCTGTCTCCTGCCAGACGCCGGCGGTTTCCACCCCATAATAATAATCATCCACGCTGGGATGGGCGAAAAAGCCCAGGGCATACAAAGGGATGAGGGATAAGAAGAAAACCCCCGCCACAAAACCGACAATGTGTTTTTGATTTCTGCTGTTCATCACTTGCTTCTGCCTTGCACTTCCCTGTAATCGGCGGACGAGCCATGCTCGCCCCTACTCGTGCGGCTAATAGCCGCCCCTACGCCACAAACCTCACGCGTCCTATCCCAATTCCAGATACGGCACGGCGTTTAAGTCCCAGCCGGCCAAATCGCCTTTCAAATAACGGTAATATCCTGCGGCGCCAATCATGGCCGCATTGTCCGTGCAGAGAATGAGAGGCGGAGCATACAGCGCCACCCCGGCCTTATCGCAGGCCTCCTGCAGGGCGGCCCGCAGAGCCCCATTGGCGGCTACGCCGCCGGCCAGCACCAGCTTATCCTGCCCAAACTCCCTGGCTGCAGCCATGGCCCGGCTCACCAGCACCTCCACCGCCGCTGCCTGAAAGGAAGCCGCCACATCCGCCCGGGATACGGTTTCTCCCGTCATTTCCGCGTGATTCAGATAATTCAGCACCGCGGATTTCATACCGCTGAAAGTAAAATCATAAGGGGCTTCATCCACCTTCCCCCGGGGAAAATGAATGGCTTCCGGATTGCCCTCCCGGGCGGCATTCTCTATTTTCGGACCGCCGGGATAGCCCAGCCCGATGGCCCGGGCCACCTTGTCAAAGGCCTCTCCCGCCGCATCGTCCCGGGTGCGGCCGATGATCTCAAAAACCCCGTAATCCTTCATAAAAGCCAGATTGGTATGGCCGCCGGAAACAATCAGGCTGAGAAAAGGAGGCTCCAGCTCCGGATGGGCCAGGAAATTGGCGGCTACATGGCCTTCGATATGATGAACCCCTATCAGGGGCTTCTTCAAGCCAAAGGCCAGGGCCTTGGCATAGGCCACTCCCACCAAAAGGGCTCCCACCAGACCGGAACCGTAGGTGACGGCGATGGCGTCCACCGCCTCTAAAGTCGTTCCTGCCTCCTTTAAGGCCTCCTGCACCACCTGGTCTATGCGCTCAATATGGGCACGGGAGGCCAGCTCCGGCACCACCCCGCCGTAGAGGGTATGAAGGGGCACCTGGGAAGATATGATATTGCTTAAAATATGACGGCCATCTGCCACCACGGCGGCGGCGGTCTCGTCACAGGAAGTTTCGATTGCTAAGATGTTCATGTAGTCGTCCTCAAGTCGCCCTCACCCCAATTATTCCTCAAACTTCAGAGTTTTGCTTAAGCCGTCTTTTCCCACCAAAGCATTGGGGAAAATGGCCTGCGCCACCTCCAGATACTCTTCCGGATGGGGCATGGCCGGGGAAAAATGGGTCAGCCAAAGTTCCTTCACCGCCGCCTCCCGGGCCAGGTCCGCCGCCTCCTCAAAGTTCATATGCATGTGCTCCGCCGCCCGCTGCTGGGATCCGGCCTCTCCGTACATGCCCTCGCAGATAAACAGATCCGCTTCCCGGACCCCCTCCACGATATTGTCCGTGGGCCGGGAATCGGTGCAATAGCTGACTTTAAGGCCCTTCCGGGGCGGTCCCATCACCATTTCCGGGAAATAGGTCTCCCCTTCATATTCCACCGTCTCCCCCCGCTGGAGGATCCCCCAGAGTTGCACCGGCAGTCCCAAAGCCCGGGCCTGCTCCAGCTGAAAGCGGCCCTGCCGGGGAATCTCCACGGTATAGCCATAGCAGGGAATCCGGTGTCTCGCCTTAAAGGCGGTGATGTGAAAAGCCCCCAGCTGCAGACTTTCCTGGGGCTGGGCGCCCAGTTCCATGTATTCCAGTTCAAAAGGCAGCTCCGGCGCAATAATCCGCAGGCTGGAAACCACCTGCTTTAGGCCCCGGGGGCCCACCAGGGTCACGGGGTCCTTCCGCTCCGCATTGCCGATGGAAAGCAGCAGGCCGATGAGGCCGCTGATATGATCCGCATGAAAATGGGTAAACAAAATATAGTCGATGGGATTGAAGCTCCAGCCCCGCCGCTTCAGGGCAATCTGGGTGCCTTCCCCGCAATCGATTAAAAGCTGTGATCCCTCATGCCGCAGCATAAGGCAGGTTAAGTGCCGGTAGGGCAGGGGCATCATCCCTCCGGTGCCGGCCAGGCAAATGTCTAACATAGTTGTCCTTGCAGTCTTTTATTGCTTATGCGGGCCGATGAGGGCATCGGCCCCTATGACTCCAGCATCATCATAATGCCGTCTTCCGCCGGTTTTTCGTAATAATTCCGGCGGCGGATCACCGCCTTGAATCCCAGGGATTCATACAGCTTAATGGCGCCGTAATTGCTCACCCGCACATCCAGCCGCCAGGTTTTGGTGGCCGGGTTTTCCTCCATCATGGCCCGGGTCAGGGCTTTGCCCACCCCCCGGACCCGTTTGTCCGGCGAGACCGCAATCCTGAGCAATTCTCCTTCATCCAGCACCCGGGAGGCAATCAGATAGCCGAAAATCTCTCCCGTCTGCTCCGCCACTCGGATATAATACAGGGGGGAAGCCAGGGAGGTGGCCAGGCCCTCTTCGGACCAGGGATCCGTAAAGTTTTGCCGTTCCAGCTTCCGCAGGGCCGGGGCGTCTTCCACCCGGCCGGGGCGGATACATAATTCATTCATCTTTCCGGCCCTCCCGTTCTGCCCGCTCCCGCTCTGCCTGAGAAACTCTAAGGTAGAAAGGGGCGAAGCGCTCCGCTTCCACCGTGATACCCTTCTGCAGCATTGCCAGCCCCAGGGCGCCCACCGCCCCCGCCCGCTGGCGACTCATATGCGGCGGGGCAAAGCGAGCCAGATCCTGCATTTTCTCCCGGATCACATCCTGAAAGACCGGCACTCCGTCGCCGGTAAACAGCACCGGCGAGCCCTCCTGCATCAGAGAATCCGTCAAATCCTCGATTCCTACGGCCTGGGCCTCCCGAATGCCTTCCGGCCTGCCCGCTTCCGTAAACCGGTACAGGGCAGTATATACCTGGTCCCGCCGGGCGTCCATAATGGGACAGATGAGATAGCGGCAGCCCCACAGTCCCTGGGCCAGAGCCTCCAGGGTGGGCACCGCCACCAAAGGCTTCTGCCAGGCCGTTCCCAGAGCTTTGGCGGTGGCCGCCCCGATCCGAAGTCCCGTAAAGGAGCCGGGGCCGGCAGAAACCGCTATGGCATCCAGATCCGCCCCCGCAAGCCCTGTCTGCCGGAACATCTCGTCAATTAAGGGCAGCAGGGTCTGGGAATGGGTCAGTTTCGTATTCAGGGTATATTCCGCCAGGGTGCTCTTTTCATCCACCAGGGCCACGGAGGCCACCAGAGCGGCGCTTTCAATAGCCAGAACTCTCATACAGCCTTACCTTCTTCCACACTGATCCGCCGGATGTCCGGCCCCTTTTCCGGCAGCCGCTCCAGACGGATCCAAACAGTATCCTCAGGCAGGAGCGCTTCCACCATTTCCGGCCATTCCACCAGGCAGACCCCTTCGCCTCCCAGGTATTCATGGCCGCCCACGGCCTCCAGTTCTCCTTCATCCTCCAGGCGGTAGGCGTCCATATGGCAGAAAGGCAGCCGCCCCCCGGGATATAGCTGCAGCAGCGTAAAGGTGGGACTGGTGACCGGAACTCCGATCCCCAATCCTTCCGCAAAGCCCTGGGCAAACACGGTTTTTCCGGCCCCCAGATTGCCGCTTAAGGCAAAGACCTGTCCCGGCCGGGCGGCCAGGCCAAAGCGCTGCCCCAGGGCCCGGGTTTCCCCGGGGGATGCCGTTTCATATAAGATTCTTCCGCCGCTTTCCTGCTGCATTCCTTTATTCCTTTTTCCCCACCTCTTTAATCAGACGGCTCACCCGCTTATACAAAAACATGGTGAGGACGGATACCACAATCCCCTTGATTAAATTGAAGGGCACCACGCACCAAAGAGCAAAGCTCCAAACCGAATTCACCTGGGGGAAAATGGCGGCCCCCAGGGAGATAATAGTTTCCAGAGGCATCATCTTGCTGTAAAAGGGCAGCAAGACCAGGGCGTTCATCACCATCCCCGCCAGAGCCATGGTCAAGGTTCCCAGCGCCAGCCCCAGAAGAGCCCGCTGCTTGGTTTTTTTCATCTGATACAGAATCCCTGCCGGAATCACAAAGGCGCAGCCGATCAGGAAGTTGGCCAGTTCGCCCACCCCGCCGGTGGAGGTGCCTTTGATCACAAACTTCACCAGGATTTTGATTAACTCAATTAAAACCCCTGCCACCGGCCCCAGAGCGAAGGTGCCGATCATCACCGGCAGCTCGGACAGATCCAGCTTGTAAAAATTCGGGGCTACAAAAGTCAGGGGAAGCTCCGCCAGCATCAAAAGGCCGGCTACAGCCCCCAAAATCGCCGTCACCACCATGGTACGGGTGGTTAAAAACTTGTTTTTCATAACAATCCTTATACTCTCAGTTTAGGCAAAGAGAGGAGTGGGATAAATCTTATCCTTGGCCAGCTCCGCAAAGTGAGCCGCCACCGCCTCCTGATCCTCTGCGAAGGTAATGCCGAACCAGGTGTCCGGCGTAGGCAGCACTTTAACCTGGGCCCGGCCGCTCTTTAAGAGACCATCCACCACCATAGGCAGCAGGAACTCCGCCTTTAAGGGGTTGTTTTCCATGGCATCCGCCAGGAAAGGAACAAAATCCGCCTTGAGAGCCGTCATCATAGCCGGGGTAAAGCCCCACATATTCATGGAAACCAGGCCTTCGGGATCGATGCTCACCTCTTCTCCTTCGAAGCTGCCCGTCACCCGGCCGTCTGCCCGCAGGGCAATGCCTTTGGTCTCGTGGATTTCCTTTAAGTTGCCGGCCATATCCTGAATGCAGATACCCCGGGTCACTTCGCCGTTGTCGCTTAAGGTGTTTTTCACCACAAACCCCGCCATGGCAAACTGGGCCGGCGTCTTTTCCTCCTCCGGCAAGTGGGCCAGATACTCATAGAGCACGCGGAAAGCGGTTTTGCCGTAGTAATCATCCGCATTGATCACCGCAAAGGGGCCGTCGATCAGATCCCGGGCCGCCAGGATGGCATGCCCCGTGCCCCAGGGTTTTTCCCTCTCTGCCGGACAGTCAAAGCCCTCCGGCAAATCCACGATTTCCTGATAGGCGTAGGCCACCTCGAAATACTTCTCTATCCGCTTCCCGATCACTTCCTTGAAATCCTTCTCCAAAGAGCGGCGGATAATAAAGATCACCTTTTCAAAGCCGGCTTCCCGGGCGTCAAAAAGGGAATAGTCCATAATGATTTCGCCGGAAGGGCCCACCGCAGCCAGCTGCTTGATGCCCTTGCCGAAGCGGCTGCCGATGCCCGCCGCCATCACCACCAATACCGGTTTTTTACTCATCTTTCACCTCCGTGGTTCTTTCCGAACCGCAAAATCATTATACACATTTTTTCCATAAAATCTACCGAATATATCATTGTTTTTTCGGAAAGCGTGATGTATAATGTGCCTGATGCTGGGAAAGGCATTAGTTTTATTGTGAAAAGAGGTTGAATCTCTATGAAATACAAACTGAAAACGATGGTCTTGCTTTTATTCCTGCTTCTGTGCGGCAGCTTATTGATGAAGCCGGCCCGGGTACAGGCAGCGCTGGTAAACGGCAATACCATTGCCGACGGCGTTTGGATGGGAGATATCGATTTAAGCGGCAAGACGCTGGATGAAGCCAAGGCCATTTTGGAAGACTATTTCAAAGAAGTGGAATCTTCTATTTTGAAGATTTATGTTTACGACAATTATATCAATAAAGACAAGCCCGGCGAAACCGAAGGTCAGACACTCTTAAACAGTTTTTTTGTTCCTTTTGGAGATCTGGGTTTTACTTGGTCCGTGGAGGACACCTTAAAGGAAGCCGCCTCTTACGGCCAGAGCGGGCGGCTGATCGAACGCTATAAGCATCTGCAGGACATGAAGTTCGAAAACAAGCGCCTGCCTTTAGATTATACCGTCAGTCTGGAATCCATTAAAAACTATGTCAGCGAAAAAATCTCTCCGGAGGTGAATCGCGCCGCCACGGATGCTCAGGTATCCGTCAGCTATCCCAATGTTTTTGTGTCCGAGCCGGAGAAAATCGGTTATGAGCTGGATGTGGCCGCCACAGCGGAGGCCATTTTAGCCCTCTTTGAGGAAGGCATTCCCGAGGATCCCATCTGCAGCGCCACCGTGGCTTATCTGGAGCCCGAACACCGGAGCGATGCCTTTGCCAAGATGAATGCGGTGCTGGGCGAGTTTTCCACCACGGTGGAACTCACCGAGGCCAGGAAAAACCGGAACCACAACATTGCCCTGGAAATGGACTTCTTCAACGGAACGATTCTCATGCCCGGGGAGGTTTTCTCTGCTTTCGGTTCTTTCGGGGGCGATACCACCAAAGAAAAGGGCTTTCTGCCTGCGGGCACCTTTGTGGGCGGCACCCTGCGGGATGAAGATGGCGGCGGCGTTTGCCAGGGCAGCACCACTATGTATAATGCAGCCCTTTTTGCGGAGATGGAGATCGTAGAACGCTTTGCCCATTCCATGGTTATCAACTATGTTCACCTGGCCCAGGACTGCGCCCTGTATTACGGCGGCAAGGACTTAAAATTCAGAAACAATACGGACGCCCCTATCTACATAGAAGCCTTTATGCAAGGGAATAAAGTGGTGGCCAGGATTTATGGCCATGAAACCCGTCCTGCCAACCGGAAGCTGGTATTTGAAACCACCTATGTGGAGCGGGTGGAATACGGTCCCAAATACTCCTTAAGAAGCGATAAGAACCCCGGAAAGCCCACCTTAAGCGGCGATATCCATATGGCTGCCAAGGCCTTCTGCACCAAAAAGGTGCTCCAGGACGGCGTGGTAGTCAGTTCTGAAATAATAGCTGATGATACCTACATCAGTGAAATGAAGGAGGTGACCCTGGGAACCAACACCCTCTTTCTGGAGGTGCGGCAGGTCAACTACACCAATGTGCCTGTCGATCCCAGCCGGGTAGTCAAGCGGCTTTACGAAAAGATTTATGATAAAGACGGCAACCAGCTTCTGGTGGACCAGGAGGGGGTGCCGATTTACGATGGAAACGGCGGCTATCTGCTGGTAAAGGATTTCGAGACGGATCACGAAGGCCGGGCCAAATTCGATGGCAGCGGCAAGCTGATTGCCCGCTATTCCCCCATCCCCCGGGATCCGGTGCCTTCGGCTACCACCCCCGCCACGCCTACGCCGGCCTCTCCTACCACGCCGGCTGCGCCTTCCACGGAGCCTTCCTCCTCTGCTGTGCTCACCATCCCTGAGTACAAAGGGCGTTCTGACTTGGATGCTTATGTGAAGGAACTGACTGATTTGGGCTTCAAGATAAGCGAAACCAAAACGGTGAAGAGCAGTTCCAAAACGGGTGAGATTTGCTGGGTTTCCTTACCGGACGGCTCTACAGATGTGGCTCCCGGTTCCTCCGTGCCTAAGGGCTCCGCCCTGGTGGTCTATGTGAGCGGCGGCAAGGATTATACCGCTTCTTCGGAAACTACCACAGCGCCTACCACCAAGGTCCCCGCCACGGAAGCTCCCACGACGGCAGATCCGACCACGGCGGCTCCCACTACGGAGGCGCCCACGACTACGGCGGCCCCCACCACCCCGGCTCCCACCGAGCCGCCTACGGAGGCCCCTACCACACCGGCGCCTACCGAGCCGCCCACCACGCCGGCTCCCACTGAGCCGCCTACAGAAGCCAAGATAGCCCTGGGCGATGAGTATCTGGGGCGTTCCGACACGGATGCAGTGAAAGCAGCCATCGAAGCCAAGGGATTTACCGTTCTCGTCAAAGAAATCGAGAGCACGGATGACAAGTATCAGCCCGGTGAAATCTGCTGGATTACCAATGAAGCAGGAACGGTGGACATCAGTCCTGATATGGGGTTGGAACCCGGCTCCACCGTCGTTCTTTACATCAAAAAGTAAGTCTGCTTTCGCCACTTCAAACCGGCCCTTTCAGGGCCGGTTTTTTCACGCCAAGTTTCTTCCCTAAAGCAGTTCCTTTTTTCTCTTTATTATGGTATAGTATAAACACAGGCCAAGTGCGTGAAAGGAGCAGAGGAAGCCTCTCCCGCCCCCCTCCGCCGCCTGTAGAACATAAAAAGGAGTGAATGCGATGAATTTCAAACTCACAACAGGAAAGAACTTTAAGGCCAGCCAGTCCCTCGAAGATCTGCTGGACAAGAAACTGGCCAAGCTGGATCGTTTCTTTGTAGCCAAGACCGATGCAGACATCTTTATGGATCAAAGCAAAAACAGAGCCAAAGTAGAAATCACGGTTCCCGTGCGGGGGAGCGTAATCCGTTCCGAAAAGAGCGGCAGCGATGTCTATGCCCTGATTGACGAAGCCGTGGATTCCATGGAAAAACAATTGAAGAAATATCGCAGCAAACTGCATGACAGCTACCAGAGCGGCGGCCTGAACAAATATGAGCCGGAAGCTCCTGTGGAAGAAGAAGAAATCAAGATCGTGCGCACCAAGCGCTTTGCCGTGAAGCCTATGGATGCAGAGGAGGCCTGCCTGCAGATGGAACTGCTGGGCCACAGCTTCTACATGTTCCTGAATGCGGACTCCGGGGAAGTGAATGTGGTTTACCGCCGGAACGACGGAGCCTACGGCCTGATCGAGCCTGTTTTAGGAGAAGAATAATCTATCTTGACCATACAAAAGAGGGGCCCGAAGCCCCTCTTTTTTTGTGCTGCACCGATCAATCGCATCAATCTCCCAGCACATTCTGAATGGTATGCAGCCCTTCCGTCCACAGCGGAACCACCCGGACCTTCAGCCCTTCCCGTGGCGCCTCCACCACCATAGGCGTGCCTTCCGCATTCCGGCCGATATACATGGCCACATGGCCCTGGCCGGCGCTGGCATCCCAGGTCCGCCAGCAGACAATATCTCCGGGTCTGGCATGGTCAATGGACATCACCTTCACACCGGTGTGGGCGATATAATAAGAGTAGTGAGCCAACTCCACTCCGTACTGCGAATAAATCAGGCTCAGGAAGCCGGAACAATCGGTGCCGCTGCTTAAACTGTAGCCGCCGAAGATATAATCCAGCACGCCTACATACTGCAAAGCATTGGTCACGATACGCCGCCTCAGATCCGAAGTATTCTCCGGAATATACCAGCTGTTATTAAGCACATTCTGAGCCTGCTGCGCTTCCCGGCTGGCCTGGGTCTCCGCCTGACGGCTGGCTTCCGCCGCCGCCGCTTGGGCCGCTGCCTGCCTGCTGGCTTCCGCCGCCGCCGCCTGGGCCGCTGCCTGCCGGCTGGCTTCTGCCGCCGCCTCTTCTCTGGCTTTCAGCCAGGAAGACTCCGCAATCCGGCTTTGTTCATCTGCCCAAAGAGATTCCGCCACCCGGCGGGATTCATCTTCCACCGCTTTGATAGAGGCTTCCTCCGCCTTACGGGAGGCTATCAGCCAGGCTTCATAGGCTGCTTCGGAAGCCCTGATGGACTCTTCAACAGACTGCTGCAGCGCCAGGGCTTCCGCCACGCGGGAAGACTCAAGCAGAGACTCCTCCCGGCTCCGGTCCGCCGAAGACATTTCGTAAATGATACGGTTGGACTCCGTTAAGCTGCGCTGTTCTTCCTCTATGGTAACAGCCTTCGGAGCTTCCCAGCTGATGGTCACATTGTTCCGCGGCACATAACCGTAAACGGTTCCCAGTTCACCCTGGGCATACAGAATCTGCACGAAATTGTCATTCCAGCTGACCAGCTGATACTTTTGGCCGGAATACAGGGTGGCCAGCGTATCACTGTCCGTGTTTTCGTAGCGGTACAGGCGTTGAGCGTCATTCAGCACGCTGACATAGCCCCGCGTAATGCTGCTGATGATTTCCACCGCTTCATACCCGCTTACGAAGAACTCCGCCTTCACATAGCCGCTTACCGGGCCGGATTCAATATGATACCAGGCCCCATCGTCCCCATACACCACATCCAGGATGACGGCGGTAGCGTTTTCCCGCATGCGCCCCAGCACCGGAGCTTCCGCATTGGCCTCGCTCCGCACATTGACATAGCCGTTGGAGCGGTAAACAATGCTTTTCAGCTCGCTTAGCTCCTCCTGCTTCCGCAAGCGCATGCTGCGCAGCAGTTCGGACTCATAGTCTGCCGTGCCCGGCGTCGCGCTATCCGTATGCTCATTGATTACATTAACGACTTGCTGCCCCGCCGTCTGTTCTTCCTTCAGCTTCAGGTAATCATAGACAGCTGCCAATTCGGGATCGATAACAATCTCTTCTATGACCCGTTCCTCGGTCTCCTGAGGTTCTGAACTATCTTCCGTTTCATCAACTTCCGTATTTTCCTCAGTTTCCGTTTCCACGGGTTCCGTGCTTTCTTCCTCAATGGCGCCCGTAGGGGTTCCTACCGAGGGGAGAGTCTCGTTATCTGCCCAAACGGACAGCGAGGACAGCATCAGGCATATAATCAATAAGCATGTCAATATTCGGTTTTGTTTACTGTTTTTGTTAAACTGTTTCATCCTTTTTCCTTCCTAAAAAGTAAGAAGTCAAATTCAGATAGTTCGCCTTTATTTTACTAAAAACGGGGGGGAAAGTCAAGAAAACGGGGATTTAGCGGGATTCTTGCAAGATATGGAAAAAGGAAAACAGTAAAAATACCACATTTTGTGCCTTATGTTCATTCTCCGGTCAAAAAAAGCGGGATTGATTCATTAACAAACAAAACTTTTTAGCCCGCTGCACTTAAAAAACGGAAGCCCCAAAGGGCTTCCGTCTAAAATGCGCTCCCCGAGCAGGGCTCGAACCTGCAACAACCCGGTTAACAGCCGGGTGCTCTACCATTGAGCTATCGAGGAATCCTATGTACATGCTTACTATAGCACCGAAGCGAAACAAAATGCAAGCATTTTTTGCAATCCCTCGGTCGACCACTGGTCGCCCCTACGCACGATATCCGCCGCTCCGCGGCGCTCGGGTTCAAACCCGACTTCGTAGTTCCAAGCAAAAAGAGCCCTAATGGCACCCTTTTTGTGCGGAGAAGGTGGGATTTTATGGAGACGGAGCATGCGTGCTTTCAATCCGATTTGCGAGAAAGATCCACCCGGATTCTGTAAAAGCCATCTCTGCCACGCCGCTTCTTCCCCTCACACTGTCTTCCCATTCGACCTGCGCATGGGTATGAGCCTCGTCCAGCCAGACTGCCTGCTTTAGCTTTGGTTTGATCACTTCACTATCCGAATAAAAGCTGTAATAGGCATCATATTCTGCCACATAGGGATAATCGAGCTTGACCATCTCTGCGGCCTCCTTTGAAAGCCCCGTATATTTCTGTATGAGCTCAATCACGGTGCTGCGGGGTCGTTTCTGAATTGGCAGGCCCATTTCCAGAAGGCCTTCCATATTGATTGCTTTCGCCACAGCTTCCTTTTCCTCCTGGGGGACCGCCATAGAAACCATACTGCCGGAAACTCCGTTGTAGAATACCAGGTTAAAATCAATCTCCTCCGGCTTTTGGTAACTGCTGGTCAGGAACATACAGGCAATACGATCGACATGCCAATTCAGGAAGCTGCTTAATACATCCCATTCCTTTTTGGAAAAATCGTATGCATTTGCGCCGAATTCTCTTTCCGTAGTCGTTTCAAGCGTTGTCTCTCTCGGATTTCCAATCACCACAGGAAGTGTCCCTGGCTGACTTCCTCCACTGCAGCCCGTTAGTAAAAACAGGACGGTGAGAATCATCAAACAATGTTTTTTCATAGCTGACCTCCAGTGAGCGAAATCGAAGAATTCCGTTACAATCTTCGATTTCGCCTCGATTGTTTTTTCTTTTATATGGACACATTTTACGAAATTTACGGATTCAGCAGATTGGAAACAAAATGCCAGCCTTCTGAAGATTTTTCCATCACGGCAGTTCCGCTAAAAGCTCTCTGACTATCTTCCCATTCAACCTGCGCACGAGTATGTGCCTCGTCCAGCCAGATGGCTGTTTTGACCTTGGGTGAAATAGGTTCACCATCTCCGTAGAAACTATAGTAGGCATCAAATTCCGCCACATACGGAAAAGCAAATTCAATCCCAGCGATGGCCTGATCCGAGAGACCGGTATATTGTTTAATCAATGCTTCTACTTTGGCCTTGGGACGCTTCTGGACAGGCAAACCCAATTCCAGATAACCTTCTTTTCCTATGGCTTTAGCTACCGCTTCCTTCTCTTCCTGCGTTACTGTCTCTTCCGGGCCGGGCACGCCAGTCGAACTGGTTCCGTTGTAGAAAACCTTGTTATAATCGATATTTTCAGGCTTATCATAATTGCACATCAGAAACATACCGGGAATCCGGTTATTGCTGCGGGACAGGAATTCATTTATGCCCTTCAATTCCTGTACTGTGAAGTCCAGACTGGAGACTATTGTTTCCGCCTCCTTCGGGGTGGAAGGTTCTTCCCTCTGAGATGTCACGGATGTAGGTGGGAATGTCTCTTTCGTGCCGACTGAAGAATCAGCCAGGGTACGGGCACTCCCGCAAGCTGTCAGGGACAGCGCAAGTATAAAAACGAAAAGTCCCAAACATCTTAATTTATTCTTCATGGATATCTCCTTTCCTTGCGATTTATTAGCACTCATCTCCCTTAGTTTAATTGTCAAGTGCTTTTCCTTGGTGGTCCCCTCAAATGGTTTGTTTTTCTTTCGTCTTTTTTCATCATAGTACTTCCTTTGTCACTTCTATACAGATTAGAACAAGTCTCATCCAATTGTGTTTCTTATTCGGTCCCCTTCATTCATAATTGATCCGCTTACCAGCTCAATCACTTTATCACAGCGTTCCGCAATGGATAGATCATGGGTAACGATGAGCAGGGCCACGCCCTGTTCGCGCACCAGCTTAAACAGGTGATCCATCACCATTTCTTTGTTGCTTTGATCCAGGGCTCCTGTGGGCTCATCTGCTAAAAGGATAGGCTGATCACACACCAAGGCTCGGGCAATGGAGACTCTCTGGCGCTCACCGCCGGAGAGTTTGCTGACCGGACGGCGTAGCTTGTCCTCAACCCCCAGAGAACAGGATGCGCGAAGGATCCGTTCTTTATGCTCCTTCCTCGGAATAGCTTTATGATACAGCAAGGGAAGACGGATATTATTATAGACTGAATCGTCCTCCAAAAGGGCATAGTCCTGGGTCACAAACCCATAGTTAGCATTCCTGAGCGCACAGCGACGGGCGTCATTTAAGCTTTCTGCTGCCTTTCCGTTCAACAGAACCTCCCCTGCATCCGGCTGCAAAATCAATCCGGCCATATTCAGCACAGTGCTTTTTCCTGAACCGGAGGGGCCGATGATGGCCACGCTTTCTCCCTGTTCCAGGCTCATACTAAAGTTCTTTACCGCATTGACCCGGTAGCCGTTTCCCACAAAACTTTTTGAAATATTACGCAACTCTAATAAACTCATTCCTTGCTCCTCCGTAAATATATCAGGTGGTTTCTTATTAATTCTGTAAAGCACAGCACCGTCATTCCAAGGGATAAACTCAAAACTAAAACTGTCCAGGGGAGGGGAGAAGGGGATCGGACCATTCCCACCACCCTAATCAGCAGCCACATAGCCCCTGCCGCAGCCAGCGCATATTGCAGCAGGCAGTACAAAAAGATCCGTGAAAACAGCGAATGGAACGATGAGCCGAACAAATGATTGACCGCATAATCATGGAAGCGGCGGTGAATCAGCCGTTTTTGAATCATCAAGATCGAAATAATGAGGCCCACGGCTGCAGCTACAGTAAACCAAAGAGCCGATGTGACCCGAAGCATTCCCGCCTGCAAGGATTCCTTGCTTAGCTTGTCTTCCAATCCCTCAAGACTTAGGAAGGAATTGGCGCCGCTCAGAGCCGCCTTCTTAAGGGCCAGAATGTCCTCAGGGGCAGGATCTGCCAAAATCAGGTCCTTAAGATAGTATTTGAGATATAGGGAGGAGCCCTCGCCCGCCATTTCCAGGAAGGTTTCGAAGTCGGGACAGATCAAAACATAACTGTTATCCCATAAATAGGATTCCAAAGTATATATTTTAAAACCATCCGCCAATAATTCGACGGGTATTTTCTCTTCTCCAAAGGAAAGAACGGGGCGCTCCTTTCTCAATGCTTCCGGCGCAAAAAACCGGATCTCCTCCGAACCGCCAAGCGGTACATTTGCCAAGTCCCTGGCCGTTCCCACCAGAAACAGTCCCTCCGGCACATACTCTTCCTGCTGCATAAAGCCCATGAGAACTATCATGCCGGCGGGACCGTCCTTCGTCATGGCTTTTTTGAAATAGGTTTCCAGCACATCACGCCGTTCATAGGACCTTTGCTTTTGATTAGCTATTGCGCTGATCTCTGTAATATTGGCAAACATGTATTTTTGATCCTTTAAGGCGTAATAGCCTTCTTCATATTCCTTGCTGAAGCCTGTGCTTTCAAGGGAAGCATAAAGAGCAGAAAAAGTGAAGGCGGCGAAAATAGCCATGATCAGAAACCAAATCAGATCCCGCCCGATATCCCGAAGGAACCCATAAATCATTTTCATATCATCACCCCTCCGCCGGTTTTAACACTGCTATACCACTTAATAAAGCTGCCAGGATACTGAGAAGCAGGAAAATCGCCGCGCTTCCTATACAGACCTCCCACTTTCCGTTTGTACTGTAATAAAACCACAGCTTTCTGAAAAGCAGTGTCCAAATCAAGCTGGCCGTTCCCCAGAGCAGTAAAGTTGAAAGCACTAATTGTCCGATGGTTTTCCGCCGGCTTTTCCCAAATAAATGGCGGATAGCTTCAGCTTCCCTCCTGCCTCTCCACCAGCTGACATAAATCAAGATAAAGGACAGGCACAGAGAAAGGAAAAGCAGCAGAAACGAACTGTAGGAGTACAGATTTGCCCTCAGTTTCTTGATGAAATCCGAAAAAGAAGTCTTGGCTGAAAGGCTGCTGTCCGCATAAAAGCCTTCCTGTGTCAGGATGGTTTTCAACTCCTCAAAACGGCTTGAATCTGTGAGCACTACAAAAAACTCTTCCTGCAAATCCCCTTCATACCGATTGATAGGGAAAAGCCAATAATCTTGATTCCCGGCCCATAACTTGGGGATCCGTGAGAGATCAGCACTGCCTTCTATCTCATATTTTACGCTTGAGGGAAGAAATAGACCTGCCTGCACATAATAATCATCAGACAGCAATTGTTCTGCAAGGTACAGGCCACTGTCAGAATCCCCCGTTTTTTTAAGCCGAAGCATCGTTCTGCCGTGCGGTGTATCTGCAAACAGGATTTGCTTGGATGAGTCTGAAATGAGCAGCAGGGCGTCCTCCTTCTCCGCCCAATCGTTCATTGACTTCAGGGCTGCCTGAGAAAGCGCCACTTGCTTAAACATCACCGGCGATCCCTCCTGAAAAACCACTTCCCCTTCGGAGAGGGGGGAGTCCTCCCCCCTCTCCGGCGATACACCCAGGCGATAGAAACCGTCATCCATTGTCCGGAAAAAATCTCCGTGAATCTTGGAGACTCCGTAGCCGATAGCTAAAAGGAGACTAAGGAGTAAGAGATAATTGCATATACACCTGACTGTTTTCATACTTACTGCCCTACAGGATTTCATAGTTGGTCTCCTTAACAATTTTTTTCATCCCATTACCTCTCCGTTCCTTCACTCTTTATATGATACGATTCGCATACACACAGGAATCGGCTCCTCGTCAGATTACAGCCCCGGCAGCAGAATCGACTGACCGTCCCGTTCCAAAAACGGTACATAGCCGGTGGCCGTCTCATAATAAAAATCTCCGATCACCGCTTTCTTTTCCAAGTCTACGACCAGAACATGATCCGTCGTAAAGGCCGCTCCATTCAGTTCAACCTTCTCACTAACGCAGAGCTTAAACCAATGCTCCGAAGGATATTCCTCAATCAGCTTTTCAGGCGTGTAAGTGATCCGGCAGACCGATGGATCCACATTTTTCTCCTGACACCAGACTCTCACTATTTCTGCGTGCGCAGGATCCGGCGGTGTCTGCGCATCCCGAATATAATCCTTTTCCCTGCTTTTGAAATAAGCATCCAGGATTGGGGACAAGTCTTCTCTTGTCAAAAGATTATGATCCGGCCCGGCGGGGGGATAGCAAACATGCTCCTTCCGCAGCACATACAGATCTCCCTGCTTTGCCAAAAGAAACGGGACCAGGCTGCTCCCGGATGCATTCGGTCGAACGAATCCTGAACTGTCTGCTTCCCCCGCCTGTTTCATTTCCTCATAAGAAACCCCTTGGTCTTTCCCCTCGAATCGGCAGAGAACATTCAGTGTCGGCAAAAGCCACAGGTCTGAACCGCAGCTATACACGGATTGTTCCCCAAGACGGTATTCTGTGATTCGATATTGATCGCCCTCTCCATCCGCATCCATAAAGCTGTCGCAGACCGCCGACACCATGCTTTGGACGATTTGCTCGAAAGACTCATCTTCCGCCGCATGATAGAGCAGTGTCCCGAAAAAATATAACGGATTCGCTGCAGATTCATTCTCCTGTATCAACTGCAGCTTGCTACCGTTGTCTTTTCTAAAATCCTCCGCCAGAAATGCAGAAGATGGATACGGAAGCACTGCCGCCCCAATTTCAGATGAAGGAAGGGTCTCTGGCGGCACCCTCGAACGCTGTTCTTCCACACCGCTATGACAGGCCGAAAGAACAGACAGGATCAAGAGTCCCATCATCACTGCGCACAGATTCCATCGTACTCTCTTTATCCGAAACCGCATATTGTCTCCTTTCTACTTCGTGTTTTCATTCGAATATTTGTTTGGATATATTGCACTGGAAGATTTCAGCCCACAATCTGCACAGCGATAATATGATCCATAACTAACCCACGGATGGGGTTCATTATAGTGTTTTGGCGACGAATAAATCATCATACTCGTTCTTTATGCCTGAGCCTTCTTCCGCATATGATATGTTCCCTGACAAAATCTGCATTATCATTGCACAAACGATTGTCATACACATAATAGTTTTATTCTTTTTCATTGCAATTCTCCTTTTTTTTGAATAATCACTGTCTACATGGGCCCGGGCAACACAAAATCTGTGGTGGCTCTCTCAAATTAAATATGCTATTCCTTTTATTTTTCATCCCATTACCTCTCCATTCCTTAATAGATACGGTCAAATCTCATATGGCTGTATTTACTTATTCATTTCATAATTGGTTCTGATAATGCGGACTTCCTGGAACGGAACTCCGCCAACAGTACCATTGAGCTTTAACGTGTAGGTACATCCGGGAAGAACGTCACATGTTTTATGAAATGACACATAAATGTTTCCCGTCAGCACCCAGGAGTCAACAACCGTATTGCCCTGCCATAGGACCATATTCAGTTCTATTTTCCCCGGGCCTCGACATTCTGCGTCACAATAGGCAATATTGTTCTCATAATAAAGGTTGAGTGTACGATATGCAGCCG
The DNA here is from genome assembly GCA_902793995.1 of uncultured Lachnospiraceae bacterium. Classification (GTDB taxonomy): domain Bacteria; phylum Bacillota; class Clostridia; order Lachnospirales; family Lachnospiraceae; genus UBA6987. Next base: position 1,815 of record CADBFP010000012.1, on the reverse strand, counting down.
CACTGACGGAATGCGGACAACACATGGGAACAAGGATCACTGCCGCTAACAAATACACTAAAAATTTCTTTTTCATTTTTCTGCCTCCCTTTTATCTATTCTACTTATAGAACGATTGGGAAAGACAAAAACGGACATGGTTTGGAAATTTTTTGTAAAGTTTTTTTAATCACATTTTTCTGCCAGCCGCAAAGCAAAAACGCCGCTGCATTCCGGCTGCAGCGGCGTTAATGAGTTAATTAATATGAAAACTACCTTTTTCCCTTCAGAATGTCCTCGATTATCCGGGTATTGGTTTCATGATCCAACATGCTCCACAAACTGAAATACAGATTCTCCTTTTCGTCCATCCATATATAAGTAGAATCCAATGTCACCGTATCACAATATACCTCCACCTCCCGGCCTCCGATCTTCTGGACACTGTGAATTATCTCATGTCCAAGGGAATCCAGCTGTAATACAACACCTTCGTCGAATCTGCCATAGGAAAAACTGAAGCCCTTTTCTTCTCCATACTGGACATACACAGTGTATTCTCTTTCCGGAATATTCTCTTCATGCTTTATCTCCCCGCCCTCCGGGTACCAGTCCAGACGATAAACAGGCATTTCCCCATCCACGGCGCTGCCGGAGAAGTTATACTGGAAGACATTCTCTACCACAGATTTGATCCACGCTGCCACGCTGGCGCGGGCCTGTTTATCGAAAGCCAGCCAGGAAAGCAGGACGATCATAATAATGGCTGCCACCCTCCAGAAACGACGGTGACCGTGACGCTTCCTCACCTTCTTTACCTCCTGCTGTTTCAGCAGGCTTTCCATGCGGCTGCAAAATTCAGGAGACAGTTCTCCGGAGGGAGCATGCCTTTCTTCCTCCTGCAGCATTTCCTGCAATAGCAGGGCGGAAGCATCATGAAATGTTTTATCACTGATTCTCTGCGCTTTCATTTCGCTCCTCCTTCCAGATGCTTGCGAAGGGCCTTTGTCACACGGACTGACATTTTCTGCACAGCGGCAGGGTTTTTATCCAAAATCCGCCCGATTTCATCGAATGTCAAACCCCAATAGTAGTGCAGTTCCAGAATCTCCCGCTGATGATCCGGAAGCTTTGCCATGGCTTCCTTCAGGCTGCTTACCATATCCGATTCTTCTTCGGGGTAAAACGGTATCTCCGGAACGCTCTCCAGTTCCAGCTCCACGATCCGGCTTTTCTTTTTCAGCATATCTCTGGCTCGATTCTTCGTGCAGACAAGCAAAAATATCTTCTGCTCATCCGCGGGAATGCGGCGGACCTGTGCCGGTGAATCCATAAGCCTGACGAAGACATCCTGCACCGCATCCTCAGCCCCCGCCCAGTCATCCAGCATGCGGTATGCCGCATTCACCAAAAAAGCAGCATGATCTGTATATAGCCTGGTGAATAGATCTCTGTCCTCCGGGCTTTCGATTGTCATCAGTATCAACAGCATCATTGACCTTCTCCTAATTTGGCATATTTATACCATTTGACGGAGCTCAAATCAAGGAGTGACGATGGCATCCCGCGTCAGATTTTGATTCCCTTTACCTATAGAACGATTGAGAAAGCAAAAATCGGACATATTTTTCAAAAAAAGATAAAAAAGTTTGACTGCATCAGCCGCCCGGGGGGTTAAGGCGATTAATAATCGCCCCTACGAGGACGAGTTCAACCTGCCGCGTAGGGGCGGGCATGGTGTCAAGTAGCACATGGTTTACAAGTTGTTCGAGGACATGGTTTACAACTTTTTGTCCTCCCCGGATGGTTCAAAGCGAGGGTCTCCTTCAGCGAGAT
>CADBFP010000011.1 GCA_902793995.1 uncultured Lachnospiraceae bacterium | reverse complement strand
TCATTACCGCCGGGTTCGTTGCCGCCGGGCTGGTCGCCGCCGGGCTCATTCCCACCGGGCTCGTTCCCGCCCGGCTCATTACCGCCGGGTTCGTTGCCGCCGGGCTCATTTCCGCCAGGTTCGTTGCCACCGGGTTCGTTGCCACCGGGCTCGTTGCCACCGGGCTCATTCCCGCCAGGTTCATTGCCGCCGGGTTCGTTGCCGCCAGGTTCATTGCCACCTGGCTCATTACCGCCAGGTTCGTTGCCGCCGGGTTCGTTACCGCCGGGTTCATTGCCACCTGGCTCATTACCGCCAGGCTCGTTGCCGCCGGGCTCATTACCGCCGGATTCGTTTCCACCGGGTTCGTTGCCGCCAGGTTCATTGCCACCTGGCTCGTTGCCGCCGGGTTCATTGCCGCCAGGCTCATTCCCACCTGGCTCATTACCGCCGGGCTCATTCCCACCAGGTTCATTCCCGCCGGGTTCGTTGCCGCCCGGCTCATTCCCGCCGGGCTCATTGCCACCGGGTTCGTTGCCACCGGGTTCGTTGCCACCGGGCTCATTCCCGTCGGGCTCATTGCCACCGGGTTCATTGCCGCCGGGTTCGTTGCCGCCGGGCTGATCGCCGCCGGGCTCGTTCCCGCCAGGTTCATTGCCGCCGGGGTCGTTTCCACCGGGTTCGTTACCGCCGGGCTCATTTCCGCCGGGTTCGTTTCCACCGGGTTCGTTACCGCCAGGTTCATTGCCACCTGGCTCATTCCCGCCAGGCTCGTTGCCACCGGGCTCATTCCCGCCGGGTTCATTGCCGCCGGGCTGATCGCCGCCGGGCTCATTACCGCCGGGTTCGTTGCCGCCCGGCTCATTCCCGCCGGGCTCATTACCGCCGGGTTCGTTGCCGCCCGGCTCATTCCCGCCGGGCTCATTACCGCCGGGTTCATTCCCGCCGGGCTCATTCCCGCCGGGCTGGTCGCCACCGGGCTGGTCTCCGCCGGGCTGATCGCCGCCAGGCTGATCGCCACCGGGTTGGTCACCGCCGGGCTGGTCTCCGCCGGGCTGGTCGCCACCGGGTTGGTCACCGCCGGGCTGATCGCCGCCAGGCTGATCGCCACCGGGTTCATTGCCGCCGGGCTGGTCGCCACCGGGTTGGTCACCGCCGGGCTGGTCTCCACCGGGTTCATTGCCGCCAGGCTGGTCGCCGCCAGGCTGGTCGCCACCGGGTTGATCGCCACCAGGCTGGTCACCGCCGGGCTGGTCACCACCGGGTTGATCGCCACCAGGCTGGTCACCGCCGGGCTGGTCACCGCCAGGCTGGTCTCCGCCGGGCTGATCGCCACCAGGCTGATCGCCGCCGGGCTGATCACCGCCAGGCGTTACACTATTCTGCTTCCACCGGGCGGTAAAGGTATGATCTCCGCCCACCGTATATCTGTCTCCCGCATTATAGCGGGATCCCTCCCAATAATCAAATGTATGGCCGGCTTTCTCAGGCTCCGGCAGGATGATATCCGTCCCGTCTTCCACCTTCAGACTTACGCTTCCTGTCTGTCCGTCCCATGTACCGCCATCCAGATCGAAGGTGATAGTAAAAACGGTTTTCGGCGGTGCAGGCGGTTTCTGCTCTGTAAAGCTGTATGTAAAGGTCGCATTGTCCGTAATCACCGCCCCACTGGGATCGGTATCCCAGCTGCCTCCTTCATAATTTACAGCGGGAAGCATACCCGTAGGAATCTGAGCAGGGTTCTGCCCCTCCTCCACTTCCTCGGTCTTTACTGTGGTCGTGCCGTCCCCCCAACTGCCGTTTTCTACCACATAGGTCACGGTAAACTTGGCGCGGGAAATGGTGAAGGCAGCGAAAGCTTCCCCCGCCTGGTGGGTCACTGTCTCAGCCACCCTGGCCCGCAGGACATAGTCCCCGGCCACAGCGGGCAGTCCGTCGCTGTAGCTGGCCTCCTCATCCGGGTCGGCAGCCAGGCGGTAGCTGTAGGTCACCGCGCCATTGCCGTCGTTGCCGCTCAGCAGAGGCTGGCTTTCCTTCTCCCCTTCTGTCCAGCCGCTAATCGTAAGCCCGAGGTTCAACGGAGTCTTCGGAATAAGCACCGTCTTGGTCTGGGTAGTAAAGGGCTGCTGCGTAAATACAGCGGTGTAGCTCATCTCGGCGCAAGCAGTCTCCGTGGCCCGAGCCGTAATCCGCTTGGTGGTATTCACCGTTTCCTGAAGGGTCTCGCCGCAGGCCGCATTCCTGCAGCAAACCTTGCCGCTAACAGAGGAATCATCAGAGGCCCAGTCATACTGCGGCTCATCCCAGTCATGGACCGCTTCCACCGTAACATAAAATGATACGATGCCGCCGCTACTCACCCGGGCGGCCCCCTCCCGGCCATTTGCAAAGACCCGCACGCCCTGGCTGAGGTCTTCGCTGCCGCCGGGAATCAGTTTGCCGTAAACGGTGTAGGTTCCTCCGCCCTTAAAGGGATAGCTTTGGAAGGTGACATTACTGCTCCAGCCTGTGAAACTGCCGGACCATCCCAGCCAGTTTTCGCCGTTTTCGGCATAAGTGGCGAAACTCCATCCCTGGGTCAGGAGAGTGGCCTCCGGCCGGGGTGTCTGGTAGGTGTAAATCGGCGAGCCGACAGGCGTGCTGTCGGCTCCCGAGGGCCGCACACCGCAGACCGGCGCTTCTAAAGTGATATGGACAATGGGGCGGATATCTTCCACAAACAATGCCTTGAGGCTCACATCCTCGTAGCCCATACGCAGATGCTCCTCATGGCCCTCCAGGCCATACACACTCACGAGATAGGCGCCTGCGCCGGAAACAATCTGCCACTTATCAAAGAGCCAGCCCTCCTTGGCGGAGGCTGCAAGGCGTATCATATCTCCGTACACGCCTTCCTCCTGGGAGGCAGAGGCCGTTCCGGCCCTCTCAGGCTCGCAAACTACCGTGATCTTGCGGGGGGCGGCGATATCCACAAAGCTTGCGGTCACCGTCACCGGCTCTTCGGGCATCATAAAGCTGGCGCGATAGATTCTGTCGTTAATCTTAAACATGTCGACAGTCACTTCTTTGCCGCTGGTATCGCCCTGGCAGACCAGATCTAAAGCCATATAGCCGCCTCCGGCCGGGGGCAGGATGATATGAACCGTTTCCCCTGCCTTGGCAGCGGTGATGGCATTGCCGCCCGTTTGAGCATCGGCAAAGCTGATGCTGCCGGCCTCGGAGGGATTGACCACGGAATTGATGCTGTACTGCTCCACCGGCGTGACCGCCAGCTGCACCTCCGTCTGGGTGCCGGCAACAAATGCAATGCTGCCCGTCGCGCCCGTCACCAAAAGCTTATAGTTTTCGCCCTCTCCGTGTCCCTGAAAACGCTGCGTCCGGGGATCCGCCAGCCCCAGGATCACCCGGAGCGTATAAGTCTTTCCGGCCTCGAAGACGCTTCCCTCGCTGCCGTCCAGTTCATAGCTTGCAAAGAAAACCAGCGTCCTGTCGTCCATTTCAGCGGGCTGGGTCACCCCCAGCGCCTCGGGAAGGCCGTCTCCCATGCCGCCGGCATAATATTGCCCGGCGGGGATAGGATCGCCCACCACAGGCGGTACGAAGTCCAGCATCACCTGATCGATGACCGCATAAGGCCCCGTCCATGCGCCGTAGAGGGTCACATCCCCATCGAGGGCCGCCCAGCCGTCTGCCTGCTGGGTGCAGGCCTGATCCGTGTACCAGATCCCGCCAAAGTCATACTGCTCATTCAGAATCACGGGCCGTTCAAGGAGCGCACTGCCGCCCAGCACCTCCCGGCTTTCGGTTCCCCACCACTCGGTCTGTCTTTCCGCAGGGGGCGTGCCGATGGCGGCATCCCCTACCATCTCATAGCGGATCTTAAAGTGCCTGTAGGTCCAGGTAAAGGTCACATCGCCGCTCACCGTCTGGCCCACGGGATCCGTGTCCCATGTGCCCGCGCCAAAGCCGCTGTCAGGCGTGCCGGCCGGGATCTCCGCCGCTGTCAGCTTCGTGCCTTCCGGCACCGTCAGCTGCTTCTTATCCGACCCATCCTCCCAGCTGCCGTTTATCACCTGGAAAGTCACGGTACGGGGCGGCGGGGCCGCACGCTTAATGGTGACGGTGTATTCCGTTTCTTCAAACACTCCATTTATATAGCTTGCCGTCAGATGCACCACATTTTCACCCACCTCCAGCGCAATCCGGCCCTCGGCTTTGATAATCTCAGTCGGATAAACAGGATTGTAAGAAAGCTGCAGTGAATTCGGCTTCCATTCGCTCTCATCGATTCTCAGACAATTGTCATCTTCCGCTACGAGTCCGATTTCTTCCGTTTCGTAGGGCACCGTAATGGTGTAGGCCGTCACTTCGGGATCGAAGGCCGGCTCCAGCGTGCCGCCGTCCGCTGTGATTGATAAGAGCTTACAGGACGGCACACCAACAGGGGCACTGCTAAATACCGGCTTAAAGGTGATTCTCCAGTCGCCTTCCTGCTCGTAGTACCAGTGATCGAAAACATAGCTCCCGCCGGCGTCATCAGCCTTTACAGGAACTTTGCCGGTTTTGTCTTCAAGTTTTTCCGGCGCGGGCATTTTTTCCGCATAAATCCACTGCTCATCCAATATACTTTCATCCCCGTCCAACCAGATGCAGCAGCGCGCCATTCTGCCCCTTCCATCATTTGTTTTTCTGACAGGCAAAATGACGACGGTCACATCATTGGCGGGCATTTCAAAATAATTCAGGAAGACGTGCGTGGCTGGATTGTTCCAGTCTTGAAGAATCTGATTACTTCCCAGCAGCCGAAATGTATCTGAACCTTCAAAATCATAGTGACTCTGATCCACCTGGGCAAACACCAAAACATCCTGCCCCGCTGCTGCTTCCGCAATCGGTGTATCATACTTAGGATTTCCCCAGGCACCATCCTCGGAAAGCGCCGTATAACTCAGCGTCACCTCCGGGGGCGCCACTATGTTTATATGGTATTTTTCTGCCGGCTGACTGCTGCGGGGCGCGATTTTGACATATTTATACAGAGAACTGCTTCCGCCCAGGGGATTACGGTTAAAGTCTCCGTCCCAGGGGCCTGCCCCCGCCGCCGCATTGTAATCCTCCTTCACCAGGACTTCATATTCGCCTGTATAGCCGGAAAGGTCGGGGGCTGTCCCCAGGGCCCACATGCTGCCCTCGGCCTCCAGCGTGCCGCTCTTTACCATCAGATCTCCCCGGGCGGAATAAATGCCGCAGGCGCCTCCTTTGGCGAAGAGCCTGCCCCCGACCATGGTTACATTCTTCTGCACATAAATGCCATAGCTTCCTGCCGTAATGGTGAAGTCACCCTCCAGCGTCAGGCTGCCGGGGGCCACCTGGATGCCCATATCAACGGTATTATCCTCCAGGACTGCGCTGCCCGCTACCGTCAAATCAATCCCTTCGGCGGTGATAAGCGCCCCCATGGTGCTGCCGCTCACGCCGGTGACATTTTCAAGGGTCAGGGTGTTGGTGGCAGGATCAAAGGAGGCTTTTGCATTCTCCCCGGTGACGCCGGGAATGTCGTCCTTGTTGGCCTCATCCACCTGCGTGTCGCCTATCCAGAGGGGATAGCTTGTCACAAGCGGCGCGCTGCCGGCGCCAAACACCGCCGTCAGGTTCATGTCCTGCAGCACCGTGAAGTGGTAGGGGTTCTCCCGGCTGATGATGGTGTTGCTGGCGTTATCGACCCAGCCCAGGAAAGTCCGGTTCTCCGGCCCGGCCGGACTGGCCGTGAGGGTGACCTGGCTTCCCTCCGGGTATGTGCCCGCACCGCTCACCTGGATATGGCCGGAAAGGGACAGCGGGGCGAAGCCGGCCTTAACGGTGCAGGAGGCAGACCGCTCCTGAAACACCGCCGTCAGATACCGGTTTTCGGTGACGGTGAAGCGATAGGGGTTATCGCTGCTGACCTGTACGCCGCCTCTGCTCCAGCCGACAAAGCGGTAGCCCTCGTTCGGGGCGGCGGTGAGGGTTGCGCTCTCGCCCCCCGCAAAGTCACCGCCGCCGCTCACCTGGCCGCCCTCCCCGGGGGAGATGCTGACGCTGACGGCATAGCGGTGCTGTGGCGGGTAGATACTCTCGGTCACGATGACTCTGTTGGCCCGGTCAATGCCATTATAAGTAGTGGTGATGATATACTCACCGGGCAACAGTCTTATAGGCAGTGCGGCGACGCCATCGTCGTTTGAAACTTTTTTATAAAACACGCCGTTAATACTAAACTGCACTGTCTGCCCCGCCACCGGCGTTTCGTCTATATCATCCAGCAGGGTTGCCTTAAACTGATCGGGGCTGCCGTATGCTTTTGCGAGGTCGTAGGTCACTAACCTCACCCGCGACCTGACTTCGAATGTGTCGGATAGCTGCTGACCCTCGTAAGACGCGGTCGCGTCATACACACCGGGGGGCAGGTTTATCTTCAGCAAGGCGACGCCTTCATCGTCTGTTTCCCGCTCATACTTTACCTCGTTTATCATGAACGTGACAATCCTGCCGCTCCCTATCGGCGTTCCGCTTTGATCGTCCAGCAGGCGGATCTTAAGGCCCTCGCCCTGCCTCGAGTATATGGGGCTTGCGTATTCCTTGATCATCCGCACCCGCCATCTGACCTGAACAGGATATGTCTGATTCAGGGGATAGTGCGTCTCGTCTCCCTGGTAAGTCGCGGTGATGGTATACTCGCCAGGATCCACATCTATATTCAGTTTGGCGAAGCCTTCCTCGTCTGTCGTTTTGGTATAATCCACACCATTTAGGGTAAGCGTCACCGCTGAGTTCTTCAGCGGCGTTCCGGTTTGATCCTCCAGCAGGCGGAGCACAATATCTTCCCCCCGGTAGACGACGCCTGAGGAATTGTCGTACACCGCCCTCACCCGCATTTTATGGGTCGCCCGGTACACATTGCTATCGTGAGGGGCATAGCTTTCGTCCCCCGCCCAGCGCAACCGGAAGCTGTGCTCGCCGACCGGGAAGGTGCGGCCATCCAGCTTGAAGCAAGGCCCCAGGCTTTCATGCAAATGGTAGTCCGCCGCTAACTGGACGCCGTCCACAGACAGGCTCAGCTGCGAGGGATCCAGCGGAAAGGACTTGTTGTAAGCCGTGTCGCTGAACTCCGTGTAGGACAGGTAAACAAAATCGGAAGAATGATTTTGAAACTCGGACACATCCAGCGTAAGCACTTGGAATCCGCCCTGTTCCTCCGTGATCTTTCGCTTGAACCGGGCCGTTAGAGTTCGGTAACCGGTGACAGGGAATATGTAAGGGTTGTCGGTGCTAACCTGTTCGCCGTTCTCCGTCCAGCCGACGAACTGATAGCCGGGATTCGGAAAGGCAATTAGCTCAACTGGTTCACCAGGTAGAAAGTGATTACCACCACCAAACACGTCACCGCCTTCACGCGGAGATGCATTCAGCGCAATCCAGAAGTCATCAGGCTGCCAATAATAAAGCGTCACTGTTATTGTCACAGGACCATCCGGCATAGTGAAATCATATCTGCCTAAATCACTATACAAATCCTGATTGCCTCCGCCATCGACGATATCCGTCCATACCGAATTTGTTCCAAACGAACTATAAGCTCCCTCAATTCGGGTTATCACCCAATTAGAGCTAGGATAATCAATCTGGACTCTAACCATTAATCCAGTGTAGGAATAACCAAATATATAGCCTTGGTCAGCTATCAATCTCACGGTATAAACCCCGGTGTCAACAGGATATCCGTCCTCATCGACCACATTCACATCAACGCGCACGAAGCGGGCTGTCAGATTTTTGTCCGAAGATCCCACCGGTAGATCGTAGCGCGCATTATAGCTCTTCAATTTATCCCCATCGTACCAGCCCGCGAAGACATAGCCCGGATTGGCCGTGGCGGTGACGGGGACCATGCTCGCCGTATAGATGCCGCCGCCCGTAACCGTGCCTCCCTCGGCAGGGGAGGCGGTAACGCTGACATTGACCAATTTGTCAAAATATGCAATCAGGGAAATCTCCCCCATGACGGTGAAGGTATAAATGGGATCGTTGCTATAGTTTTTCCCATCCCACCAATACCGGAAGACATAGCCTTCCTTGGGTGTGGCCGTGACGGTGACTTCCGTCCCCACCGCATAGTCGCCCCCGCCGGCAACCGTGCCGCCCTCGGCAGGGTTTGCGATGACGCTGACAGTGTATCCATCAATGAATTGAATCGAATGAGGACTGATTAGCCGTTTGTAGCTATCGTTAGCGGAAGAAACCACCTTAATCTCTATGGTTTTGCCGTGCTCGCCGGGGATATCCCGGTTCATCACCACGGAGAAGCGCCCCTCCTGATCCGTCTTGCCGGTGACACCGTAGCCCACCTGATTGACAACGCTCATGGATTTGTTGGCAATGGGATTGCCGCTCTCGTCCAGGATCCGGCCGCTCACGGTATAGGCCGTGTTTACCGGCGCCGTCTGAGGCGAAAAATCTACCACCTGCATCGACTCTTTTTCGATAACATTGACCGTAAAGCTTCCGCTGCACCCGGTATATTTATTATTGCCCCCATAGCTGACGCTTATGGTGTGGGTTCCTACTCCCAGCTCGGAGGCCGTAAAGGACCACATAAGCTCCGGCTTGGCGCGTACGGGATCATAAAAGGAACCCAGGTCCTGATCCCCCGCCTTTACGGTGAACAGGTCGGGCAAGAGTATGATCCTTTCCGTAGGATTGAGATCGGGGCTGACGGTAAAATACGCATCCATCCACTCCTCCACATCCAGGGGCTTATCCGGAACACGAATCGACATGGTGGTGCGCATTTTAAATTTTGCATAAACAGGGGTATCGGACCTGATATCTTGATTAAAGTCAAAGGCCTGGCTGCATGCCGGGTCGGCGTACCAGCCTGCAAATTCCCAGCCGTTCTTTTCCGGATCCGAAGCAGGCTTCGCTGCCTGGTGGCCGTACTCCACGGCTTGAGAGAAAAGTACCTCTTCCCCATCCATGAAACGCACCGTGCGGGGGGCAGGCTTAAACCGAACCTTAACGAAAGCATTTTTGGCCGGCATGGTAAAGCTCGCGCTTTCCGTGATGTTCTTTTCGCTGCCATCCTCCGGCTTCCATGTGATTTTATCAAGCACATATCCTTCATTCGGAACAGCTGTTATTTTGATATCACTACCAGGCTTGGCAGACAGGGGAGACACGGAAGCAGTTCCGTTGGAGCCCACATCAAGCTCCACTGGGCGTTCCACTCCCTCATTGACGATAATATTTATGTAGATCGGATTGAAGTACACATTGGAAAAACGATGGTCTGGGACGACAACCAGCTGTTTGTCCGTCAGCTCCAGCGGTCTTTTCTCTATTTCATCCCAGCCCTCACACAATAAATCGCAGTCGGCACCGTTGACCGATGTCCATTTCTTTCCATCATTGTATATAAACTCAATCACCATACCCGTCAGATCAAGATATTCACCGGTCTCGTAGGTGGTTTTGTTTGGTCTGGTTAAAAATCTCCGGTCTATCACTATCCCCGAGTTGCGATACGGAGAAAGCTCATGGCTTCTGTAAACCTTCAATTCCCTGGTCTCCGTATAGTCTGTACCGTCTATCCGGGCCGTGGCCTTGATGGTGCATGGTACGGTCCCTTCTTCCCCGCCGGGGGGCAGCTGGGCTTTCATCACCGTAAACTCTCCCGAAGACTGATCAATGGTAATTTCAACCGTGTCGTCAGGCGTTTCCACAGACCAGACGATGTCTTTGGCTGCGGCCTCATTTTCCCAGACCGCAGTCGCCCTTCCCATATCGCCTAAATAATAGCTTCCATTCGGTTTTTGTGAGGAAGATAATTTGATTTCTTTCAGGCCGGGAATGCCCGCGCCTTTAGCCGAAGGAGCACTTTCCCCGGCGGCGCTGACAGGCAGCGTGGAGAGGATCATCACCAGGGCGAGTATAGCGGCAAACAGTCTCTTTCTTGTTTTCATATTCGAATTCCTTTCTTAATCAGACCCACTCTTCCTATCTACATTATACTTGTTTATTATTTGCTTAAAATCACCCAAAACAGGGTCAAAATGGGGGAGGTGCGCGCCGGGCTTTCAGCGCAGCAGAAAGTCACGCAGCTGCTCCCGCCTGTTGACCCCCAGTTTTTGATAGGTTTCGGAAAGATGTTGCTTAACCGTGTTGTTCGAGACCCCCAGATGGTGCGCAATTTCCTTAACGCTCCATCCCCGGGAAAACAAGGTAGCCACCGTGGATTCCATTTTGGTAAGACCCGGTGCCACCTGCTGGCCGGTATGGCTGTTGTGAATGGTAATCCAATTGGAGAAATAGCGGTCCGCATATTTGCTTATCTCCTGGTATTTCTCCTGAAGTTCCGGCTTGATCAGCTTCTTGTTAAGGCCGGACAGAAGCACATAATGCTCACCGAAGGGTGAAAACAATTCGTCCGGCAGCGCCAGTTCCCATGCAGCGGCAAAATGGCCGATTGCCTCTTCCAAGCGTTCCCGCCGCATCAGAGAAATGGTGGAAATGACATGCAGATAGATGGCGGGGATGGGATAGCGGTTCTCGCTCAGTGTCAGCGCCGCGGCTGCTATGCCTTCCGCTTTCCCGTATTCGCCCCGCAGATATTCCCGCAGTGCCTTAACATAGCACAGGAAAAAGCGGGCCCCCTCCGGCAGCGAGGAGGGTATGGCATCCAGCTTTTCCGGACGTTTCTCCGGCAGGTGAAGTAAAACCCTGACCACATCCGCACAATAATCTCCCGTGACCGGCGCGCTTTTTTCAACAACGAGGGTTTCCAAAGCCTCCAGAATTCTTTGCGCCTCGTCCACGCGTCCCAGGGTCACGCCGGATATGCAATATACAATATGTGCGGACAGGCATAGAGCCGGATCCGGGTGGGTCAGGAATGGTTCTGCCAACGCGGCGGCCTCCTCCGCCTTTCCGCTGAACAGGCAATACTCCGCTGCAGCCATTTTCCTTTCTTCCGGATCCGGGATTGTTTCTATCATCTCCTTGCCTGTTCCGGGGGCAAAAGACCGGCTCACCAGCGGCATGATTTGCCGAATGTTTGGTTTTTCCTTTGTCATTCCGTTCATTGTTTCACATCCCTTCACTGCAGTGCATTTCAGTATGGGGCTGCGTGTATTTCATAAACAGCATATCCCTCAGGGTTTCCAATTCCTGCATATCATCAAAACCGTCCGCCGGCTGGTATACCAGTCCTACTGCATAGCGGGTCACAGCGGCCAGCATCAGATGGATGGTGACGGAGAGCATTTCCGTTTCCGAAATGTCCGTGCGCACGGTGCCGTCCTGTCTGGCCCGTTCATACATCCCATGGAAAAAGTCCGTAATGGGTTTCATCAGGCTGCGGTAGGCCTCCAGGGTACCGGCCTCCGTATCCTCCGCCTGCAGGTAGATGTTAAATAACTGATTAAAGCGCAGCAAGGCTTTGTTATGCCGATAAATTTCCAGGAAGGAATCCAGATAGAAGGCAAACATATCCGCCGCGCTTCCTCCCAGGAAGTTGTCCCCGGGCCGGCGCTTGCGGTTTTCTTCAAAGAACTCTCCCCATTTCCACTCCGCTATGGCCACGGCAAAGCCGGCCTTGGTGCTGAAATAGCGGTACAGGGTGGCTATGCCGTATCCGCTGGCCTTGGCCACATCCTGCAAACTGACTCCTTCAATATTTCTGCTGGAAAAAAGGGCAAAGCCTTCTTCCATAAAGCTTTGTCTGCGCTTTGCCTGTTCGGCGGCGTCTTTTTCTTGATTTCGCATATTTCTCCTCGCTCTTTGGGGAAACACTGTAAAAAAGCGCCCCCCGCAATCTTGACTGTGATAGTCCAACTACCGTGATATTCTTACTATCATTATACACAGTTTCAGGGATTATGCAAGCAGCGGGCAAAAAAAAATTGGGAGTAAGAAACTCCCAACAAAGCCGGAACTTTCATGGATCCTGCCCCCTCGCTCACTTCAACGGCGGCAGTTCATGAATATCATAATTATCATAATAAATCTCGAAGGCCGTTTCCGTATCCCCGGAGAGCTCTATCAATGCTCCGGCCTGAAACATGGCAGATAAGGATCCGGAGGGCGCTTTCCAGGCGGCATTGGATATCACTTCCAGCTTCTCACTGCCCGGGGTGGCGGCCCGCAATAGCGATTCCGCACTGAACAGCAGGGTGCCGGTGGCAATGTGATAATCACTGGATACCAGGGCAATCTTCCGGACAGCGGGATACTGGGTGGTCAGGATATCGTAAGTGAATATCGCATTCTGCGCTGTGGTCAGGGAATTGTCCTCCACGATGATGCGCTTTTCAGCCACCCCGTTAGCTATCAGCCATTTCGCCATTTCACCGGCCTCCGTGGCGGATTTGTTTTCCGCCGCCGTGCCGCCCCCGGTGCAGACCACATAGGCACGGGGATACTTTTCCGCACTGCGGAGCAGCACATTCAGGCGCTGGATCAGCTCTTCCCGCATGGTTCCGTCCGGCTCCAGCTGAAAGCCCAGGGCCACGATGCAGAGCTCCTCCGTGTCGGGAAGGCCGTCCGGCAGCACATCGTAATTGAGTTTCAATTCCGTGTCCAGGGAGCTCCAGAGCCGGCAAATCTTCTCCCAGCGGGTTCCCAGGCCGGCATCGGCGGCGGAGAGTTCCTTCAGCAAATCCTTTACCCGGGAGGAGGCTTCCGCGCCGTAGTGACCGTAGTCCACCACCATCTCTTCTATGATTTCCCCGGCGGCGCGGGGGGAAGATGCCTTGGATCCGCAGGCGGCGCAAAGCACAGCCGCACTGACAAGCAGGGCAATCAACAAAGAAACACGGGTTTTCCCTTTTATCATGGCGATCTCCTTTATGATCCCGATCCTTCCGGAAGCCCTTTTGGGATAATTGAACAAGGTCCCCGGATATCCTAATCCCACCGCATCCGGCGCTTATTTCTTCTTCACGGACTTATACATAATCAGCTTCACGGTTCCCTTGCCGGAGCGCTCCTCCACGATGTATTTCTTGGGGTTTTCCTTTAAGTATTCCGGCAGCTTGGAGTAGCCTAAAAGCTTGATGTTAAAGTCCGGTTTGACCCGTTTGATATAGGTGCCGGCAGAGGAGGAATTGGCAAAGCCGGTATCGTCCGCATAGCGTTCCTCCGCAATTTTCAGCAGGCTGTCCAGCTCCCGGCAGGGATCCTTCTTGGCAGGCTTTTTGCTGCGGCCGCTGCCCTTTTTGGCCTTGCTGCTGCCGTTTTCCCCGGCGGCGGGTTCATTGTCCGCTTCCGCTTCCTCACTGCTTTTTTCCTCTTCCAGCAGTTCCTCCACGTAGTTAAACTCATCGCAGGCATTGCGGAAGGATTCCACCGTGGAGCGGTTGCCGTATCCCACCACATAAACCCCGGATTCATGGAGCTTGATGGCCAGGGAGGTGAAATCGCTGTCGCTGGAAACCAGGACGAAGCAATCATATTTCTCCGTATGGAGCAGCTCCATGGCGTCTATGGTGAGGGCCATGTCCGAGGCGTTTTTCCCGGTGGCAAAGTCAAATTGCTGAATGGCAGAGATGGCAAAACGCTTGATTTTGCTCTCCCAGGAACCCAGGTGGGGCTTGGACCAGTTGCCGTAGGCCCGCTTGATAACCAGGCGGCCGTAGGCAGACACATCCTTTAAGACACTTTCTATTTTAGAAGCCTGGGCATTATCCGCATCAATCAGCAGAGCCACGCTTTCAAATTCCTTTATCATACAAATATATCCTTTTTGATGTAGGGGGGCGATGCCTTCATCGACCCGCGGGCTCATCTGGGGATGAGCCCCTACGGGGGAGGGGGCAATCTTACTCGTAGGGGTCGATGCCCTCATCGACCCGCGGGCCTATAAGGACAGGGGCCGGTGCTTCGACAGGCTCAGCAACCGACCCCCAACCTTATTTTGCTAAATCATTATTTGTTGTCGTTTCTTTCTTCCCCGTAGGTCTTCTTAGCCTGTTCCCAGCCCGCCAGGAGGCTCTTGAAGGCAGCGGAGGCAGCATCTTTCAGCTCTACCTTGGCGGAAGCGGCGGCGGAAGCAACCTTGGTGCTGGCTTCCTGGAGAGCCCGCTTGGCGGCCTCTACCCGCTCTTCCATCTCTTCCCGCATGCCGGAAGAGGCAGGAGCATCCTGCTCCGCAATGGCGGCCTGCGCAGCGGCCAGACGGGCAATGGGCACCCGGAAAGGACTGCAGGACACATAGTCCAGACCCACCTTGTGGAAGAACTCCACGGAGCTGGGATCGCCGCCGTGCTCGCCGCAGACACCCAGGTGGATGTCGGGACGGGCCGCCCGGCCCATTTCCGCCGCCATCTTCACCAGCTTGCCTACGCCGGTCTGGTCCACCTTGGCGAAGGGATCGTTTTCGTAAATCTTCTTGTCATAGTAGGCCCCCAGGAACTTGCCCGCATCGTCCCGGCTGAAGCCGAAGGTCATCTGGGTCAGGTCGTTGGTGCCGAAGGAGAAGAATTCCGCTTCTTTGGCAATTTCATCTGCCGTGAGGGCAGCCCGGGGAATCTCGATCATGGTACCCACCAGGTACTTCATATCGGAGCCGGCTTCCGCAATCAGCTTGTTTGCGGTCTCCACCACCACATCCTTCACAAACTTCAGCTCTTTCACTTCCCCTACCAGCGGGATCATGATTTCCGGAACCATCTTCCACTCGGGATGACGGGCGTTCACATTCAGCGCCGCCTTAATCACGGCTTCGGTCTGCATCTCCGCAATTTCCGGATAAGTCACCGCCAGACGGCAGCCGCGGTGGCCCATCATGGGGTTGAACTCGTGGAGAGAAGCAATGATGTCCTTGATTTCCTGCACGGTCTTGCCTACGCTGTGAGCCAGTTCCTTGATATCCTTCTCTTCCGTGGGCACGAACTCATGGAGAGGCGGATCCAGGAAGCGGATGGTGACAGGATAGCCCTGCATGGCTTCGTAAATGCCTTCAAAGTCGCCCTGCTGCATGGGCTCGATCTTGGCCAGAGCAGCCTTGCGGGCTTCCACGGTATCGGCGCAGATCATTTCGCGGAAAGCTTTGATTCTGTCGCCTTCAAAGAACATATGCTCCGTCCGGGTGAGGCCGATGCCCTGAGCCCCCAGCTCCACGGCCTTAGCCGCATCCGCAGGGGTATCCGCATTGGTACGCACCTTCAGGCGGCGGTACTTGTCCGCCCAGCCCATAATCCGGCCGAATTCCCCGGCGATGGAAGCATCCACCGTAGGGATTACGCCGTCGTAAATATTGCCGGTGGAACCGTCCAGGCTGATCCAGTCCCCTTCTTTGTAGGTCTTGCCCGCCAGTTCGAATTCCTTATCTTCTTCCCGCATCTTGATTTCGCCGCAGCCGGACACGCAGCACTTGCCCATGCCCCGGGCCACCACGGCCGCGTGGCTGGTCATGCCGCCCCGCACCGTCAGAATGCCCTGAGCCGCCTTCATGCCTTCGATATCATCCGGAGAGGTTTCCAGACGCACCAGCACCACCTTGGCCTTGGGATCCTTTTCCACTGCCGCCTTGGCATCCGCCGCCGTAAACACCACGGAGCCGCAGGCCGCCCCGGGGGAAGCCCCCAGGCCCTTGCCCATGGGCTTGGCCGCCTTTAAAGCCGCTGCGTCAAACTGCGGGTGCAGCAGGGTGTCCAGGTTCCGGGGATCGATCATGGCTACCGCCTTCTTTTCATCGATCATGCCCTCATCCACCAGATCGCAGGCAATCTTCAGAGCCGCCTGAGCGGTCCGCTTGCCGTTACGGGTCTGCAGCATGTACAGCTTGCCGTGCTCCACGGTGAATTCCATATCCTGCATATCCCGGTAATGATCTTCCAGGGTCTCGCAAACCTGCTTGAACTGGGCGAAAGCTTCCGGGAACTTTTCTTCCATTTCGGTGATGTGCATAGGGGTACGCACGCCGGCCACCACATCTTCGCCCTGGGCGTTGGTGAGGAACTCGCCGAAAAGGCCCTTATTGCCGGTGGCAGGGTCACGGGTGAAAGCCACACCGGTGCCGCAGTCGTCGCCCATGTTGCCGAAGGCCATGGACTGCACGTTCACCGCCGTGCCCCAGCTGTAGGGGATATCATTGTCCCGGCGGTATACGTTCGCCCGGGGATTATCCCAGCTGCGGAACACCGCCTGAATGGCGCCGAAAAGCTGCTCCTTGGGATCGGAGGGGAAATCGCTGCCCAGCTTGGCCTTGTATTCCGCCTTGAACTGGCCCGCCAGTTCCTTTAGATCCTCGGCGGTCAGATCCACATCCTGGGTCACGCCCTTCTTTTCCTTCATCTCGTCAATGAGCTGCTCGAAATATTTCTTGCCTACCTCCATAACCACATCCGAATACATCTGGATGAAACGGCGGTAGCAGTCCCAGGCCCAGCGGGGATTGCCGGATTTCTCCGCAATCACTTCCACCACGTCCTCGTTCAGACCCAGGTTCAGGATGGTATCCATCATACCGGGCATGGAGGCCCGGGCGCCGGAACGGACGGAAACCAGCAGCGGGTTCTCCTTGTCACCGAACTTCTTGCCGGTGATTTCTTCCAGCTTGGTCACGTACTCCATGATCTGGCCGCGGATTTCATCGTTGATCCGCTTGCCGTCGTCATAATACTGGGTGCAGGCTTCGGTGGTGATGGTGAAGCCCTGGGGCACCGGCAGGCCGATATTGGTCATTTCCGCCAGGTTGGCGCCTTTGCCCCCCAGCAGATTGCGCATAGAAGCATTACCTTCGCTGAACAGGTAAACCCACTTCTTCATGTAGTATGTCCTCCTCAAATAAAATACGTTTTGTCAGGCAATGAATCATTGTATCATAAATCTCTTTTTTCCAAAATAATCACGCCTTTAATTTTTATTGAAATACCAGGCCGTTTCTTAACAAAACAAGGTTTCTTTCCCTATGGTTCAGTGTTCCCGGTTTTGTATGGCTTTGGCAGACTCCCTGAGCACCGCTTCCACCCGGGCCTGGGGAATGCCGGTTCTGGCGGAGATTTCCGCCGGCGTCACCGGCCGGTTCAGTTCTTCTTCCATTTCCTGCACCGTTTCGAAAACCCGATTGGCCAGCAAGGTCATTTCATCCTCTGTTTTAACGGCGCTGCCGCTTTCCCGAATCAGGGCCTTCATGGCTTTTTTAATATCCTTTTCCAGGCGGTCGGACAGTCTCTCCTCTCCTGCATAAGCCTGGATGCTTTCCCAAAGGGCCAGGTTCCCTTCCTGGATCAGATCCGGCAGGGATACGCCACGGCCCAATTCCTCCCGGGCCAGCCGGATCACCCAGCGCAGGTTCCCCTCCGTGAGGCGGCGGGCCGCCTGCTCCCGCCGGGCCAGGGCGCCGGAAAGCAAATCCAGAATCAGCCCCTCTTCCTCTTCGTTGCTCAACGGAGCGATAGAAGATAATTCCTCCTGATAAATCTCCAGAAGCAGCTGCTCCCGCTCCGTGTCTTCCCCGCCGCCGGTTTCCCCTCCGATTTCCAACGTGTTGACATCGTGGGGTTCATAATCTTCCAGCGTAATGTTTTCCCGCTCCAGATAATCATAAATCAGAGCGATTTGCTCATCGCTCAGGTCTGTGCCGGGAAAAGCGGCCAATATATCCGGCACGGAGAGGGTGCCGTTTTGGATCGCCGCTCTGCCCCGGAGAGACTCAAGGCTTTTGATAAAATCAGTTTGCATAGATGATAGTCTCCTTTCGCAAGGGCGGTGCCCTGAGTGGTCCCTGAGCTTGTCGAAGGGCCTGTCAAAGGGCAGCGGCCCTCAGGGAACAATAAGGGCGGCTGACAGCCGCCCCTACGGAAAAATCTTCCCCGCCTTTTATGCCCGGGAGAGGTACTCCCCGGTCCGGGTGTCAATCTTGATCACATTGCCGATTTCCACAAACAGCGGCACGGCCACCTGAGCGCCGGTCTCCACAATGGCGGGCTTGGTGGCGCCGGTAGCGGTGTTGCCCTTGAAGCCGGGTTCCGTTTCCGTCACTTCCAGTTCCACAAAGAGAGGCGGTTCCACGGAGAACACATTGCCCTTGTGAGAGCAGATCTTCACCGTATCGTTTTCCTTTACGAACTTTAAGGCATCCCCGATCTTGTCGCTGTTTAAGCTAAGCTGATCAAAGGTTTCCAGATCCATAAAGGTGTACATATCCCCGTCCGCATACAGATACTGCATATCCTTCCGGTCGATGATAGCATTTTCGAAGCGTTCCGTAGGACGGAAAGAGGTTTCCACCACACCGCCGCTGACGATATTCTTCAGTTTCGTGCGGACAAAGGCCGCGCCTTTGCCGGGCTTTACGTGCTGGAATTCAATAATCTGCCACACGCCGCCTTCCCATTCAATCGTAATACCATTCTTAAAATCACCTGCTGAAACCATAAAAACCTCCTTCTATAGATAATGGTCCGCTCATTTTATTCATACCAAAAGCAGTGCTGCAAGCAGCCCGAAAACAGTTTACTTGATAGTCCGGGATATTTCAACTGTTTTTTTCTTTATTTTGCTTTGCCTTTCCATAGGCACGCCGGATGGGTTTTTCCAAAAGGCGTTTCACCCGCACAAAAGGCTGCTCACGGGCCGGATCCAGGGCATCCACCAGCAGACATTTTAAGCCCGCCCGATGCGCTCCGTACACATCCGTTAATAGCTGATCCCCTATGGCCAGGGTAGACTGCCGGTCCGTTCCCAGCATTTCCATGGCCCGCATAAACCCCTCCGGTCTGGGCTTCCCCGCCTCGGCCACAAATGAACAATCCAAAGCGGCGGCAAAGGATTCCGCCCGCTGCCGGCTGTTGTTGGAAAGCACTGCCAGAGCCAAGCCTGCCTCTTTTAAGCGCCGGGTCCAGGCCCGGGCCGCCTCATCCGCCGGGGCATTGGGAGAAACCAGGGTGTTATCGATATCCAGAATCAGCCCCCGGAAGCCCCGCTCCCGAAACCACTCCGGCGCCAGGTCATAAACCGATGCCGCCTGGTAATCCGGAAAGAAAGCCGCCAGCCGGCTCATTTCAGCTTATCCATTTTGGCGATCTCCTGGACAAAGGTCTTCACATCCTTGAACTCCCGGTACACGGAGGCGAAGCGCACATAGGCCACATCATCCGTCACCGCCAGTTTATTCATCACCATTTCCCCGATATCCGTGCTGGGGATCTCCCGCTCTGCCCGGGTGGAAAGCTCGTTTTCGATTTCATCCACAATCTTGGAGATCTGATCCGCCGATACCGGGCGTTTGTGACAGGCCCTGAGGATCCCCCGCTCGATTTTGGAGCGGTCAAATTCCTCCCGGACCCCATCCTTTTTCACCACCATCAAGGGCACCTCCTCCAGGCGCTCGTAAGTGGTAAAACGCATATCGCAGACGGTGCAGACCCGCCGCCGCCGGATGCTTTTATCCGAAGGACGGGAATCCGTCACCTTGGTGTCTTCCGCACCGCAAAAAGGACATTTCATACTGCTTCCTCCTTATGTGTTATTTCCGAACTCCGACAGCACCAGCCCCGGGTTCCGCTCCAGCACCATGCCGGGACTCCAGCTGTTGATAAAGAGCAGCAAGGGCCGGCCTTTCAGGTCCGTCACCCGTTTCATATCCGAAGTCCCCTGAATGGACGCAGGATCCGCATCGCTCTCGATCCAGCGGATATATTCATAGGGCAGCACTTCCAGCCCTGCTTCCACATTGTATTCGTTTTTCAGGCGGTACATCAGCACATCAAACTGCAGGACGCCTACCACCCCCACGATGATTTCCTCCATGCCGCCCCGCATTTCCTGGAAAATCTGGATGGCTCCTTCCTGGGCAATCTGCTCCACCCCTTTGATGAATTGCTTCCGCTTCATGGTATCCACCTGCCTGAGCCGGGCAAAATGCTCCGGGGCGAAGGTGGGAATGCCTTCATAACTGAACTTTTCGTCGGAAAGGCAAAGGGTATCCCCGATGGAAAACACCCCGGGGTCAAACACGCCGATGATATCCCCCGCATAGGCTTCCTCCACCAGGGTCCGCTCCTGGGCCATCATCTGGGTGGACTGGGAAAGGCGGATTCTCCTCCCCCCTTGCACATGGTTCACTTCCATCCCCGCCTGATAGCGGCCGGAAGCGATGCGCATAAAGGCGATCCGGTCCCGGTGGGCCTTGTTCATATTGGCCTGAATCTTAAAGACAAAAGCGGAAAAATCCTCCTGCACCGGGTCGATTTCTCCTTTGGAGGAATCCTTGGGCCCCGGGGCGGGAGCCATCTTCAAAAAGTGCTCCAGGAAAATCTGCACCCCGAAATTGGTCAGGGCCGAGCCGAAAAACACGGGACTCAACTCCCCGGCGGCCACGGCGTCCTCGTCCATTTCCGCCACCGCATCCAGCATTTCCAGGTCTTCCTGCAGCTGGTCCAGGGCCGGTCCGCCGATCCGCTCCCGCGTTGAGGGATCCGCCGGATCCAATATCTCCGTGGCAATTTCCCGCTGCCCCGCCCCTTCGGCTTTAAAGGTGGTAATCTGTTTCTTGTCCCGCTCATAAATCCCTTTAAAGGACTTGCCGGAACCCAGAGGCCAGTTCATGGGACAGGTGGCAATGCCCAGCACCTTTTCAATATCGTCCAGCAGCTCGAAGGGATCCCGGGCCTCCCGGTCCATCTTGTTGATAAAGGTAAAAATCGGAATGTGCCGCATCACACAGACCTTAAAGAGTTTAATAGTCTGGGCCTCTACGCCTTTGGAGGCGTCGATCACCATTACAGCGCAGTCCGCCGCCATCAAAGTGCGGTAGGTATCCTCCGAAAAGTCCTGGTGCCCCGGGGTATCCAGGATATTGACACACATGCCCTGATACTGAAACTGCAACACGGAGCTGGTGACGGAGATTCCTCTTTCTTTTTCGATCTCCATCCAGTCCGAAACCGCATGCCGGGTATTTTTCCGTCCCTTTACGGTGCCCGCCAGATTAATGGCCCCGCCATAAAGCAGGAACTTCTCCGTCAAAGTGGTTTTTCCGGCATCCGGGTGGGAAATAATGGCAAAGGTTCTGCGTCGTCTGATTTCATCTGCAAGAGACATTTCTTTCTCCTAAAAGCCCCTTTAGGGCCAACATCTGGCCGTTCCGCGGCCTTGGTCTACCATATAGAGTATAATTCATGCTTTTCTTTTCGTCAAGATTCTTGCAATTTACGGCCTCATTTATTATAATTCAGGAGTATTGTATCGGTCCTATCGGTTCCGACGCGGAACCGTTTCTTTCCCGGAAGGAGATTTCCATGGCACGCCTGCGCCGCTGCTTAACCATATTGTGTGCTCTCTGTCTTTTTCTTTCTCTGACGGGTTGCGTCATCAACGGCAGCCCTACGACCCATCATGCAGACAGCACCCTGCCCGGCGTGGAGAGCCAATGGTGGATTCCCCCTTCTACCACAGAAGCACCTGCTTCTACTGCTGAAAGTACCCCCGCCGCTACTGCGAAACCTTCCACCACGCCCCCTGTCACCACCACCGCGGAAAGCACCGCCCCTCCCGCCACGGAGGAAAACAGTGTAGAGAGCAGCGGAACGGAGGAAAGCACGGAGCCCGGTCCTTCCCCGGAGGAAGTGGCCCAGGCCTATCTGGACCGGATGGACGGCCGTTCCAAACTGTTTCAGCTGATGATTGTCCTGCCGGAGGCTATTTGCTGGGACAATCCGGTGCTGGTGCCGGATAATCAGGAGCTTTCGTCCAAGCCTGTGGCCGGTATTCTGTATCAAGCCAAGAATATGGCAGATAAAGAACAGCTCTCATCTCTGGTAGAAGGGCATCAGGATGCTTCCACACTGCCTCTTTTTATCTGCGTAGACGAAGAAGGGGGCCGGGTCAGCCGCATAATGCAGACCATGGGAACCACCCCCATCAAAAATATGTACACCTACCGGGGGGACGGGCCGGAGAAAGCCCGGATCAACGCCCTGACTCTGGCGAAGGATATCAGCCGTTTCGGCTTTAATACGGATTTTGCGCCGGTAGCGGATGTATGGTCCAATCCGGAAAACAAGGTGATAGGGGAACGGGCTTACAGCGACGATTTTAAAAAGGCAGCCCGTCTGGTGGAAGCGGCCGTCGAAGGTTTCCACGAAGGCGGCGCCATCTGCACCCTTAAACATTTCCCCGGCCACGGGGATACCCTGGAAGACTCCCACGATCATACGGCCATGGTCAGCAAAAACCTGGCTCAGCTGCGAAAAGAAGAATTTCTCCCCTTTGCGGCGGGCATCAAGGCCGGCGCAGACATGGTCATGACCGGACATTTGCTGGTACCGAGCATCGACAAGGAAAATATTGCCACCTTCTCCCATAAGATTCTCACGGAGATCCTGCGGGAAGAACTGGGCTTTGAAGGATTGATTATCACCGACTCTCTGGAAATGACCGGTGTCACCTCCATCAGTGCCGGCGGAGAAGCCTGCCTGAAGGCCTTGCTGGCCGGCTGCGATTTATTGCTTTGTCCCGCCGGGCAGCCGGAGAAGCTGGTAGAATGCGTGGACTTTCTGCTGGGTGCCATTCAGGAGGGAAAGCTCAGCTGGGAGCGTGTCAACGAAAGCGTATTGCGGGTGCTGAAGCTGAAGGTGCAATACGGATTGATTGAGCAGGCCTTGCCTGCCGAGCCGGAAACCACTCCTTGGACAGCGCCGGAGACCACTTGGACAGCGCCGGAAACCACTCCTTGGGCAGCGCCGGAAAGCGAATCCCCGGCAGAAGCCGAATCCAGGACAGAAGCCTGGTCTGAAACGGAAGTCCCCTCACAAACAGAAGCCGGGGCAGAAGCCCCGGCCTCGGAAAGCGGCAGCACCGCCGCCCCTTAAGCCACTTCTTCCTTTACCAAGGCGGTGGCAATGTTGATAGCCTGGTCGCTGCAGCGTTCCAGATTGGTGCATAAATCCGCAAAAATCACGCCCCCCAGGGGGTCGCATTGTCCTTTCATCAGCCGATCTACATGATTCTGCACAAAGCGTTCTTCCATCTCGTCCACCCGGGCCTCTATGGCTTCCGCCTGGGGCAGCAGATCGAAACGCTCCTCCTCAAAAATCCGGATTGCCAGGTCCAGCACCTCCTTGACCGCTTCGCACATTTGCTGCAATTCCTGCTCTGCTTCTGCCGAAAGCCGTACCTTGGCATTTTTCAGCCGTTCGCCGAATTCGATAATGTTTTCCGCATAATCACTAATCCGCTCAAAATTGGATACTACCAGTACCATACGGGAAAGGCGGAACACATCCCGGTCCGAAAGCTGCAGCGCCCGCAGCTCCACCAGTTTATCTTCTATCACCTTATTCAGATAATCCACCGTTTCTTCCCGTTCCTCCACCTGATCAAAGAGCTCCTGCCGGTTAAAGTGGAAAAAGTATTCCATGGCGGTTTCCAGGTTTTCCCGGGCCATGCGCCCCATACGGACCACTTCCAAAGCCGCCTGCCGCATAGCCACAGCGGGAATGCTCTTTACGCTGACGGTGGACAGATACTTCAGCTGCCTGTCTTCCAGGGCCTGCTGCTCTGCCGGCAAAAGAGGCAATGTCTTTTGAGCGGCCTTCACCAAAAGGGAGGAGAAAGGGGCTATCACCAGCACCGCAAAGATGGCAAAGAGGGTATGAGTATTGGCCACCTGCCGGGCAATATCCTGGGGCGACAGACTCTGGATCCAGCGGGGAATCGCGGGAAACAGCAGCACCAGGGCCGTCAGCAGCGCCGCCCGGATCAGATTAAAATACAGATTCAGCAAAGCCGTCCGCTTGCCGTTCCGTCCGGTGGTGAGAGAGGCCAGCAGGTTCGGGGTTACGGAACCCACCGCTGCGCCGATGGCCAGAAACATACACTCCTCATATGTCAGGAGCCCTTCCACGGCAAAGGCCTGGAAAATTACGATGGAAGAAGAAGAACTCTGCAAAAGGGAGGTAAAGAGGAAACCGAATAGAATTCCCAGAGCCGGATGAGAGAGCAGCTCCAGAGTCTCCACAAACTCCCGGCTTTGCGACAGGGGCGCAATGGCCGCCTTCAGGATGCCGATGCCTACAAAAAGCATGCCGAAGCCCAGGATGATATGGCCGATATGCCGCAGGGTATTCTTTTTGACAAATACCGCCAGCACTACCCCGGCAAAAAGAATGAGAGGCGCAAAAGCCACCAAGTTAAAGGCGGTAATCTGAGCCGTGACGGTGGTACCGATATTGGCCCCCATAATGACCCCCACGGCCTGCTGAAGACTCATCAGTGCCGAATCCACGAAGCCGATTACCATCATATCCGTGGCAGAGGAGCTTTGAATCAGCACCGTCACCAGAATCCCACTGAAAATGGCCAGCACCTTCCTGCCGGCCACTTTCTCTAAAATAATCCGCATTTTCTCTCCGGCCGCATTCTTCAGTCCGCTGGACATAATGCTCATGCCGTAGAGGAACAGACCCACGCCTCCCAAAAAGGAAAGTATATTGGTCAAATCCATAAGTGTATCAGCCTCCTCAAGGTCTGGTCATTTTGTAAGTCTTGCCATCCGCCACATTGGTCAGTTCAATGGTGTGGTAATCGATAATCTTAATGTCACAGAGCCTTCCCTTGGGACCGGTGAGCCCAAATAGAGAAGCCGTGATCTTTCCCTCCTGCTTGGTAGGCGGCACATTGTAGGAAACGGTATGCTCGTTGTTTTTCTTGCTGACCTCCAGCACCGCCTTGCCGTCCTTGGTTTTCCATACCCCAGAAAGGAAGAGAATCAGATATTCATTGCTGGCGCTGAGTTCCCGGATATCCTCCCGCACATCCCAGAGATACCAGATGTCCGTCACATCGATCTTCACTTCCTTTTTATCCATGGACATGGCAAAGGTGATAAAGGAACGGGTCACCCCCGTATCATCGCTCACCTGCTCCAGGAAACGGTAAACATTGTAGGGCAGCCACTTAAACTGCAGCGTCCAGGCCGACCCGTCCTTTTTGCGGCCCGCCAGCGCTTCCGTCTTTTCGATCACATACTGGCAGATATGGCTGCGGTTCTTGGCGGAAACAAAGCCCATGCCGTTCATGGCTTCCAGATAGGCCTTCCGGTCCTTTTCCTGCATGATCACATCCGCCCATTTTTCCAGCAGCTCCACCAGCTTGTCCGCAGCGCCGTCATGGGTACGGATGCCGTACAGGGTGGTATAGGCTTTGGTGAACTCCTCCGGCTCCATCAATTCCTTTTCCATCAGCTTCAGAACCGAGCGCAGCTTGGCTTCCTTGGTAATTTCATCCGCCATCTGCGTGGAACCCAAATTCTTGATCAGCTCCTCCGCCTCTTCGTTCTTCCCCTCGTCCCAGAGTTTTAAAATCTGCTGATACAGGATTTCCGTGACGATTTCCTGGCTGTCTTTATAGTTCCCTAAGGCTTTGAAATGGACTTCCGCCTTATCCAGTTCCTTTGCCTCCCAAAGGGCCTTTGCCAGATCGTACTCCCAGGCCTGCTTGTCAAAAAGAGGGCTGTCCAGTTCCTTCAGAAGCCCCTCCGCTTCCTCGAAGGACTGCTGTTCCAAACACTCTGTAAAAATGGTCTCCACCTCTTCCGCCAGCTTCTCGTTGTAGGGAACAAAGTGGTCCAGGATGGCATTCAGGCGGCCCCAGTTTTCTTTTTCGGCGTTTTCTGCCAGCAATGCCGATGTCTTTTCCTGCAGAAACGGGTTCATATCCTTAAAAGCTTCAAAAGCATAGCAAAGCTCTATGGCCTTCTCGTCCTTTTCTGCTTTCAACAGGGCATCAAGCTTCTCTTCCAGCTCTATTTCCAGGCTTTCCTGGTCGCCTATTTTCTCCTTGAAAACCTCCAGCAAAGCCGCTGCCCGGAAAAACTCTTCCGTCTCCAAAAACTCCCGGAAGCGGGCAATCACATCCCCCTCCGGGTTTTCCAGCAAAGCAGCAAAATGATGGTTCAGATCGGAGGCATCCTGATAACGGCCGTCGTCCATCAGGCTGACCATCTCCTCCAGCACCATGGTTTCCGCTTGGGCCCGGCCGCTGATATAGGGAGTAAAGGCATCCAGCGCCCAGGCCGCCCGCCCGTAATCCTTGTCAGCCAGGGTTTGGCCGAAGGCGTATAAAAAGCTGCTGTCCACATCGCCGGCCCGTCCCTTGGGCAAAAGAGCCAGATCCGTCAGCGCTTTATCGTAATTCAGTTCTCCCATCAGGCTTTTTTTGACAAGGGCTTCTGCCATGGCATTGTAGGTAGAGGTATCCAGTTCGGGATCCTCAATAGAGGCCAGACTTTGCGCGGAATCCGCCAGTTTTCCGTTCCCCAGTTCCCAGAGAGCCTTGTCCAGACGGCAGACATCCGCCATATGACGGGAGTCCCTGAAGTCCCCCAGGTTCTTAAAGCCTTCAATAGCCTCCGCATATTGGCCGCTGTTATGGCGGGTCATATTCAGATTGTAATCCGCCGCCGGCTTGATCCAAAAGATCACCGCGCAGGCCACCGCCGCCAGCAGGGCCACCGCCGCCGCGGTTCCCACCAGCCAGGCCTTGGCGGTGGAGCGTTTATCTTCCCGCTCTTGGGCTGCCTCGTCCATATCTTCCGGCACAGCGAAATCCGCCCCGGAATGCGGAGCAGAAGCCGCGGAAGGGGTTCTTTCCTCCTTCAGCGGAAGGGATGCGGGGCTTTCGGCTTTCGGAAGCTCCTGTCTTCCGGACATATCTGCCTCTGAATGGCCGGGCTTATTCCAGGCCGGCTCCTCTGCCGGCGGAAGCACCGTCTGATTCAGGATCAGCTTCGTGCCGCAGCGCTGGCAGAATCCATAGGCTCTGTCATCCTGAAAGGCTTGTTCCTGCCCGCAAATCGGGCATTGGTAATGTCTCATGGGACGGAATCTCCTTTAGTAAAAAACAAAACTGCGAGTATAATATAGAGGACAAGGGTAGGAAAGTCAAGAGATGGCCCTCCTTGTCACCCCCCCTCTTATTCCTTCCATTCCGCTGCTTTCGCCTCGTAAAAAGCCAGGCTCTCCGGATTGGAGAGGGCATCCCGGTTCCCTACGGGGCGGCCGTTCAGGATATTGGTGACGGCTCCTTCCACCTTCTTGCCGTTTAGGGTAGTGGGGATCTCCGGCGTTTCCAACAGCACCGCCGGCACATGCCGGGGGGAGCCTTTGGTGCGGAGAGCCGTCTTAATGGTCTTCATCAGCTCTTCCTCCAGCTTCACGCCGGGCCGGCATTTCACAAAGAGGACGATCCGCTGGTCCCCGTGATAATTCTGCCCCACCGCCAGGGAATCTTCCACTCCGGGGATTTCATTGACGATATTATAGATTTCCGCCGTTCCGATGCGCACCCCGGAAGGCTTTAGGATGGAGTCGCTGCGGCCGCAGAAAGTCAGGCCGCCGGTATTGCCGTGGAGGATCACATAGTCCCCGTGGCGCCAGACTCCGGGATAGACATCAAAATAGGCACTGTGGTAGCGGGCACCGTCCGGGTCATTCCAGAAATACAGAGGCATGGAGGGCATGGGCTTTTCGCAAACCAGTTCCCCTTCCTTGTCCCGGATGGGCCGGCCGGCTTCATCATAGCATTCCACCTTTTCTCCCAGGCCTATGGCGGCCAGCTCCCCGGCATACACCGGGATCATCATATTGCCAATGCCGAAGCAGCCGTTGATGTCCGTGCCCCCGGCGATGGAATTGAAGTGATAATCCTCCTTGATTTCCCGGTAAACAAAGTCCCAGCCTGCGTCCGAAAGGGCAGAACCGGTCTGGGAAATGGCCCGGAGTTTGGAGAGATCTGCATGCTCCTTCGGGCTGAAGCCCTGGGCAATCAGCATGTGAATATAGCTGGCGGAAAGGCCGAAGTCCGTCACTTCTTCCTCTTCCAGTATCTTCCAGATCAAAGCGTTGTCCGGGTAGGAAGGGTTGCCGTCAAAGAGCACCAGTTCTGCCCCGGTGCCCAGAGCCGCCGCCTGCCAGTTCCACATCATCCAGGAACAGGTGGTGATATAGCAAAGCTTGCTGCCCTTCTGAATATTGCAATGCAGGGTTAATTCCTTCAGCTGGTTTACCAGAATGCCCGCATGGGACTGTACCATACACTTGGGCTTGCCGGTGGTGCCGGAGGAAAACATAACAAAGAGTGGATGGGAGGCTTCCACCTGCTCATAGGTAAATCTTTCCGGCAGAGGCGCCAGATACCGGTCCCACCAGACCGCCTGGGGAATATCTGTAATTTCCTCCTGGCCGGCGTAATGCACCACCAGCACCCGCTTCAGGGAAGGCATGCGCTCCGCCAGAGCCTTCACATTTTCCAGGGTAGAGAAGGTTTTGCCCTTGTAGCGGTAGCCGTCCGCCGTCACCAGGATTTTGGGTTCCGTCTGCCCCAGGCGGTCCGCCGCAGCCCCGGCGCCGATATCCGTAGCGCAGGAACACCAAACGGCCCCCACCGCCGCAGCCGCCAGCATGGCCATAATGGTCTGGGGCAGGTTAGGCAGATAGCCGGCCACCGTATCCCCGGGGCGGATGCCTTCATTTCGGAACGCCGTGGCCAGGCGCCACACCGTCTCCTTAAGTTCCTTCCGGCTGGTAAGGCTAAAGCAGAAATCCTCTCCCCGGAAGGTGATGGCTTCCCCTGGCTCATCCATATAGCGGAGCATATTTTCCGCATAATTGAGGCGCGCGCCGGGAAACCATTTGGCGCCGGGGAATTTGCTCAAATCATCCACCACCGCTTCATAAGGCTTCGAAGCAATGATGTCGAAATAGTGCCACAGGGCATCCCAGAAGGCGGGGATCTCTTCCACGGACCAGTCGTAGAGTTCCTTGTACTCATGAAAATCCTTGCCGCAGCGCCGATTCACATAGCGCATAAAATCCGCCATGCGGCAGCTGTTTTTCACTTCCTCCGAAGGTTTCCACAGTAATTTCTGCATATTTGATCTCCTTTAGATGAAGGCATATTACTTCAGTTTATATCATACAAAAAAACCCCTGCCTGCGCAAGGGTTTTTCGAGAAACCATACTCTTAAAGGAAGCCCTTCTAAACCGGCTCCACCTGCATCATAAAGGCGCTTAAGGAACCCCCTTCCAGGGGCTCATCCCGCACGGTGCCCAGATAATCCTGCCCCAGCATGTCAAAGAAATCTCCGCTGATGGATATCTGGGGCAGGCGGCCCTTCAGCTCCCCATCCTCCAATAAATACGCCATCTGCACCGGGGCAGCAAAATGTCCCTCCGGGGTCGCATTCCCGCCCTCAGACAGGACCACATATACCGCCTGGCCCGGCACCAGCTCCTTCAGACTTTTCGCCGTAGGGTCTAAATACAAGCCATGGAAGCCCAGATCCGGCACCCCGTCGTAGCTGGCATCAGCTGTTCCCAGGTTTGGCAATCCGTACTGCTCTGCGGTCTTCTTATTGGTCAGCAGGCCCTTCAGCACGCCCTTCTCCACCAGGGCGGGGCGGTAATCTGCCGCGACGCAGCCCTCCGCATCAAAGAAACAGGCGCCGGCGGTGGCAGGATGCAAATCATCCTTCACCGTCAATTTGTCCGAAAAAACCTGTTCCCCCAGTTTGCCGCTTAAAAGGGATGCCCCCGCCACATACAGATCCCCCACAAAAAGCTGCAGGGTGCGCCCCAGCAAATAAATGGGATCCATCACCACCGGCAGACGGCCTGCAGGCAGCTCCGCCGGCTGATAAAAGGCATCATATTCCTTTCCGAACTGCTCCAGCAGGGCCTCCTCGTCAAAATGATTCCCCTGCCAGCCCAGACCTGTATCAAAGGTATTCCCCGAGCCCCGGCTTTGGACGATCAGCTCCAGAGAGAATCGCTTTTCCCCGCTCACCAGCCGGCGGCCCTTGGAATTCCGGTACTCTGTCCGCTTATGGGTCAGACGGATTTTATTGGAGAAGGCAAAGTTCGGGCAGCGCTCCCCCAGCTTATCCAGGAAAGCCTGCATGCGGGATACGAATTCCGGAACGGGAATGATCTCCTCCTCATGGATTTCCTCCTTCTCCAAAGCTCCCTCCAGCTTTTCCGGATACGGGATCTGAAAAGCCAGAGCCTTCTTCGCCTTTTCCGTCAGGGCCGCTTCATCCGGCTCTCCCAGGCAGCCGGCCACCCCCACAAAGCCATTTTCATATACCCGCACGGTGCCACGGGTCTTTTCAATCTGCCGGAAGCTGTCGATCTTCCCGGCGGTCACATTCAGGGTGACAGATTTTTCTATATCCTTAATGAATTCCTTTTCCATGATCTCACCTCACTGCACATTCATTTCTGAAACCCGCACATAGGGGCCGCCGAAGCCCACCGGCAGAGGATACTGCTCCATTTTCCCGCAGCCGCCGGTAACAAAACTAAGGAACTCCACTTCCCGGGAAAGCCCGTCAATCAGGCTCAGGGTCTCAAACACACTGCCGCTGATCACGCTGATCTGCACCGGCCGGCCCAGTTTGCCCTCCAGGATTTCATAGGCCACGCTGGGGGCAATGGTAAAGGTGCTCATACCGGAACCATGGCTGATGGTCTTGATGAAATAGCCCTTTTTGATGGGGGCAATCAGTTCCTCGAAGCTCAACTCTCCCCCTTCGATATAGGTAGTGGTCATGCGGACGATAGGCTCAAAGTCACAGCTTACGGCCCGGGCATTGCCGGTGACTTCCTCTTCCAGCGCGGCCGCAGTCATGGCGCTGTGAAGGCGGCCTGCCAGCTTCCCGTCTTTAATCAGGTAATTCTTCCGGGCTTTGGTGCCTTCATCATCATAAGGCACATAGCCGGAACCGGGCACATCCCCCCATTCCGCGATGGACAGGATGGGGGAGCCCACGGTTTTGCCCAGCTGCCACTCCTCCTGCATGGTCTCATCGGAAATCATCAGGTCCGCCTCGGATTTGTGGCCGAAGGATTCATGGGCAAAAACCCCTGCCGCTTCGGGGGAAAGCACCACCGGGTATTTCCCCGGTTCCACCGGCACGGATTGCCGCAGGAAATCCGCCTGTTCCTGCACTGAGCCGCGAATCTCCGCCTCCAGACCGGCTATGTCTTCAAAACGGGGACCGCCCTTCTGCCAGCTGCCGCTGAATTTCTTTTCTCCCTCCGCCATATCAAAACCGAAGGCCAGGCCGCAGGTTTGATAATCGTACTGAATATCCGCCCCCAGGCTGGAGAGGAAGGTGAAAAGGCTGCTGCGGTCCAGATAATTGCCCTGGGGGAGTTTGATGCACTCCTCCTCCTTCAGCAGGGGCAGATAGGACAGAAGCAATTCCTGCTTCTTCTCCAAAGAAATGTCCCGCACAGAGCAGTCCTTAAATTGAAGGAGACTGTCCCGGTTCTTTTCGAAGCGGCGGACGATGGGGTCCACCAGGATGGCCGGGTTGGGGGTGGCGGCGGCGTACAAGCCGTCCAGAGTCTCCTGCACATGTTCCACATTGGTAGTAGAGGCGTAGTACCAGAGTTTTCCGTCATAGACCCTGAGAAAGGCCTGCTTTTCCGCCCGGTTTTTCATTTCCTCCAGGCCTCCCGCCTTGTAGCTGATGCGGGTGGTTTCCCGGTCTTCTATGCGGATATCCGCATAAAAGTCGTTTCTGAATTGAATCATAATTGAGTTGCTCCTTTCGCGTATTGTTTGTGATGTAATATCTTTTTTGGCGGGCATATGCCAGCTGCCTTTCGAGGCTCAGTGTAGCAAGGACAATCCCCGGCAGGGCGTTTGGGGGACGAAATGCGGGAAATCGGGGACGAATGGATACGAAGCAGGCGGCAGCCTCCCCCGTGAAGGCGATTAATAATCGCCCCTGCGGCTTACGCAATCCGTCCTTCCTTTAACTCTATGACGGCGTCATACATGGCCCGGATTTCCTGGCTGGCATGGTGGGAAATGGATATAACGGTACGCTCCTTGTCCGTCAGCAGACCTTTTTCAATCTTATGTCCCATGTCCTCATGGAGGGCGGAAAGCCCCTCATCCAGTATCAGAATATCCTTATCCGCTTTCAGCGCCCGGGCAATGGCGATCCGCTGCTTCTGGCCCCCGGAAAGCTGGTCTCCGTTCGCCCCCACCTGGAAATCCAGGCCCTTTTCCTCGGTCACATCCTGCAGGGCGGCGGCCTCCACTGCGGCGGAAATATCCCCGTTTTCCTCGCCCATCAGGATATTCTCTTTGATGCTTTCGTTAAACAGATACACATTCTGCCACACCCCGGCGGATAAGTGCTGCAGCCTGGGCGTTCCCGCCGGCAAAGACTCTCCGTCTATCCGCACGCTGCCGCTTTTCGGCTCCATTTTCCCCGCCAGAATGTTCACCAGGGTGGTTTTGCCGGAACCGCTTTCGCCTACAATCAGGTATTTCTTTCCCTTTTCGATGGTCAGATCGATGCCCTTCAGAACTTCCTTGTCGGCTCCTTCCTCGTAAGCAAAGCGCACATCCTCCAGAGAAATCCGCTGCCAGGCTTCCGGCGCTTCCGGCTGAAGCGGCGCATCCTCCCCCTGGGTATAGGCCCCGATCTTTTCCCAAAGGGGCTTTAAGGCTTTAATGGCTGGGATCAGGGAAAACAACTGAAACAGGGGGTTGGTAATATTGCCGGACACCTGAATCACCCCCACCATGCTGCCGGTGCTCAGGCGTCCCCGGAAGATAAAGTAGCCCGCCATAATGCAGATAACCATCTGCATGATAAAGCCAAGAATATTGGAGGAGAGATTGCTCAGGGCTTCCAGAATCCCCTGCTTTTTGCTGACCTGCCTTAAAAGGGCGTTGCAGGCGCCGAATTTCTCCTTTCGGTGGCTCTCCCTTTGGAAGGAACGGGTCACTTCAAAGCCATAGACCACTTCACTGAGCCCCTGGGTCATCTGCTCCTGGGCATCGGACACCTCCTTCGTGGCCTTCTCCAGTTTCCCGGAAAAAACGGCGGGAACCACAAACATCATGGCGGTCATACCCAGCATCACCAGGGTAAAGAGCGGGGAATACCAGGTCATCACCCCAATGGCAAAAATCAGCTGGGCGCCGGCCTTGATGCAGGAGTAAAAGCGGTCGATATAAATGCTTTCAATCCGCTTGACATCGTTCTGCACCAGGGAAATATAATCGCTTTCCTCATGTTCCTTAAAGCGGACGTAGCTTTTCCCCAGGAGCTTGCCGACGATTGTTCCCCGCACTTCCTGCATGATTCCGGTATTGAGCCGTACCTGGCCGGAAGACTCCAGCCAGTGAATAATCCCGAAAATCATAATATAAACCAGAGAAAGGATGGCTGCTTTGAGGACCTCTCCCGCCATGGCCATGTCAATCACATGCTGTAAAACGATACTGAGCAGTACCATCACGGCGGAGCCGAGAATCCCTAAAAACCCCACCCAGATGAATTCCCCTTTGTGCCTTTTAAAATACTCCTTCATGAACCTTGCCTCCTGTTTGTCGAAAGCAGCGCCGGCTTTTCCTGCGCTTTTCTGTCTTTACGCCCATAGCTTAAAAAATAGGGTAAAGCCCATGTCAATAGGGTATTTCAAAAATTTAATCGGCTTATTTTTAAAAAACCTTGTGTCAACCCAAGGTTTTGAAGGAGTAGATGCCGAACTGGACTTCCAGTTCTCCCTCCCGCTCTATTATATTCATATCCGTGGATTCCCGGGCCAGGACAATCCGCTTTGTTTTGACGGCAGAGACATTCTCCCAGCCCAGCTTTTTCAGGTCGGCGAAAAAGCGTTTTTCATCCGGATAATCCAGATCCCTTTGAAATACCAGCGCCTTGGCGCAGTCCAGACGGGCCTGGGCCCGCGCATGGGGGTAGAGTTTTAATTTCCGGCCCAGATATACCCCGTCATAATCCTGCCAGAAAATATAATCCATGGGTTCCTGAAAAGGCGCCTTTTCAATGTCTCCGGAGTAGATAAGGGTTTCCGGGGGAAACAGATCCTCCTGAAAGTATTTGATAATGGTGTCATCGTGTTCAATATGCACAAAGAGCCGGGCCTGGCGGGGCATGGAACGGAGAATGGCGCTGACCAGGAAGCTGGAGGATTCCCCGGATATCAGGATATTCTGCGCATTCCGGCAGTTCTTCCCCGCCAGCTCGGCGCATTTTTGATACAGTTCCCGAATGTTCAGCACATAGCTGTCGTCATTGTTTCTGACATAATCCTCAATCATGCCGGATATATCTCCCTGCTTCGGCATGGATGTGACGGGCAGGGGCCTGTCTGCCAGCACCCCGCCCCGGATAAAGTAGCGCCTGCCGCACGCCGGACAAAGCAGCTCGCCGCTCATAATCTCGTTGTGCAGCAGTTCTGGCCTTTCCACCTCCAGGGTTTGCCGGCAATCAGGGCAGCGCAGGCGGCCGATGAAGCTGAGCGCCACCCCCCGTTTGAAGCGGAAGCCTTCCTCCGCCCCCTTAAGCCTGTCCTCAATCAAGGCATTCATCTCTTCCAGCCGCTTGATTTCTGCCCGGTTCTGCTCCAGCTTTTCCTGAAAGCGGGGCGCAAAGGAGCCGGAGCCGGAAAGGGAATTCGCGGAAAACATGGTCTGAAACAGGAGGTAGGCCCGCATTTCATCCAGCTTGAAGTTCATGCTTTTCAGCAGCAGGATATTGTCCATCACCTCATCATCTATCTCGGAAAACACATATTGGGTATTCTCCTTTAAGGGGGTCAGCAGTCCCTCCGCCATATAATGCCGCACGGTATCCACCGTCACCTGATGCTTTCTGGCAAATTCGCCGATTTTCATAAACTGTACCTTTATGCTTGTTTTCCTGTTTTACGGCTCCAGGCCGCTGCCGTCGAAGGCCGGAATGGCCTCCTCCCCGGCGGCGGAAGGATCCTGTACAAAGCCATCCTCCAGAGAGGAAAAAGACAGGTAGTCCCAGACCCGTTCAAATTCCTCCGGAAGGAGGGGGCGTTTCAGGGAGGGGGCGGCATCCAGGATTCCGGCTTCCGCCAGGGCATGCATAGGGGTATATTGTCCCAGCAGGCTGAATAAAAACTGTCCCTTTGGCAGCTCGTCCTCCAAAGTATCCATGACCCTAAGGCTGTTTTCGATGAAACCCGGAAGGACCAGATGCCGGATCAGCACCCCTTTTTGGAGGATGCCTTCGGAATCCATTTCCCAGGGGCCGGTCTGGCGGATCATTTCCCGTATGGCCTTCAGGGCCAGCTCCGGGTAATCCGGCACGCAGGAAAGCCGCCGGCCCAGGGCATCCTCCGCATATTTTAAGTCCGGCAAATACACCTGAACCAATCCTTCCAAGCGTTTCAGACTTTCTAAACTTTCGTAGCCGGAACTGTTCCACACTACCGGCACCGGCAGGGGATGTTTCGTCAGATAATCCGCAATAGGCTCCGTAAAATGGGAGGCGGACACAAAGCTGATATTGTGGACGCCCTGTTCCAGAAGCCGGTCTATGATGCGGCTTAAGGCATCCTCGTCCACTCTCTTTCCCGGAATCTTCAGGCCGGATATTTCATGATTTTGACAATAAACACAGGAAAGAGGGCACCCCGTGAAAAACAGGGTGCCGCTGCCCCGGCTGCCGCTGATGGGAGGCTCCTCGCCGAAATGGGCCCCCGCCCTGGCCAGGCGGGGACTATAGGGGGAGCCGCAGCGGCCCCGGCCCTCTGTTTCACTCCGCAGGGCCTTACACTGTAAAGGACATTGTGTGCAAATCATCCTGATATTTCGTAGGGGCGGGCATGGCCCGCCCGCATACTCATCCGGGGCTGTCCCCTTGTTTACGCCTTCCACAAACTGTGGAGATTGCAGTAGGCGTACACCGCTTCCACTTCATCCCCTTCGCAAAGCATGAAGCAGGCCTCCGGCGCCTGGCCCGGCTCCAGCGCTTTCCGCTGGTTGCCCTGCCTGGTTTGAAGGGAAATCCACTCGATATAATGCTCCGGAATCATGGGGTGCTCCGCCGCTCCCACTTTCACATGAACCTTGTTTCCTTCCACCGTGTAGACCGGCACATGCTTCTCCAGGGATGCGTCCGTGGTGCCGGGGATAATTTCCGTCATCTTCTGGCCGCAGCAAAATACCGGCACGCCGGAATCCTTCACCATGGCGATAATATTGCCGCAGTGCTCGCAAATAAAGAATCTCTGTTCCATTTTTCCTGCCTCCTTTTTAGGTTCCTGTGCAGGAGCCGGGGCGCTTAAGCCCTCATGCTCCGCAATCAATTCCTTCACTTTGTTAATGATATCCTCTTCCGCCATGCCGGTGTGCCTGGCCGCATCCGCCACGGAAAAACGGCGGAACAGCGCCCCGGCTATGGGATTCTTCAAAATCGCCAGCTGCTCGTTGATCTTAATTCCCTCTTCCAGCATCCAGGGATAATCCTTCATCAGATCTCCCACTCTGGTATCTCTTGTGATTTCCATGTCAGTCTCCTTTCTGTTTCTGCACCGGCGGACCTGTCCCTCCGGTGCACTTTACACTCTGATTTTTCCTTTGGTGATTTTCAGGGCAATCAGCAGGATGATGCCGCTGGTCACGGTCAAAATGGCGGACAGGGCCGCCCCGGAGCCCACGGAATTCCGCACGATATTGGTATAGGCCTCAATGGTCAGGGTATTGTTCCGCCCCGATGAAAGCATGATGGAGCAGGACAGCTCGTTGATACAGGTCACCCAGGACAGGATTGCCCCGGAGAAGACCCCGGGAAGCATCAGCCGGGCCGTCACCTTCCAGAAGGTTTTCATGGGGGCCACCCCCAGATTGATGGAGGCCTCCTCCACGCTGGGATCCATCTGCATCAAAAAGGCGCTGGCACTCCGGACCGTATAAGGCAATTTCCGTATCACATAGGAAATGATGATAATGGCCGCCGTGCCGGTCAGAATCAGGGGCTTTACATTAAAGGTCACAATATAGCACAGGCCCAGTACGGAACCGGGAATCACATAAGGTGCCATGAGCAGCATATCCAGCCCCCCCCCGGTTTTGCCCTTCCGCCGCACCACCACATAGGCAAAGAGGATGCCGATCAGCACAATAAAGACCATGGCAATCAAGGAATAGCTGAAGGTGTTGCGGAGTGAGCTCCACAGACGGGAGCCCAGCTCCGCATAATTATCCAGGGTGAAGCCGCCGATAAAGCTGGAATAATTGGTCTTCTGGAAGGAGCTGGCGCAGACAATAATCTGGGGCAGGAAGGAAATAAAGCTGATGAGGAACACCGGCAGGGTCACCAAAAAGCGCTTAAAGCCGTGGACTTCAATCACTTTGGGAGGCCGCAGAGCGCTCATCATATAATTCTTCCGGGATACCCAGCCCTTCTGAATCACCAGCATCAGCAGGGTAATGACTACGATAATGATGGAAATGGCGCTGGCCAGATTTCCGTTGCCCCCGGTTTCGCTTAAATACTCCTGATAAATCAAAACCGGAAGGGTGCGGTAGTCCTGGCCGCCTAACAGCATGGGGGTGCCGAAGTCTGCCAGGGCGCTCATAAACACCACCAGGGCCCCGGCGGTGATGGAAGGCGCCACCACGGGCATGGTCACCGTCAGGAAACGGCGCAGCTTGCCACTGCCCAGATTTTCCGCGCATTCCTCCAGGGAGGAATCAATGCTTTCCATGGCCCCGGAGGTATACATATAGATGTACGGGTACAGCTTCAGGGTCAGCACGGCGCTGATGCCGCCGAAGCCGTAAATGGTGGGAATGCTGATGCCGAACTGCTGCAGGAAGGTGGTGACGCTGCCGGAGCGGCCAAAGAGCATAATCCAGGCATAGGCCCCTAAAAAGGGCGGGCTCATCAGGGACAAAATCGCCAAAATGTGCCAGATTTTCTTCCCCCATACATTATAACGGGTCATGAGATAGGCCATGGGCACCCCCAGGAGCACCGCAAAGAGGGTGGGCACCAGGGACACCGCCAGGCTGTTGCCCAGGGCGCCGTAATAATACTTCTTGGTAAAGAACTTGTCAAAATTGGCCAGGGTAAAGCCGTCCACCTTATTGCTTCGGAAGGCATTGGTGATAATGGAGGAGAAGGGCCAGATCAAAAACACCAAAAAGAGGACAAAAACCCCGATTTTTACCCAAAACCAGGGGTCTTTATAAAAGACCACGCTTGTGTTTTTCCGCTTCAGCATACTTACTCCTCTCCCACTTCCTCATCTGCCGGGAAGATGCTTACCCGGGCAGGATCGAAATTCAGGAAGACCGCTTCCCCGTCGGCATGGCGGGTGGAAGTATCCTTGGTATAATCATTTACAATCAATGCCCCCAGGCCGTCCACGGCCACTTCGTATTCAATAAAGTCTCCCAGGAAAGTGGAAAACAGCACCTTGCCGGGCAATCCTTTATCCGCAAAGAAAATCTGCTCCGGCCGGGCGGAGAGGCGGGCTGGTCCCGTCAAGCCCCGGGCATCCGGCAGGGTAAATTGCATCTTGCCCTGCACATCCACTTCTCCCCCGGGAGAAACCGTGCAGGGGATAAAATTGCTGGTGCCGATGAAGCTGGCCACAAAGGCATTGGCCGGCCGGGCATAAATCTCCGAAGGGGTGGCGCATTGCATAATCACCCCGTCCTTCATGACGGCAATCCGGTCGGAAATGGCCAGGGCCTCCTCCTGGTCGTGGGTTACATAAATGGTGGTGATGCCCAGCTGGCGCTGCAGCTTTTTAATGGCTGTGCGCATCTGCACCCGGAGCTTGGCATCCAGATTGGACAAGGGCTCGTCCATCAGCAGCACGCTGGGCTCAATCACAAAGGCCCGGGCCAGGGCTACCCGCTGCTGCTGGCCACCGGAGAGGTCGCTGGGCTTGCGCTCCGCCAGATGGGCGATCTGCACCAGCTCCAGGGCCTTTTCCACCCGGGGCTTGATCTCCGAGGCCGGCACCTTCCGGGCCTTTAAGCCGTAGGCCACATTTTCCGCCACGGTCAGATGGGGGAAAATGGCATAATTCTGGAACACCATGCCGATATCCCGCTTATGGGCCGGCACCGCATTGATCAGTTTGTCTCCGAAATAAAACTCGCCCCCTTCAATGGAATTGAAGCCGGCAATCATCCGCAGCAAAGTGGTCTTGCCGCAGCCGGAGGGACCTAAAAGGGTGAAGAACTCCCCTTCCTGAATGTCAAGACTGACGCCCTTTAAAGCCACAAAATCACCGTAACGCTTCACGGCGTCTTTAATGATAACTGCATTACTCATAACGGAATACCCTTCTTAAGATGGTGTTAAAAGAAACAAGGGGAAACCTTTCGATTCCCCCTTGCCGATAAATTGTCTCTCGAAACCGACGCAGGAGACAGCCAGTTGATCCGACTTATTTGATCAGCTTGTCCTGCCAGGTTTCCTTGATATTGGCGGCGTTCTTGGCCGCATAATCAAAGTTGTAGTTCATCAGCGTGATCTCGGACAGGGCTTTCAGGCCCACGGGAGATACGTCGGAGCGGATGGGCCGGCGGCCGTAGTCCGCATTCTGGGCGGTCTGGCATTCCTTGCCCAGCACGAATTCCACGAAAAGCTGAGCCAGTTCCAGGTTCTTGCAATCCTTCACGATAGCCACGCCATCCGGAACCGCAGAGGTGCCGTCGGTAGGGAAGATCACCTTCATGAAAGCGTCCGTGTACTTGATGGCGGCTTTCTCCAGGGTGATACCCACGGCGTTTTCGCCGCCGAAGATATCCTTGTGAGCCAGGGAAGAGGAATTCTTCACTTCCAGCTTCGGAATCACTTTTTCCACAAACTCCCAGCCGGACTTGTAATCATCGGATTCC
Source organism: uncultured Lachnospiraceae bacterium (assembly GCA_902793995.1). Taxonomy (GTDB): domain Bacteria; phylum Bacillota; class Clostridia; order Lachnospirales; family Lachnospiraceae; genus UBA6987. Next base: position 13,924 of record CADBFP010000011.1, on the reverse strand, counting down.
TGGCCGAAGAGGAAGAGCATGGTGCACAGCTGGGTGAAAGCAGAACCGGAAGCCACGGGATCCGCAATGGCGATCTTGCCGTACTTGTCAGTATCGAAATCAGCCAAGGCAGCCCAGGTGGCAGGGATGTCCGCTTCAGGGATATTGTTGGTGTTGGCAATAAATACCATGGGCAGAGGGGACTCGCCGATCCAGTAGTATTCCGGATCATACAGGCTCTTGTCGATCAGGTCGATGCAAGAGGGCTTGTAAGGCTGGAACACATCCTTGTAGGCCGCCAGGGTATCGGCGCCGCCGCCCCAGAGCACATCCGCCACGGGGTTGGCCGCTTCGGCCTTGATCTTGTTCACCAGGTTGGATGTTCCGTCGGCTACTACTTCCACTTTCACATTGGGATAGGCCTTCTCGAACATGGCAACGCCGGCATTTAAGGGGTCGGAGTCATGAGGGGAGTACACCGTCAGGGTGCCTTTGTAATCCTCCGGCTTCTTGTCCGCAGCGGTGGTGGCCGGCGCGGCTGTGGTGCCGGGCTGAGCCGCCGTGGTGGTAGGGGTGGTGCCCTGGCCGCAGGCAGTCAAAACAAATACCAGCGCCAGTGCAATGGCTAAGATTTTTTTCATAACATTTTCCTCCTTCTGTTTGAAAAACATCAGTGTTTATAGTATAATCCTGCCGAAAACAAAAATCAAGCATTTCCCAAAAAGGATGCTGCACGAAGGAGTTATGATGATCAAAAATATAGTGTTTGACATGGGGGGTGTGCTGATCCGCTTCGATCAAAAGTTTTTCATCGAACGGCTGGGCATCAGCGGCGAGGACGCTGCTTTGCTCACCCGGGAAGTTTTCCGCTCCATTGAATGGTGCCAGATGGACCGGGGCACCCTGGAGGAGGAGGAAGCCTTCGCCCGCATCCGCCGGCGCCTGCCGGCGCATCTCTATGATGCGGCGGAAAAACTGATTCAAATGTGGGACCGGCCCATCCTGCCCATCCCGGGTATGGAGGAACTGGTGGCCTGCCTGAAGGAAAATGGCTACCGCATTTTTCTGCTTTCCAATGCCAGCCGCCGTCAGCCGGAATACTGGGCCCGGGTGCCGGTAGCCCGCTATTTCGAGGATACTTTGGTCAGTTCTTTTTATCAGGTAGTAAAGCCCATGCCAGAGATTTACCGTCTGGCCTTTGAGAAGTTCGGTATTGATCCGGCGGAAAGCCTGTTCATAGACGATCTGCCCGTGAACTGCGAGGCAGCAGTTTTCTGCGGCATGGACGCCATCGTCTTCCAGGGAGACGCCCAGGCCCTGGCCGAAGCCCTTCGCGCTAAAGGCATCCGGGTATAAAAATGCACCACGGGACAGGTCCCTGGTGCATTTTGGAGGCCATCAGACCGAAGAATCCCATGAATTGACGGAGGTTTTAGCCTTGATTACCCTGCGGCATTTTGAACAGGAAGATGCAGAATCCATCCGAGACCATTTGTACCCGGATATGACTGTTTCCGACATTCGTGACATGATTGCGGTCTGGAATAGTCTTGTCTTTGAGGGTCGTTATTTCGAAATGTTTGCCGTCCTGGTCGACGGGCGGATTACGGGATATGTTTCGCTTTGCGAGCAAAGCCCCCGCGTGGTTTCCGCAGGGGCGGAAATCTACGGGGATGAGCGGTGCAAGGGATATGCAGGCCGTGCGCTTACCCTCTTGGAGGCTCATGCTGCGAAAAAAGGGTACCGTCTCATTTTAGATCAGGTCCGGACGGACAATGCAGCCAGCATCCGCCTCCATGAAAAACTCGGTTTTGAAAGGGAGCAATCCGTATATCGAAACCGGCGGGATCACGAGGTATATCTTTATTTGAGGCTGCTGTAGGAAACGGAAACCGCACCATGTACGAACAAAACTGAGACTGGATAATTTGTAATCAGAATTATAGGAGTTGCTTCTTCGATATTAATAATCGGATAAGTCAGATTCAAGGAACAAAACTGGAAGGTTACATTATGGATGGAAAAGCAATAAAACTAATCAAGTATCTGGATGGCAGCGAGAAGCGCTTTATCATTCCTGTCTATCTGGAGCTATCCTTTCACGGAATATAAGCCGGAGGAAAAGCAGCTTGATTCTGTGACGCTGGATGATGATGTAAACATGACAGGCAGCCAGATTGCCAAGTTCTCTTATAAGGACACTGAGCAGGCGGTTGAGAGTTGGACAGATATGTATGCCCGTATTCTTAGAATCCTGCATACGGAAGACAGTTCTGTTCTGACTGGCCTTGCCTATACCTCTGACTCCAGCATTGAGCTTGCTATTCATGTTGCAAGCAACCCAGAAGAGTTCAACAACAAAGTCCAGATTGCTCCGAATGTATATGTCTGGACAGGAACCAGCACACAGCACAAGCTGAATACCCTCAGGCGGTTCTTTGCCCTCTTCGGCGCTGACCCAGCAGATTTAGTGTTCTACCTGAAAGACCAGGACGAAGCCACGAGCACTGAGGACAGCCCTGAACGGTATGAAATCCGTAAGAAGTATTGGACGTTTGCCCTGCCGTACATTCAGGAGAAGTTCGGTGAGGGTGCCACATTCAGTAATGTTAATCCGAGCATTTCTAACTGGATTTCTGGCTTTTTCGGTATCGGCGGCTTCAATGTAACCTGCACGGCAAACTACGACTGCGCCCGTGTCCAGTTCTATCTTGGCAAGTCTGACAGGGAAAAGAACAAGGAAGCTTTTGATTATCTGTATAAGCATAAAGCAGAAATCGAAGAAAAGCTGGGTGAACAAATCAAGTGGGAACGTGCAGATGATTACAAGGCATCTTACATGACCTATGAGCTTGCAGGTGTCAGCGTTACCAATGAAACCGACTGGATTAGAATGGCAAAGTTTCACGCTGAGTGGAGCAAAAAGTTCTGTGATACAATGATACCTATTTTGAAGGAGATCTACCCCAACATTTCAACTTAAGCAACAGAGGGAAAAGAAGACACATAATCATGTCAGCCATTAAGGAGAGTTCCTTTGGCTACTTGAGCTCATCCTGTGTTCCCCTCACTTTGCTACAATGCCTTATTATAAATCTAATCTTTTAGGAGACGCTATGCCGAAAGAGTTGTTTTTTCTATTCCTTGTCGTCATCAACCTGGCCACTTTTATCCTCTACGGCATCGATAAAAAGCGTGCCCAGGATAAGAAGTGGCGCATTTCCGAGAAGTCCCTGCTGCTGATAGCACTTCTGGGCGGAGCCTTCGGTGCCACCGCCGGCATGTTCTTCTTCCGCCACAAAACCAGGCACTGGTATTTCCGCCTGGGCCTGCCTCTGATGGCTCTTCTCTGGGCAGGCATCACCTGGCTAGTGGTGAAATAAAAAATGCACCAGGGGGACAGGTCCCTTGGTGCATTATTTACAGCAGATTCTGCTCCATGGCCTGGGTCAGCAGCTTCATCATGCGGATCCGCAGGGCATTGTTTTCCGTAATCAAGTCATATACCGCGTCTTCTGAAAGCACGCCCCGCTTTAGATCTTTCGGCAGCTTGCCGGCCTCATCCGCCTCATAATCCTTCATCCAGCGGCTGCTGCCGTAATAATCGCTCAGCTTTTTATAGGATTTCTGCGCCGCTTCATATTGATTCAGGGCATTGGAAAGCGCCCCCACCGCCGCTGCGGTCATATCCAGACACGCCTCCATTTCCCGGATCCGCTCTATCTGCTTCATATTTATCTCCTCGTACCGCGTGCAAGGCCGTTAGAATTTGTGAAACTCGTCTACATTCAGGATGAAGACCGTGGCGCCGCCTACCGTCACTTCATAAGGAGTGCCCAGGGCAAAGGAATAATCGCTGCTGAGCATGGTATAGGCCGGGGCCGGCTGTTTGCGGGATTTGCAGCATTTTTGTATCAAATCCAAAAGGCCGGGCACCGCTTCATCCGCAGCCCCCAGCAAAAGGGTGGTATTGCCGCTGCGCAAGAATCCCCCGCTGGAAGAGAGCTTAGTAAACATATGACCGTTCTCCCGCAGTTTTTCGGACAAATCGGACACATCCTGATCCTGAACAATCACAATGAGCAGTTTCATAATACACCTCCTCAATGTTCCCATAACGCCATAAAGTTACTGCTTTATTGTAGCAAATCGCGGATCTAAAGGCAAGATAATACGGCCTTCATCATATCCTCCAGGGAAAACAAATCCTCTATCACATAACAGGGTACCTGATGGGCATTGCATTCCTCCCAAAACTCCCGGCTGCAGCCAATCAGGCGCTCCTGATCCGGCTTATCATCCAGCCGCTTTTCTATCGCATTGGCATAATCCGCCAGATCCGAAAAATGGCTGCGGATATACGCCTCGGACATCACAATAAACAGAGCTTTTATGTGAGCCAGGTATTCCTCACTGAAACTCCGCTCCCACTCCGCCGGAATATAGCAGCCCTCCACAATCAGGTTCTGTTCATTCTCCACAGCAGTCTTGATCCACTCCACCACAAAAGGCCACATCCAGTAGCGCATTTCATAATCATCTTCCACCGTGAGCTTTGTCATCCCTGTGCGGATAAAAGCCATCTTTAGGTGATCCAGAGAGATATAGGGATAACCCGTCCGCTCCATTAATTTCTGCGCCAGCAATGTTTTTCCCACATGGGAACTGCCGCCAATCAGAATAATCATTTTGCAAGCCCTTCCTATTTCTCAAATTCTATGTTGGAGCAGTCATTGAATGTCCCGAATTGCCGCAGGGCCTTCTCCAAAGCCTTTTCCAATTTCTTTGTCTGACGGACGCCTTCCTCCCACCAAAGGCCTTTTACCCGCAAAATGCCTTCCTTGCGGTCTGCCACCGCTTCCACCCGGCCCACAAACTCGCAGCCGAATAAAACCGGCAGGGTGTAATACCCATACTTCCGCTTGGCGGCGGGGGTATAGATTTCCCAGGCATAGCGGAAATCCCACAGGGCCAGCACCAGAGCCTTATCCCACATCAGGGGATCCAGGGGCGCAATAAAGGACATCCGGGGCTTTAAATCCGCCTGGCCGCTTATTATCTCCTGCATCAGTGCGGTATCCTCAGCCAAATAATAAAAGGGCGTCCGGATGTCCTCCACCAGCACCGGAAGAATCTCTCCCGCCTGTTCCAGCCCGGTCAGCATCCTTTTCCGCTGTTCGGCATTCATAGAGATTCCCAAAAAGGCGGGGCTGTTCTTGTCCCACAAAAACCCTACAGCGCCGATCCGCCGTAACAGGCGCCAGCGCAGAAATGCTTCTTCCTCCCGGCAAGGGTTTTCGGCCTGAAGGATGGAAGCCGGCAAATGCCTTTCCGCCAGATCATAAAACTTGCGGCTTCCCTTTTTGTGGTGGATGATCAAGTCGCCATCCGTGTACAGCTGCTCTAAAACCGACCTGGCTGCCGGAGATTTCTTGTGCCAGTTGCCGCTCCAATGCATGGAGGAATGCCAGAAAATCTCCCCTTCTATGGGGAGCGTATCGCTGCTGGCCGGGCCATTTGCCCGGATAAATGCCAGGGCTTCTTCCTTTAAGGCCTCCAGACCTTCAAATGTTTTCCCCAGTTCACGGCTCCGCTGCCGATAGGAGGAAAAATAAGGCCAGTCCTCCGCCGGCCAGATGGATAGCTCCTTGTCTGCATAATCCATCAATTTACGGTCTTCGTACAAAAGCTCCCAAAGCATGGCTTTTTGAAAACCTTTGACCCGGGACTGGAGGGTCAGCTCCGCATTTTTCCCGCACACATCCACCGGATCGTATTGGATGCAGCCCGCCTGCCGCACATAGGCATAGGCCCCTTCTTTGCCTGCAAAGCGGTAATCGCCTATCAGCCCCTGCCTGGCGAGGATAAACTCTCCGGCCTGCTTTTTCGTCAGTTTTTGCATTTTACCACCTTCATGTTATACTATTCAACAATTGTCCAGCAAAGCTTTGAAAATAGGAACATTCGCAGGTTGTCAGAACTGATTTTACTACCAATCTACTACATTTAATTAACGATATCGTTATCAGTAACGGTGCTCGTTTCCTTTCATCAGGAATACAAGAAGTGCCGTTTTTTGTTGTGAACGATTGCGATCTAAGGGAGACGCCGTTAGCCGAGACTCATTGCTCAAGGCTAAAAATATCAAGCAATCTCCGAAACGTGTCCTGTCCGTCCAGACATGTGTCGGTCAGCCAGCCTCTTTCGTTTTCCCACTCTGACAGCCCCCGGTAGTAGAACGCCTTCTTGCTGTCCTCGATGAGGAAGGGAACAATGTTGTGCCGCAGACACTCCTTCAGCGCGATCAGCCGCCCGACTCTACCGTTGCCGTCCTGGAAAGGGTGTATCTTCTCAAATTCCGCGTGGAACGCGATGACGTCATGGATCGTGACCTCCCGCTTGGCGTTATAGCCGTCAAGCAGGGCCTTCATGTGAAAGGGAACGTCCTTCGGCTTTACCGTCTCATGTCCGCCCACGACGTTGGGACGTTTTTTGTATTCCCCCACGGCAAACCAGTCGAGCGAGGCGTCCTTCGTGTCGCGCTTCAGTATTTCGTGCAGCTTTTTGATAATCTCCTCGGTCAGCACATTGTCCGCGCAGTCGATCACATAGTCAATGGCGCGGAAATGATGCACCGTCTCAAAAATGTCGTCCACAGGAACACCATCGCCCGCATTGAGGGTATTCGTTTCAAAGATCAGGCGCGTCTGATCCTCCGTCAGACGGCTGCCCTCGATATGGTTTGAATTGTACGTCATGCGTACCTGCAGCTCATGGTACAGTCCACCGGAGATTTTCGCGGCCTTTTCCTCCCGGAGCGTTTGCAGGATCGGGTTGTCCGAAATCTCACAGCAGAGTTCCCCCACGGTGCAGGAGAAATAGCCGCACAGCTTTTCCATCACGACTCGCGACAGCTTCTCTCCTCGTCCGATTTTGGCAATCGTCCGGGATGAGATACCGAGTTCCTTCGTCAGATCGGAGCGCGTGATGCCTCGTTCTCTCAGTTTTTCTTCAAGACCTTTGTAGGAAATCATTTTATGCCCTCACTTTCATCTTTACTTATTGTACCACGAAAATATCAATAAGTAAAGATTTCGGGGCAGAATTCACAGAAAAGTAAAGGTTTCTGGGTGCGGAAGAGGGCGCTCGTTGGACGAGTTTTTAAGAAATAAATATACTTTTTCGAACGAGTTTTTCTTATGCTTTCACACTTTTTCAGGCGAGTTTTCGTGCGTTTATTTCTTTTCTCTTGCCTCCCCCCTGATTATGCACCAAGAGACCTGGCCCTCCGGTGCAACAAAAATGACAGGATATAACTGCCATAAAAACGAGCCGTCACGAATGAATCATGTGTTTATAGTATAAGCGATAATACCGTTAAATTCAAGACTTGTTCTGCCGTCATTATTTCTCTATACTTTGTCAGTGAAGGCAGCATAACGAGGAGGGACGCTATGAACCGCAGAGATATGATTTATGACCTTTCCACCATCTGGGCCTCTGTCAAGGAGATTTTTCCTTACTTTGACAGGCTTCCTTTCGATTGGGATGAGCAATATTTGGCGTATTTGGACAAGGTTCTGGCCCTCTCCACCGATGACGAGAAGGGCTTTCATGAGCTCCTGTTCCAGTTCATGGCCAGCCTGAATGACGGGCACACCGAATACTACCCGCCGCAGGCCTATCGGACAGAAAAGCCATCCTACCCGCTGGATCCCCCCTCCCATAGCTGGCAGGAGGGCGTGCTGACCATCAAGCTCAACGAATTCCTGTCCGACCACTCGCCTTACGTCCGGGGGCTGCTGGAGGAACACCCCGACGCCCGCCTGGTGCGGCTGGATATCCGGGACAACCGGGGCGGCACCACTGCTTTTTCCGCCAGGGTGGCAGAGCTTTTCATCTCCGGCCTCTTTCACGGCTGTCAGAAATGGGCCCAGCTGCGCAAGGCCAACGAAGTGGCCACCGCCAGCCAGACGGCCTTAAGCAGCCGGGAATCGCTGCAAAAATATATCGATGCCGGACTGATGACGGAGGACGAGTTTGAAGAATCCAGGCTGATCCTCGACCACCTAAAATACGAGCACTATAAGGACTGCTACGGCGCCGAGGGCCACACAGCCCTCTATCAGGGGCCTCTGGAGATTCTGATCTCCCGGCGGACTTACTCTGCCGCCGAGGATTTTACTGCCATGTTTAAGTCCAGCCGCCGGGGCACTCTCATAGGCGAGCCCACCGGCGGCTCCACCGGAACGCCCTATTTTTTCAAGCTCCGCTGCGGCGGCAGCGGACGGATCGTCTCCGTAGGCTATCGCCTGTTGGACGGGACGGAATTCATCGGCTGCGGCATCCAGCCGGATGTCTTCGATAGGGCAAACACATAATGCGGACATGTCCCTTGTCATCCCTCCGGAAACAGTAGCCTTAGATAGTCCGTCTTTCCGTAAAGCACACGCTCCACTAAAAGGCGATTTTCCTCCAGGCGGTAAAAGATGAGATAAACCCTGAAGGAAATTCGATAGTACGATGTAAAGAGATTTTCGTAATACAAAGGGGATCCGATTTCAGGGAAGTCTGCCACGGCTTCCACCGCATCCATCAAGTCATTCATATATCGGTCGGTGCTTTCTTTATCCCGGCAGGCAGAAAAGACCTCGTCCCGCACCCGCAGCAAATCCTGCCAGGCCAAGGGAGAGTATGCCACAGTATAAGCCATCTTATGACTCCTTCAGCCGGGCCCGGATATCTTCCGCAGACAGGTATCCCTCCTGCTCCCCGGAGGCCCGTCCTGCCTGGAGCTCGCACATCAAACGAAGCATGGCCCTGGTCCGCTCAATGCTTTCATCCTCCGCAATGTCCCGAATGGTATAACGCCCCCGGCCATTGACCGTTAAATAAACGGGGGCCCCTTCTTCCACCCGGTCCAGAACCTTTTTATAATCCCTCAAATCGGAAACCGGTACTATTTGTGCCATAATACATCCTCCTTTACAGAGAGAATAACAGAAAAAGACCCAGAAAACAATATTTTAAGTATAATTTTACTTAAAATAATGGGAAGTGTGTCCCCCTGCCAACCTCCATCATTCGGGCAGCGGATCCGGCCAGACCCATTCCTTCATCACCGCCAGGCATTCCCGCAGAAAATAAGTAGGCAGCAGCCACCGCGGGGTATGGGCCCCCAGGGTTTGCGCCGGAATCCCCAGACGCTCTGCCATGTGCGCCGCCCGGTATACATGAAACTCACTGCTGATAATCACCCAGGGCTGTGGCAGCCCCTCCTGCCGGGCAATTTCCCCGGCATACAGCAGGTTCTCGCTGGTGCTGACGGATCTATCCTCTATATAAAGCCGCTCCGCCTCGATCCCCGCTGCCACCAATTCCCGGTAAATGCACAGGGCTTCGCTGATAGTTGCCCGCTCTCCCAGACCGCCGGTGCAGACAGCCTTGGCGGCGGGATGGGCCAGCAGATAGGTTTTTGCCGCTTCAATGCGGGTGCGCAGCATCAGGGAGGGGGTCTCTCCCCGCACGCCGCAGCCCAAAATAATGACGGTTCCCTCCTGCTCCGGTTCTTTTCCGGCCTGCCCTGCAATCATGGCGCCGCTGACGGCCACCAGCAGGAAGAAGGCCCCCATGACGCCCCAAAAGCTCCGCCGGAGCCATAGGGGCAGCCGCCTCCGGAAAAGCCCGTAAAGCAGCAATAAAAAGCCCAGCCCCAGGCCCAGCAGATTCCCCGCATTCACCATCCCCGCCGCCAGGGTGGGGATGAAGAGGAAGAAGCAGGCAAGGCCCATGATCAGGCTGATCAGTGCCGGTATTACGTTTCTTGTATCCTTCATAATCAATATGCCTCTACGCTTTGTTAATGAAGATAGCTTTAATGTGTCATCCCTCCGGCAATAGTTGCCTTAGGACTAATAGTAGCACAAAAAGAAAAACAGCACCAGAGGAGAGCTCCCCCGGTGCCGTATTACCTATGTTCCTGCATAATACTGGGCCTGGGCGTTCCATAGGGCGGAATACTTCCCTGCCCCATCTCCCAGCAGGGCCTCATGGCTTCCTCTCTGCACCACCTGTCCCTGGTCAAATACCAGAATCTCGTCACAGAAGCGACAGGAAGAGAGCCGGTGGCTGATATAAATGGCGGTGCGGTCGTCCACGATCTGATTGAGCTGGGCATAAATCTCCGCCTCCGCTATGGGATCCAGAGCCGCCGTGGGCTCATCCAGCACCAGGAAAGGCGCATTCCGGTACAGGGCCCGGGCAATGGCGATTTTCTGGGCCTCGCCCCCGGAAATCTCCACCCCCGTATCCTCATACTGGCGGTAGAGCAGGGTACTAAGCCCCTCCGGCATAGTCTGTAAGCGCTCCCCAAAGCCCGCATCCTCCAGGGCTTTTATCACCCGCTCCTGATCATATTCTTTGCCCCCGGCCACATTGTCCCCCAGAGGCTGGGACAGGAGCTGGAAATCCTGGAAAACAATGGAGAAAATATCCATATATTCCCGGTAATCATATTTTTTGATATTGATGCCGTTTAAGAGGATCTCCCCTTCCTGGGGATCATACAGGCGGCACAGCAGTTTGATGAAGGTGGTCTTCCCGGAGCCGTTTTCCCCTACGATGGCCATGCGGCTGCCGATTTGGAATTTCACATTTACATGCCTAAGGGCCCAAGTTTCCGTGCCGGGATATTTGAAGGAAACATCCTTAAACTCCACCTGATAAGCCCGATCGCTCCGCTTTTCCGTGGTCAAGGAGCCCTGGTACATGGCATTCGGGATATCCAGGTATTCATAAGTCATGGCCAGGAACTTGCCGTTGTTTTTCAGCTCCGCCAGGCCGGAAAACAGCTTGGCCAGGCTGCCGGAGAGCTGGGTAGCCGCCCCCACATACTGGGTGATGGAGCCCACCCCGAAGGCGCCTCCCAGGGCCTTTAAACAGGTGAACACATAAATCCCCCCAGTCAGCAAGGCGGAAATGCCTTCCCCTAGACCATGCTCCAGGCTGTAGCGCCCCTTCACCAGCTTAGCCATAAAGCCCTCCGGGCCGAATGCCCCATCCCGGGGACCGGGGAAATAATGGGCAGCAATAGCGTTTTGGTTATACATTCTGATATCCATGGCCCGCTTGTGAAAGCCTAGATTAAAGAAATAAGCAAACGCACGATTTCCCTGGGTGCCCCTGTCGGCCTGGGCGGCGAAGAGCCCATCTGCATGACCGTGAAGAGCCCCTGTCCCCAAACTGATCAGCAGAATCACAGCCAGGATCCCCAGAATAAACCAGGGACTGTTCAGGATTTGAAGCCTCCCGCCCCTCTCCGGCACCCGGGCTGTAAACAGACTGACGCAGAGGATCGCGGCGCTAAGGATGCCGGTGAGGGCCTCTGCCAAACCGGAAAAAATGCCGGACACCTTATAAAAACCAAAGCCCATGAAGTTATTGTATTGCCGGATTTTGGCGCGTAGCTCGTGGGTGGCGCTTTTTTCCGCATCCGCATAATCCATCTCAAACTGCTTATGGACAAAAAGTGTACTCCTTTTGTCGTAGAAGATCCCCTCCCGCAAGCTACGAAAGCGGGTAAACAGGGCTTTCAGCAGGGCCATCAGACCACCCACCGCCACCGCCGTCCAAACCCATTTCCAAAGGACATCCGGCCGCCTTTCTCCCGCCAATTCATTCAGGATCCGGGCAGAAAAAAACACCAATACAAAGGGAATCACGGCGGAAACCATCTTTTCCAGGGCAATGGAGGGCAGATACCAGGGGTCCAGCTCCTGAAAAATCTTCATGGCCCGTTTTTGCAATTTCCAGGCCTGGGAAAAACCCATTTCCTTTTCTTTTTTCTCCATCAGAACTGCCTCCCTTCCTGATAATAGCGGCTTTGCACTTCGTAAAGCTCTGCGTATTTTCCGCCTTTTTGCCATAGCTCCTCGTGGCTGCCCTCCTCCGCAATCTGCCCATCGGCGATAAAGATGATGCGATCGCAAAAACGGGTGGAGGCCAGGCGGTGGGACACATACAGGGAGGTCTTTCCCCGGGTCATTTCGTTGTATTTCACATAGATCTCGTTTTCTGCCAAAGGATCCAACGCCGCCGTGGGTTCATCCAGCAGCAGGATGGGGGCGTTCCGATACAGTGCCCGGGCCAGCAGCAGCCGCTGGATCTGACCGCCGGAAAGCTCCACCCCTTCCTCCCAGACCTGCCGGCCCAGCTTCTGATCCAGGCCCCCGGGCAGTTCTGCCACCTTATCCAAAAGCCCCGCCTGTTCCAGACAGGCCCTCACCCGCTCCCGGTCTATGTCTTCTATGCGGGAAGCCACATTTTCCGCCACGGATACATCCAGCACGGAGTAATCCTGGAAGACCGTAGAAAAGATTTCATAATATTCCTGTCGGTTAAAGCCCCGGATATCCCTGCCGTTTAACAGCACCCGCCCCTCGCTGGGATCCAAAAGGCCGCAGATCAGCTTCACCAAAGTGGTTTTGCCGGCGCCGTTTAAGCCCACCAGAGCCAGCTTTTCCCCGGGCCGGATCACCAGATCCATTTCATGAATCGTATCCTTTTCCGTATCGGGATAGCGGAAGGAAACCTTCTCCAGCCGGATTTCGCAGCCGGTGGATAAATCCGGCAGGGGCGCTCCTCCCTCAAAACGGAAAGGTTCCGGCACATCTAGGTATTCCCGTATGGTATTCAAATCCAGGCTTTCCTGGTGGAGGGTGGCAAATTCGCTTAAAATGCCGGTGATCCAGGCAGTAAAGCCGCTCACCGCCGTGAAATACAGCAGGAAGGTAGAAGCAGGAAGGTTCTGGTTCAGGGCCATATGGATCAAATAGTAATAGGCAATGCCGTTCCGCAAAATCCCCAGCAGCACATCCGCCAGATTGCCCAGGAGCTTTTGCTTTTCGCTTTTCTTTATAAAGCTTTCATACAGCTTCAGCACGCTGGCATGGAGATCCTTCAGCCAGGGCGCCAGACCTAAAACCCGGATGTCCTTGGCCAACTCCAGGGATTCGGATTTGGTCCGGATGTAAATTAGTTTTTTATCGTAATCCGCTTCCTCCTCCCGGTGGCGGTAGCGCCAGGAATCGGTTTTCCGGGAGATGAAAAAGCTGAGCAGGGTGGTGGTGATCACCACCAGCATCAGAAGCGGAGGCAGATGGGAAAGCAAAAAGAAATAGACGATAAAGCCCAGCAGATTGGTCAGCAGGGTGGAAAGGGTGGTCCAGATTTTTTCGCTGGCGCGGTCGTTGCTGTCCGTTGCCTCCGCCGCCTTGTCCCGCAGCTTCAGCACCCGGGCATCCAAGGTGTTGGGATAGGAGGTGGTATTGGTTTTTTCATTACACTTGACGATGATGCTTGTCCGCACGAAAACCCTGTCGATCAGACCATAATTGCTTAGATAGATGAATATTCCCCTAAGCAAAAACAGCAGTCCGGTAAACAGGGCGATGGTCAGCAGCAGGGAGGCGGGCTCCGCACCGCTTTCTACTTTTTTTAAAATTTGGGGTGCGAAAAATAGCTCCGTCAAATTCAGAGCCACCGCCGCCAGGGCGATCAGCCCGCAGACGATGGGCACGCTTCCCTTCTCCTTCCAGGCGATGTCCATCATCCAGCAGACATTGTCCCAGATGCTGTATTTCGGTTTTTCTTTTTGTGCGGCCATATTCCAGCCTCCTTTCGAGGCCCAGTGTAGCAAAGAAAACCCCCGGCAGGGATTTCGGGGGACGAATGGCGGGAAAGAGGGGATGAAATGCAGCTAAGGTGCAAGAGAAGGTGGCCCGCGACGGCGCGCAGCGCCTAGTCCTTTAGGGAGCCATCGTCCACAGAGGATGAGTGTCGGCCGCCGTCGTAGACTAACTATTATAAGTCAAGCACATTTTTCAGATTGATCGGGGGCCCGCCCCCGAACCCCTGGTACCTCACCGAACAAGTTCGGCGAGGCTCG
>CADBFP010000010.1 GCA_902793995.1 uncultured Lachnospiraceae bacterium | reverse complement strand
GAGCCTCGCCGAACTTGTTCGGTGAGGTACCAGGGGTTCGGGGGCGGGCCCCCGATCAATCTGAAAAATGTGCTTGACTTATAATAGTTAGTCTACGGGTGGACGCAGTTTTTAGATGACAGCAAAAATGAAAGCGACGCCGGAAACGGCCGATAAGCGGCAACGCATTTCGTAGGGGCGATTATCAATCGCCCCCATCGGGCGTCAGGCCGATTCTTTTTCAAACATTTGCCGCCAGGCAAATGCTCCTCAATCGTTGTAACACATGATGTGCACGGAATAGCAATCCACGCGCCCCACGCGGGGGGCGACATGATAATATTGCTATTGTTATGGATCTTGTCCTTTGCAATCTCTGTTGCGGCAAGTGTAGTTGCCTACTACATCTGCAAGTGGTTAGACAGAGATAACAGCAGCGACTATCCCGACGGTGCCCCGCCGTAAATGGGGAGACCCCCTGAAGAGTGCAGCCTCTACAGGGGGTCTTTGATGTCATATGATATGGATCATATTTCCTTTGCGATTCAAATATATCACCAGCAGTTTCTCTTGTCAACAAGAAAAGGAATCGCGTCGGTATTTGAGCACCTCAGTGTTGTCGACTGCGATTTTGCGGGCTGGCCCTGCCCGCCCCTGCATGGCCTAATCTCTGTGCTTCTCAAACCACTCCGTGATTTCATTTAATCTCTTCAAACGGTGGGAGGGTTTGCCGCTGCGGGAGAGCTCGTGGTTCTCGCCCCTGAAGCACACCATCTTCGCCTCCACTCCATGGGCAATCAGGGAGGTAAACATTTGATATCCCTGATCAATGGGGCAGCGGTAATCCTCGAAAGAATGGATAAAAAGCGTGGGCGTCTTGGCCTTGTCCGCATACTTCATGGGGCTGTGGAACCACAGCTTTTCCGGATCCTCCCAGGGGCTGGAAAGGTTCTGGTCCTCGGTGAAGCCAACCCCGATATCCGACACCCCGTACATGGAAAACCAGTTGGAGATGGAGCGCTGGCTGGCCACCGCCTTGAAGCGGTTGGTATGGCCGATGATCCAGTTGGTCATAAAGCCGCCGTAAGAGCCGCCGGTCTCAAAGAGATTCTTTTTATCCATGGCCGGATACGCCTTCAGGGCCGCATCCGTAAAGGCCATAATGTCCTCGTAGTCCACAGTGCCGTATTTCCCCCGGATATCCATATATTCTCCCCGGCCGTCGGACCCGGTGGGGTTGCAGAATATCACAAAATAGCCCTTGCCGGCCCAGTACTGCATCTCATGATAAAATACCGGCCCGTAAACGGTTTTAGGCCCTCCGTGGATGTCCAGAATCACCGGATATTTCTTTTCCGGATCATAATCCATAGGTTTTAGCACGAAGCCATGGACCTCATAGCCCTTTCGCTTTACATTCAGGATTTCCGGCCGGGCCACATACTGTCCCCTCAGGGCCTTTTCGTTGAAGCGGGAAAGTTGCTTGCCCTTGCCGTCATAAAGCTCCAGGGGCTTCATGTCATAAAGGCCGATCATCAGAATCTTCCCGCCGCAGATGTCAAAACTGTCCACGGAGCCTTCCTTTTCAAACACCGGACTGATGACGCCCTCCTCCAGCTTGTACAAATGCGCAGAGTCAAAACGGGTAGAAATGAAATAGCATACATCTCCTGCCATTTTCATGCTCCGGCCGCCGCCGTAGCGCACATCCGCCCCCACGGAAGAATGAAGGGACTCCCCGTGCTTGGCATAGAGGCTGAGCTTGCCCGTGGCATAGTCCAGCCTGTAAAAATCGCCGTCCGTGTTCAGGCCGTGCACCGGCTCGCCCCCCATCACCAGGAGGAAGCTCGCGCCTACGGCAAAGCCCCGCAGTTCAAAATCCTTTTTGCTGCGGCAAAGGATCTTCTCCTTGCCGCTGCCCAGATCCAGACATTTCAGCTGAGCCGTCCCCTGCCGCTTTAAATGCGGTTTCACCGGATAAACCGTGAAATAGACTTTATCCTTCTCCGGGCTCAATTCCGCCTGGGTCACGCTTTCGTTTAAGGCCGAAAGCCGGGTCAGGCTCTTCTTTTTCCTGTCATAGCGATATAAAGAGGTATAAGCCCCCTTGGTATAGGTGGAGCCATTCCACCACCAGGGCACCTGCTCGATGATCTCATAGTCCTTGTTTTCCTTCCGCTGCTTTTGATAAGCTTCCAGCTGCTTGGGTTCTCCGGTATATAAGTCCTCATGGCCAGGGAAGGTGGACCCCAGGAGAATCAAATCTCCATTGGCCAGGGGCATCACCTTGCTGACTGGAATGGGAAAACGGAAGGCCTCCCGGGCCTCGCCGCCCATTAAGGATATGGAGTACCAACGGCTGCTGATATCTCCCTCCTCCGGCTTTTCTCCCTCCCGGTTCCCGGGGAATAAAAGGGTGTCCTCATCCAGATACTGGAAGCTGCGTTCCTTTCCGAAGGAAGTAAGCCGCTGGAACTTGCCATCCCGGTAAAGGGTCAGATAAGAGCGGTATTCGTCTTTTTTACGGTCAATCTCCGTCACCACCAGGCAGGCGCTGCTGCCCTCGGGGGAATAGGTGATTTGAGACAAAAACTTGAATTGGCAAAATGCATCTACGGGAATTGCTTTCATAGGGACGCCTCCAAAAAACTGATATCACCAGTATATGTTTCCACCGGAAACATGTCAAGCCCCCTGCTTTTGGATTTTTGCCCCAAGAGCTGAAACAAATCTGTGTTTTTTTGATGTTTTTTCTTTACAAGCCTATCCGAAGGTACTAAAATGAAACATAGAAAAACCACCTATCGGAGGGTATTCTGATGAAACAAACGAAAACACTGGCGGTACTGCTGATCTTGATTTTTATGCTGACGGCCTGCGGCGGGAGCACCCCTGCCACCACGGCCGCCCCTACCACCACGGTAGCCGCCCCGGAGACGGAGGCGCAAAACCCCCTGTCCATTAAAGGGGTGCTGGATTTCCTGAAGGAAGGCGAAATCTATGTGGATTATAAAGTAGATGCTGCCATTCTGAAAGATTTCTCCGTGAAGATTGACGGCAAGGCCCTGGAAAAACCCGGAAAAGCAAGTTTCACCAAAGACAGCAGCTTTGAAGTAAGCGGAGAAGGCAAAAACTCGGATCAGCTGTTTGTGTATGTCATCGCCGAAAAGAAGCAGGAAGACGGCAGCTTCGTAAGCGACAACCAATACTTCAACAAAATCTTTGCCGATAAAGCGGCCGAAGGCATTATGCAGATTTTAAAGACCCTGCGGAGCGATCGGATGTATGTGGCCATTTTGACGGAGGGCAATGGTTTTGATCAAAGCTTATCCAAAGGATTGACCGCCATTCTGGACCAATTTTACCAGGGGATTAAGTAAGGGTTAAGGCCCCTTGGGAGGGAGATGCAGTTATGCCAGAAAAAAGCGTCCGAGAACTGAATAAATGGGAGCGGCTCCACTACTCTCTGGCCGCCCGGATGTTCCATTCCATTATCTGGGTGTCCATCATCTTCGGCTTGGCATCCCTTTTGATCGGGCTGGGGCTTTACGCCTATGCCCTGAGCGGGCAATATATCGGCGAGGGCTTCAACTTAAGCCGCACTGCCTCCCATCTGGCTTCCCGGAGTCTGGAGATAGAGCCCTATCTGGAGGAAACCCGGCAGATTTACGAGTCCTTAAATCCCCAGGAACTGGCCGCCGTGGGCAGTGAAGAATACTATCGGCACTTTGCCCATATGACGGAGGACGGGACTTATAAAAGGCTGATGGAGATGCTTCAGGAGTTTCGGGAAAGCAGCGATGTAAATGCCTTTTATGTAGGCTTCTACGACGAAGCCAATGCCCGGCTGGTAATGCTGGCGGATCCTGACACGGAGGAGCCCCTCCGCATAGGGGAATATGAAGCCGTAGACCCCAAGGAAGCCCAGAAATTTAATCACTGGAACGGAGAAGGACGGCTGTATCACATTTCCAATGTGGGAGATAACGGCTGGATTGCCACCACCGGCTTTCCCATTAAAGACGGCATCAGCGGAAAAACCCTGGGCTTTTTCCTGGCGGATGTAACCTTAAAAGAGATTTGGAACGGCATTAAATCTTTCCTGCTGCAGTTTACCGTGGTGATGACGGTCATAGTCAATTTAGTGGCTTATTTCTTCACCCGTCATATGAAGAAAAAGGTGGTAAAACCCATCAACGAGATTGCGGAAGCTGCCACGGCTTATGTGAAGGATAAGCGGGAAGGAAACCCGGTTACGGATCATTTCAGCCGGAATGTGCTGAAAATCGATACCGGGGATGAAATCGAGAATCTGGCCCTGACCATGGAGGATATGGAGCAGGATCTGATCGAGTTTGAACGGAATCTGACCCAGGTGACGGCGGAGAAGGAACGGATCGGCACGGAGCTGGCCCTGGCCACCCGGATCCAGGCGGACATGCTGCCCAACATCTATCCTGCCTTTCCGGAGCGGACGGAGTTCGATATTTACGCCACCATGGATCCCGCCAAGGAGGTGGGAGGCGACTTCTACGACTTCTTCCTGATTGATCAGAACCACCTGGGCCTGGTAATGGCGGATGTGTCCGGCAAGGGCATTCCGGCGGCGCTGTTCATGATGGTATCCAAGATTCTGGTGCAGAATGTTGCTTTAACGGGCAAGAGTCCCGCAGAAGTGCTGGAGATCGTCAACAACCAGATCTGCTCCAATAACCGGGAAGAAATGTTTGTGACCGTCTGGTTCGGCATTTTGGACCTTCAAAGCGGCTTGCTGACCGCCGCCAATGCGGGCCACGAGTTCCCGGTGCTGAAAAAACCGGACGGAGACTACGAGCTGGTAAAGGATAAGCATGGTTTTGTGATCGGGGGAATGCCCGGCATGAAATATAAGGAATATGAAATCCTCATGGAGCCGGATACCAAGCTGTTTCTGTACACCGACGGCTTGCCGGAAGCCACCAATGCCCGGGAGGAACTCTTCGGCACGGAACGGATGCTGGCGGCTCTCAGTCAGCTGGAGGAAGCGGAGCCTTGCCAGGTTCTGGCGGGGGTAAATGCCGCGGTGGAGCACTTTGTGGATCAGGCCCCGCAATTTGATGATTTAACCATGCTTTGCCTGCATTATTTAGGGCCCCAGGCAGCCCCAAGGGAAGAAAACAAGAAAGAGGAACCGGCCATGAAAGAACTGACTTTAGAGGCCACCATCCCTAACATCGAGACGGTGACGGATTTTGTTAACGCGGAGCTGGAGGCGGCAGACTGCCCCCTGAAGGTGCAGATGCAGATCGATGTGGCCATTGATGAAGTCTTCAGCAATATTGCCCAGTACGCCTATGGAGAGGCAGGGGGCAGCGCCACGGTGGGCATCGCCATTTCGGAGGAGACCCGGATGATGACGCTGGTCTTTAAAGATCAGGGAATGCCTTATAATCCGCTGGAAAACAAGGATCCCAATATTGATCTGCCTGCTGAAGATCGGGAAATAGGCGGCCTGGGGATTTTCATGGTGAAAAAGACCATGGATGAGGTTCTTTATGATTTCAAAGACGGACAAAACATCCTGACCCTGAAAAAAACTATCTGATGCAGAAAGGAATGAATTATGGAAAACGTCACACATCAGACAGAAAGCCAGAAACTGACCCTGTTTTTCAAAGGCCATATCGATTCCACCAATGCCCCCGCCGTGGAGGCAGAAGTGAATCAGGCCATCCAGGAGAGCACCCCGGCCACGGTAGTGGTAGACTGCGGCGCTCTGGATTATATTTCCAGCGCCGGCCTAAGGATTCTGCTGCATCTGCGCAAAAAATTCGGGCCTTTTTCCGTAGTCAATGTTTCCTCTGAAATCTATGAAATTTTGGACATGACCGGTTTTACGGAAATGCTGGATGTGCACAAGGCCTACCGGCAGATTTCCATAGAGGGCTGCGAGGTCATCGGCAGCGGCGCCAACGGCAAAGTGTACCGTATAGACCCGGATACCATTGTGAAGGTTTATGATGTGAACCAGGACGCTCTGCCGGAAATCAAGCGGGAGCGGGAACTGGCCCGGAAAGCCTTTGTAGCCGGCATACCCACTGCCATCCCTTATGATGTAGTGCAGGTGGGGGATGCCTACGGTTCCGTATTTGAGCTCCTGAACGCCCGCTCCTTCGCCTCCCTTTTGGCGGAGGACGAACACCGGGTGGATGAACTGGTGGAAATGTCCGTGGAACTGCTGAACAAGATTCACGGCACCCGGGTCAATCCCGGTGACATGCCCAATATGCGGGAGACGGTGCTGGGCTGGGCCAAGTTTTTAACGCCCTATCTGCCTGAAAACGAAGGGACCAAACTGGTAAAACTGGTAGAGGCCGTGCCGGATCATCCTTATATGCTCCACGGGGATTATCATTTCAAAAATGTGATGCTGCAAAACGGGGAGACCCTGCTGATCGATATGGACACCTTAAGCATGGGCCATCCCATTTTCGAGCTGGGCTCCATTTACGCAGCTTATCTGGGCTATTCGGAGCTGTCCCCGGAAAAAACGCCGGTGTTCTACGGTTTCTCCCATAAATCCGCAGAGCGTATCTGGGCCAGAACCATTGATTTGTACCTGGATCGTTTTTCGGAGAAGGTAAAGCGGAATGTGGAGGATCAGGCCAGACTCATCGCTGCCATGCGGGTAATGCGCCGCACCATTCGCCGCCACGGCATGGACGAGGCGGAGGGCAGGGCCTTAATCGCCATCAGCAAGGAGCATATCACCGAGCTCTTGCAGAGAGTTGACAGACTGGATTTCTAAATCCCATAAAAATGGGGCGGCCGATGCCGCCCCGCTTTTTTGTTTGAATACAAGGGTTTACAGTCCCAATTCCGCCTTCATGGCTTCCAGTTCGGCATCCACCTTGCTGTTGGAAATGGCTTCGTAATACCGGGCTTCTGCGGCCATGGTCTCGTCCACCGGCTCCAGCTGCAGCTCCGCCATGGCATTGGCGGCATCCAGCATGTGGTCCACCTTTTCTTCCATGCGGGCAAAGGCGCCTAAAGAAGCTTCCGCCTTGTTGGCTGCGGAGTTCTTGGCCGCTTCGTTTACCTTCTCCTGGGCCTTGGCAATCTTAATCTTGGCCTGGATGACAGCCTTTCTCTGCTGCAGCTCCTGCAGATCCTTCACCAGCTTGTCGTGCATCTGGCGCATCTTGGCAGAGTTGGAGGCCGCCACATCATACATCTGCTGCAGGGACTCGCCCACCTCTTCCAGAGACTGTTTCTTCTTGATAAAGATCTTGGCAGATTCTTCATCTCCGGCGGCCAGAGCCTTTTTAGCCATGGAGGTGTACTTTTCCACTTCTTCCTGATTGGCTACCAGGTTCCGTTTTGCCTTAGCTTCGTCCGCCATCACGGAGGCGGTTTCCCGCTTCACTTCCGCCAGGTCTCCGGTCAGCTCCCGCAGATACTGCTCAATCAGCTTTTCCGGATCCTCCGCCTTGTCCAGCATGGCGTTGATGTTGGAAGAAATGATGTCCTTGAAACGCGATAAAATACCCATTTTGTTCTCCTTTGTATTATAAATAATAATCTAATCCCTGTTACCTACTGCCTAATTCCTAACCCCTATTGTAAAAAACCCATGCCGAAAAATCAAGTCCCAGTGCAAACGGATTGAAGTTTTGTAGGTGCTGCTTGTGGGGGTGGGTAGCCGTCAACTTTTTGTTCCGGCTTGTTAAACGCCCTCGGGCGATTAATAATCGCCCCTACGAAACAATTGATAATCGCCCCTACGAGATTCCCTGAGGCGATTAATCGCCCCTACGGGGATGCGTGGTATTTGATAATCCCC
This sequence comes from uncultured Lachnospiraceae bacterium, assembly GCA_902793995.1. Taxonomy (GTDB): domain Bacteria; phylum Bacillota; class Clostridia; order Lachnospirales; family Lachnospiraceae; genus UBA6987. The sequence continues at coordinate 52,853 of CADBFP010000010.1, read as the reverse complement.
CTACGGGTTTTTGTCTTCGGTTTTCAATCTGACCCAATTTTTCCGGAATTCCCAGGCTCCCAGCAGCAGGATTCCTCCCAGCAAAATCCCAAGGAACCAAATCCACCCCCCGGTATTTTGCACCATCATAATATTATCCGCGCTCCGTTTCAGCGCCTCCTCTATGGCAGCCGCTTTCTGGCCGTCTGCCAGTTCCGCGCTGTCCGCCAGCAGAATGTCCCAATAAGCCCGCAGAATCTCCTGGGCCTCCGCATCCAGCACCGCCGTCGCCTGCTTTCCCCAGGCAAAGCCCCAGCGCAGACTTCCGCTCCGCTCCTCTTCTTCCAAAAATATCAGCAGGTGGCCCTCGTCACTGAAAAGGCTGCCGTACAGAGCGGCGGCATAGCCGTTCATACTGTCCCGGTCAACGCTGCCGGCAGAGGGCTGGGCCCCCCGCAAATACAGATGAGGCTGCACCCCGCTTTGCCGGTAAAAGTACCTGAGACCCGCTTCCGCCGGTCCCCGGTTTTCCTCCAGCCAGCCCAGACGATCCGTGATATAGGCCGTCTCCCGCACGCTGCCGCTTTCCAGCCTGGCCCGCCGCTGGGTGGAGCGGGGCGCCTCGGCCACGGCGCCGCTTTGTTTCCCACAGGAAACAGCCAGAAAGGCCGTCAGCATAGCCAAAAGCAGGAGCAGCAGCGGCCAAAGCCAGGCCAGCTGACGCTCCCTGTCTTTCCGTCCTCTTTTCGGACGGGGTCTTTTGCGAGCCGCTGCGGGGCTCACGCCTCTTCTCCGGGCTGGCCCGGATTCACCAATTTGCCGTCCCGCCACAGGCGTTCCAGATCATACCACATCCGGTCTTCCTTGGAGAAAACATTTACCACAATATCGCCGTAGTCCAGCAGCACCCAGCGGCCGCCTCTAAGGCCTTCCCGGCTGCGGCAGGGCACCTGCATCTTATCCATCTCTTCCTCCACGGCATCCACCAGGGCGTCCACATGGGGCGTATTATTCCCGTGGGTAATGATGAAATAATCGGCCAGGGTACTGATTTCCCGGATATCGATGACACTGATCTCCTGCCCCTGTTTTTCGGACAAAACATGATGCAGGCGTTCCATTTGTTCTTTCGAGCTATATTCCATAGAAACTCCTTTTTATTGATACTGACCGGGAATGGGCTGCTTCTTTAACAGTCCCCGGTAATAATTCACGGTTTCCAGGGTGATAGGATCGATATCCTCTCCCCGGGATTCCAGATAGCGGACGGTGCTTTCCCCCATAAAGGTCACCGCCTGGTTCAGATCCGTATAGGCAATCCGCCGGGCCTTGTCCAAATGGAGCATATGGCCCCGGAAGGGCTCGATATAATCCGCCACAAATATCACTTTTTCCAGTTCCGTCATGCCGGGGCGGCCGGTGGTGTGCCAGCGGATGGCGCTGAGGACGGATTCATCCTTCACTCCGAAAAGACGCCGGGCCACCTGAGCCCCCGCCGGGGCATGGCCCAGGGCATTTAAGGCATTGTTCTCCGTGCGGCCGCAGTCGTGCAGCAGTCCCGCCAGCCGGGCCTGCTCCATGGACACATTCCGATACCCGTCCGCCAGCAGCATGGCCATGTGCATCACTCCCAGGCAATGTCTGAGGCGCCGGGGCGTCAGCATGGTGGCCAGCCGCTCATAATACCCCCGCTCCTCCGGGGTGGCGTCGCAGCGGTCCAGGATTTCCTGATCCGAAAGCCACTCCAGGGACTGGTAAAGATGATGGGATGTCATATAATCATAAACTCCCGGAGGCAGGTCCTCCCGGGCGAAGCTGCCTTCCCGGTACCTGGCCCGGACCTGGGTAGAGGAAACGGGCATATCCTCCCAGGGAATGAAGCGGATGTCCGCCCCGTAATTGGTTCTTAGAGTCTGGGCCGTGGCCTGCAGTTCTCCGCTTGTCACCTGCTCCCCCCGGCCTGCCGCCAGCAGCACCACGGAATTGCAGATCAGTTCCGGTTCCTCCCAGTATTTCAGGCTGTGCAGCGTATCCGCCCCCACCACATAATACCAGGTCACCTCCGGGAAGGTGGCATTGAGCTGGGCAAAGGTGCGGGAGGTATAGGTAGAGCCCGGCTGGGCGCATTCCCAGTCCGAGAAAGCAAAGCGCTCCTCTCCCGCAATAGCCATTTTCACCATGGCTTCTCGGTGGTGCTTTTCCGCCCGGATGCCCATATCGGAACGATAATTATTGGAGCCGGAAGGCATGAACCACACTTCGTCCAAGTGGAGGGCCGACAGAGCCGCCCGGCCCAGATTAATATGACCGTAGTGGATGGGGTCGAAGGTACCCCCTACTACGGCAATATGTTTTTCCTGGGTAGCATTCACGGTAATTCAATCACTTTCTTCGTTTTGGAAGGGCGGTACAGCACGATTTTCCGGCCGATTACCGTCACCACCTGGGAACGGGTGCGGCCGGCCAGGGCCTCTGCCACATTGCGGATATCGTCAAAACAGTTCTTTAACAGGCCGATTTTAACCAATTCCCGGGCCTCCAGCGCCTCGCTGACTGCGCTGCAAACCTCCGGCGTAAGCCCTGCCTTGCCGATTTGAAACAAGGGGTTTTCCGAGGCCGCCAGTTTCATCAGGTAACTGCGCTGTTTGCTGTTTAGTTCTGCCATAAAACTTCTCTCTTTCAGCTGATTACTTTCCCAAAATAGAATATCACGCCCGCCTCTTTCCGTCAACTTTCCTCTTGCTTTTTTCCGGATAAACCCCTATACTGCAAGCAACGCCAAATATGGGAGGTGATGTATTATGGAAGTAACAAAAGATACCAAAATCGGAGAACTGTTGATGGAAGATTTTGCCTGCTCCTCTATTTTGATGGGGGCCGGCATGCACTGCGTGGGCTGCCCGGCCTCTCAGATGGAGACCATTGAGGAAGCCTGCATGGTCCACGGCATGGACAGCGAGCAGCTGGTCAATGCTCTGAACGAGTATTTCGCCGCGAAAGGCTGATACGGCTCCGAAATTGGTTTGAGACGGGGGGACGGTTCTTTCCGCCCCCCCGTCCCTTTTTATGTCTCTTCCCGGGCGGCTCTGGCTTCTCTCTCCAGTCTCTCCCGCATTTCCTTGGAAATATTGCCGAAACGCAGGTTCTGGGGAATCCAGGCCAGCTCCACGGTGCCGATAGGGCCGTTTCTCTGCTTGGCCACAATCAATTCCGTAATACCCTTGGATTTGCTGTTTTCTTTGTTGTAATACTCGTCCCGGTAGATGAACATGACCACATCCGCGTCCTGTTCGATGGCGCCGGATTCCCTCAGATCCGAAAGCATGGGGCGATGGTCTTCCTTCCGGGCGTCCGGCGCCCGGGAAACCTGGGACAGAGCAATCACCGGAACCCCCAGCTCGATGGCCATGAATTTCAGGCCACGGGAGATTTCCGTTACTTCCAGCTGCCGGCTTTCGATCCGTTTGCCGGAGCCCCGCATCAGCTGCAGGAAGTCAATAACCACCAGCTTCAAATCCTTTTGCAGCTTTAATTTCCGGCATCTGCTTCGAAGCTCGGAAACGCTGGCAGTCACGGTGGAGGCATCAAAAATCACCAGTTCGGACTGGCTGATTTTTTCCGCCGCCTCAAAGAGATTATCCCAGTCCTCATCGCTTAATTCACCGCTTCTTAAGCGCTGGGCATCCACCCGGGACTCCATGGAAAGCAAACGGTTCATAATGGACTCCCGGGACATTTCCAGGGAGAAAAAGGCGCAGCAATGATTCTGCTCCACGGCGATATGCTGCAGGATATTCAGCACCAGGGCGGTTTTACCCATGGAAGGCCTGGCGCCGATCAGTACCAGTTCTCCCGGGTGGAGCCCCGTCAGCATCTCATCCAGGTCCTTAAAGCCCGTAGGCAGACCGGTGATAGGATTGCGGCTTAAAGCCGCCTCGTTGATGATGGCCAGGGTGGCGCGGGTAATCTCATCAATGGGAACGAACTCCGACTGTTTCCGGCGGTTCAGCACATCGAAGACCTTTTTCTCGGTCTCCTCCACAATCTCGTCCACCTTGTCCTTTTCCGCATAGCAAAGCCCTGCCACCTCTTCCGTTACGTTAATAATGCGGCGCAGCATGGCCTTCTCCGCCACAATCTCCGCGTAATACTTGGCATTGGCAGAGACAGGCACCGAAGCAATCAGGGAGGCGATAAAGTCTGCGCTGCCCACTTCCGGCGTGACATTCTTCTGCAGCAGCCGGTTCCGAAGGGTTACCACATCCACGGGCTGCCCCTCGTTGTACAGCTCCAGCATGGTGTCGTAGATCAGGCCGTACATAGGGGTATAAAAATCCTGCCCCGCAACCACATCCTCCACCTCCCGGATACACTCGTTATCCAGCAGCATGGAGCCCAGCACGGTTTGTTCCGCTTCCCGGTTATGGGGCTTGATTTGTTTTACCTGCAGTTCCTTGTTTTCCATAGGATTATTCCGCTTCTACCACCGCCACTTTGATCTGGGCGTTCACATCCCGGTGCAGTTTGATGGCTACGCTTTCCTCTCCTATGGATTTGATAGGCTCGTCCAGCAGTATCTTTTTCTTATCAATATCGTAGCCGAATTGTTCTTTAATGGCCTCTGCAATTTCCTTGCTGGAAACCGCCCCGAAGAGCTTGCCGGCAGCGCCGGTTTTCACCGGGATCACCACCCGGATCTTTTCCATATCCATGGCCTGCAGCTTGGCCTGGGCCAGCTGCTCATCCGCCTGGCGCTGGGCCGCCGCCATCTGCTGCTTGCGCACATTCAGATTGGCTTTGGTGGCTTCCACCGCCAGCTTTTTAGGAAACAGGAAGTTCCGGGCATAGCCGTCGCTCACCGTTACAATGGCATCTTTCTTGCCTAAGGATTTTACATCTGCCAATAATACCACTTCCATTTAAATCTTTCCCTCCTGAATCATATCCCGAATAGTCTGAAGCACCTTGGCCTGGGCTTCTTCCAGGCTGATGCCATCCAGCTGCGCCCCGGCGGAGCCTAAATGGCCGCCTCCGCCCAGCTGCTCCATAATCAGCTGTACATTCATTTCATCAATAGCCCGGGCACTCACATAAATCCTGCCCTCCGCCTCCGTAAACACAAAGCTGGCCTTTACGGAAGAGATGTTCAGCAAGTCGTTGGCCACCTGGGATCCCACCACCGTGGGGCTGTCCAGACCCTCCGCCGGACAGACGGCAAAGGCATAATGCTCGTCCCGGATCACCGCGGACTGCATGGACTGGGCCTTGGCTTTGTACTCCCGGAAATCCTCCCGCAGCATCTTTTTGACCTTTATCAGATCCGCGCCGCTGCGCTTTAGGAAGGCGGCGGCTTCGAAGGTGCGGAAGCTGGTCCTGTCGTTAAAGCTGTTGGTATCCACCAATATGCCGCTGTAAATGGCTTCCGCCTCTAAAGGCAGGGGGGAGACCCCCTCTCCGAAATACTGAAGGATCTCCGTCACCATCTCGCAGGAAGAGGAGGCGTATGGCTCCACATAACTGAAGGCGGCCCGGATGGTTCCCTCGGCCTGCCGGTGATGGTCGAACACCACGATATGCTCTGTTTTCTCCAGCAATTCCGGACATTCCACCATGGCGGCCCGGTTTGTATCCACCACAATCACCAGGGCATTGCTCTGGATCTGGGCCAGGGCTTCTTCACCGGAAAGGAACATATCCCGGGGATAATCCGCCGAGGCCTGGAAACGCTCCCACAGGGGCCGCACGGAGAAGGACACGGTATTGAGCACGATATGCGGCCGCTGGTTCAAAGACACCGCCGCCCGGTAAATGGCCACGGAAGCACCGAAGGAATCGTTGTCCCCCCGGGCATGGCCCATGATATAAATATTCTCGTGAAGGGCCATCAGTTCCCGGAGCGCCTGGGCTTTGACCCTAGCCTTGACCCGGGTCAGCCCGGTTTCTCCCTGGGACTTGCCGCCGAAGTAATCCACTTTGTCCGGGTATTTTACCACCGCCTGGTCGCCGCCCCGGCCCAGAGCCAGGTCCATGGCCGCCTGGGCCAGATCCAGGTTTTCCGAATAATCCTTGCCATCCTGGCCGAAGGCAATGCTGACGGTCACAGGAATGGTATTGCCTGCTTTTATTTCCCGCACCTGGTTCAGCAGGGAGAAGCGGTCCTCCATGCAGCGCCCCAAACCTTCATGATTCATGAAGACATAAAAGCGGTCCCGTTCCGTTTTACAGACGATGCCGTGCACCGGCTGGAAATATTTCTGAATCTGCTGTTCGATCAAGGCCCCCAGCAGACTGTGTTCATTGACCTCGGTATGCTTCAGGAGCTCTTCGTAATTATCAATATACAGAATGCCGGCTACGCCCCGCTCTTTTTCCAGGGTTTCTTTCACCGCCACATGTTCCGTTTCATCAATAAAGAGCAGGGCCGTGAGGCCGCCTTCCTCCCCGGGCTGCTGGCGCACGGCGAATATCCGATCCCCCAGGGAAACATAGCCGCCGGATTTGGAAGAAGGGGTGCCGTCTGCGGCTTTATCGCCTATGCGGATATCCGGAAAAAGCTCTTTGATATCCGCCGCCTTGAACTGATCCGGCCGGCCGTTTTCCTTCAGCATGTTCCGGAAAGCACTGTTTTTCCACAGCAGGCGGCCTTTGTCATCCAGCACTGCATAGGGCAGAGCCAGGCTGTCCATCTTCTGGGAAAGGCCTTTGTCCAGACTCATACCCATTTCCACCACATATTGCTGGATATTACGCCGGGTGGACAAATGCCAGAACAGGACAAAGGCAATGCTGCCCAAAGCCGCCACAATGGGCGGGATAAACTCGTAGGGCGGCAGGAAAAAGCGCAGGAGAAAAAAGGCTGCTACACAGAGAAGCACAAAAGCCATCCACAGCCAGGGCCACTTTGCAATTATAGATTTAAGTTTCTGCATAAATGTTTTTCGCAGTCCTTTTTCACATATCAAAACTATCCGACAAGCCGGATGGTTCATTTTACCATATGGAAGGCAAGATTACAAGAGCATCACCGGGCTTTGAGCATAATCTTCCGGCAAGGTAATCCCGTGTCTGAAATAAACCGCCTGATTATAAACCCGCTGGGCGTAGGCATAGGCCTCACTCAGCGCCGCCGGAGCGTCCGCCGTTTTGGTAATAACAGGCAGCCTCGCCTTCTCCTTTAACAATGCTCCGGCCCGGGAGTCCCGGCGCATCCCCAGGATTTTCAGAGAACGGGGCAGCCCCGCCTGGTCCTCCTTTTTGATATCCAGCAGGATGTGCAGCAGCGCCCGGCGGATACGGGCGGCGGTATAGGCCCGGCTGCCGATGCGCTCCACCAATTCCGGGAAGGAAAGGGCGAAAGGCGCCTGCTGCAAAATCCGGGCTGCCAGATCCTCGGAAACATCCGCATAGCCGCAAAGAGCCGGCGCTCCCGTCCGGCTTTTCTCCAGTAAAACCGCGGAAAGGGCTGCGGAAATATCCTCCGGCCACAGCGTGTAGCTTAGCTTCTCCGCCACCCCCGGCGCCAGAAAGGCCATAGCTTCGGCGGCCCTCTCTCCTTCCTTTAAAGCCCGGCGGATGGCGCTGCCGGAAGCAAAGCCTTCCCGGGGCAGATCCAGGGCTCTGTGGCCGTCTCCCTTCCGCTCCAAAGCCACCGCTTTCAGAGGGGAGTTTTGTTTTTCGATGGCTTTTATATATTCGATTCCCAATACATGATTGGGATCCTCCAGCAAAGCCGCTCCTTCCGGGTCTATGGATTTTAGGGCCTCTCCCAGGGCTGCCGGATACGAAAGGCCGCTGCGCAAACCCTCATCCAGAGCGGGTTTGATTGATTCCTCCTCCGTCAGCCGGGCCAGGTCAGCGAGCCGGGCCGTATCCGGGCAGGAAGCCCCGAATACCAGCTCTTCCACGCAGCCGCAGGCCGTTAAGACCCCCACGCCCCCCCGGGCAAAGGCTTCCGCCCCGCCGGTTGCATAGGCAGGCGGGATTTCCAGCACCAGATCCGCCCCCGCTTCCAGGGCCATGGCGCAGCGGCGGCTTTTATCCACCAGAGCCGGTTCTCCCCGCTGAACAAAGCTGCCGCTCATGGCAACAAAAACCAGCTCTGCCCCCCGCCTTTCTTTTACCTCTTTTATCTGCTGCCAATGCCCCAAATGAAGGGGATTATATTCCGCCACAATGCCTGCTGCCGTCATAAAAAATCCTTTCTCTCCGCCCCTATAACATAAATAATTATAATACGCCTACACTATATAAAATTAGTTAATTATATTAAGTCATCCATTGACAAAGAAACATATTTTTGCTATTATGCCTCCAGATTAAGTCTTCAACCGACAATTTGGAGGGAGTTATGAAAGGTACTATCAAGTGGTTCAATAACCAAAAGGGTTATGGATTCATCACGGACGAGGACGGCCGGGATGTTTTCGTACATTTCAGCGGTCTGGTAATGGAAGGCTACAAATCCATTGAAGAGGGCGCTGCGGTAGAATTCGAGGTCACGGACGGCGAAAAGGGACCCCAGGCCATCAATGTGGTAAAACTTTAAGCATCCAAAACCCTTCCTGGCGCGGCAGCGGGTTCTTCCCTGCCGCGCTCTTGTTTTTTAGAACATAATGCGGTATAAGGGGAGTATACCAAAGAAAGGCAAACTTTGTCATGCAGGATCTCAAAGATATTCGAATTATCTTCAGCGATATAGACGGCACCCTCCTCCCCTTCGAGGGGAAGGATTTAGCACCCACCGCCGCCCTGATAGGCCGCCTGATGGAGGCCGGCTATACTTTTATCCCCTGTACCGGCCGGGGCACCGGCAATATCCCCCGGGCAATCAAGGAAATCCCCGGCATCCGCTATGTCATTACAGCCAACGGAGCCCTGGTCACGGACTTGGAAAGCGGGGAGGTTCTGTACGAAAGGCGTCTGGCCCGCTCTCTGGCCCGGCAGGTCACGGACTTTCTGCGGCCTTATAACGGCCTGACCTACGCCTACCGCCGGGGTCAGCACTATCTGGATGTGCGGGCGGGGCAAAGCCTTCCCCAGTCGGACAAACCTTCTCTGCAGGCCTGGCTGAAGGCGGTGGTGCCTATGGATTTTGACATCTTTCTGGAAGAGGAAGACAGCGCCTGGCTGGACAAGATGGGCTTTTCCACCTATGACCAGGCCGCCCGGCGCCAGGTACGGGAGGACATCCAATCCCTGGCCTGCTATCCGGAGCTTTTCGTTTGCACCTCCGGTTTCTGGAATGTGGAAGTCAATGCCGCCGGGGCCAACAAAGGTGCTGCGGCCCTCTGGCTGGCGGAGAAGCTGGGCTTTGGCCGGCACCAGATCTTAGCGGCAGGGGATAATATCAACGACATTCCCTTGCTGGAGACGGCCGCCGTCTCTTTGGCTCCCGCCAACGCGGAGCCGGAGGTGAAGGCTGTGGCTACCTGCCAGGTGGCGGACTGCAAAGAAAACGGGGTGGAAAACTTCCTAAAACAGCTGCTGGCATAGGAGCCGCCCCGGTTTGATTCATCCTATTCCTGACTTATGATTGGTCCGCTTTCCTGATTTGCTTTAACAGGGAGCGGGCTTTTTCCGCATCCCGGCTTTCTCCCTGTTTCCCGTAACGGGCACGGATATAAATCTCCCTTAGCTCCTTCATAGCCTCCTGGTCAAAGACCTCGCTTCCCTTCTGCTCCACGCTGCGGCTGGTATCGGAAGCCTCCAAGCGGATGCCCCAGTCCCGGTACAGCTTCAGATATTTGCGGTATGTCTCCCGTATCCGCCTGATGGGCCCTTTGTCCTTGGTCTCCTCTTCTTCTGCCGGCAGGGAATATCCCCTGGAATCAGCCTTTTCCCCCTGCCGCTTCGTCCTTCTGCGCAGGGTCCTGGCCAATTTCCATAAAACAGCACAGACGATGATTGCCGCCAGCAGAATCAGAATAGCCCGCACCACCCCCAGCTCCAAAACGGAGCGGGTTCCCGGTTCTATCAGCAGCTCCGTCCCCGGCTCTCCTATTGGTGCGGTGGTGGGCTGGGGCTTAATGTCCGGCTTGCCGATGCCCAGCAGTCCCCCCAGGCGTTTTAAACCCTCCAGCAAAGCCATCACCAGGGTAACAAAAGCCATCAGCACCGGCTGAATGATTTTTTCGTACAAAAATCCCAGGACCTTCTTCAGCCAGGCCATCACCTCCGGGGATCCCAAAAGCAAAGCCCCCAGAACCAGCACTCCCAGGCTCAGGCCGTTGATCAGCTGGAAGCCCGGGCTGCTGCGAACCGCCGGCTCGTGCCGAAGAGAGCGGTTCAGCAAAATGCCGCTTAAAAGGGAGGCTGCCAGAAGAGGCAGGGTGAGCAATAAAGCCTTCTCCCAGTTCAGAAGACAGGCGAAAAAGGACAGGCATAAAGCAATTTTCCAGGCATAGGAAAACAGCCTGATCTGCTCCTCCCACTCCGGCCGGAAGGCGCCCCGGATGATACACAAAAGGGTATAGACAGCCGCTATCAACAAAAGAATCAGCCCCGCGGTATCCATTCCCGGCAGGAAGCATAAAGCCCCCAGCAGGCCGACGGGCAGAAAGCGCAGCCAGCCCTTTTCGGCCAGGAGGGCGCTTAAGGCGAAAACCAGGGCGCACAGGGCGGCGGCGCCAAAAAAGACCGCTACCCCTGCCGGAGGCACAGCCGCCAGCAAGGAGCCCCCGCCCATCAGGAGGCAGATATCCGAAAAAAGTTTGAGAAAACACATCATTCGGCCTTTACCTCCCGGGCAGTCAGACTGCTCATAAAACATCCGTAACTTCCCCGGGCCAGCTGCTCCGCCTGCCGGTAAACCTCGTCCCGGGCGGGGGTAATCAGAAAGACGCCTTTGCCGCCGCCCTGGCCCTCCAGGCTTTTCTGCAGCATCTCCCGGCAGCTGCATACCGTTTCCGGCAAAGCCCGTCCCAGGTACTCCAGAACCGTCAAAAAATGCCACTGTCCCAGTCCCGGGGGCAAAAAACAGGCCGGGTGATGGGCCCCCTGGGGAAAGGCATTCATGGCAAATCCGTAGGGAATCCCCTGCTGCTCCAGCTGCCGGCAGAGGCTGCGGGCCAGCCGGCAGCAAAGCTCAAAAAGATCCTCCTTATCGTCCCCCTCATATTCCGCATTCAGCATCACCGTCACGGAGGGATCCGTGGTGTAATCATATTGTTTTACCATCAAAGCGTTGTTCTGGGCACTGCGGGTCCAGGATATCATCTTCATGGGTTCCCGCCCGGTATATTCCCGAAAGCCCAGGGTCAGCACCGGATCTTCGAAAATAAAGCGGCGGACGGATACATCCCCCAAATGATCTCCCAGCAGCTTTTCCCAATCCCCCTGGGGATAGGCCTGGGGAAATACCACGATCTCCCGCAGCGTCTCCAGCCGGCGGCCCTCTTCCGTCAATCCAAGGAAATCTCCGCAATACACTTTCAGGTCGCTGAGGAGATAGCGGCCCCGCTTCTCAAAGCGCAGGGGGATATGCAGTTCCCGGCTTTTCCGGGGGCCCAGCCAGAGGGTTCCGCTGGCATAAGCTCCGCCTCGATGATTCGGATCTGCCCCCCCGTGATTCCGCTCTGCCCCGGTCTGCTCCGTCAGCTCCGCCCCCTCCGGCAACCGCTCTTCATAACGCAAAAAAGGGATAGGCAAGCGGGATCGGTTGGAAAAGCGAAGAATCAGCTCCACGGGGCTCAAAGGTTCCGTCACCCGCTCCGAGAAATCATGCTCTTCCCGCAGGCTTTTAAGACCCCGGGCCGCAGTTTCCCGCTGCAGCAGGGCTATCATAATCAAAGCAAGGATTAGCGCCGCCAGAATCATCTTTTTTCCAAAGGAACCGGGATCCGTTCCAGCATCTTGCCCATGAGTCCTTCCGCCTCAATCAGGTTCACGCTGCTGCCAGCGCCCATGCGATGGGCCAGCACCGGCCGGGCCAGGGCCTGCACATCCTCCGGGATCACAAAATCCCGGCCGGAAAGGGCCGCCGTCACCTGCGAAGCCCTATACAAAGCCATGGCGCCCCGGGTGGAGACCCCGGCCCCCATCCGGGCTTCCTGACGGGTTATTTCCACGATATCCATCATATATTTCAGCACCGGCTCCTGCACCGCCACTGCCGGGTACGCGGCTCTTAAGGCCAGGATCTCCTGACGCTCCACCACCGGCTCCAGGGCCTCCACCAGACTTAAGGTGGAAGGCCGTGCCATCACCTGCATTTCCTGAACCCGGCTCATATAACCCAGGCTCAGCCGCATAAAGAAGCGGTCCAGCTGGGCTTCCGGCAGAGGGAAGGTGCCGTAGGATTCCAGGGGGTTTTGGGTGGCCATCACCAGGAAAGGCTCCTCCAGGGAATAACTTTCCCCGTCCACGCTGATTTGCTTTTCTTCCATGGCCTCCAGCAGACTGGACTGGGTCCGGGGGGTAGCCCGGTTGATTTCGTCCGCCAGAATGATATGGGCAAAGAGGGGCCCGGGTCTGAAGCGGAATTCTCCGGCTTTTTGATCGTAATAATTGATGCCTGTCAGATCCGAAGGCAAAAGGTCCGGGGTAAACTGGATGCGCTTGAACTCGCCCCCCAAAGTCCTGGCAAAGGCCCGAAGCAGCATGGTTTTCCCGGTGCCGGGCACATCCTCCAAAAGCACATGCCCCCCGCAGATGCAGGCCGTCAATACCAGCTGGATCTGCTCATTTTTCCCTACTATCACCCGGGATACATTGTCTACCACCTTGTCCCGTATATCTTGAAATTGACGAACGTCCATGATACGCCTCCTCTGGTTTCCTTGCGCCATATTATACACAAAGGAAGGGTTTTGCACAAGATGAGCCGCCGGCGAAGGCTTTTGCTTGTATTTTGCCCCGTTTCTGCTATAATGGTTTTTTAGACTAAATCCGGTTCGGCAAGAACTGATCTGTTTGAGGAAGCAGTATGAAGATCATTATTGCAGGCATAGGAAAGGTGGGCACCACCTTAACGGCCCAGCTGGCAGCTGACGGCCACGATATCACCGTTATCGACCGGAAGGATTCCCGGATTGAACGGGTATGCTCCCAGTATGATGTGATGGGGCTGGAGGGCAACTGCGCCACGGCCCAGACCCTGCGGGACGCCGGCGCCGCGGAGGCGGATCTTTTGATCGCCATGACGGATGCGGACGAAGTGAATCTGCTTTGCTGCGTCACCGCCCGGCAAATCAATCCCGGCATTCATACCATCGTCCGGATCCGGGATTCGGAATATGCCCAGCAGATCATAGAAATGCGGGAAGTCTTCGGACTCTCTTTGATTGTGAACCCGGAGCGGAGCGCCGCCGTGGAAATCGAGCGGCTTTTGCGCTTCCCCGGCTTTTTGAAGCGGGAATCCTTCGCCAAGGGCCGGGTGGAGCTGGTAGAGTTCCGCATCAACGAGGACAGCCCCTTAAAGGATATCACCCTGCGGAATCTGCCCAGCGTGCTGCATACCCGGGTGCTGATCTGCGCCGTCATGCGGGGCGGATCCGTAATTCTGCCCACCGGCGATTTCGCCTTGCAGGCAGGGGATCGGATTTATATGACCGCCCCGGCCACCGCCCTGGGCACCTTGCTGAGGGATCTGGGGGTGATTTCCCACAAGGTGAAGCGGGTGATTTTAGGCGGCGGCGGACGGGTCAGTTATTATCTGGCGCAGCTGCTGGAGCGGGAAGGCATTCAGACCCAGATTATAGACAACAACCTGGAGCGCTGCCAGGATCTGGCCCGGCAGCTGCCCACCGTCAGCGTGTCCCACGGGGATATCACCATCCCCTCCGTTTTGGAGCGGGAGGGCTTATCTTCCGCAGATGCCTTCGTGGCCTTAACGGGCATGGATGAGCTGAATATCGTCATGTCCCTCTATGCCATCAGCCAGAAGGTGCCCATCGTGATTACCAAGCAGGGGCATATTGATGAGCTGAAGGATATTGTCAGCGGTTTGTCCCTGGGCAGCATCATTTCGCCCAAGGAGCTGTGCAGCGATATTGTGGTGCGCTATGTCCGCTCCATGCGGGATACCACCGGAGATACGGCCATTACCGTGCAGTCCGTAGCCGGAGGCCAGGTAGAGGCGGCGGAGTTCATTATCACGCCCACGGCCCAGCATCAGGACACGCCGCTCTTGGAGCTGAAAATGAAGCCCGGCATTCTGATTGCCGCCATTGTGCACCGGGGCGCTCTCACCATTGCCAACGGCTCCTCCCGCTATCTCCAGGGGGATTCCGTCATTGTGATTTCCACGGCGGGCAAAAATATTCAGCGCTTTAACGACATTTTCGCGTAGGGAGGGGCTATGAACTACAAATCGCTGTCCCGTTTTATCTCCCTGATTTTATGGATAGAAGCAGGCCTTATGCTGCCCGCTCTTCTGCTGTCCCTGGTTTTTCATGAATCCGGCGCCACCAATGCCTACTGGCAATCCATTTTGATCATTGTCCTTTTGGGCGGCGCCTTTTTCCTCCTGAGCCGGGGGGAACGGGCCGGAGACTTTTATGAAAAAGAAGGCCTGGCCTGCGCCGGCCTTTCCTGGATCATCATGGGGCTCACCGGCGCCCTGCCCTTTTTCCTTTCCGGGGAGATTCCGGCCTATATCGATGCCTTTTTCGAATCCGTCTCCGGCTTTACCACCACCGGGGCTTCTATTTTAGGCGCCGTGGAGCATATGCCTAAGAGCATTTTGTACTGGAGGAGCTTTACCCACTGGATCGGCGGCATGGGCGTGCTGGTGTTCCTGCTGGCCCTGGTACCCCGGGGCAATAAGGGCTCCGGCTTTACCCTGCATTTGCTGCGGGCGGAAAGCCCCGGTCCCAGCGTGGGCAAGCTGGTGCCCCAGATTCGGAAGACCGCCCGGATTCTGTATTTGATTTATATAGGTCTGACGCTGCTGGATTTTGCGGCCCTGGCCATCGGCGGTCTGTTTTTCCATGACGGAGCCCACCCCACCACGGTATTTGATGCCTTTTGCATCGCCGTGGGCACCGCCGGCACCGGAGGCTTTGCGGTGATCAATGCCGGCCTGGGAGGCTATTCGATTTTTACCCAGCTGGTGACCACCCTCTTTATGTTCCTCTTCGGCATCAACTTCAGCTGCTATTTTCTGATTCTGCGGGGGGATTTCAAATCGGTATGGAAGGACGAGGAACTCAGGGTATTCCTGGGAATTTCCCTGATTGCCGTGGTTGTTTTTACCGTCTCCATCGTCCCTCAGTATAAAAGCAGCGGCCTGGCCCTTAAGGATGCAGCCTTTACGGTGGGATCTTTAGCCTCCACCACCGGCTATGCCACCACGGATTTTAATCTCTGGCCCAATGTAACCCGGGCGGTGGTGGTGTTCCTGACCATTATGGGTGCCTGCGCCGGTTCCACTTGCGGCGGCGCCAAGGTAATCCGGCTGATTCTGATTGTGAAAAATCTGTTCCGGAACCTGAAGCAATTGGTGCGTCCCAGCCGGGTGGCCAATGTGCGGGTAAACGGCCGGGTAGTGAACGAAGGGGTGCTCAGCAATCTGAATACCTATCTGGCGGCTTATGTATTCCTGCTTTTTGTCAGCTATCTGCTGGTAAGCCTGGACGGCCAGGACGGCACCACCAGTTTTACCTCGGTGCTTACCTGCTTTAACAATGTGGGCCCCGGCCTGGGCCAGGTGGTGGGGCCCGCCGGAAACTTCGGCAGTTTCAGTGTGGGGGCCAAGCTGGTACTGATTCTGGATATGCTGATTGGCCGTCTGGAGATTTTCCCCATTCTGGCGCTGCTCTCCCGCAGCACCTGGAGTCATAGTTAGGAATGATTACAAGCCCCTCTCACCCGTCACGGCCCTTCGACAAGCTCAGGGACCGCTCAGGGGTGCTCAGGAACCGTGCCACCCTCTCCCTCGTCAGGGAGAGAGCAAGGATTCCATATAGTATAACTATCATCACATAAGGAGACATTATGAATCGCTGCATGATTAAGGACATCAAGGAACATTTAGGGCAAACGGTTAAAGTCCAGGGGTTTGTGGACAATTACCGGGATTCCAAGGCCATGGCCTTCATCGTTTTGAAGGATATCAGCGGCCGTCTGCAGATCACCGTGGAAAAGGAAAAGCTGCCGGAGGTGGCAGAAGCCATTGCCAATCTCACCCCGGACAGCGTCATCAGCGCCACCGGCACCGTTATTGAAAACGAATATGTAAAGCTGGGCGGCCTGGAGCTGATTCCGGATTCCATCACGGTGGAGTCTTTGGCGGAGGCCTTGCCCATCGCCCGGAAAAGCATCCCCGCCACCAAGAAAAAACAGGCGGTGGAGCGTTCTTCCATCGACCAGCGCATTGATTACCGCTGGATCGATTTACGAACCGATGAAAACCAGCTGATTTTCAAGGTACAGACCTGTCTGGTGGGCGCCATGCGGGAGTTCCTGCTGGGGAAGGATTTCCTGGAGATCCATACCCCTAAGCTGATTGGGGCGGCCTCGGAAAGCGGTGCGGATGTATTTGAAGTGAAATACTTTGACCGCAATGCCTATCTGGCTCAGAGCCCTCAGTTCTACAAACAGATGGCCATGGCCAGCGGCTTCGAGCGGATTTTCGAGGTGGGTCCCGTCTTCCGGGCAGAGAAGTCCTTCACCAATAAGCACACCACCGAGTTTACCGGCTTCGATCTGGAAATGAGTTATATCAGCTCCTTCCGGGATGTGATGCAGATGGAGGCGGAAATTCTGGCCTACGCCCTGGGCAAGGTGAAGGATACATACGGCGCCCAGATTCAGGAGATGTTCGGCCTGGAGGTGGTGGTTCCCTCTCTGCCTTTCCCGGAGGTGAAACTGGCAGATCTGTACGAGGGTTTGGAAAAGGAATTCGGCTACAGCGTGCCGGAGGAAGAAAAAGGGGATTTAACCACGGAAGCCGAGCATTTAAGTTATGATTGGGTAAAGAAGCATTATAATCACGAGTTCCTCTTTGTAACGGATTACAAGCCGGAAAAGCGGGCGTTCTACCATATGCGGGATGAGGCCGGCATGCCTTTAGGCTATGACCTGATCTGGCGGGGCACGGAAATCACAACCGGTGCCCAGCGGGAGCACCGCTATGAACAGCTGAAAAAACAAGCAGAGGAAAAGGGCCTGGCTGATGATGTAAAGTTCTATCTGGAGTTCTTTAAATACGGCTGCCCTCCCCACGGCGGCTTTGGCCTGGGCGTGGACCGGCTGACCATGCTGCTGATGGGCCTGCCCATTAAGGAGTGCATGTTCCTCTTCCGCAGCCCGAACCGTCTGACTCCGTAATACATAATACGAAGGGGGAAGCCACCCGAAACAGCCTCCGGCGGCGTCCCCCTTCCCATTGACAAAAATCACTTCAGCGTGTAAGATGTGCGCAGACTGCTTGGCAGTCATTTTGTACTGAAAGGAAAGCGATGGCAGAGGCAGGGGCACAGCAGAAAAAGAAACGATCCTGGATCTGGACGGTCCTTTTTATTATACTGAATGTGGGGATTCTGCTTTGGACCGGCCTTTCGGAATTAAAGCGGAAAAACTCCGGCGCCGCAGACTTGCAGGATGTGGAGATTCAATGGATCTTCTTTGTATTGGCCGCCCTTTGTTTTATTACCACGCTGGTGGCGGAAAGCGGCAAGTTTTACTCTCTCATCAAACAGCTCACCAATAAAAAAGACTGGTCCACCTCCCTGAAGGTGACCATATACGGCCATTATTACGATAATATTACCCCCTCCGGCGCCGGCGGGCAGCCCTTTCAGATCCTGTATTTAAAGCGCCGGGGCATGACGGACGGCGCCGCCCTGGCTATCCCCGTTTATGCCTTTTTGCTGCAGCAAATCAGCTTTGTGGTGGTGGCCGTCCTTTTCTTTGCCTTCTTTGGCCACCTGTTTCAGGTATCGGCTCTGAAAGTCACCGCATACATCGGTCTGGTTTTCTTCTCCCTGGTACCTTTTTTCATCATCCTGTCTGCCGCCTTTCCCAAGGCCGTCGGCAAGATGATTATGGCTCTCATCCGGGGGCTGGCGGCCATCCGTATCATTAAAAATCCGGAAGCCTTGGGAGAAAAGGTCCTGCGGCAGCTGCAGGAATACAGCCAGGCCATCAACTATATCAACCGCCACCGCAGCCTGACTCTGGAAATGTTCCTGCTCTCGATTCTGTATCATCTGGGGCGGGCCAGCATGCCTTTCTTTATTCTCCAGGCTTTCGGCGGCCATGTAAACTGGCTGGTGGTTACGGTGGCCACCCTGTACATTTACGCAGCCATTACCATCGTCCCTACCCCCGGCGGCGCCGGCGCGGCGGAGGCTTCTTTTTATCTGGTATTTGCGGATCTGCCGGACTCCGGCCTGGTGTTCTGGGCTATGCTGGTCTGGCGCTTTTTCGGCGATTACATTTATATTTTGGGCGGCATCATTTTAACCGCCACGGAATATACCCAGGAAAAACTCAAGGCCCGACGGCAGGCCAAAGGAAAATAGCCCGGATAACTGACTTTCTATTACTAACTTTCCGCTTCCTCTTTCTTATCAAAGGCATCCCGCAAACCGTTTGCCAAAAAGTGAAACGACAGCATTAAAAGGGCGATGACTGCCGCCGGCAGCAGCACCTGGTGGGGCTGAGTTTGCAAAAATGACTGCGCATCGGACAAAAGCGTGCCGACAGAAGGCTCCGGTGCGGGAATTCCCAGACCGATAAAGGACAAAAAGGACTCCATAAAAATGGCTCCGGGCACCGCCAGGGTGGCGCTGGTAATCAGGGGGCCCATGGCATTGGGCAGGATATGGCGGAAAATCATCCGCCCGTCCCCCACGCCCAGGGCCTGGGCCGCCGTCACAAACTCCCGGTTTTTATAACGCAAAAACTGAGCCCGGGAAAGCCGGGCGGTCTCCACCCAGTTCCGCAGCGCCAGAGCCAGGATCATGGCAGCGATTCCCCGGCCCATCAGCAAAATCAGCAAGGTGCAGAGAATCACATTGGGAATCGATTGAATTACCTCGCCGATCCGCATTAAAATCAAATCCGTTTTGCCGCCGAAATATCCGGCCAGGGCCCCGTAGCTAATCCCGATCAGCAAATCTATGGCCACCGCTAAGAAAGCCATCAGCAGGGAAATCCGGGCCCCCCGCCAGAGTCTTGTCCACAAATCCCGGCCCAGCTGATCCGTGCCGAACCAGAAACTGCGGCCCTCTTCCACCTTCATATAGCGGTAATAATCCACCACTACATCCCCGTAAGCCAGGCCGCTTTCACTCACCCGGCGGTTTTGCACCTCAAGCACCGAACCCGCCGGATAGCGGCTCTCATCCTCCAGATAGTCCAGGCGCCTGTCTGTCAAGGTGCTGCGGCCCTGGGCAATGCCCAGGAAACGGAGGGCAGGGATTTTCGGGGGCATGTGACTGAGAATCTCCCCCTCCCCGTTTTTCAGTTGCTCTTTATATGAGTAAGGGGAAAGAGCCGGGCCCAGCAAGGCCATCAGTCCCAGCAGCAAAAGCAATATGGCTGCCCCCCGGGAGGCTTTTTTCTGCCATAAGGCTTTAAGTATCATGGCGGCCTCCTCCCAGACGGATCCGCGGGTCGATCAGCCCGTAGGAAATATCCGTTATCAGCACCGTCACCACATGGATGGCGGCATAAAAAATCAGGACCGTGACGGTCAGCCAATGGTCTTTTGCATTGATGGAACGGGTCAGCAGGCCTCCCACGCCGGGAATGCCGAATATCCGCTCAATCACCAGGGATCCCGCCAGGATATTGGTAAAAAGGGGGACAATGATATGCATCACCGGAATCAGGGAATTGCGGAAGGCATGGCGCAGCACCGCTTTCCGCAGGCTCAGTCCCTTGGCCTGAGCGGTGATCATATAGGCCGCCTGCATGTTTTCCCCCAGTTCTCCCCGGAGATGGCGGCAAATCATGGCTATGGGATGAACGCTCAGGGCCAGCACCGGCATCACCAGAGACGCCAGGCGGGTGGCCTCGCTGCCGGCGGGGTCGTAAATCAAAGGGAAAAGCCCCCCCTTAAAGCCCAGAAAATACTGGAGCAGGGAGGCCATCACAAAAGAAGGCACGGAAATAAAGAGCACCGTCAGCAGGCTGATAAGGTGATCCGGCCATTGGTTCCGGTACAAAGCGGCCCAGGTGCCGGCTAAAAGTCCCAGAGGCAGGGCAATAAGCAGTGAGAGGAAATTGATGGTGAGAGTCACGGGAATCCGCCGGCCGATGACCTGCCACACCGGCGTCATGGGCTCCAGGTTCAGGGAAACGCCCCAGTAACCCTCGGTAAAAATCCCCTTCAGGTATGTGAGATACTGCCGGGGGATGGATTCGTGGAGATGATGCTTTTCCTCCAGCATCCGGATCATTTCCGCAGAATAATTGGGGTCGTCAAAGGGGCTGCCAGGCATGAGGCGTATCACAATAAAGCCCAGTGTGAGTATCACAAAGAGCGTTAAAACCATCAGGCCGATTCGTTTGGCAATGTAACGACCCACAGATACCTCCTTGGGAGGGGCGGCTTTTCCCCCTTGCCCTCCCCCGGACGCGGGGGAGGGTGCCCCGTCAGGGGCGGTAGGGGGCGACTCTCCCCCTACCTCAAATCTCCCAGCCAGGGCCTTAAGGTAAAGCCCATGGAGGGGTTCGGCTCCTTGAGGGGCAGCAGCAGTTTAGGGCTGATCAGGTACTGGAAGCTCCGTTCAAAGAGGGGAATCACCAGTCTGTTTTCCAGGGCCGCCTTCTCCATCTGCCCCGCCAGTTCCACATTGTAGGCCTGGTCGGTCTTCACCCGGGGATCCGTGGTCTGCAGGAATATGGTCTCGTTGATAAAGGCGTTGCCATAGGGGGAATTCACCTTCATATCGTACACTTCGCTGTATTTATCAAATACATTGAAGGGACTGTCATCCGTCACCGCCCGGCTCCAGTTGGAGAGGCAGAGTTCATAGGCATTGGGATTATCCCGCCAGGTCTTCATCAAATTGGCCCGGTCCGTTTCCTCCTCAATCTTCAGCTCAAAACGGTTTTCTCCGAAAATCTCCGCCAGATGCTGCTGCAGGAACTGGGCGCAAACGCTTTGCTCCGGATTGGCGGGAGAAATCATCAGTTTCAGTGTCAGCTTATCGCTGATGCCCTCCTCTTGCAAGGCCCGGTAGAAGCACTCCTTGGCCTTGGCCGGGTCATAGCTGGCATTCATCTCTTCCCGGTAGCTTTTGGCTGTAGGCGTGTCCTTAAACAGCAGTCCCGTGGCAGAGTCCGCCAGAGAAGTATCCGGTATGATATAATTGGCGGGGGTCCCGGCCTCCAGTTTGGCCAGGGCCACCCGGTCCACTCCATACCAGAGAGCATCCTTGAAATTCTTGTTGTCCAGAATAGGCTTTTCCCAATTGCCCCGGTTGATTTCGATCTGCATCAAATACCGGGCGGGATAGCTTAAATAGTCTTCCCGCTCCGCATAATTCGGCGCGATGGCCGCATCCAGCGCCGTGGCATCCAGGTCCCCCTTCAGATACATTTCCAGCTGAGTTTGATAATTCTCCACATAGTACAAAGTGGCATCCGTGATTTTGATTTCATCCGCAAAAATATAGTTGGGATTCTTTTTCAGGCTGATAGCCGAAGATTTCACCCAATCCGTCACATAAAAGGCCCCGCAATAGAGGGTTTTGGTATGATCCGTGCCGTAGGCGGTGCCCTCCTCCCGCATCAGGGAAGTAAACAGTTCCGGATCCGTGGGCACCGTACCATAGCCGGTAAACTGCTGCATCACGTTCAGGGCATTCGAAGGGGTAGCCAGGGTCAGCTCCAGGGTCAGATCATCCAGGGTTTTGATGCCCACATCCTCCCAGTTCACCGGAGCCTCCGGCGTCTGCTGGAAATATTCCTTGGCATTTTTTATGGTGATATAAATGGACATATTGTCCCCGGCCCGCTGTTTCAAGGCAGGATCCAGGGCCATTTTGAAGGAATGCTCAAAAACCGCCGCGTTGATGGGCTTATCCGTCAGTTTCCCCGTATGGTCCGTGAAGAACAGCCCCGGCCGGATTTTGATTTGCCAGACCAGACCCTCCTGATCCATCTGCCGGGGTTCCTCTGCCGCCAGCTCCGGCCGCATATATAGGGTCTCCCGGTCCTCTTTGGCAAAACGGCGATACAACCTTGCCTGGGCAAAGTCGTTCATCATTTCATCCTGGGTATTGGCCAAGTAGGGATTAAAGGTCTGACACTCCCCGTCCGGCATCCGCAGATGCTTCACTACCGGGGCAGCTTCCGTGCCGGCCTCCGTGACCAGAGGCAGCGTATTGCCGCCAGGCTGCTCTGTGGTGTTTTGACTGGCGCTCCCACAGGCAGAAAGAACCAGGGCCAAGGCCCAGGTCAGGAACAGAAAACGGGTACGTTTCATTTTGTGATCCCCCAATTCTCCTTAAAGATTTTATTTTTTCAGAAACCTTCCGGCTTCCTCTATGCTTTCCGTAATCAGCAGCCGCTTGAAGGCCGCCTCATCCGCCATGCCCTCCTCCAGGAAGGTCTCTATCACCCGGCGGAATGCCTCATAATATCCCCCGGTCCCCAGCAGAACCAGTGGTTTGTCCAGGGCCCCGATGGCGTTGAGACACAGGACCTCGGAAAACTCATCCAGGGTGCCGATCCCCCCGGGCAGGGCGATAAATCCGTCCGCCAGATCAATCATCCGCTCCTTGCGCTCCGCCATGGATTTCACATAATGGTACTCCTGCAGGCGGGGATGGGCGCAGGACAGCATGGGCTCCCGCTGGGGAATCACCCCGGCGGCCCGACCTCCGGCTTCCACCACCGTATCCGCCAGCACTGCCATCAGACCGTAGTTTTCGCCTCCGTAAACCAGTTCATGGCCTTCCGAGGCCAGCCAGCGGCCCAGTTCCTCCGTCAGCGTCCGGTATGCCGGGGACTTCCCCATGCGGGAGGACAAAAAAACAGCGATTTTCATAGGCGTCTCCTTCCAAGGGGATACGCCCTGCATTGTACGCTAAAAAGATCCGTTTGACAAGAGTTTTTGTGGCAAAGCTTTGCTGAGGGCCACTGCCGCTGCCAGCTTCACCCCGTCCCAGGGCAGGAAAATCAGACAGCCGTTGGTGATGATATAAGAAGCCGACAGATTTTTCTCCAAATGAACATTCAAGACCCAGGCCATATAGGGCAGGCCCACGGCATAAATCACCGCCAGTCCCGCCCCGCAGGCCAGAGCCAGACGAAGCAGGGTGGGCCGGCCGGCCCGGGCAATCCATCCTGTCATGGCCGCCCCGCCGATATAACCCAGCAGGAAGCCGAAACTGGGCTGGAACACATAGCCCAGGCCGCCGCCCCCGGTGAAAACCGGCACCCCCATCAACCCCAGCAGCACATAAAGCAGCTGGGAAAGGGCCCCCCAGGCCGGTCCCAGCAGAATCCCCGCCAAAAACACAAAAAGGATCTGCAAGGTGAAAGCCACCGTGGGAGTAGGGATCCGAATGAAGGCCCCCACTGCCGTCAGGGCCGTAAAGAGGGCGGTTAAAACCATGAGAGAGACTTTTTTGTTGGCCACTTTTGCTTCTCCTATTGTAAACTCATTTATTATCTCGGTTAACAATACTCCAATTGTTTATCCTTGTCAAGATATAAGGAAGTACTAATTAATCCTCATGCACTGCTTCTGCGGCTATAATCGCTTTCAAATTCGTCACTTTTTCTTGAAATAGCGCTGCTATTCCTGCGAAAAACTTCCTTTTTGAAAGCGATTCTATCTCACAGCTGCAGCACATAGGATTTAATTAGTGCTTCCTTGGTTTACAATTCTCTTCGCTTCCGCTATGATAGAAATATGAAAGAACGAATTTTGGAATTATTAAACCGGGCCGCCGGGGAATATCTCTCCGGCCAGGCCATCAGCGAAGCCCTGGGAGTCAGCCGGGCCGCCGTTTGGAAGGCGGTGCAGGCCCTGGAGAATGAGGGCATTGCCATAGAAGCCGTCACCCGCCGGGGCTACCGCCTGGCGGAAAAGACGGATCGGCTCTCCCCCGGCAATCTCCTGCCCTATCTAAGCCGGGACCACCGGGAGAGTCTCCTATGTTTTCCTACCATTTCTTCTACCAATGACTACGCCAAAACTTTGGCGGTGCCGGATAAAAGCCAAAACTATTATTTGGCGGCGGAGGAGCAGACCGGAGGACGGGGACGCCGGGGGCGGAGTTTTTACTCTCCTGCCCGCCAGGGTTTGTATCTCACGGGCCTTTACTTTCCGGAGGTGCCCCCGGCCCGGGCCTCCCGCTTCACCGCTTACGGAGCGGTGGCAGTCTGCCGGGCCATGCAGGAAGTCTGCGGCCTTACAGCCGAAATCAAATGGCCCAACGACATTCTCTGGCAAGGGAAAAAGCTTTGCGGCATTTTGACGGAAATGGCTTTGGAGGGAGAAAGCGGCGCCATTCAATATATGATTTGCGGCATGGGCATCAACCTGAGCCAGCAGCCGGAAGATTTTCCGGAGGCGTTCCGGGACCTGGCCGCCAGTCTCCGCATGGCCACGGGCCAGACGCCGCCGCGGAACCTCCTTTGCGCCGCCCTGATTAACGCCCTGGACGAGGCTTACGAGGCCTTTTTAAAGGAAGATCCCCTCTGGCTGCAGGATTATATCTGCCACTGCGCCACCCTGAACCGGGAAGTGGTGCTTTTAAGCGGCCCAGAAAAAATCCCCGCTTTCGCAGAGGGGATTTCCGAGGATTTCGGCTTGATGGTACGCTACCCGGACGGCCGCCGGGAAACGGTTTACGCCGGGGAGATTTCTCTGGAACGAAGGGGCTAATCTTCCCTTTGATAATAGGCGTGCACCAGACTCCGGTAGCCCAGTTTTTTCAGGTCTTCGTAACGGATCCGGTAGCGGCCCTTGCTGCGTTTGCCGCTTAAGAGATAGCGCAGGCATTCCTGGGCGTAGCGGTCTATTTGTTTCAAGCTCTGATCTGTTCCGATCACTGGGAAAAACCAGCGGCTCCAGCTGAGTTCGTGGTCTCCGGGGCTTTCAAACAGCTTCCGGTTAAATACCCGGATAAAGGCCTTGGCGGCCTTTTCTTTTTCCAGACCGTTCCGCTCCTGCCAGCGCTTTAAGGCCCTGGTTTTCCGCCGCATTTTGGCTTTCAGTTTTTGTACCGACACCGGGGCGATATCCATCACGCCATCCCGGCAGATAAAGCCCAGGAAAATCCAGGGTTCCCCGGGGGCGAAGAAGTTTTCCTTCTCCGGGTTGATGCTTAAGCCCTTCTCTGCCAGGAAGCGGCGGATAAAGGCCGCTGCCTCCTCCGCCTCCTGCCGGCCGGGGGCAAAGAGGATGATATCATCGGAATAGCGGGCATAGGGAAGGCCCCGGGCCTCCATGGCCGCATCCAGGTCCTTCAAATAAAGATTGGCATAGAAAGAAGCCAGGGGTGTGCCGGCCATAATGCCTTTTTTCTCTTCTATGATTTTCCCCCGTTCCCGCACCCGGGGCTCCGTAAGCAGTCCTGCCAGAAAACGGAGTAGGTGCTCGTCCTCTGCCAGCGCCTCCTGCAGCACAGGCAGAAAGCCCTCTATGGGCAAGGAATTAAAATAGTTGCTGATATCCGCTTTGTAGACATACCAGCGGCCCTTCCCCGTCTTCCGCCGGAGCATGCGCACCGCATCCTTGGCGCTGCGTCCGGGACGAAAGGAATACAGACCGGGGCTGAAAAGGCCGTCATAGCGGCGCAGCAGCAAATAAGTCAGAAGCTTCAAAACAATGTTTTCCGCCGGGGGATAGGTATAGACGATGCGCTTTTTTTGAGAGTATTGTTTGCCGATGACAGCTTTTTTCGGCAAGGGAAAAGAGGCTTCCCGGAGGATGCCTTCACACACGGGTTCATAGGCCTTTTCGTCTATAAAGCGCCGCAGTTCTTTGGCAAAATCCTTCGGGCAGGCCAGAGAGCATTTGTATTCATAAAACTTTTCCCAGACCACAGGGTCCGAGATCTGATTTAAAAGTGACATTGGGACACGGGGACGGTTCTTTCCGTCCCATTTTGATGCATCAACCCCGTAGGCGGCTATCAGCCGCCTTCCATCTCCACCGGCTGCCATCCCTCGGGCGATTGATAATCGCCCCTACGAGGCGGGAGCGCCGGTAGTTTGCAACCATCCGGCGAGGAAGGCCCGTAGGGGCGGCTATCAGCCGCCTTTCATCTCCACTGGCTGCCATCCCTCGGGGGGTGCGTAGGGGCGGGCATGACCCGCCCGCAAAAAAGCGGAAAGAGAAATCATTAAATCCAAGAAAATTCTTGGATGTACAAGACCGTACACGAACCCGCTGCCTGGGAAGCTCTAAAAATGGTCCGTGCCGGGTCCGCCCCAGGCGCAGCAGCTGCTGCCTTCTCTTTCCGCAAAGGAAAATCTGGTATTAAATCTCTCCGGCCATGGCCTTTGTAACCCGTTCCTTCACATAGGCCCGGGTGTTCCACCAGCCGGGGGCATCGTAATAAAATCGGGTATAGGGAATCCCCGCCTGGCGGCAATCCCGCCGCAGTTTGTTCCGCACTGAATTCTTATTCAGCAATTCGATCACCGCAGCCTGCTGATCCCCCTGCCACAGCGTGAAAACCGTGGCCTTGCTGTCCGCCGGCTCTTCCTTTTCCAGACGGCAGGCAGGAAAATCCTCGGCCAGTATCTTCTCAAAATACTGTACCGGCGTGCCGGGGAAATTGTATTGATTCTCCTCCGCCGGCATGGTGGGTCCCCAAGACTGACCGGGGATGGTCACTTCCTCCTGCAATGCCTCGCTGACCGCCGCTTCCGCCTGGGCCGCCGTCTGCACCGCAGCACTCTCCTGCTTTTCCCCTTCGGCCTTGGCGGCGCCAGCCAGAGCCCCCAGGAAGGAAAATGCCTGCTCCAGGCTTCCGTCCTTTTCCGCCTCCTTCAGCGCCTCTTCCGCTTCCTTCATGCCTGCCGCGGCCTCCGCCAAAGAGGCCTCCGCTTCCTTGGCATCCTTGGCTGCCTGACTTAGTTTCTGCTCCACCGCATCCGCCAGCTTCGCCGCCACCTTATCGGCTTCCTTTTCCGCCACATTCTCTGCCGTGGTATTTACCACTTGCTTAATAAACTTCGATAACAAACCCATGGTCACGTCCTCCTTTTGTTAATCAATATACGATATAGATCGTATTTTGTCTATTCTTTTCCGCAAGAAAAAGTGCACCATAGGAACAAGCCCCCCCTTGGTGCACTTTTGGGCAAAAAAATGCACCAAGGGACCTGTCCCCTGGTACATTTTCTATTTTACTTCACTTCCGTGGATACCAGATCCATGGACTCCACGATGGCCTGGGCCAGAGCGTCCAGTTCGTGCTCCTTATCGTCCTGCAGGGTGGAGGCCAGGGACAGCCGCTCGTTGAGGATGGTCATATTCTTCATATTGTCCTCAATAAACTTCTGCATCAGGTCGCCGCTCTTGCAGGCCCAGGTGCCGTTCTCCACAATGGCGCAGACCCGGTTCTGCAGGTTCAGCATCCGCAGCTCATCCAGGAAGGCATGCATCACAGGATAAATGTTCAGATTGTAAGTCACGGACGCAAACACAATGTGGGAATACTTAAAGGCGTCGGACACCAGGTAGGAAGGATGGGTGGCAGAGACATCATACACCTTCACATTGGTGAAGCCCTTTTCCACGATCTTTGAGGCCAGGCACTGGGCCGCATTTTCCGTGCCGCCGTACATGGAAGCGTACACAATCATCACGCCCTTCTCTTCCGGGGTATAGGTGGACCAGTGATTATATTTGTCGATGATATACATCAAATCGCTGCGCCACACCGGGCCGTGCAGAGGACATACGATTTTAATCTTGTCCAGCACCGTGGCGGCCTTGCCCAAAAGCAGCTGCACATGCGGGCCGTACTTGCCCACGATATTGGTGAGGTAGCGACGGGCCTCATCCAGCCAATCCCGGTCGAAGTTCACTTCGTCGTTGAAGAGCTTGCCGTCCAGGGCGATGAAGGAGCCGAAAGCGTCTGCAGAGAACAGCACGCCGTTGGTTACATCCAGGGTCACCATGGCTTCCGGCCAGTGGACCATGGGGGCTTCCACGAAGGCCAGGGTATGGCCGGATACTTCCAGGGTATCCCCCTCCTTGACTTTAATGATTTCATGGCCGTCCACTTTGTAGCCGTACTGATGCATCATCATGAAGCATTTTTCCGTGGACACGATCTTGCATTCCGGGTAGCGCACCAGCAGTTCCCACATGCCGGCGGCGTGGTCCGGCTCCAGGTGGTTGCAGATGAACCAATCCAGCTTCCGGCCCTTCAGCAAATACTCGATATTCTCCACCCACTGGCGGGTCACGGTCCAGTCCACCGCATCAAAGACGGCGGTTTCCTTCCCCAGCAGCAGGTAGGAATTGTAGGACACCCCGTAAGGGATGGGATGAATGTTTTCAAACAAGTGGGTCCGGTGATCGTTGGCCCCGATCCAGTATAAGTTTTCCGTAATTTCTCTTACGCAATGCATATAATAATCCTCCGTTATGTTATTACACAATGTTGATTTGACGGGTCGATGAAGGCATCGACCCCTACGACAGGGTCTTGCTCGTAGGGGCGCATGCCCTCATGCGCCCGCATAATAACACGGTATCACAGTCCCCTGATGGACATATCGATAAAGTTTTCCTTCGGCTCGGCACATTCCGGGCATACCCAATCTTCCGGCAGATCCTTGAACTGGGTGCCGGGAGCGATATCCGCATCCTCATCGCCGAATTCCGGAATATACTCATAGGCGCAGCCATTGCAGACGAACTTGGGTCCGATGGGATCCGGCTTCTTAGGCAGCGGCCGTTTCATCTTGATCATAGGGCCCGCGGGCTTCTTTTCTTCCAAACCCAGCTCCTCCGCCAGCAGCGGCAGAATCTCTTTCACATCCCCGATGATGCCGTAGTCCGCATTCTTGAAAATGGGGGCGTTGCCGTTTTTGTTGATGGCTACGATGGTGGAAGCATCCTTGATACCCTTTAAGTGCTGCTTGGCGCCGGAAATGCCGCAGGCAATATACAGATTACCGGTGAATTTCTGGCCGGACATCCCTACATAGCGGTTCAGAGGCAGGTACTGCAGGGTCTCCGCCACCGGCCGGGAGGAACCGATGGCCGCGCCGGCGGCCTTGGCCAGGTTTTCTATCAGCTTCATATTCTTCTTGTCACCGATGCCCTTGCCGGCGGAAACCACCCGCTCCGCCTCCACAATAGGCGTATCCTGGGCGATGCCCACGGTGAAATCATATCCATCCGCTTTCAGAGCCGCTACCAGAGCCTGAACCTTAGCCTTGGCATCCCCTTCCTTGAACATCACATTCTTCCGGATGCCGGTAACGGGGGCGGGCTTCTTGGCTACGCTGCGGGAGGCGCCGCCGCCAGCGGATTTGCCGATCTTGCCCAAGAGCTTCCCGGCAATGACCACCCGCTGGATTTCGTTGGTGCCTTCGTAAATGGTGGTGATCCGGGCATCCCGATAAGCCCGCTCCACATCCATACCTTTGATATAGCCGCTGCCGCCGAAGATCTGCAGGGCCTGGTTGGTGACTTCCACCGCCATATCCGAGGCATACATTTTGGCCATGGCGGATTCCATGCCGTAGTCTTCGTGGTTTTCTTTCAGCTCCGCCGCGGAGTAAATGAGGAATCTGGCGCAGCGCAGCTTGGTGGCCATATCCGCCAGTTTGAAGGAAATCCCCTGGTTCACGCCGATGGGATTGCCGAACTGAACCCGTTCTTTAGCCTCATCCAGAGCCTTCTCATAAGCCCCCTGGGCAATGCCCAGAGCCTGGGCGGCGATGCCGATACGGCCCCCGTCCAGGGTAGCCATGGCAATCTTAAAGCCCTGGCCTTCCTGGCCCAAAAGGTTCTCCTTGGGCACCTTTACATCATTGAAAATCAGTTCTGCCGTGGCGCTGGAACGGATACCCATCTTGTCGTAATGGTCGCCTACTTCAAAGCCGGGCATGCCCCTCTCCACAATCAGGGCGGAAATGCCCCGGGTGCCGATATCCGGTGTGGTAACGGCAAATACCACAAAAATATCCGCCTTGGGGGCGTTGGTGATAAAGATTTTGCCGCCGTTTAAGAGATAATGATCTCCCTTATCCACAGCGGTGGTCTCCGTGCCGCCGGCGTCGGAGCCCGCATTTTCCTCCGTTAAGCCGAAGGCGCCGATCTTCTCGCCCTTAGCCAGAGGCGTGAGGAATTTCTTTTTCTGTTCTTCCGTGCCGAAAGCAGCAATAGGATATGCGCCAAGGGAGGTGTGCGCGGACAAAATCACGCCGGCGCCGCCGTCCACCCGGGCCAATTCTTCCACGGCGATGGCATAGCTGATGACATCCAGCCCCATGCCGCCGTATTCCTTGGGATAGGGAATCCCCATCCAGCCTCTCTTGCCCATTTCCTTCACGGCTTCCGTGGGGAATTCGTTATTCTGATCCAGCTGGAAGGCAATGGGGGCGATTTCCTTTTCTGCAAAGGTTCTGATCTGGGCCCGGAGTTCTTCATGGGCCGCTGTGGTTTGAAACAACATAGCATGTCCTCCTTTAAAGTGGGTCTATGATTCGCACGATATTGATTCTGTACTAATTGTATCCAGATTGATAAAAAAAATATGTGACTTATGTCACAATCTGTGTTATATTTATTACGAAATATGTGAAATGATTGTGTAGCTGCCGTAGGGGCGGCTACTAGCCGCCTTAGATCTCTGGCAAGCTGCCATCCCTCGGGCGATTGATAATCGCCCCTACGAGGATGCGTGAAGTCTGCTGCGTAGGGGCGGGCATGGCGACGGCGCGCAGCGCCTAGTCCTTTAGGGCCCGCCCGCAAAACCTGGCATGGCCCGCCCGTAAAACCCATTAAGAGATAAGAAGATGCAAAAAGCCAGCTTATTGGACCGGATTACCCCGGAATCCCTGCAAAAAATGATTCCCTGCTTCAAGCCCCTCATCAAACGCTACGGCAAGGGAGAAACCATCCTCTCTTACGAAGACGGGGCCCCCACCTATGTGGCAGTGCTGCTGAAGGGCAGCGCCCAGCTGGAGGTTATTAATACGGAGGGGGATGCCTTTTTATTGGAACAATACAAGGAAGGGGATGTCTTCGGCGAACTCTTCACCCTGGCCCTGGACAGCGCCGCCTATCTGGTAACGGCCCTGGAACCTTCCCAGGTGGTCTTTATTGACTACCAGCATATCATCACCCCCTGCGAGGAAAGCTGCCCCCATCATACCCAGCTCATCAGCAATCTCTTTTTGATGACGGCCCAGCGCACCCAGGAACTGTCCCTCCATTTATCCCTTCTCAACCAGCCCTCCACCCGGGAGAAGCTCCTGGCCTACCTGCGTTTTGCCCGCTCCCAGGCCGGGGCAGAGGGAGCCGCGCCATTCCAGATTCCTTTGACCCTCTCTCAACTGGCGGAGTACCTCCGGGTGGACCGCTCCGCCATGAGCCGGGAAATCAAGGCCATGCAGGAGGACGGCCTGCTCACATCACAAAGAAGAAGCTTTCAGCTTTTGTAAATTCAACTTAGGAGAGCCTTATGACCGCCATACCGAAACTGTTTCAGAAAACCAAGACCGTTCGGCAGATTCAGGCCTATATGGACCGGACTTTCCATGAAGTCCTCCATACCACCTTAAACCCGGACGGGCCGGGCGCCATCCGCCTGCATCTGATTCCTCCCAAAAAAGAGGAGGGAGCCTTTAACCCCAGCATTGCCATTGTCAACGGCAGCGATATCATCCCCGTGAACTTTGTTTCCGCCATCATTTTGGCAGAAATGATACGGGAGGCCAATCAGTACGACGGCCGGGAAATCGGAGAAAAAGAGGTGCAGAGCATTCTGGATCATACCTGCGCCAATGTCAAAGGCATCCTCCCCCTGCTCTCTCAAAAACGGATCCGGAATGATATGCTGAAGCTGTATACCACCATGAAGCAGCTGGCCCTGCGAGAACCGGTAACCACCGAGATTCACAACATGAGTCTGGGGGATTACGCGGAGCTGATGAGTGCCCCCCACCGCATGGATCTGATGGTTAGTGCCATGACCAAAGACGGAAAATGGCACTGCAACCAGAAGTGCATCCACTGCTATGCCGCAGGCCAGACCCTTTCCGACGAAGAGGAACTCTCCACGGAGGATTGGAAAAAGATCCTGGCCAAATGCCGGGAAGCTGGAATTCCCCAGGTCACCTTTACCGGAGGAGAACCCACCATGCGGGAGGATCTGTGCGAGCTGATCCACGAAGCCCGCTGGTTTATTTCCCGGCTGAATACCAACGGTATCAAGCTGACGGCGGATTACTGCAAAAAACTCCACGAAGCGGAGCTGGACAGCGTGCAGATCACCTTCTACTCTTCCGACCCGGCGGTGCACAACAAGCTGGTGGGGATGGAGCAGTTTGAAGCCACTGCCGCAGGCATAGACAATGCCCTGGCGGAGGGCCTGTCCGTCAGCATCAATACCCCCTTATGCAGCCTGAACCGGGATTATGTAAAAACCCTGGAATACCTGCACGCCAAAGGCGTGATTTATGTCACCTGCTCCGGCCTTATCACCACCGGAAATGCGGCGGAGGAGGCCTCGGAGCAGCTGCAGCTGAAGGAGACGGAACTGGAGCAGATTCTCCGGGAAGCGGTAGCCTACTGCCACGCCAACGGCATGGAAAATGCTTTTACTTCCCCCGGCTGGATCCCCCAGGCGGTCTTTGACGAACTGAATATCCCCGCTCCCAGCTGCGGCGCCTGCCTCTCCAATATGGCTATCACCCCCGGCGGCAATGTGGTGCCCTGCCAAAGCTGGCTCTCCGATGCGCCCCTGGGCAATATGCTGCGGGATAATTGGAAAAAGATTTGGGAAAGCCCCTTGTGTCTGGAATACAGGACCTATTCCGCCGAAATGACGGGCCAGTGTCCCTTAAGGAGGTACTGCTTATGAAAAAGCCTGTTTTGAAAACTTTGCGGCTCTGGCTACTGGCGGCTTTATTGCTGCTGGGCTGCCTTATGGCAAAACAACCCGCCCAGGCAGCGCCTACAGACGAGATACTGGATTTTACCATTACGGTGGATGTGAATGAGGACGCCTCCCTGACCATGACCTATTCCATTGATTGGAAGGTGCTTTATGACGGGGGCGGTTCGGAGAAACTTACCTGGGTGAATCTGGGGGTACCGAATCAGTACCACGAAAAAATCACCCCCTTAAGCCAGACCATCAAACGGATTGAAGACAAGGGCAGCACTTTGGAAATTTATCTGGACAGGGGCTACGGGAAGAACGAAACCGTGAGTTTTCAGTTTTCCATGGTGCAGGATCATATGTACCAGATTGATAAATACGTGGCCGGGGAAACGGTTTATACCCTGACCCCTGCCTGGTTTGATGATTTTTCCGTGGACCAGCTGACCATCCGCTGGAAGGCGGATCGGGCCGGAGCCTGGCAGCCGGACTGCACCCAGGATAAGGGATACCTGGTCTTCCGGCAAACAGACATGGCGCCCGGCAGCCATTATACCATGAGCGTGACCTACCCCAACGATGCTTTCGGCTTTGCCGTGGACCGGCAAGGCATTGAGGCCGAAAACGGCGGGAGCGATCCCGGTGTCATCCACTGGCAAGACTCCCATGATCTCCGGGATCTGCTTGTGGGCTTGGTGGGCCTGCTTATGTTTATCGGCATTCCCATCTTTCTCTTTACCCGCTTTGTGAAGTGGATGATGAGGGGCCTGGGCTTCGGCTCGGAAGAGACCACGGAGAAAAAGATTACCCGCACGAAAATCGAGTATTACGATCAGTGCCCCGGCTGCGGATCCCCCCGGGAGGAAGGGAAGGATGACTGCGCTTACTGCGGCCGCAGCATGATTAAAAAGAAAGAAGTGGTGGAGGAAAGCCAGATTGAAAAGCCGGAAAAATACCGGCTGGCGGGCACCTACCGTTACGGGGATTCCCCCAATACCTATATCCGGGTGAATGTAATCAATGTACCGGTGCGGCATTCCCGCAGCACGGGCAGCAGCCGGTCTTCCGGCGGATCCTCCCGCCGTTCCTCCTGCGCTTCGTCCTGTGCTTCGTCCTGCGCCTCCTCCTGTGCCTGCGCCTCCTCCTGCGCCTGTGCCTGTGCCTGCGCCTCCTCCGGCCGGGCAGGCTGCTCGGTGAAGGATTTCTTTAAAGAGAATATCCACGAAGAACGGGTGCGGATCGAAAGCAAACGGGGAGCATGATGCCAAGACCCTAAGGGCGATAATGGGTCGCCCTGACCCACCGGCCAAAGACTCTGCCGAAAGGAGCAAACTATGATTCCGCCTCTGCATCTGGATATGTATCAAAGCATTTGTATGGCTGTGCTGGCCCTGCTTTTGGGCAGTCTGCTGCGCCAGAAAATCAAGTTTCTGGAACGCTTTTGCATTCCCTCGCCGGTGGTGGGGGGGCTGGTCTTTGCCCTCATCACCTGCCTGCTTTATGTTCTCGGCATTGCGGAGGTGAGTTTTGACGCTACCCTTCAGGAAGTCTGCATGGTACTCTTCTTCACCT
This sequence comes from uncultured Lachnospiraceae bacterium, assembly GCA_902793995.1. GTDB lineage: Bacteria > Bacillota > Clostridia > Lachnospirales > Lachnospiraceae > UBA6987. Next base: position 18,312 of record CADBFP010000010.1, on the reverse strand, counting down.
CCATGGGCTTTCAGGCAGATGTGCGGCAGATGAAAAGCGGCGGCCGGAGCCTTTTGTTATTAATCCTGGCGGTCACCGTTCTGATTATTCTGCAGAACGGGACCTCCATCGGTCTGGCGGTGCTCAGCGGCCAAAGCCCCTTAACGGGCATGGGAGCCGGTTCCATCTCTATGGTGGGAGGCCATGGCACGGCAGCGGCCTTCGGCCCCCTGCTGGAGGAGAAAGGATTCCTGGGCGGGAATGCCATTGCCTCTGCCTCCGCCACCTTCGGCCTGATTGCCGGGAGCCTCATAGGGGGGCCTTTGGGCAATTCCCTGATCAGGAAGAAACAGCTGCTGGCCACGGCCTCTCCGCTAACGGAGGAGAAAGGGCCGAAGGTATCTGCCGTAAAGCCTACCTCTGCCCCTTCCCGCTACGGTAACCGGGTCACCCTGGCAGTATTCCAGCTGCTGATTGCCATAGGCATCGGCACCCTTTTCAATTATCTCCTGCGCACCACCGGCCTGCCCTTCCCGGTTTATATCGGCTCCCTGCTGGCCGCAGCAGTGATACGCAATGCCGGCGTCCTTAGCGGGAAGTACGAAGTGTATTTAGAGGAAATCAGCGGCATCAGCGACATTTGCCTGGGGCTCTTTTTAGGCATGGCCATGATTTCTCTGAAGCTTTGGCAGCTGGCCAGCCTGGCCCTGCCCCTCATCCTGATGCTGCTGGGCCAGACCCTGCTGATGCTGCTCTATGCCCGCTTTGCGGTATTTCCCTTGCTGGGCCGGAATTATGACGCCGCCATCCTGGCCGCCGGTCTTTGCGGCTGCGGCATGGGAGCCACCCCCAATGCCATGGCCAATGCCCGGGTTCTCATCGGAAAATACGCGCCTTCCCCCAAAGCCCTGTTCCTGCTGCCCCTGGTGGGCTGCGTTTTTACGGACATCATCAACAGCTTGCTGATTTCCCTGACTTTGAATATGCTTTGAGTGGGTTTAGCGATTCATCTCCTGTATTTTTGCATTCATTTCCTGCGCCTGTTTCCTATTCCGGAAGTAGGAAAAGGCCCAGAGTCCCCAGCCCACTATCTGGGTAGCGGCAAACCACAAAATGATCCGCAGCGCATCCCCTCGGGGGAACCAGCCCACAAAAAAGCCGGTCGCCAGGGTCACCAGGCCGCCAATCCCCATATGAATCCACATCTTCATGTAATAGGACAGCTTCCGGCTTTGATAAACCATGGCGGGCAGTCCGTAGCCCAGACCGATGGCCAGTACGCCCAAGGCCATTTTTGAAAAGTCATAATGCTCAAAGATGGTCTCCCCGCCCCGGCTCAAGTCCCGAATGGCTGTGCACACGATAAAAATCCAGGCGGAAACGCCCAGGGTTCTTTTGAGGCTTTCCAGTAAAAAACGCTTATTCTTCATTTTCCTTCTCCTTTATAATCCCAAATACTGTTTGAAGGCCGGCAGGTAGGTCCGGGACACATAATCCGTCAGACCGTTTTTCAGTTTCAGCATCAAGGCGCCGCCGAAGCTGCTCTCCACGCTGTCTAAGACCTTCAGGTTCACCAGGCAGGACTTGGAGGTCTGCATAAAGCCGCCGCCCAGCTGGCCCAACAGCTCATACAGCCGTCTGCGGGAATACAGCCTGTCCTTTGCCGTGTAAATAATGCTTTCTCCCTCTTCTACCCGTACCATGTAGATTTCTCCGGGACTCAGCACCTGCATCTTCTCGCCCTTCTGGGCGATGATGACATTGTCCGGCCCGCTGAAGAAATCCATGGCCTGCTTCACCTCTTCCGTGACGGCGTTGGCATAAATGACAGCGTAGGGGGTCTGATACTCCGGGGACAGTTCCAGTTTTGCTTTCATCCTGTCTCCTCCTTTCCTTTTAGCCTCGGCTGATTGCATCATATAGCATTCCGGGGCTTTTGTCTCGCAAAATGCGCTAAGTGGCAAAAATCAGGGGGTGAAATGCAAAAAATGCGCCAAGGGACCTGTCCCTCCGGTGCAAAAACCGCTGGACGAAGCCCGGGGAAGGAGGGTATAATACTTCCGTACTGCCTAAGGGAAAAACAAAGAAAGCAGGTTCCATCATGCTTCAGAATAAAAAGTCAGCCGTCCTGATGACAGAGGGGGATCCGAAAAAGCTGATACTCAGCTTTGCGGCCCCCATCTTTTTGAGCCAGCTCTTTCAGCAGCTTTATAATACCGCCGACGCCTGGATGGTGAGCCGTTTCCTGGGGGACGATGCTTTTGCCGCCGTCAGTTCCTCCGGCAGTCTGATCTTTATGGTCATCAGCTTCTTCGTGGGCGCCTCCATGGGAGCAGGCGTAGTCATCAGCCGCTATTTCGGGGCCAGGGATATGGAGAAAGTCTCCCAGGCCGTCCATACCAATGTAATGCTTTCCTTCCTCTGCGGCCTGGCAGTAACCATTTTCGGGGTACTTATGACCCCCACCCTGCTGCGCTGGATCAATTTGAACGAAACCGTCCTGCCCCTGTCCACCAAGTATTTCCGCTACTATTTCGCCGGCTCTTTGGCCATGATCATGTACAATTCCCTGAAGGGCGTGATGAATGCGGTGGGGGACAGCCGCCGGCCTCTGTACTATTTGATTTTTTCATCCCTGCTCAACATTTTTCTGGACTGGCTTTTTGTGGGGCTTTTGGGCAAGGGCGTGGAATGGGCCGCCATTGCTACCACCATTTCCCAGGGCGCCAGCGCCATTTTATGTCTGATCCAGCTGAGCCGGAAGGGCACGGTTTACCGCCTCTCTCTGGGGAAACTCAGGATCCACTGGTCCCTGCTGAAGGAGATTCTGCGCTACGGCGTACCCACGGCAGTGCAAAACTCCGTCATCTCCTTTGCCAACCTGCTGGTGCAGTCCAATGTCAATACCTTCGGAGAGGTGGGCATGGCTTCCTGGGGGGCTTACTCGAAGATCGAGGGCTTCGCCTTCCTGCCCATTGGCAGCTTTTCCATGGCCCTGTCTACCTTTATCGGTCAGAATCTGGGGGCCGGGGAGCATGAACGAGCCCGCCGGGGCGCCCGCTTCGGTTTGACCAGTTCGGTCCTTCTGGCAGAACTCATCGGCCTGATTATCTTCCTTTTTGCGGAGCCTTTTATCCGTTTCTTCCTGAGCGGCCAGGAAGCGGTGGCCTGGGGGATCGAGCATTGCCGCACCGTGGCCCTGTTCTTCTGCCTGCTGGCCTTTTCCAACTGCATCGCCGGAGTGCTCCGCGGGGCCGGCAAGGCCTTCGTTTCCATGATTGTGATGTTGCTTATCTGGTGTCTGCTGCGGATTGTATATATCACCGTGGCCATGCAGATCCGTCACGATATCGTCCTGCTCTACTGGGCCTACCCCCTTACCTGGGGCATCAGCTCCCTGATTTATATCATCTACTATCACCGCTCCGACTGGCTCCATGGCTTTGATAAAAAGGAGGCGGAGGCAGAATAAAAGCGGGACGGGAGGGAAAAGACCTTAACACCCTCCGAAAACTGCTTTCCCTTTGTTCTGGAAATCCTCTCTGCGATCCCTGATGATTCAAGGATCGCTTTTTACAACTTTTTTTCATTTCTCCTGTCTGTTTTTTACCTGCCCAATCGTTTATAGTATAGGAAGTGAAAAAAGGAGATTTCGCTTATGCTACTTTGCTTCATGACTCTTGCAAACCCGGAAGACCGTGAGCTATTCAGCCGGCTCTACCAGGAGCATTTGCCGCTGCTCTTAAGCCGCGGGCAAAAGCTGTTGGGGAATCAGGCCGATGCGGAGGATGCCGTGCACGATGTATTTCTCCGTCTGATGGACAGCCCCGAGCGCCTGCGTCATCTGCCGGACAACGAACAAAAAGCGTTTCTGCTGGTCTGTGTGCAAAATCAGGCTCTGGATATGCTGAAAAAGCGGAAGCATATGGCCGACTTTTCTTATGAGGAGGCTTTGGCGGGACAGGTTTACGAAGCGCCGGATGAGCCTGATGACATCCTCCGCCTGACGGAAGCCATTGCCCGGCTTCCCTTGCAACAACAGGAAATCCTGGTTCTGCATTACCATTTGGGACTGAAATATGCGGAAATCGGAAAGCTGATCGGAAAAAAAGCCGGTGCTGTTCAGCGAACCGTGTCCCGCCTTAGGCAAAACATCGGGGAAACTATGAAAGGAGAGGCTCTATGAGGAAGAATCCAGTTGATGAGAACAGTCTTCGAAAGGCAAGCGCCCTGTTGGCCAGACAATGGGTGGCGGAGGCGGAAAAGGCCCTGGAAACAGAGGGCACTCCCACCCCGTCTTCCGCCTTTCAGAAAAAGATGGAGGCCCTCCTGCGGGGAGAGACGGCTGCGAAGAAGCATCGAATCCTGTCCTTCAAACCGGCTCTGGCAGCCATCGCCATGATTCTGGTGGCGCTTCTCACCTGGTTTGCGTTAAGGCCGGCCGCCCCCATCCGCCAAACCCTTTGGCTGCCGGAAGGGGAAGAACTGGTCCGCTGGGAAGAGGGGGGCAGCCGGGAGGGCTGGTATAGTTTGTCCATCCTCTTTCAGGATGATCATAAACTCAATATCCGCTGCGGGAAATATAAGGCTCCCGTCAGCTACAAGCCGGAATCCCTGGGCTCCAGCTTAAACCTGGAGCAGATGGAGGAGGGTGGGAAAACCGTGGATGTCTATCGCCGGGGCAGTCAAGACGACTACCAGTATGTCTGGATGGATGAGGAGGAAAAGCTTTATTTTCTAATTTGGAGCACCTTTGATGCAGAGACCAACCAAAAAATCATTCATCAGCTTTCTGCAGAAATTATGGAAAATTCGGGAAAAAGTGTGTCTGATTCCGCGACCCTCATTCGTTTAGTAAGTGAAAAGACAAAAAGGAGGATATCCCCATGAAAAAACAAATCTGTTCCCCCGCATCCCTGCTCATCGTACTGATTGCCGGTCTTTTGCTTCTAAGCGCCTGCAGCAAAAAAGCCGAAGGCAGCACTATTTTGTCCCAGGAGACGAAGGAAAGCGCTTCCGTAAGCTCTCCGAAGCAATCCCGGGATTTTACCCAGGAAGAAGTAAAGGAATTGGACTTTTTCCTGAGCCGCAAACGGGACCGCATTCCCGGCATGTTCCTGATCTGCTCCTATGAAAAGGCCGAGGATCTGGATCTGAGTATGGTATTTTTTAACGGAACCAGCTCCTCCGGCATAGCCGATCTAAACGAAACGGTGGATGCCGAAGAACTTGCTGCCGCCGTACAGGCCCTGGGATTTGACAATCTTGGCCTGAAGCCTCAGAAGCGTCCCCGGGCTAAGGTAATCTCTATTTTAAAGAAATATACCGCCTTGTCGGAGGAAGCCATTTTGACACTGATTGAAAACAGTCCGCCTGCCGGCATTTATTTGGAAGAATATGACGCCTACTACAGCTTTTACGGAGACAGCGAACCCATGTTGCCGCAGGTGATCAAAGCCCACTGGCTGGAGAAAGAGCATCTGGCCCAAATAGATTGGGAGGATACGATACGAGGCTGGCACGGAACCGCCGTCATGGAGAGGAACGCGGATGGCTGGCGCTTCATCTCCAACCAGTTATTGCCGTAACAAACAGTGCACCAGGGAGATGGGTCCACTGTCATTAGGTTAAGCCTGTCATCCTGAGACCTTAAAGCCGAAGGATCCCATAATTTTAGGACAGGATCGGAGGGATGGGATCCTTCGTGTTCCCCTCTCTGGCCCTTCGGGCCATCTCTCCCCTGCAGGGGAGAGTCTGTGCTCAGGATGACACTATTTTTCTTAACTAAATGACATTGAGACGGGTCTCCTGGGGTGCGCTGCTCCATTTTTCAGCCCGTTCTGCTCTTCTGATGTTCCTCTAAGTCGGGATCAAAACACCTTCCCTGTCATCGGAAACTTATCCGCCCCTTCAACCCTCATTTCTCAGTATCTCGATATTCTTTGAAAGCATGGATAACATAATAATAGTCAATGATCTCCTATTAAAAGAGCAATCATACCCAATCTTTTCTTCCGATAAGCGTTTTGATAAAGCGCAGAAAAAGTCATTTGCCGCTGGCAGGAGTCGAGATCAAAAGCCTGCGCTCTTTTGGCAATGCCCCTATCTTTTTGCTGTATTGACAGAGGCAATCAGCATCCTGCGCAGACCTCCGCAAATACTTTGCACTTTTTTTTTATTAGCGTCTGACAAAAATCCGTCTGGAATATACTCAAGGAAAGAAGTTCTTGACACCCTGCCGCCTCTGTGCTACTATTGCCGCAACCCGCAACAAATAAACAAACGAGGAGAGATTCGGTGAAGACAGCTCGAACCATGATGATGGAGATGCTTATGCACATGCCTATGGGTATGTGCGTTTCCTGCTGTGCTTTTTCTTCCGATCCCTCTTCCTGTAAATCATAAGGGGCTGCCTGCAGCCTGAAAGGGGAGGCTTCATCGGAGGCCTCCCCTTTTTTATTTGTCTGACGGGAAAACAAAAAACGAAAGGATGATTACCATGAAAAAACTCATTGCTCTTCTGCTTGCACTGGCCGCCCTTATTTCTCTTTCTGCCTGCGGGCAAAAGGGACTCACCATTGCTCTGCCCAATGACCCTACCAATGAAGGCCGCGCCCTCCTGCTTTTGGAGGCGAAGGGGCTGATTAAGCTGAAAGAAACCGCCGGCCTTACCGCTACGCTTCAGGACATCCTGGAAAACCCGTACCATATCAGCTTCAAAGAAGCCGAAGCGGCTCAGCTCCCCAACCTTTTGAAGGACGTGGATTTTGCCGTTATCAATACCAATTACGCCCTGGCTGCGGGCCTGAATCCCGGCCGGGACGCCCTGTATATGGAAGGCGCCGTCTCCCCTTATGTGAATATCCTTTGCGTGAAGGAGGGCCGGCAAAATGATCCCCTGGTGAAGGCTTTGGCCGCCGCCCTGACCAGCCATCAGGTGGTGGAGCATATCCGGGAGAAATATGACGGGCAAATCGTGGCAGCGGTGGAAAAGGAAAGCAACGGCTTCGATCCCTCTCTGGACTACGGCGCTTTGGCGGGGAAAAGCATCAGCGTGGCAGCGTCTCCCAGCCCCCATGTGGACATTCTGGAAGTGGCCAAGGCCATTCTGGCGGAGAAAAATATCAGCCTGGAAATCAAGAGTTTTGAAGATTATGTGCTGCCCAACACCGTGGTGGAGGACGGAGAAATCGATGCCAACTACTTCCAGCACCTCCCTTATCTGAATGAATTCAATGAATCCCGGGGCACCCATCTTGTCAGCGTGGCCGGCATCCATATCGAACCCATGAGCCTTTACGGGGGCAAACAGTCCAGTCTGGATGTGTTTAAGTAAGAAAGGGAAAAGAAGGATTATGATTGAGATACGGCATTTATCCAAAACCTTCCTTTCGCCGGAGGGCGAAACCAAGGCCCTGAGAGATGTTTCCCTCAGCATTCAGACCGGGGATATTTTCGGAATAATCGGCATGAGCGGGGCCGGCAAGAGCACCCTGGTCCGCTGCATCAATAGGCTGGAAAAGCCCAGCGAAGGCCAGGTTCTGATGGACGGGGTGGACCTTGCCCGCCTGAGCCAGGAGGAACTGCGGAAAAAACGCCGGGAAATCACCATGATTTTCCAAGGCTTCAATCTGCTGATGCAGCGGAGCTGTCTGAAAAATGTCTGCTTTCCTCTGGAGCTTACGGGGGAAAGCAGCGCCGCCGCCCGGCAGCGCAGCCTGGAGCTTTTGGATTTAGTGGGCCTTGCGGATAAGGCCCAGAGCTTTCCCGCCCAGCTCTCCGGCGGCCAGCAGCAGCGGGTGGCCATTGCCCGGGCCCTGGCCACAGAGCCGAAGGTTCTCCTCTGCGATGAAGCCACCAGCGCCCTGGATCCGCTGACCACTCATTCCATTTTGTCCCTGATCCGGGATATCAATGAAAAGCTGGGGATCACCGTGATTATCATCACCCATCAGATGAGCGTGGTGGAAAGCATTTGCCGCCATGTGGCGATTCTGGATCAGGGCAGAGTAGCCGAGCAGGGCGATGTCAGCGAAATCTTTGCCCGACCTGCCTCCGCTGCCGCCCGCCGGCTTGTCTTTCCGGAGGGCGAGGCGGAATCCTCCGTCATTGCCACGGACGACCGGCATTTCATCCGGGTGGTTTTCCACGGAGCCAAAGCCACCGCCACGCCTCTCATTGCTCAAATGGCCCTGGAAAAGGGCATAATGGCCAATATTGCTTACGCTTCCACCCGGAGCCTGGCGGACAAAATGTTCGGTTCCATGCTGCTTTCCTTTCCGGAACAGGATCAGGCCCGGAGGGCAATGGCTTATATGACACAAATACCGGATGTAATTGCCGAGGAGGTGAATCGCCATGTTTAAGAACATTTTCAATGCCGAAATGGCCGCCGAGGCCTGGGATGTGATCATCAGCCAGTTCCCTTTGGCCTTTTGGGAAACCCTTTATGTGACGCTTCTGGCCAGTTTGTTTGCCTTCCTTCTGGGACTGCCCCTGGGGGTGCTGCTGGCCGTAGGCGGAAAGAAAGGCATCCTGCCTCTTCCTGCCTGGCTGATGAAGCTCCTAAACGGAGTCGTCAATCTGCTCCGCAGCGTGCCCTTCCTGATTTTGATGATTATGGTCATCCCCCTTACCAGGCTTTTAATCGGCACTTCCGTCGGAACCTTCGCTTCCATCGTTCCCCTGGTCATAGCGGCCTTCCCCTTTGTTGCGCGGCTGGCGGAGAGCAGTTTCCGGGAGGTGGATCCCAACACCCTCGAGATGGCCCAGTCTATGGGGGCTTCCCCCATGCAGATCATTGCAAAGGTGCTGATTCCGGAGAGCATTCCTTCTCTCATCTCCAACGGCACTATCGCTGTTACCACCATTTTGGGATACTCTGCCATGAGCGGGATCATAGGGGGCGGCGGCCTGGGCAAAATCGCCATCAATTACGGGTATTACCGCTACCGCTACCTGGTGATGCTTTGCGCCGTTCTCCTGCTGATTCTGCTGGTGCAGCTATTTCAGTCTCTGGGCACGCGCCTGGCCGCCCGGGCGGATAAACGTTTGAAAAGGTAGGGGATGGGGATTTGGGGGATGTGTAGTTTCCCTGTCATCGGAAACTTATCCGCCCCTTCAACCCTCATTTCTCAGCATCTCAATATTCTTTGAAAGCATGGCAATCTGTTTTGCCATGGAGCCGAATATTTCTTCGGCATTTCTGGGATTGAGGGAGATGAAATGATGGAGATCGCTCTTTGGTATCTCCATTACAATCGTGTCCTCATTGGCCAGGGCGGTATAGGTGCTCAGATTGCCGGAAAGCAGCCATACTCTCCAAAGCATTTGTCCTGCATGCTGATTCCTATGAGGTACTCGTTTTCAGTTCCATAATCATGGTAGATCAAAACACTCCCCTATCTTCTTACAGGCTATATCAATATTTCTTCGTTATGGATATCCTTTTATCACTTGTCAGCAAGTTCATCTATAAATTGAAGCACCCTCGGAAGCACCTCTTGATTGATCTCACCGGACGCATCTACGGGACGAACAATGCCCATATGGGTATTATGGCCTTCTTTGTCCGGCGAAAATGTCACGGTCATGTCTGGTTTTTCATGAACCGCATGGGCATACAGAGACGCACCGTTGATAGCTATCTCCTCATCAGCGCTGCCGTGTATGATCATGGCCCTGCATCCGCACTCTTTCAAACATTTCCACGATGAGCGGAAAAATCTATGCGGAAAAAGGATGCACTGGGACGCGCTGAACAGAAAAGCAACAAGGCCTTTACATTTCTTAAGATTCGTTTCTGTAAATTCCTTAATCATCTCAGGCTCATTGTCAAAGCCGGAATAGGCTACAACGGCTTTTACATTCTCTCCTGCCTCAGGAAGCGTTGTGCAGACGGCGTAAGCGCCCATACTGTGCCCAAACAGGATAAGAGGCGTACCATTGTCAAAATGCCGGATGGCAGCAGCAAGATCCTTAGCGGCACGCGGGAATCCAAGGAATATCCCCTTATTTTTCCAGTATCCCGTATTATCAAACAGGATCGATCTGTATCCGGCTTTCGCAAAATACCGGGCCTCAGGGATATAATAGTCTGAGGGGACGCCCATCCCGTGGGAAAAAATCAGGGTTCCCTTTTTATTATCCGCACCGTAAATATGAGCCGCAAGCCTGCTCCTTCGACTCATAAAGGAAGTCGCTTCATTCTCGTCTGCATAATCCTCATGAGTCGGGCGGTTCCACCTATCGGTGTACTTGAAGGGTTTGAAGAAAAACACGGAAAGCAGGACCGGAAGCAAAACAAGCAAGGCTATAATGACCAAAACAACATAGATCATAGCAAATCCCTCACACCCAAACAAAAAGCTCCTATGCCTATATCAATAGCACGGCCGTTTTATTGTACCACTCAAGTTTTTTTCTAACAATAGTTTGTGGAAAGTCTTTCGGAACCGATACACAGCATTTGGCAACGGGGAAATCTTTTAGACAATGATCTCCTCACTTCCCTATCTTTTTGCTGTATTGACAGAGGCAATCAGCATCCTGCGCAGGCTGCCGCAAATGCTTTGCAGTTTCTTTTCCTTGTCGGCATCCCCTATCTCCGTCTTCTGAAACAACTTCAGCCAATACTCCGTTTCGAAACACTCCTTCAGGGCAATCTGTAGTTTAGCAACAAAATCCGCCCGGCTGTGGGCATAGTTCACCTCATGGATATTGGCTCCAATGGATGTGGCGGAACGCTCCAATTGATTGACCAAAGAACTGTGTCCTTTGATAGACTCGCACAAGCGGATGACCTCCACGGAAAAAGATAAGGAAAGCTCCTGAAGTTTATTCTCCTTCATCAGCATACGCCTCCTGTATTTTTTGGGGTTAGATTCAGTCAAATAGTGAAGAATGAAATATCTCGCTGCGCTCGATATGAATTATTCGGCTGCGCCGAATGTGAAATGAAATTCGCCCATCATCATGCGTCAGCATTTCATGGGCAAAGCTCATTTCATGCTGCACAGCAGCCTTTCACTCGCCCCGAAGGGGCGAATTTCATTGAAAAGGAAGAGCCGTTGCTTTCGCACCGGCTCTTCCTTTTCATGGAGCATAGGGGACTTGAACGAGGAACGTTCGTTCGGCCTGTTTCAGTAACATCCAAAAATGTAGATATATCAACGGAAAGGAGGCGTCGGCGATTCCAACTCTTTTTCGGGGTAAATGGGGAAGGTAACAAATATGAGCATCAATGCGCATACAAACCAAAACCATCCCTATAAGCATCCACGTAGCTTTTCGGCCAAATCTGTAATCTTCTTAATTGTTGCAGGAGAAGTAAACTCAGGGTAAAAGGCACTTATCTCTCCTACAATTGATCTCAAGCATATAAGCATATACTGCAATGGCATTTTCCATCCAGAAATGCTGGGACCCAAAAGTATTCCTTCTTCTGTTTGATCCATATAATTAAACATCGAAGCAATATTTAGATGTACCCTATTGCTAGTAAATGAATACATATAATCATCGGGTAGATGGACTTTTGTTTTCAGGTTTTGGAATGAATCGCATTCAGCCCACCAGTAATCTTTAAAATCACGTAGTTTTTCTTTGTTGTATTTTGTCAGATATGCCATAGCCTGCGATTCAACATTGTCCAACTTCTCCTGTGTTTCTTTTTGATCTACCTTTTGGGATATGACATATTCCAAGATTCGTTTGGATTGTTTCAACTCAAAAATGACAATCGAATCAAAAAAACGCTCTATTAGGCCACAATCATTTTGTTGAATTCCGATCAAAAGTGCTCGAACGATGACCCATCCCTCGAATACTTGTCGAGTCAGTGCCATTCCGCCATCGGGGAAACCGTTTAACAACAAACATAGTATCTCCTTGCAAGACAGTAATATCTTGCAATAGGTTCGTATTATCGCATATCGGTATGATTGTTCTTCAACAACAGAACACTTCTGAACATCTTCATCGCAACAGTTCAGAATCGTGCTACATTCCGAAAGCAGTTTGTTTCTTGTGTCTGTATCACCACATTCTTTCAATTCTTTTAGATTATTCTCCATTTCCCATACTGTCTATTCCGTAGTATTCAGAATATACTTTCCTTTCCCCTTACCCTGAATAGGCAAAATAAATCCACAGCCTTCCATCATTTTCAGCACACGTCTGGCCTTGGTAGTTTGACAGGATAATACTCTCATTATTTCCTTGCTTGTAATCACTTGCATAACATCCATTTCCTGGACTATCAACCGAGCCTCATCAGCATTTTGCGGAGATAACTCTCCGGAGCTCTTCATTCGTATAAGCTTTTGATGCAACTCCTCTTTCCTGCGAATCGACGCACTTTCACCCTGAATCGACGCGTCCTTTCCCTCAATCGACGCGTCCTTTCCCTCAATCGACGCATTTTCAGCCTGAATCGACGCGCCTCGCGTCGTTTCGTTTCTATATGCGGCACTTTTCACAGTGGTTTTAAGAATAAAAGTGCTGTCGTTAAAAGCCGGGGCGGGCAAACCAAGAGCCTGTAATTCCAGGCACATCCGATCAACTCCTTCCCCATACTCCTTCACATACCCATAATCTTTCAAAAAAGCCGCAATAGTCGGATTCCGGGAAAAATGCGTATACCGGATATTATGTTTATTGACCATTCCGGCAAAGGAACCGGGGCTATCCACTTCCAGGCGATCATCAAACATCTTTACTTGGATATCAGTCCCCTTAATAGCATAGTCACGGTGGGTGATCGCATTAACGACTATTTCAGTGCGAACAAATTCGCTGTATTCCTCATCTGTGACAAAAATACTATCTTTCCCGAGGTAGGTTTTTTCCTTCATTTGAATCTTGATATAGTCTACAGCTTTCTTCACTTGTTCCAATAAACGCCCTTCAAAAACCACGTCTTTGACCACGTTCATTTTCTGGCCCACTTTTGCCTCCGTGCCATCAAAACGGATGAAACGAACAGAGGCGCGAGGGAAAAACAATTGTGGGTTTTTACCAAACAGCAGAATGGCGGCGACAGAGACCTGATCCCTTCCGTTTTTTGTCGTGACGAATCTCTTATTCTCACGGACATATTGTTCCGGAGATTTTGAGTAACCAATCCGTCTGCAGTAATCCTTAATAAAATCAAAGTCAAGGTCCTCTAGGGAAGCATCCGCCACAGGCTCATCCTCGTAGTAACGTACTCCCTTGGCATACATCAAGGTCATCCGATCACTAAAACTCAGTTTTTTATTCTTGTCTCCTACTCGAAGGAACACCTCATCTGCTTGATTAGCATGAAGCAACGGACTGGCTTCTATTTTCATCAACAGCACATGATCCAGCTGTCCCTGGAAATTAGTGCATTCCACCATCTCCATTGTGATTGGAACGGTCGGATTGCAAAAATCTATAGGAGTCCGCAGGATTTCATTCAGTAGTTCAATGTGATAATCGACCCCTTCAATCCTCCGTCGTCTATCCGATATACCAATAGCTATCGTACCCCCATCAGCATTCGCAAACGCACAGATTGTGTCAGACAAATCCACGGGCTTGATTTGAATGCTTTTGCGGTCGAATATCTGTTTTTCCTCCATAGCGAGGACTTCACTGATTGTCATGGTATCTCACCTACCTACTATGAATTGTGTCAGCAGTGATGACACTATTATACAGTTCACCCTCGTTTAAGGGCTGAGGGCGTCATAATTCGCAATAGAATCCGATAGTAATCATATCACAGAATCGGCTCACGTTCAATTTAGAAAATGTCGTGGAATAATATCGGCTTATCTGCATTCATTCTGACGAATGTTTCGTCAGAGTTTAGTCGGGACATCAAAAAACCACGCTATTGCGTGGTATCCTGGAAGGAGCATAGGGGGCTTGAGCAAGGAACGTTCGTTCGACCCGTTTTGGCATTATCCAAAAATGTAGATATATCAACGGAAAGGCGGTGTCGGCGATTGGGCTCTTTTCCGGGGTAATTGGAGAAGGTAACAGCCTATACCTCTTGGCAACTTTGCCACGCTATCCGCAAGCTCTATCAATACAATTATTCTCGGCTATTTATACATTTCACAACGTATTCCGTAGTGAGAGGATCATAGTAGTTAATGCAAATTAAATGTATATTCCGTTCCAAACATATCCTTTTTTTTCGAGCATCATTATCTCTTTGTTTTTTCAGTTGCTGTTCTCCGCCCCAGTGCTTTACCGCTTGAAAATGTTGAATACCTTGATATTCAAAAGCAATATTATATGCAGGAACAAAAATGTCCAATTCGAGACCTTCTAACCAAGAAGGTCTATAATGACGTTTAACTTCACTTCCTTCAAAAATCTGACACACAATTTCATAGAGGATGGTTTCACTTATCCAAATATCTCCAATCTTTCTAAAACCAAGCTGAGTCCTCACAGAGTTTTCAATCACCCGATCTATCTTCGACCTTATCTCTGATTGTTCCCTTGTCTCATCAATGTTAAGGTTAGAATATGCCATCTTATGTAATTCGAACAAACGATTTAAAGAATCATATATATCCGGGTCGCAAGTGTCTTCCAAAACACTCAATTCCTTATGCTGGTTTTTATCTATTCCCAGCTTATAGTATTCCTGTTGAATATACCAACCATAATGCTGTTTAAAAGCACCTCCATACATGGGATGACAGTATGTATAATTGGGAACCTTTTTGTTACAACGAAAGCATATTCCTTCTTTAAATTCAAACAGTGATAATGGGTCGGAATGTCCTTTACTGATTCTAGAAACAGTGATGGGAAACATATCGCTCCCAAGTGGATTGCTTTTATCATTTGTAAACCCTGATATCGGGGTGCGCTTTCGCAATTTGATGTAATTATCTATAGCAAGACGTTCGCATTCACAAAAACATATTGGACTCCCTATATCCATTGAAAAGCCAAAAAACGCTCCATAATGCTCTGGATAATAAACGATTGGATACGGTAGATCTTCTATTGATATTTGACCAAGTGAGACACGCGAGTTAGATTCATTTATTAATTGCGTATACTTTCCTGCGCTACCTTTAAGAACCGTCAAGAAGTCATGATAATCTGCTCTATTTTTGTATTGAGTATCATAGAGCCATATCTCACTATCTTTCCACTTCTCAATTATTTGTATAAGTTCATAAGCCGATAACTGTAATCTACAGTAATCATAGATATTATCAATAGCACAGAAAAACAACCCTTCTCGATCCTCAAATGTGGGAAAAGACTTAGCTAGACTTATAGCACGCTTTAACAACCTTGATCGCGATTGGTAAAACCTAACCCTTATTAAGTATCTACTTTCCCCCATCGATAATTACCTCAATTACCAGTGATAGTCTAATAACAGAGTAGAACATTCCCTATCAATCTCAATATGATTAATCACTACTACCGTATCGTTCGCATTATACCCTTGCACCAATTGTGTCAGCGGTGCTTACACTTTTCCAAATACCGCTTCCTTGCAGGAAACAAAGAGCGCAAAACGCACCGTAAACTCAACATCTGTTGGTAAGCATACCATAGAATCGGCTCATATTCAATTTAGAAAAAGCTGAGTAAAATGTGAAGAATGAAATATCTCACTGCTCTCGATGTGAACAATAGTTGACACACTGTGTCGACTATTCCAGGAGCACCTCGTTTTATCTCTTGGCTGTATTGATGGACGCAATAAGCATCCGACGCAAGCTTCCGCAAATACTTTGCAATTCTTCCTCTATTTCTGCATTTCCTATCTCTGTTTTCTGAAACAGCTTTAGCCAATACTCGGTCTCAAAACACTCTTTCAGGGCAATCTGTAGTTTAGCCACAAAATCCGCCCGACTGTGGGCATAGTTAGCCTCATGGATATTGGCTCCGACGGAGGTAGCAGACCATTCCAGTTGATTGACCAAGGAAATATGTCCCTTAATGGATTTGCAAAGCCTGATGATCTCCACGGAAAAAGTTAAGGAAAGCTCCTGGAGTTTGTTTTCCTTCATCAGCATACATCTCCTGTATTATGCTTTTGCGGGTTAGATTCCGTCAAAAAGTGAAGAATGAATTATCTTGCTACGCTCGATATGAAATATTCGGCTGCGCCGAATGTGAAATGAAATCCGCCCATCATCATGCGTCAGCATTTCATGGGCAAAGCCCATTTCATGCTGCGCAGCAGCCTTTCACTCGCCCCGAAGGGGCGAATTTCATTGAAAAGGAAGAGCCGATGCTTTCGCACCGGCTCTTCCTTTTCATGGAGCATAGGGGACTTGAACCCCTGACCTCCACACTGCCAGTGTGGCGCGCTCCCAGCTGCGCTAATGCCCCGAACGAATGCTATTTTAGCACAGTCTGGCGAAAATGCAAGCACTTTTTTTAACTTTATGCTATAATACTTGCGGGGTGCATGTTTCTTGCCCCCGCAAGGAGACCTTTCCATGGAAAAATCCATTGTTATTTCCCTGCCTCAAGGGGCGGAGTTTATTCTAAATACCCTGCGTCAGGCCGGATTTGAGGCCTTTATTGTGGGTGGCTGCGTGCGAGACAGCCTCATCGGCCGCAGGCCGGGGGATTGGGATATCACCACTTCCGCCCGGCCGGAAGAGGTAAAAGCCCTCTTTCGCCGCACCATCGATACGGGCCTGCAGCATGGGACTGTTACCGTGATGGTAAAAAATGAGGCCTACGAGATTACCACCTACCGGACAGATGGTTTTTACAGTGACGGCCGGCATCCGGATTCTGTTAATTTTGTTTCCTCTTTGGCCGAGGATCTGGCACGGCGGGATTTTACAATCAATGCCATGGCATACGCTCCGGATAAAGGGGTGGTGGATTTATACGACGGCCTAACTGACTTGAGGAAGCACACCATCCGGGCCGTGGGAGACCCTGCAGAGCGTTTTACGGAAGATGCTCTGCGTATGCTTCGGGCGGTTCGTTTTTCCGCGCAGCTTGGTTATGAAATAGAAGCGGAAACCTTTGCCGCTATCCGGCCTCTTTCCCCTCGTCTGGCTATGGTCAGTAAGGAGCGCATCCGGGATGAGATCAACAAATTGCTCCTCTCCGACCATCCGGAATATTTCGAGAAGCTGGCGGAATGCGGCATTACATCCGTGATTATGCCCCGATTCGATGAGATGCTCTCCACCTCCCAGAATAATCAATATCACTGCTATGATGTGGGCCAGCATACATTGAAAGTAATGACTGCGGTTCCTGCGCGGCTGCCGATGCGTCTGACCGCCTTGCTGCATGACAGCGGGAAAATCCCTGCCAAAACCACGGATGAGGCCGGCACAGACCATTTTAAGGGGCATCAGCTTCTAAGTGCTGCCTACGCAGAAGAATTCCTGAAAGAATACCGCTACGACAACAAAACCAGTGATTATGTGCTGCGCCTGATTCGGGTGCATGATGTACGCATTCCCCCCACGGCTTATAATATCCGCCGTCTGCTAGGGCAGGTAGGAAAGGATCTTTTCCCGGACTATCTAGCGTTTTTGCAGGCGGATAATAAAGGGAAATCCCGGCTTTCCCAGGAGGAATTTGCTCCTTTTTATGAGGAGACCTGTGCCATGTACCGGCAGATACTGGAAGCCGGCGACCCGGTGGCCATAGGGGATTTGGCCATCCGCGGCGGGGATTTGATTGCCGCGGGATTTAAGCCGGGGCCTGGCATGGGGGAAGTTTTGAAGCATTTGTTAGAGGATGTGCAGCGGGAGCCGGAGCATAATACCAGGGAGTATTTATTGGATCTGGCAAGGAGGTTTTTGTAGGGGCGGCTATCAGCCGCCTTTTATCCGCCGCAGGCGGATTTTTATTCCGTCAATTTGCGGGCTACGCTCGCAAATTGTCCGCGTAGGGGCGGGCATTGCGACGGCGCGCAGCGCCTAGTCCTTTAGGGCCCGCCCGCGGGCGATTGATAATCGCCCCAACGCACTCTGCTGCAATTGTCCCCCCGCCATAAAAAAGCCTCGTTTGGGGTTTTACTTCCAAGCGGGGCCTATGGATAGGGAAGGACAATAGTTCTTCGAGTTGGCTAATTTTGTTTTATTTCTTCAGTCTGTCTGACTTGTTGTTTTCGTTTTCAGTCTCTATTAGGAGGAGAATACCATTACCCAGTAGATCGTGCCGTTTACTTCGTAGCCGGCTACCCCAACCTTGGTGTAGTTCTTGCCCAGCATGTTGGCTTTGTGGCTGGCGGAGTTGAACCAGGCGCTCATGACGGCGGCGCAGGTCTTCTGACCCATGGCGATGTTTTCGCCCTTGTACAGGTTACCCTTGATGAGGGTCAGGCCGGATTCACCGTTGGGA
>CADBFP010000009.1 GCA_902793995.1 uncultured Lachnospiraceae bacterium | reverse complement strand
AACGCACCTCTATCTACGTTATTATGTCTTCATTATAACATTTGAGTTGTAAACCATGTGTTCGTACAATCTGTAAACTATGTTACTACACTAAACATACCAGCCGCCCGCAGACCTTGACGGGCTGCAGTCCCTCGGGCGACCAGTGGTCGCCCCTACGAGGCGGAAACATCGGAAGTTTGCATCCACCCATGGCCCGTTCACCTGTCCCACCCCCACAGTCCTGACAATAAAGCCTTGCCCGGAAGAGGCAGTTTGTGATAAACTGACAAAGAAACGAAAGAAAAGACAGTAACAGGAGGCTAAGCAATATGAAAAGAGCCATTCGTTATTTGCTATGTCTGGTATTGATATTGTCCCTGGCGGGATGCGGCGGCAATGAAGCGGCCCGCAAAGCAGGCAATCAGCCCGCCGGGGTAAAAGATATCCTGGAGCAGGCCAAGGCGGATTCGGAGAAGCAGGGCAGCAGCCTGCCTGCGGAGCAGGGAACCACCGCCGCCACCCAGACCGGGAAGGAAACAAGCGCCGCGGCAGATGAACCGGTGGATGTGGACTTAACGGCCCTTTCCGGCGCCCTAGTTCTTTCGGAAGTCACCAATATGTTGTCGTCCCCGAAGAACTATATCGGTAAGACCGTGAAAATGCGGGGCTCTTTTGCCAGCTTTCCCAACCCGGTGACCGGGGGGTATTATTTTACCTGCATGATTCAGGATGCCGCTGCCTGCTGCGCCCAGGGCATGGAGTTTATCCTGGCGGGGGATCTGACTTATCCCGATGATTATCCCCCTGTCAAATCCATTATCTGCGTCATAGGCGTTTTTGACACCTACCAGGAGGGGGGCAATACCTACTGCACCCTTCGGGATGCCCGGCTGATCGGCTAAGGCCCGGACAGGAAAGAAGGTTTTATGCAATACCGGAAGGATAAAAGAGGGGAGGATCTTTCCCTTTTAGGCTATGGCTGCATGCGTTTTACTACCAGGGGCCGCAGCATAGATCTGGACAAGGCGGAGCAGGAGATCCTGACCGCCTACCGGGCCGGGGTGAATTATTATGACACCGCTTATATCTACCCCGGCAGCGAGGTGGCCCTGGGGCAGATCCTGGAAAAAAACGGCATACGGGAAAAGGTGAAAATCGCCACCAAGTTGCCCCAGTACATGATTGCTTCCCGGGCTGCTTTGGATAAATATTTCGAGGAACAGTTAAAGCGGCTCCGGACGGATTATATCGATTATTATCTGATGCATCATCTGACGGATCTGCATCAGTGGCAGCGGTTGAAGGAAGCAGGCATCCTGGACTGGATCCGGGACAAGAAGGAGACAAAAGCCATTCATCAAATCGGCTTTTCTTTCCATGGCAATACGGAAATGTTCCTGAAGATTCTGGCGGATTATGATTGGGATTTCTGCCAGATCCAATATAATTATCTGGATGAAGTATCCCAGGCAGGGCGGGCTGGCCTTCAGGCCGCTGCCGCCCGGGGAATCCCGGTGATCATCATGGAACCTCTGCGGGGGGGCCGTCTGGTGAATGCCCTGCCGGAGAAGGCGAAGAAGGCCATAGCGCAGCATCCCCACGGTTGGAGCGCTGCGGAATGGGGCCTGCGCTGGCTGTACGACCAGCCGGAGGTGACAGTGGTGCTTTCCGGCATGAACTCCGCAGCCATGGTGGAAGAGAATTGCTGCATTGCCTCGGAGGCACCGGCGGCAAGCTGGACTCCGGCGGAGTTTGATTTTATAGAAGAGATTAAGAAGGAAATCAATGCCAAAGAAAAAGTAGGCTGCACCGGCTGCCGCTATTGCATGCCCTGCCCCAAGGGGGTGGATATTCCCGGGGCCTTCCGCTGCTGGAATGCCATGTTTACCGAGGGAAAGCATGGGGGACGCCGCCAGTATATTCAAAGCGTGGGGCTGACTAAAGAGCCGGCCTTTGCTTCTCAGTGCGTGGATTGCGGCAAATGCGAAAGCCATTGCCCCCAAAATCTGCCCATACGGCAGTTGCTGAAGGAGGCGGATAAGGCCCTCCGGCCCCTGCCCTATAAAGCGGCGGTGAATGTGGCCAGGAAGTTTATGTTCCGGAAGGTAAGGGGATAACATCATGAGAAAAATCATTGTCATCTTTGCTTTTGCCCTGCTTTCGCTTCTTACCGCCTGCGGCGCTTCCTCCCTGAAAGAGGAGAGCAAGGGAGGCGGGGAAGGGGGATTGCGCCTGGAAGGCAGCGCCACCCGGATAGAAGTGAAGGACATCCACTTGAAGGTGAAGGGTCAGGATAAGGGCCCGGAACTGGTTTTTGCGTATGACGGCAAGGGGGCACGGGCGGAGCTGAAAGGCCCCCAGGAGCTGCTGCCGGAGATAAAGCTGGAGTTTTCCGGCCAGCAGCTCAGCATTCATGCAGAGGGCGGCAAGCGCTATACCCTGGAGGAAGGCCTTACCATCACCCTTTTTGACCAGCCTTATGAAAAGCTGGAACGCTTAAGCCTGGCAGGGGCCTGCGAAGCCCGCAGCGAGCTTGAAACCGGCCTGGGCAGTTATTATACTTTTTACAATGACGGCCCCGCCTCCCCTCAGGGCCTGGCCCAGGGGAACAGCCGGCTGGAAGTGGTGCTGTCCGGGGCTTCCATTCTGAAAGTGGACGCCTTAAAGGCCGGCGCGGAATTAAAGATGGAGCTTTCCGGGGCCTCCCGCCTGGAGGCGGAGCACATCCAGGCCGGCCGCTGGAAGTTGGATATGAGCGGCGCCTCCGCTCTGCTGGCCCAGGCGGTCGACGCAGAGGAGGCGGACTGGCATATAGGCGGGGCCTCCCAAGCAGAGATTCCGCCCCGGGACGGGGCCGGCACGGCGGCCAGTTTATTTGCGGTGCTCACCGGGGCCTCCCAGGTGAAGGCCTACGGCTACCTGGTGCAGAAGGCTACCCTCACTTTAAGCGGCGGTGCCCTTTTGGAGTGCAGCGTTACAGATGTTTTGGGGGGCAGCATTACCAACGGTTCCACGGTTTATTACAGGGGAAACCCGACCCTGGCCACCCATGTGGGCAGCAGTTCTCATATGGAGAAACGATAGGCAGGTCACGGTATGAAGGAAGTCAAACTGAATAAAGAGCAGTATCAGGATTATCCCTACGGGCTGCATGATGCGGTCATCAGCGAAATCCGTCTGAAGGGGGAAACGGTGGAGCTGCGCTTTAAGGAGGGCATTACGGAAAATAAGGAGCCCTTTGCGAAAACCGGGCCGGCGGTCCTGGAGATTCGGAATGTGGACCCGGATTTCTGTACCGTCAGCTGGATGAAGACCACGGAAAAGGAGAAGGAGAAGCTGAAGGGCCGGCGCATGGCTCTGGCGGATTTCCTGCCCGCCCGCCTGGGCAGCGGCATCACCGTCATCAGTGAACTGCACGGCTACAACCGGGTCTGCTACCGGGGTATGATGTTCCGCCGGAAAAAAGGATCCCGCTCCCGGAAAATGGTGGAAGTGGAGCTGGACCTGTATTATTTCGGCGATTTGATTTATATGATACAGGAATAAACCCGAAGGGAGAAGGGAATGAAGAAATCTTTAATGACGGCCGCCGCGCTGACGGCCCTGACCATATTGTTTACGCTGCTGGTGCTGCTGGTGGATGTGAAAACCATCGGCCCCCGGGACAGCGCCGTGGGCCTGGCGGCCCTGAACGGCCCGGTGCATGAGGCGGTGAAGACTAATCTGTTCTGGTATGATGTGAGCAAGGTGATGGGCCTGGTGGGGATGATGGCCGGCGGGGTGATTGCCCTTATGGGGCTCATCCAGTGGATCAAAGGAAAAAGCCTGAAGAAGGTGGATCCGGCGATTTTTGCTGCCGGAGGCCTTTATATAATTCTGGTAATCCTGTGGAAAGCCTTCGATAAGATTGTCATCAATTACCGGCCTATTCTAGAAAACGGACAGCTGGAGGCCTCCTATCCTTCCACTCACAGTATGCTGGCAGTGGTGTTCTTCGGCAGCGCCCTGTTTTTCGTAGGACGATACATCTTTGTGGAAGGGCCGAAGCGGATGCTGATGGTCTGCCTGGCTCTGGCCGGTGGCCTGACCATTATGGCCCGCTTTTTATCCGGCGTCCATTGGCTGACGGATATCATCGGCGGCCTACTCTTCGGCCTGATGCTGCTGAGCTGGTTTAAGTGCTCCGCCGACTGGATAGAGCAGAAGCGGGACTGGCGGTAGTATCAGCGCTGCAGAGCAGTGGATGGCGCGTGTCCTTTACAGGCGCCATCCCACATATGGTGCCGGATTTGGCGGCTGCTACTACATCTTGAATGACTTAATTTTCGCAAGCAGAAGTAGCAAAAAAACATAAAATCTAAACCTTGCTTTTTGCAGAATCCCATGGTAGAGTATCTCTTGCTGTGACATTGATAGCGGTGAAGCGTGAGGTTGCTGCCCGCCCGTGGCAGGTTTTCCGTGGAGCGAATGTCATGTTTAGGAAACTGACGACAAGTCACTGTACCAACTATCTGCAAGAAGCAGAGATGACGTGTGCAGCCCCTTAGGACACACACGGAAGCGTGTACAGTCACCGCTTGTCGGACTTCCACAAAAGTTCGAATAAGGAGGCGACTATTTTTATGGCTAAAGAACGCATCATGAGAATCATCCTGAAAGCTTACGACCACAGCTCTGTGGACGCCAGCGCGGCCCAGATCGTGGACGTGGTGAAGAAGAACGGATGCCAGGTGAGCGGCCCCGTGCCCCTTCCTACCAAGAAGGAAATCGTGACCATCATCCGCGCCGTTCATAAGTACAAGGATTCTCGGGAGCAGTTCGAGCAGCGGACCCACAAGCGTCTGATTGACATTATCAGTCCCAATCAGAAGATTGTTACGGCTCTGTCCGCTCTGGAAGTGCCCGCCGGCGTAGATATCCAGATCAAGATGAAGAACGCATAATAGCAAAACAACAGGATGGGATCCTTCGCTGCCCTTCGACAGGCTCAGGGACCGCTCAGGATGACACATCCGAAACACGGGCAAACAAAAAAATCATTAAATCTTAGTATGAGCACTCCGGTGCTCCGCTGTAGGAGGAAACATGAAGAAAGCAATTTTAGGTACCAAGGTCGGAATGACGCAGATTTTCGACGAAAACGGCATCTTGACGCCGGTGACGGTGCTCCAGGCCGGCCCCTGTGTGGTGACCCAGGTGAAAACCAAGGATACCGACGGCTATGCCGCCATCCAGGTAGGCTTCGGAGACATCAAGGAATCCCGGGTGAACAAGCCCCGGAAGGGCCACTTCGCCAAAGCCGGCGCCGCTGCCAAGCGCTACATCCGGGAGCTGAAGCTGGAAGGCGAATATGAGCCCGGCCAGGAAATCAAGGCAGACCTCTTCGCCGCCGGCGATAAAGTGGATGCCACCGCTATTTCCAAGGGTAAAGGCTTCCAGGGCGCCATTCACCGCCACGGCCTGCACCGCGGCCCCATGGCTCACGGTTCCAAGTATCACCGTCATGCCGGTTCCAACGGCGCCGCTTCCGACCCCAGCCGTGTATTTAAGGGCAAAAAGATGGCGGGTCAGATGGGTCACAAGCGCATCACCATTCAGAACCTGGAAATCATCCGGGTGGATGCGGAAGAGAATCTGATCTTAGTCAAGGGCTCCGTTCCCGGACCCAAGAAGTCTCTCGTGACCTTAAAAGAGAGCGTTAAGGCTTAAGGCGCGGAAAGGAGAAACCTACGATGGCAAAAGTATCTGTCTATAATATGGAAGGCAAAGCCGTCGGAGAGATCGAATTAAAAGACGAAATCTTCGGCGTAGAAATTAACGAACATCTGGTTCACTTGGCCGTGCTGCAGCAGCTGGCCAACAACCGCCAGGGCACCCAGAAGGCCAAGACCCGGGGCGAAGTCCGGGGAGGCGGCAAGAAGCCTTGGCGCCAGAAAGGCACCGGCCACGCCCGTCAGGGTTCCATCCGGGCTCCCCAGTGGAAAGGCGGCGGCGTCGTATTCGCCCCCACTCCCCGGGATTACAGCTTCAAGCTGAACAAGAAGGAAAAGCGGGCTGCGTTAAAGAGCGCCCTCACCAGCCGGGTAAACGATGGCAAGTTCTTCGTCATCAACGACCTGTCTCTGGATGAGATCAAGACCAAGAAGTTCCAGGCCGCGCTGGACGCCCTCAAGTTAGAGAAGGCGCTGGTAGTGCTGGATGAGCTGGATCAGAATGTGATCCTGTCTGCCCGGAACATTCCGGATGTGAAAACCGCTCAGGTGAATACCATCAATGTCTACGATATTTTAAAGTACGACAGCCTGATGATTTCCGAATCGGCGGTGCACGCAATTGAGGAGGTGTACGCATAATGGCGGATCTGAAATACTATGACGTAATCCTTCGTCCCGTTATTACGGAAAAGAGCATGGGGCTCATGGGCGAGAAGAAATACACCTTCTATGTACATCCCGATGCCACCAAGACTCAGGTGAAAGATGCAGTGGAAAGACTGTTTGAAGGCACCAAGGTCGCCTCTGTCAACACCATGAACTGCGGCGGCAAGCTGCGCCGCCGGGGCATGACCCAGGGCCGCACGGCCAAGACCAAGAAGGCGATCGTATCTCTGACTGCGGACAGCGCGGACATCGAGATCTTCGAGGGCCTGTAAGGCGCCTCCGTTTATACGGCCCCCTGGCCGTGAGAAGAAAATAAGGAGAACAAAGCGTAATGGGTATTAAAAAATATAATCCCTATACCCCGTCCAGACGGCAGATGACCGGCCTTGATTTCGCCGCAGTCACCAAGAAAACGCCGGAAAAATCTCTGACGGAGTCTTTAAAGAAAAATGCGGGCCGCAATAACCAGGGCAAGATTACTGTCCGGCACCAGGGCGGCGGCTCCCGGAGAAAATACCGGATCATCGATTTCAAGCGCAATGGGAAAGACGGCATTCCCGCCAAGGTAATCGGCGTGGAATACGATCCCAACCGCACCGCCAACATCGCCCTGATCTGCTATGCAGACGGCGAGAAGGCCTACATCCTGGCCCCCGAAGGCTTGACCGACGGCATGACCGTGGTAAGCGGCCCTCAGGCGGAAGCCAAGCTGGGGAACTGCCTGCCTTTGGCCAACATCCCCGTAGGTGCCCAGGTGCACAACATCGAAATGATCCCCGGCAAGGGCGGTCAGATGGTAAGAGCCGCCGGCGGATCCGCCCAGCTGATGGCCAAGGAAGGCAAGTACGCCACCCTGCGTCTTCCCTCCGGTGAAATGCGCATGGTGCCCATCGGCTGCCGGGCCACCATCGGTGTGGTAGGCAACGGCGAGCACAACCTGGTAAACATCGGGAAGGCCGGCCGCAAGCGCCACATGGGCATCCGTCCCACGGTCCGCGGTTCCGTTATGAACCCCAATGACCACCCCCACGGCGGCGGCGAGGGCCGTGCCCCCATCGGCCGCAGCGGGCCCAGCACCCCTTGGGGCAAGCCTGCTCTGGGTTACAAGACCCGGAAGGCCAAGAAGCATTCCAATAAGTTGATCGTAAGACGCCGTGACGGCAAGTCGGTGAAATAAGGAGGTAAGAAATGTCTCGTTCATTGAAAAAAGGCCCTTTCGCCGATGACCATCTCTTAAAGAAGATTGATGCGTTAAACGCCAGCGGCCAAAAGACGGTAGTAAAGACCTGGTCTCGTCGTTCCACCATTTTCCCCAGTTTTGTGGGGCACACCATCGCCGTACATGACGGCCGCAAGCATGTGCCGGTGTATGTCACCGAAGACATGGTCGGCCATAAGCTGGGCGAGTTCGTTGCCACCCGCACTTACCGGGGCCATGGCAAGGACGAAAAGAGCACCAGAGGCAGATAAGCGGAAGGAAGGAGGTATCATTCATGGCAAAAGGACATCGTTCTCAGATTAAGAGAGAAAGGAATGCGCAGAAGGACACCCGCCCTTCGGCTAAGCTCTCCTACGCACGGATTTCCGTGACGAAGGCCTGCTTCGTACTGGACGCCATCCGGGGCAAGGACGCGAATAAGGCACTGGCCATCGTGACTTACAATCCCCGCTACGGCTCCGAAATCATCACCAAGCTGCTTAAGAGCGCCATTGCCAATGCGGAAAACAACAACGGCTTGGATGCGGATAAGCTCTATGTGGCGGAATGCTACGCCAACAAGGGACCCACCATGAAGCGGATTCATCCCAGAGCCCAGGGCCGCGCTTACCGGATCGAGAAGCGCATGAGCCACATCACCATCGTACTGGATGAGAAGGAGTAAGGAGGCAGAAAATGGGACAGAAAGTTAATCCTCATGGTTTAAGAGTAGGCGTCATCAAGGGCTGGGAATCCGTCTGGTATGCGGATAGCAAGGA
Source organism: uncultured Lachnospiraceae bacterium (assembly GCA_902793995.1). Taxonomy (GTDB): domain Bacteria; phylum Bacillota; class Clostridia; order Lachnospirales; family Lachnospiraceae; genus UBA6987. The sequence continues at coordinate 79,011 of CADBFP010000009.1, read as the reverse complement.
CTTTGCTGACAACCTGGTGGAAGATAACAAGATTCGTAACTATCTGAAAAAGAGACTGTACGATTCCGGCATCTCCCGGGTTACCATCGAACGGGCTTCGGACCGGGTGAAGGTAACCATCTTCACCGCCAAGCCCGGTATGGTAATCGGCAAGGGCGGCGCGGACATCGAGAAGCTGAAAGCGGATGTGCAGAAGATGACTACCCGCAAGCTGCTCATCGATGTGAAGGAGATCAAGCGCCCCGATAAGGAAGCCCAGTTAGTGGCAGAGAACATTGCCCACCAGCTGGAAGGCCGCGTAGGCTACCGCCGGGCTGTGAAGTCCGCCATGGGCCGGGCCTTAAAGAGCGGCGCCCTGGGCATTAAAGCCTCTGTGGGCGGCCGTCTGGGCGGCGCCGATATCGCCCGCACCGAATTCTACAGCGAGGGAACCATTCCCCTGCAGACCCTTCGGGCCGATATCGACTACGGTTTTGCAGAAGCCAATACCACCTACGGAAAGATAGGCGTAAAAGTCTGGATCTACAAGGGTGAAGTGCTTCCCACCAAGAAAAACAAGGAAGGGAGCGAGAACTGATCATGTTAATGCCGAAAAGAGTTAAGCGTCGTAAGCAGTTCCGCGGTTCCATGGCCGGCAAGCCTACCCGCGGCACCACAATCACCTACGGCGAATATGGTCTGGTAGCGGCGGAGCCCGCCTGGATCAAATCCAACCAGATTGAAGCAGCCCGTGTAGCCATGACCCGTTATATCAAGCGTGGCGGTAAGGTGTGGATCAAGATCTTCCCGGACAAGCCCGTTACCACCAAGCCGGCGGAAACCCGTATGGGTTCCGGTAAAGGCACGGTAGAGTACTGGGTAGCCGTGGTGAAGCCCGGCCGGGTGATGTTCGAAATCGCCGGCGTGGCGGAAGAAACCGCCCGGGAAGCTCTCCGGCTGGCCATGCACAAGCTGCCGGTGAAGTGCAAGATCGTTTCCAAAGCGGAACTGGAAGGCGGTGAAGCGAAGTGAAGAGCAAAGAGTATTTGAAGAAATTAAATGAGTTTACCCCGGCCCAGCTGGAAGAGGAACTGGTTTCTGCCAAGAAGGAGCTCTTTAACCTCCGCTTCCAGAACGCCACCAATCAGCTGCAGAATACGGCCCGCATCACCGAGGTGCGCAAGAATATCGCCCGGATTCAGACCCTGATCCGTGCCAAGGCCGAGTAAGGAGGAGCAAGACGTGGAAAGAAACTTAAGAAAAACCCGTGTGGGCAAAGTCATCAGCGATAAGATGGACAAGACCATTGTTGTCGCCATCGAGGACCACGTAAGACACCCCTTATACGGAAAGATTGTAAAACGGACCTATAAGTTAAAAGCCCATGACGAAGAGAACCAGTGCGGCATCGGTGATACCGTGAAGGTCATGGAGACCCGGCCTCTGTCCAAGGATAAGAGATGGCGGCTGGTGGAAATCGTCGAGAAGGCGAAATAAGCCGGGAGGAGAAAGCAAATGATTCAACAGGAAAGCAGACTGAAGGTTGCTGACAACACCGGCGCGAAAGAAATTCTCTGCATCCGTGTGCTGGGGGGCTCTGTCCGCCGCTATGCGGGAATCGGCGACATCATCGTGGCCACCGTAAAGGATGCAGCGCCGGGCGGTATGGTAAAGAAGGGCGAAGTGGTAAAGGCCGTTGTGGTCCGCACCAAGCACGGCGCCCGCCGCAAAAACGGCTCCTACATCAAGTTTGATGAAAACGCCGCGGTCATCATCCGCGAGGACAAAACTCCCAGAGGTACCCGTATCTTTGGGCCGGTAGCCCGGGAACTTCGTGAAAAACAGTTCATGAAGATCGTATCCCTGGCTCCCGAAGTACTGTAAGGAGGACCCGTCATGTCTATGTCTAAAATTAAAGTCGGTGACACCGTCCGTGTCATCGCCGGCAAAGATAAAGGCCGTGAAGGAAAGGTCCTTAAGATCGATCACAAGGCAGGCCGGCTGACGGTGCAGGGTGTGAATATGATCACCAAACACAACAAGCAGAGCGCCAAGAACCCCAATGGCGGCATCCTGAAAATGGAAGGCACCATTGATGCCTCCAATGTGATGCTGCTCCACGGCGGCAAGCCCGTCCGGGTCGGTTTCACCACCCAGGAAGGCAAGGACGGCAAGGTGAAGAAGGTCCGGGTAGCCAAAACGGCAAACGGCCCTGTGGTCATTGACTAAGGAGGTTCAAAGTGAGCAGCAGATTAAAAGAATTTTATAAAGATGAAGTCGTTCCCGCTTTGACCAAAAAGTTCGGCTACAAAAACGTGATGCAGGTTCCCAAGCTGGACAAGATTGTGGTGAACATGGGCGTCGGCGAAGCCAAGGAAAACGCCAAGCTCTTAGAGAGCGCCATGAAGGATCTGGAGATCATCACCGGCCAGAAGCCCATTATGACCACCGCCAAGAAGTCCATCGCCAACTTCAAGATCCGCGAGGGCATGAAGATCGGCTGCAAGGTGACCTTAAGGGGCGACAGGATGTACGAATTCCTGGATCGTCTGGTGAATTTGTCCCTGCCCCGCGTCCGGGACTTCCGGGGCGTGAATCCCAACTCCTTTGATGGCCGCGGCAACTATGCCCTGGGCATCCGGGAACAGCTGATCTTCCCCGAAATCGAGTACGACAAGATCGACAAGACCCGGGGCATGGATATCATCATCGTCACCACGGCCAGAACGGACGAAGAAGCCCGGGAGCTTTTAGCCCAGTTCAATATGCCCTTCAGCCGGCACTAAGGAGGAAAGATCATGGCAAAAACATCAATGAAGGTGAAACAGCAGCGCAAGCCTAAGTTTTCCACCCGTGCATACACCCGTTGCCGTCTCTGCGGCCGTCCCCATGCGGTGCTCCGCAAGTACGGTATCTGCCGGATCTGCTTTAGGGAACTGGCCTACAAGGGCGAAATCCCCGGCGTGCGCAAGGCAAGCTGGTAAGGAAAGGAGGAGAGAATCATGGCTGTAATGAGCGATCCGATTGCTGATATGCTGACAAGAATCCGCAATGCCAATACGGCAAAGCACGACACCGTGGATATTCCTTCTTCCCGGATCAAGGCTGCCATCGCGGAAATCCTGCTGAAGGAAGGCTATATCAAGGCCTACACCATCGATGGAGATGAAGTGAAGAAGACCATCCATGTGACCTTAAAGTACGGTCGCGACAAAAATGAGAAGGTCATTCACGGCCTCACCCGCATTTCCAAGCCCGGCCTTCGGATTTATGCCGGCGCGGATGAGCTGCCCAAGGTACTGGGCGGTCTGGGTATCGCCATCGTATCCACCAACGAAGGCATTCTGACGGATAAAGAAGCCCGTCAGAAGAATGTGGGCGGCGAAGTGCTGGCCTATATCTGGTAAAAAATAAAGAAGGAGTAAGGCGAAAATGTCACGAGTAGGAAAAATGCCTATCGCGGTGCCCGCAGGAGTCACTGTGGAAATCGCAGAAAATAACAAAGTGACGGTAAAAGGCCCCAAGGGAACCTTAGAGCGGGTTCTGCCGGCCGAGATGGAAATCAAGCAGGAGGGCGCGGAAATTACCGTGACCCGCCCCAATGACTTAAAGAGAAACCGGGCTTTGCACGGCCTCACCCGTTCCCTGCTGAACAATATGGTAGTAGGGGTATCCGAAGGATATCAGAAGGTCCTGGAGATCAACGGCGTTGGCTATCGTGCTGCCAAGGAGGGCAAGACCCTGACCCTGACCCTGGGCTATTCCCACCCGGTGGTGATGACGGATCCGGAAGGCATTGAGTCTGTCTGCGAAACCGCCAACAAGATCGTGGTAAAGGGCATCGATAAGGAAAAGGTCGGCCAGTATGCGGCGGAAATCCGCGGCAAGCGGGGACCGGAACCTTACAAGGGCAAGGGTATCAAGTATGCTGACGAGCACATCCGCCGCAAGGTGGGTAAGGCCGGCAAGAAGTAAGGAGGCGTAACATGGTTAGCAAGAAATCCCGTAAAGAAGTACGTGAGAAAAAGCACTTAAGACTGCGCAACCGCTTCGCCGGCACTGCCGAAAGACCCCGTCTGGCGGTTTTCAGAAGCAACAAGCATATGTATGCCCAGATCATTGACGACAACGCTCAGAAGACTCTGCTTACCGCCTCCACTTTGGAGAAAGCGGCCAAGGCAGAGCTGGAGTACACGGACAATGTGGAAGCTGCCTCCTATGTGGGCACCCTCATCGGCAAGCGGGCTCTGGAAGCCGGCATTACCGAAGTGGTCTTTGACCGGGGCGGGTTCCTGTATCACGGAAAGGTCCAGGCCCTGGCGGAAGCCGCCCGGGAAGCCGGACTGAAGTTTTAAGGAGGCGCAGACATGAAGAGAACCAATATTGATCCCACGACCCTGGAATTAACCGATACTTTAGTGGAACTGCGCCGGGTTTCCAAAACCGTAAAAGGCGGCCGTAACTCCCGCTTCTCCGCCCTGGTGGTGGTAGGGGACGGCAACGGCCATGTGGGCGCCGGCACCGGCAAAGCCAAGGAAGTGCCGGAAGCCATCCGCAAGGCCAAGGAAGCCGCTACCCGCCGTCTGGTGGAGATCCCCATGGATGAAAACGGTTCCGTGCCCCACGATTTCACCGGCAAGTTCGGCAGCGCCACCGTGATGCTGAAGCGGGCGCCCGAAGGTACCGGCGTTATCGCCGGCGGCCCGGCCCGTGCGGTGATGGAAAAGGCGGGCATCCGCAATATCCGTACCAAGTCCCTGGGTTCCAACAACAAGCACAACGTGGTGCTGGCTGCCATCAACGGCCTGACCAGCATGTTCACCCCGGAAGAGATTGCCCGCTTAAGAGGCAAATCCGTGGATGAGATCTTAGGCTGATAGGAGGGGAAACTCATGGCTAAGAAGTTAAAAGTGACGCTGGTGAAATCCCCTATCGGTGCGATTCCCAAGCATAAGAAAACCGTAGAGGCGCTGGGCCTTAGAAAGCTGCACCACAGCAACACCCTGCCGGACAACGAGGCGGTACGGGGCATGCTCTGGCATGTAAAGCATCTGGTGCAGGTAGAGGAGGTGGAAGCATGATGAACTTATCCAATCTGCAGCCTGCAGAAGGTTCCAAGCACAGCGATTACCGTCGGGGCCGGGGCCATGCTTCCGGAAACGGCAAGACCGCCGGCAAGGGCCACAAGGGCCAGAAAGCCCGTTCCGGGGCTCCCCGTCCCGGTTTCGAAGGCGGCCAGATGCCCTTATTCCGCCGGATCCCCAAGCGGGGCTTTACCAACATCAACTCCAAGGAAATCGTGGGGATTGATGTATCCGCTCTGCAGAGCCGCTTCGAAGACGGCGCTGTCATCACCCCGGAAGCCATTCTGGAGTCCGGCCTGGTGAAGAACCCCCGGGACGGCATCAAGGTGCTGGGCCATGGCGAGCTGAGCAAGAAGTTCACCGTAAAAGGGCTTCTGATCAGCGAAGGCGCCAAGAATAAGGTTGAAGCCGCAGGCGGAACGGTAGAAGAATAATCGGCGGAGGTATCTATGTTTAATAACATTATAAACGCCTTTAAGGTGAAGGATATCCGCAGCCGGATTCTCTTTACCCTGCTGATGGTGCTGATCGTACGGATCGGCTGCCAGATCGTGACCCCCGGCATCAATGTGGCCTGGGTCCGGGCCTGGTTTGACTCCATGAGCAATTCGGCCTTCAACTTCTTCAATGTGATTACGGGCAGCTCCTTTACCACGATGTCCATCTTTGCGCTGAACATCTCCCCGTACATTACATCCTCCATTATCGTACAGCTCTTAACCATCGCCATTCCCCGGCTGGAAGAGCTGTCCAAGGAGGGAGAAGAGGGCAAGAAGGTGATCAACAAGATCACCCGCTACCTGACGGTGGCCCTGGCCTTTATCCAGGCTGTGTCCATGGCTATCGGCTTCGGCTCCAACTACCTGACCAACTACACCTGGTACAATGTGATTTTAGTAGGTCTGGTGATGACCGCCGGCTCCGCCGCTCTCATGTGGATCGGCGAGCGGATTACGGAAAAGGGCATCGGCAACGGCATTTCCATTCTGCTGTTAGTCAACATCCTTTCCGGCCTGCCCAATGACTTCAGGGTTCTGTATGAAACCTTTGTCCGGGGCAAGAGCGTGACCGTAGCCATTATTGCCGCCATTTTGATTCTGGCCCTGATTCTGGCTCTGGTGGTCTTCGTCATTTATCTGCAGGACGGCGAGCGCCGGATTCCGGTGCAGTACGCCAAGAAGCTGCAGGGACGCCGTATGGTGGGTGGACAAAGCTCCAATATTCCCATCAAGGTGAATACCGCCGGTGTTATCCCCGTGATTTTCGCCAGCTCCCTGCTTTCCATCCCTTCCCTCATTGCCAGCTTTGCCGGCGTGGATGTGGCCAATCCTACTTCCGTGGGAGGACACATTGTGAAGGGCCTGACCCAGAATTACTGGGTAAACCTCAAGGAGCCCATTTACACCCTGGGCCTGCTGCTGTACCTCTTCCTGCTGGTGGTGTTTGCGTACTTCTACACCTCCATCACCTTCAATCCCACGGAAGTGGCGAACAATATGAAGAAGAACGGCGGCTTTGTGCCGGGTATCCGTCCCGGGAAACCTACCAGTGAGTATATGAATAAGATCCTGAATTACATGGTCTTCATCGGCGTGGTAGGGCTGGCTATCGTGGCCATCATTCCCATTATCTTAACGGGTATCTTCGGGGTGGGCAGTTCCCTCTGCTTCTTCGGAACCTCCCTGATCATTATTGTGGGCGTTATCCTGGAAACCTTAAAGCAGGTGGAATCCATGATGACGGTTCGGAGTTACAAAGGCTTTTTGAGCAATTAAGGTGATGCGATGAAGCTCATACTGATGGGGGCGCCCGGCGCCGGCAAAGGCACCCACGCCCGTTACCTTTCAGAAAAGTACCAAATCCCGCAGATTTCCACCGGAGACATTTTCCGGGCCAATCTGCGGGAGGGGACTCCCCTGGGCCTAAAGGCCAAGTCCTATATGGATCAGGGCCTTTTGGTGCCGGACGAACTGACCACGGATCTGGTGCTGGATAGACTGCAGCAGGAAGACTGTGAAAACGGCTATATCCTGGACGGCTTCCCCCGGAACCTGAATCAGGCGGAAGCCCTCACCCAGGCCCTTTCGGACCGGGGGGAGGAAATCGACTTCGCCATCCATTTGGAAATCAGCGAGGAAGTGATTATCCGCCGGATGGAGGGACGCCGGGTCTGTGAAAAGTGCGGCGCCAGCTACAATCTGGTAAGCCTGCCGCCTTTGACCCCCGGTATCTGCGATTTCTGCGGGGGCGCCGTGGTGCAGCGGAAGGACGATGAAGCGGAAACGGTGCGGAAGCGTCTGGAGGTTTACCGGGAGCAGACGGAGCCCATTGTCCGTTACTACCGGGAACAGGGCAAGGAAGCCCGGATCGACTCCGGCCAAAGTATCGAGGCGGTGCGGGAAGAACTAAAGCAGCTGTTAGGAGAAAAGGATGGCCATCAGAATTAAGTCCGAGGGCGAAATCGAGCGGATGCGGATCGCCGGCCGCTACTTAAGCGAAGTGCTGGACGAACTGCTGGCCAGCGTGCGGGTGGGCTGGACCACCGCCCAGGTCAACGATCTGGGAGACAAGCTGATCCGCTCCAAGGGCTGCGTTCCCAACTTCCTGCATTACGAAGGCTTTCCTGCTTCCTTCTGTGTATCCCTGAATGACGAGGTGGTCCACGGAATCCCCTCCAAAAAGCGGGTGATTCGGGAAGGGGATATGCTGAGCATAGACGGAGGCCTGATTTATCAGGGAATGCATTCCGATGCGGCCCGAAGCATCATCATGGGGGAGGGAACTCCGGAGCTCAGACGGCTCCTGCGGGTCACCCAGGAATCCTTCTTCAAGGGCATCGAGAAGGCCCGGGAAGGGAATTACCTCCATGATATCTCCAATGCCATTGCGGACCATGTGGAGCCCTACGGCTACGGCATCGTTCAGGACTTAACAGGTCACGGCATCGGCAGGAACCTGCATGAGGAACCCGAAGTGCCCAATTTCCGGCAGCGCTCCCGGGGCGTGAAACTGAAAGCGGGGATGACCCTGGCCATCGAGCCCATGATCAACATGGGGGGCTGGGAAGTGGATTTCTCGCAGGAAGACGGCTGGACCTGCACCACCCGGGATCACAGTATCTCCGCCCATTATGAGAATACCATCCTGATTACGGAGGGGGCACCGGAGATATTGACGTTAGGGGGGAGCAAGTCGCCCTCACCCGTCACGGCCTGACGGCCGTGCCACCCTCTCCCGCGTCCGGGAGAGGGCAAGTATAAAGGAGAAGAAAACCACATGTCAAAAACCGACGTCATCGCTATGGAAGGAAAGGTGTTGGAGAAACTCCCCAATGCTATGTTCCGCGTGGAGTTGGAAAATGGACACGAAGTGCTGGCTCATATCAGCGGCAAACTTCGCATGAACTACATTCGCATCCTGCCCGGTGATAAGGTGACGGTGGAACTGTCTCCCTATGACTTAAGCAAGGGCCGTATCAGCTGGCGAGACAAGTAAAAGACTTGCAATAGCCGGCCGGCTGTGTTATATTTACAGTTGCGCCTCTCGAGACGGGCGCCTGTATCACAAAGGAGAAAGACCATGAAAGTGAGATCTTCTGTAAAGCCTATCTGCGAAAAATGCAAGGTCATTAAGCGCAAGGGCAGCATCCGGATCATTTGTGAAAACCCCAAGCACAAACAGCGCCAGGGTTAATTAAGTAGGAGGTAAAGTACACATGGCTCGTATTTCAGGTGTTGACTTACCGAGAGAAAAGCGCGTGGAGATTGGTTTGACCTACATTTACGGGATCGGCCGCACCAGTTCCAACCGTATTCTGAAGGACGCCGATGTGAACCCGGACACCCGGGTGAAGGATCTGACGGACGAAGAAGTTGCCCGCATCAGCAAAGTGGTGGAAGCCACTCAGATGGTGGAAGGTGACCTGCGTCGGGAGATCGCCTTTAACATCAAGCGTCTCCAGGAAATCGGCTGCTACCGGGGCATCCGCCATCGTAAAGGTCTGCCGGTTCGCGGTCAGAATACCAAGAACAATGCGCGTACTCGGAAGGGACCCAAGAAGACCGTTGCGAACAAGAAGAAATAATGCTCGCACATAATAATTTTAGAAAGGAACCCATAAGGGTAGGTTAGTTTTCAATGGCTAAGCAATCGTCAGCTAAAAAAGTGACAAAAAGAAAAGTCAAGAAAAACGTTGAACGCGGCCAGGCTCATATTCAGGCATCCTTCAATAACACCATCGTTACCTTAACGGATACACAGGGTAACGCGTTATCGTGGGCATCTGCCGGCGGCCTTGGCTTCAGAGGTTCAAGGAAATCGACTCCTTATGCAGCTCAGATGGCAGCGGAAACTGCTACCAAAGCCGCACTGATTCATGGCCTCAAGACTGTTGACGTTTTCGTAAAAGGACCCGGTTCCGGCCGGGAAGCAGCAATTCGTGCCCTTCAGGCCGCCGGCCTGCAAGTGATCAGCATCCAGGATGTGACCCCCGTGCCCCACAACGGATGCCGTCCGCCGAAGCGCAGAAGAGTATGATGGAGGTAATGAGAAGTGGCAGTTAATCGTGTTCCTGTTTTAAAAAGATGCAGGTCTTTGGATTTAAATCCGGTTTATCTGGGAATTGACAAGCATTCCCGTCGTCAGAACAGAAGAGCCGGAAAGAAAACGAGCGAATACGGCTTGCAGCTTCGGGAGAAGCAGAAAGCCAAGTTTATCTATGGTGTGCTGGAAAAGCCCTTCCGTAATTACTATGAAAAGGCCGCCCAGATGAAGGGTATGGTGGGTGAAAACCTGCTGGTGCTCCTGGAAACCCGTCTGGACAATGTGCTCTTTAGGGCCGGCCTGGGCCGCACCCGTATGGAGACCCGCCAGATTGTGGACCATCGGAACGTGCTGGTGAACGGCAAGATCGTGAACATTCCTTCTTACCGTGTGAAAGCCGGTGATGTGGTGGAAATCAAAGAGTCCGCCAAGTCCTCTCAGCGCTTTAAGGACATTGTGGAAGTGACCGCAGGCCGTCTGGTTGCCCCCTGGCTGGAGAGCGACCTGGAAAACCTGAAGGTGACCATCAATCAGCTGCCCACCCGGGATATGATCGATATCCCCGTGGACGAGATGCTTATTGTTGAGTTGTATTCCAAATAATTAGAATATGATTCATCCCTTTCCGGAAGGAGTGAAAACGTGTTAGATTTTGAAAAGCCCAATATTGAGATAGCTGAGATTTCCGCAGATAAGACCTATGGCCGCTTTGTGGTGGAACCCTTGGAGCGGGGCTATGGCACGACTCTGGGAAATTCCCTGCGTCGGATCATGCTTTCTTCCCTGCCCGGCGTGGCTGTGAGCCAGGTGAAGTTCGACGGCGTGGTGCATGAATTCAGCACCATCCCCGGCGTAAAAGAGGATGTGACGGAGATCATTCTGAATTTAAAGAGCCTGGCTATCCGCTCGGATGTGGACTTTGAAGAACCGAAGGTGGGGTACATTGATATGAGCGGCGAGGGCGTTATCACCGCGGCGGATATCAAGCTGGATCCCGATTTGGAGATCATGAATCCGGAGCAGGTGATCGCCACCTTAAGCGGAGGCAAGGACTCCCATCTGTCCGCAGAGATTATCATTACCAGCGGCCGGGGCTATGTAAGCGCAGACCGGAGCAAGAGTGATGAGATGCCCCGGGGCGCCATTGCGGTGGACGCCATTTATACCCCCGTGGAGCGGGTCAATCTGACTGTGGAAAATACCCGTGTGGGCAAAATCACGGACTATGACAAGCTGACCCTGGATGTTTACACCAACGGCACCCTGGCTCCCGATGATGCGGTGAGTCTGGCGGCTAACGTGCTCAGCAAGCATCTGGACCTGTTCATTAATCTCTCGGAAGCCGTCAAGACGGAAGAGGTGATTATTGAAAAGGGCGGCACGGAGAAGGAAAAGGTTCTGGAGATGAATATCGATGAGCTGGAGCTTTCCGTCAGGTCCTTCAACTGCCTGAAGCGGGCCAATATCAACACCGTAGCGGAGCTTTGCAACCACTCGGTGGACGATATGATGAAAGTGCGGAATCTGGGGAAGAAGTCCCTGGAGGAAGTCCAAGAGAAGTTAAAGGCTTTGGGGCTGGAATTAAAGCTAAGCAATTGATAACCCCAAACCCCAGGAATATTTCGGAGGAAGAACATGGCACAGTATAGAAAACTCGGCAAAACCGCCCCCCAGCGGAAGGCCCTTTTACGGAGCCAGGTCACGGCCTTGCTGATGCACGGCAAGATTGAGACCACGGAAGCCCGGGCCAAGGAAGCCCGCCGGATCGCGGAGCATCTGATCGCGATGGCGGTGCGGGAGAAAGATAATTTTGAAACCGTTACCGTAACGGCTAAAGTTCCCAAGAAGGACAAGGACGGCAAGCGGGTGAAGACCCTGGTGGACGGCAAGAAGGTCACGGAGTACGAAGAGATCGAAAAGACCATCCAGAAGGATAAGCCCAGCCGCCTGCATGCCCGCCGGCAGATGCTGAAGGTGCTTTACGGCGTGAAGCAGCCGGATGCCAAGGGCAAGAAGATGGTAGAGGTAGATCTGCCGAAGAAGCTCTTTGAGGAAGTGGCTCCCAAGTACGTAAACCGGAACGGCGGCTACACCCGCATCACCAAGATCGGCCCCCGCCGCGGCGACGCCGCCATGATGGTGCTGCTGGAGCTGGTGTAAAACTTGCCCTCTCCCGGGCGCGGGGGGCAAAATGCCAGTGGCAGATGAAGAGAGGTGGTTTTGGTGACATCGTCCGAAAAAACGACCGAAGAGGGAAGCTTTTTCGTTGACGATGGAGGGCAGTGGCACGGCCTTTAGGCCGTGACGGGTGAGGGCGACTGGCTCCCACCTGATGCGTAGGGGCGGCTTGGCCGCCCTTTTTGGTGTTTCTTAAAAAACTTCGTGACAAATTCGTTTGCATAGATTATACTAATCCCATCTTCCCCTTCGGAAATGTCCTGATTTCATTTCATTTCTGCAAGTTTTTCTGAAGTATTGTTTGACCTGTTGCTATATCTGTATTATTGTTCAAAAAGATTGTTTGAGTGTTTTGATTATTACCCCCTCTAATCCTAATCACACTTCTATTCTCGCATCTAAAACCAATTCTGATCCACAAAGCATTTTTATATCAGGAAGTTTCCGTTGCACCTTGGGAAGGGAAATGATAAAATAAAGGAGCATACCAATGGAAACCACAAAAATGAGTGCGGATGTGGCGGCTGAGATTGTCGCCGTTTCGGAAACGGAAGAGACGGAGATCGTCGCCAAGAGGAATATCAAGAACAGTGTGTTTACGGATCTGTTTTCGTTCCCCCGGTATCAGATGGAGGCCTATCGGACTCTGCATCCGGAGGATACGGAGGCCAGGCCAGAGGACATTCGGGTCGTTACGCTAAAGTCCGTGATGACCAACCACCTGTATAACGACCTTGGTTTTACTTTGGGAAACCGGACGGTATTCCTGATCGAGGCGCAAAGCAGCTGGAGTTCGAACATAGCGTTTCGGCAGATGATGTATCTGTCGGACACTTATAAGGAACACGTCATAACTACAAAACAGGATATTTACGGCACGGGGCCGGTGTCTTTGCCGGAGCCGGAATTGTATGTGCTGTACTCGGGAGGCGGGGAGATACCCCTGGAGCTGTCCATGAGCCAGGTTCATTGGGGAAAGGAAAACTTCTTCCTGGAGGTGAAAGTGAAGGTGTTTCAGGGGGGCGGCGAGGATATATTGAGTCAGTATCTCGCATTTGGAGAGATTTATCAAAAACACAGGGAAGTCCTGGGCAGGACCCGGGCAGCGGTGATGGAGACCATCCGGGAGTGCCGGGAGAAGGGTATCCTGGCGGATTATTTAACGGAAAGGGAGGCGGAAGTGATGGATATCATGACATTGCTGTATGATCAAGAAACTGTGACGGAATTATATGTGGAAAACCAGAAGGAAATCGCCAAAGCCGAAGAATTTGATAGAGTTGTCGAAAAACTGATGAAGGTCCAGAATCTGAGTCGAGAAGAAGCTAAAAAGTTGCTGACTTAAGGGATGGAAGAGACAGTTATTTCCTCTTGTTTACCGTCAATTGAATTGTGAATGGTCAGTTTTGAGGGGAGTATCCCATCCATAAGTTGCTTTCCTTCCGCATGTGAAGTAAGACTGGTGGTAAATCGTAGGAGCAATGTGAGAATAACAATAAAAGGGATCATTCTTTTGCTATATACGGAAAGCTGGAGGACTTAGTGCCGTAGATGACAGAGATACGTCCCTGTCATCTACGGCCCTGTCATCTAAATGTGGCATAATATAATTAAGTTATACGTCATTTCTGATTAATTATCTGAGTTTTTGTTCATTTCATGTCAGGTTTTATCTTCTTTGTGTGTTTATATATATAGAACAGCATAGCATTCCCCTTGGAATTCAAATCACTGTACAACACAGGGGGGATTCGATGCAAGCTGGTATGGAGGAGACTATGAGTTCTAAGTGTAATCGTCTAAATAGAAAAGTACTTTATTGTCTGCTTCTGCTGGCAGTGCATCTGGCTCTTGTGCTTTTTACAGGCGGATTAATTGAAAAAACGGACACAGATATTTCAAGGGGATTATACCTGCTAATCCCCGCCACATCCCTGCTGTTATGGATTTCTATGGCCCTGACTGTGATCCTCGGAAAAAAGGTCGGGATAGTAATTATGAAAAAACTCCTCTTCCCATATCTTCTGGTTTGGATAACGGTTGGCATAGCGGTTTCCTGTATTGTCTTTTTGGCAAGAAAGGGAGATGGGATCCCTTTTGTCTTGCCCATATATATGATAGACGGTTTCCTTTGTATTCACAGCAGCGTTTTATTGCTCGAGCCCACGAACGGTACGGAATCCGTTAAAATATAGAAGCCTATCACTTGCCATTACATTGGCTGTGGTGATTGTTGGGATCATTCTTTCAGCAATGACGCAAAGAAGGGTGTTCATTATTCCGGGTGCAGCTGCCGTGGTAGTCTATCCTCTTTTGGGGATCGTGTTTTGGAGATGTCCTCATTGCAAAAAGAACCTCTCCATCTATAGGAGTAGCGAACGGGGGTGGGTCGTTTTGAATGGAGACAAGGAGAAAGAAGCGTATTATACAGATCTTTTACAAAACTGGGCGAAACAGTACTGTGATTGATGACAACAGGAGGTACACATGAAAAAGATTTTTGGTTTATTCCTAATACTGTTTTCCCTCTTGATCCTTTCCTGCGGGTGCAGCCGAAATGCAGAACCGTCTAATCTTCAGACCGCAGGGAGCGTTCTCCCTTTAAGCTTTTCCTCGGAGGACAAGCTACAGGATTATTTGAAAGAGAAGAATCTTGACAAAGATACGGTCTACTATGTCCCGCCGGTGGATAAGGCCCAGTTTACTCTGGAGGAGATCACTATGCGGGAAGAAGGGTATATCACTTTTGCGTATAAGATCAACACACCCTTATCTCCGGAGGTGGCCCTGGACAGCCACGATCGTTCACGCATAGACTACCTGTTTTGCACGACCTATTTGCCCACCGGCAGTTATAGCATGGAAGGATATTCACGGGCTGCTGCAAACGGTGCAAAGGTCTATCAAAAGGATGGGGTCGAGTATCTCCGGGAAGAAGAATATGAAAAAAACACGCCTGGCAGATTGCTACTATCCTACAATTACTATTTTTTAAAGGATGACCATTTGGTCTGCCTGCACCTTCCGCCCCTGGCAGATCCGGAGAGCCTGCTGGATTCCTTTCCTCTGGGAAAAAGGGGGCTGCAGGAATGTGTATTTGCCTTTCCTTCCGATGAGGAATTGGCGTCTCTGTCCATTGAGGAAAAAAGGGCAAAATGCCAGATTCCCGAAGATGTGTTGCAAAAAATGTCTACTAAGGATCTGTTGGTCACAGTTTTGAACTGCCCTCTGTATCCTGCAGAGGAAGCAGCCATCAGTGCTGTTTTGCTTACATCGGAGGAAGTTCTTCTTTTGTCTGCCCGGAATAGTAATGGGTTGGACGCGCTGCTCCAAAGAGGGGATCTGAAAGCTGCATTGGAAGAAACTGATCCGCAAAATGTCAACTATAGCTCTGAAATGAGGCGGGAAATGGGGATTGAGATACTGTTTCCTGCATTGCAGTCTTATTGCAGGAAAGAATAAGGACTGTCGCAACATTTCTGCCTGAAGGATTGTATTGTTGTTGATGAAGCAATAAGGAGGAGACAACCATGAAGAAAAATAGAATCCTTTGGATCGCGGCAGGCCTTTTGCTTTTGATGCTCGGGGGATGCGGCGCGGGGCAGAAAGACAAGGCATCGGCACCGCCCTCGGATGCTCCGGCGGGGAGCGGAACCACGGCTCCCGGGAGCAGCCTGCAGGCAGAGGCCGCTGCGCCCACAATGCCCGCCATGGCCGTATCGGGCACGCCCCTGACGGAGTGGGATGCCATGGGAACAACGATTTCCCTGCTGTCCGGCTCTATGGTGTTTTCCGTGTATGACGGGCAAACCCTGCGGACATACTATAAGTTCAGCGATTTTGCGAAGATCGCAGCCAGCCTGCGGGAGACCCCCGGCAGCCCGGCGGAAGATTTTTCCATAGACAAATTGACTTATCCCGTATACTGCCTGGAGCTGCCCACCAAAGATGGCACGGGGCTTCATATGCTCTGGACCAACGGCTATTTACTGACCCGGGAGGGGAAAGCCTATCATTTCCCTTATGATTTTGATTCCCTGGCCAAAATGAGCTGGGATAAAGAGCAGGTTATGGAAGGAACGGAATTATCAGCTTTGAATCTCAGCCGCTATCTTTTGGAGCAGGAAGGGCAGTGGCGCTTTGATTATATGACCAAGACTACCGTGAGCCTCAATCCGGATATGGTGGAAATGGAGATAAAGGCGCGAAGCAATTCCGATTATCCCGTGGTATTGACCAATCGCAGTGAAGTGAGCCTGCTGTACGGCCGGGAATTCCGTCTGGAGGTTTGGGACGGCGCCGACTGGTACTCTGTGCCGGCCAGTCCCCTGCGGAATTATGCCTTTACTATGGAAGGGTATAACCTGGAGCCGGGACAGAGCCGTGAAATGAACCATTCCCTGACTATGTATGGCAAGCTGCCCTTGGGCCATTACCGTCTGGTGAAGGATTTGTTCATTGCAAACGGCAACAAACGCTGCTATGGGGCGGCGGAATTTGATATCAATGAAGCGGATGCCCGCCTGTGGGGCGATCCCGGCAGTGCCGGAAGCGGCGCTATGACGCCCACCGGCTATCCACAGGGGGAGATTCAGCGAATGCTGCTTTACTGGAACGAAAAGATTTATACCAATACAGGGGACAAAGTGGATAAGCTTTCTTCCGCCGCGGTTCCGGTAGGGATTGTGGGCACGGTAGATAATAAACAGCTGCCTAATAAGAATATGATGGCCACCCAGCTGCCCCTGGGGACGGAGGTTTACAGAGTGCCCGGGGTGGAGGGCCTCTTCGTGAAAGTATCGGAGGATTGGATCGTGCAGTTCCGGGAGTTCGACGAGGCCACCATGGGCAAGTTGGAGAATCTATTGCCGTAACCCCGTCAAATACTCTCTAAACTCTCGGATTTCCTTCCGTTCCGCCCGGTCTTTCAGGCAGATGAACTGTAGGGAGGCTTCCGTTTTGGGGATGACGGGGACGGCGGCTACACCGAAATATTCCGCAAAGGAGCGGGGGCCTAAGATCAGGCCCTTGCCGCTTTTTACCAGCCGCATCACCGTATCGATGCCGTCAGAGCGGTACATGCGCTTTAGGTGCACGTCATGCTTTTTCACCATCTCTCTTAAAATCCGGGCTTCGGAGCTTTGCTCCAGGCCGGAGATCATGGTGGCCCCCTCCAGGTCTTTGTACCGGAGGGATTTTTTACCAGCCAGGGGATTCTCCCGGGCCATGAGGATGCACTGGACTTCTTTGATGAGGGGCAGGGAGACGAATTCGCTGTGATCCGATACATAATCCTCCGCCGGCAGAACATCCAAAGCCAGATCCAGGCTTTTTTGTTTTAAGGCCATCAGGAAGTCCCGGCCGGCCTCCGTCACAAAGGAGATTTCCAGCTCCGGCCGTTCTTCAAAATAGGAGACGATTTGCGGAAAAAGCCCGTTGGAAAAGACCCGGGAGCCGATGCCGATCCGCAGATGGCGGCCCGTGGTTTCCGGACTTTTCACCCGGGCGGAAAAATAGGCCCAGGCATCTGCCAGATTCCGGGCTTCTTCGCAGAAGTTCTCCCCTTCCAGGGTCAGCTCCAGACCCTGGTTTTTTCGAACGAACAAGTCGTAGCCCAGTTCCTTTTCCAGTCGGTGGATCTGCTGGGAGAGGGCGGATTGGGAAATATAAAGGCGGGCCGCGGCGGTGGAAATGCTGCCGCAGCCGGCGGTTTCCAGTGCGTAGAGGATTTGCTGTATCGTCATAGCGGTTTCCCTTATGTGAGGATTAAGTTTTACTTATGGCCCTATTATAAAATAGGGCTTTTGTTTTGGCAAGGGGTGGAGTAAAATAATACCAAAAGAGGTACGTAAATAGTAGGGGACAAGTCGCCCTCACCCGTCACGGCCCTTCGACAAGCTCAGGGACCGTGCCACTGCCGAAAAAGCTTCCCTCTTCGGTCGTTTTTTCGGACGATGTCACCAAAACCACCTCTCTTCATCTGCCACTGGCAGCGCTTCGGTGGTTTTGCCCCCCGCGTCCGGGAGAGGGCAAGAATATAATTTGAAAGGCGGAACACTATGGCAAAAGTATTATTGTCCGGTAACGAAGCCATCGCCCGGGGGGCCTACGAGGCCGGGGTGAAGGTGGCTTCTGCCTATCCCGGAACCCCCAGTACGGAAATTTTTGAAAACCTGCCCCAGTACAAGGATGCCTTGTACGCGGAATGGGCCCCCAATGAAAAGGTGGCCACGGAGGTGGCCTACGGGGCCTCCATCGCCGGGGTCCGGAGCCTCACCGCTATGAAACACGTAGGCGTAAATGTGGCAGCCGACCCTATCTTCACCGCCGCCTACAACGGCGTGGGAGGCGGATTCATCATCGTCAGCGCGGACGATCCCAGCATGCATTCTTCCCAGAATGAGCAGGATAACCGCCACTATGCCCGGGCCGCCAAAATGGCCATGGTGGAGCCTTCCGATTCCCAGGAATGCAAAGATTTTATGGCGGCGGCCTGCGAAATCTCGGAGAAATTCGACACCCCGGTGCTTTTCCGCACCACCACCCGGGTGGCTCACTCCAAGTCCTTAGTGGAGCTGGGAGAACGGACCGAGCCGGAAGTGCCCGTTTATAAGCGGAATGTGCGGAAATTTGTCTGCACCCCCGCCCATGCCTACCTGAACCATCCCAAAGTAGAAGAAAACTTAAAAGCCCTGGAAGAGTGGGCCTGCCAGAGCCCCTTAAACCGCATGGAGATGAAGGGGACGAAAGTGGGCGTGATTTCCGCTTCCATCGCCTATCAATATGCCAAAGAGGTCTTCCCGGAGGATACTTCCTTCCTGAAGCTGGGCATCACCAACCCCCTGCCCATGGATCTCATTAAGAAATTCGCCGCCAAGGTGGAAAAGCTGTATGTCATTGAAGAGCTGGATCCCTTTATGGAAGAGCAGATCAAGGCGGCTGGGATCGACTGCGTGGGCAAGGATTTGACCACCCCCTTATATGAAATGAATCCGGAACGGCTCCGGGAGCAGATCTTCGGGGTGAAGCCGGAGGCCACCCAGGTGGAGGTTTCCGCCGTGTCCCGTCCGCCAGTGCTGTGTCCCGGCTGCCCCCACAGAGGTTTCTTCTATACCGTCGGCCGCCACAAGGACTTTGTGGTGGCGGGAGATATCGGCTGCTACACCTTGGGAGCGGCGCCGCCCTTAAATGCCCTGGACAGCGTGGTCTGCATGGGAGGCGGCTTCTCCGTGGCCATGGGCCTGGCCAAGGCCTTTGAGGCCACGGGCCAGAAAGATAAGAAGGTCTTCGGTGTGCTGGGAGATTCCACCTTCTTCCACAGCGGCATCACCGGAGCGGTGGAAATCATGTACAACCAGGGGAATGTGATTCCCGTGGTGCTGGATAATCACATCACCGGTATGACGGGGCATCAGGACAACCCCGGCTCCGGCTATTCCCTGGAAGGGGAGATTGCGGAGGCTTTGAAGATTGAAGACATTCTTCAGGCCTGCGGCTTTAAGAATGTAATTATTGTGGATCCTCAGGATCTGGCTGCCATGGAGCAGGCGGTGAAGGATGCCCTGGCCAGCCAGGAGAAGGCGGCCATCATTACCCGCCGTCCCTGCCTTTTGATCAAGCGGATGAAGCACGAGATCGGCATGTGCCATGTGACGGACAGCTGCATCGGCTGCAAGATGTGCCTTTCCGTGGGCTGCCCTGCCATCAGCGTGAATGACGGCCAGGCGAAGATCGACCGGAACCAGTGTGTGGGCTGCACTGTATGCGCCCAGGTCTGCCCCATGGGGGCCATTGAAAAGGAGGCCTGATATGAGTGTGAAAAGTGCGTTGTTGGTAGGCGTGGGAGGCCAGGGGGCTATCCTCACCGCCAAGGTGCTGGTGAACGGCCTGATGCAGGCAGGGTATGATGTGAAAATGTCCGAGGTTCACGGCATGAGCCAGCGGGGGGGCAGCGTCTCCACCCAGGTGCGCTGGGGGGAAAAGGTGTATTCGCCCCTCATCGGCAAGGGGGCTGCGGATATCGTGGTGGCCTTTGAGAAGATGGAAGCGGTGCGCTATGCGGATTATCTGAAGCCGGAGGGTGTGGCGGTCATCAACGATTATGAGATCGAGGGCGCCACCGTGGCGGCGGGGCTGGCGGAGTATCCGGCAGGGACGCTGGAGGCCATGGAGAAGCATTTTGCCTGTCATGTGCTGAATGCAGAGAAGATTGCCCGGGAGCTGGGGAGCGCCAAATGCATGAATATTGTGCTGTTTGGGAGTATGGTAAAGGCCCTGAAGATGGATGATATCGACTGGGAGAGCGTGATAGCGGATACGGTGCCGGAGAAGTTCCGGGAGCTGAACCTGGCAGCCTACAAGGCCGGGTACGAGGCGGTGTCGTAAAGCTGCATTTGCCTGGCGGCAAATGATGGAATACATGATGACTAAACATTCACATGATGACAAAGCAACCTTGTGGCGGCTATGTGTTCTTCTGCTTACGCTTGGATTGATAAGCGGATGCTCAACACCATATACTGGTTTTCCGCCCCGATTCAAATATGATGGCCGGGATTATTCCTATAGTGGTCATTCCTTCAATAGCGTTCCGGCCCATTACAGTTTATTGGGAAATGTTAAAGATGTTTTGCAGGTGACATGGAACTATGGGGATTTGTTTGGGAGAGAGGATTCCGAAATATATAAAAACACAAGTACTCAAGAGTCACTCTTGATTAGTGCCCGAAAAGGAATATATCAATTATTTCTTTCAAAAGAAATGAATAGCGGTCATTTCATATTTGTGAGAGGAAGCCTTTTCCGTGATACATATCAGTATGTGGACGCTGTTCCGGATGGGTATGTCTCTTACGGGGAATTAGAGGTGAGAGTTTATGATAAATACCCGGACGAGGAATTGACATGGCTGGGTGGATGGCAACGGGGCGGGCGAGTCTATATATCAAACCGGGATGAAGAACATATTTACTGGGAGGATATAGACTACCCTGGAATATACTATCTGTGCGAAGCGTACAGTCCGTAGGGGCCGGTGTGCCACCGGCCCGCCTGCCCGAAGGTGCATTTGCCTGGCGGCAAATGATGGAAATGAATCCGCCTTGCGGCGGATGGAGGCGGCGGATCGCCGCCCCTACGGGTGGATGCCCGGTGTCGCTTGCGGCCCGCCTATTGAGGAAAACTATGAACAACATCTACGAACAATACAAACAAAAACTCCGCACCCCCCAGGAAGCGGTAAAAATCGTCAAATCCGGGGACTGGGTGGATTATACCACCAATGTCTGCTTCCCGCCCCTCCTGGACGCTGCCCTGGCGGAGCGGCGGGACGAGCTCTTTGATGTGAAATTCCGGGGAAATCTCACCTTCGGCCCCATCCAGGTGGCGGAGTGCGACCCCAGCCGGAAGCATTTTGTGTACAATACCTGGCACTGCTCCGGCTATGAGCGGGCCCTGGCGGACAAGGGGCTGTGCAATTACATCCCCATGCTGTTCCGCAACAACAGCTGGTATTACGAGAACTTCCTCACGGTGGATGTGGCCATGATGGCGGTGCCCCCCATGGACCGCCACGGCTATTTCAACCTTTCCTGCGCCACCGGCGTGGCGGCGGCTATTCTGAAGAAAGCGAAGACCGTGATCCTGGAGGTGAACGAGCACCTGCCCCGGATCCAGGGCCTCTTCGGAGAGTGCATCCATATTTCCGAAGTGGATATGGTGGTGGAAGGAGAGCACGCCCCGCTGCCGGAGTTTCCGGTGGGGACCGCCAGCGAGGAAGACAAGGCCATCGCCGCCCATCTGATCCCCCATATTGCGGACGGCTCCACCCTGCAGCTGGGAATCGGGGCCATGCCGAATGTGGTGGGGGCCATGCTGGCGGATTCGGATATCAAGGATCTGGGCATGCATACGGAGCTCTGCGGGGATGCCTATATGAAGCTTTCCGAAGCCGGCAAGCTTACCAACCGGCAAAAGAGCATTTACCCCGGCAAGGGGGTGACGGGGATCGTCTTCGGCTCCTCCGCCCTCTATGACTGGGTGCAGGATAACCCCTCCGTGGCGGCGGCGCCTTTATCTTATGTAAACGATCCGGGCGTGATCGCTCAGAACAGCCGGATGATTTCCGTGAACAACTGCATTGCCATCGATCTCTACGGGCAGATTTCCTCGGAGAGCGCGGGGCTGCGCCACATCAGCGGCACCGGGGGCCAGCTGGATTATGTCACCGGGGCTCAGGCGGCACCGGGAGGGAAGGCTTTTATCTGTATGACCTCTTCCTTCGTGGATAAGAAGGGAGAGCGGCATTCCCGCATCCTGCCCCATTTCGGGGGCGATATTATTACCACCCCCCGGACCCAGGCCTTCTGGGTGGTGACGGAGCAGGGGGCGGTGAATCTGGCGGGAGCTTCCACCTGGGAGCGGGCGGAGAGATTGATTTCCATTGCCCATCCGGCATTTCGGGAAGAATTGGAAGCAGCAGCCAAAGAGCAGAAGATTTGGAGGTGAATTATGATCAACGAAACTATGGCGGGTTTGGGGCGCAAGCGCTCCTCTATCCGGGAATTATTCGAATACGGCAAGCAGCAGGCGGCCTTGGTAGGCACGGAAAATGTTTATGATTTTTCCCTGGGCAATCCCTCCATTCCGGCGCCGCCGGAAGTGGACGAGGCCATTATTTCCGCCGTGCGGGACCTGGACAGCATTTCCGTCCACGGCTATACCTCCGCCGCGGGCAATCCGGCTCTTAGGGAAATGGTGACGGCGGACTTGAACAAGCGCTACGGCACGAATCTCACCAGCTTTAATATTTTCTTCACCTGCGGGGCGGCCCCCTCCCTTGTGTCCGTGGTAAAAGCCCTGGCGGTGGAAGGCTCGGAGTTTATCGCCCAGGCCCCTTTCTTCCCGGAATATACCACTTTTGTGAATTATAACGGCGGCAAATTGGTGGTGGTGCCTCCGGATTATCCGGATTTCCAGATCAATCTGGCGGGGATGGAAGCCGCCATCAACGAGCATACCCAGGGGGTGATTATCAACTCCCCCAACAACCCTACCGGCGTCATTTATTCCGAAGAAACTCTGAAAAAACTGGCGGCGCTGCTGACGGAAAAGGAAAAGGAATACGGCCACCCCATTTATATCATTTCCGACGAGCCCTACCGGGAGTTGGTGTATGATAACGCCTTTGTGCCTTTTATGCCTTCCATTTACCACGATACCATCGTCTGCTATTCCTTCTCCAAGGCCCTGTCCGTGCCGGGAGAGCGCATCGGCTATGCCCTGGTGGCGGATACCTGCACGGACGAGCTGGCGGTGATGGACGCCATTGTGGGGGCGGCCCGGGTGATTGGCCATGTGTGCGCCCCTTCCCTGCAGCAGCGGGTGGTGGGCCTCTGCGCCGGGGTGCGGCCGGATATGGAAGCCTACGACAAAAACCGGCTGCGGTTGTATAATGCCCTGAGCGAATACGGTTATACCTGCGTGAAGCCTCAGGGGGCCTTCTATCTCTTTGTGAAGGCGCCGGGGGACGATGCCAATGCCTTCTCCGAGGAAGCAAAAAAGCGGAATCTGCTGATTGTTTCCGGGGAATCCTTCGGCTGTCCGGATTATTTCCGCATCAGCACCTGTGTGGCGCCGGATATGATTGAGCGGGCTCTGCCCCATTTTGAGGCATTGATGGAGGAATACCGCTAAAGGAGGGCATGCCCGGGATACTTCAAACAAAGAAGCAAAACCCCGGCATTCACTTTCAATAAAAAAGCGAGAAAAGGGGGAGGCGAAAGATTGACAGCCTCCCCTTTCGTGTGGTATAAATGTTCCAATAGGACTGTGTTATTTGTATTTTCACCTGCAATTCGGGAATAATAGGAACAACGACGGCAGCCTCTGCCGCCGGGGAAGCCTATATCCCGACAGGAATATACACTCTTTACTAAGGAGGAGAAAGTATGAAAAAACTGCTTGCATTTGTATTAGCAGCAGCCATGGTGTTTACCCTGACCGCTTGCGGCGGCGGAAGCACCCCCACTACCGAGGCGCCTAAGACCACCACCACGGCGGCGGCTCCCGGCACCACGGCTTCCGGCCAGACCACGGCGGCGACCCCGGAAACCACGGCGCCTCCCGCTCCTGCGGCCAACGAAGTGACCGACTGGGTACACTATCTGACCCAGGTAAACGAAATGGAGACCTTCAACATCCTGTACTCCCAGGCCAACAAGGAGCTGCAGGTGCTGACCAACTGCATTGACGGTCTGCTTTCCAACGACAACTACGGCAACCTGGTGCCCGGCCTGGCCGAGAAGTGGGAAACCACCGACGGCGGCAAGACCTGGACCTTCCACCTGCGCGACGGCGTGAAGTGGGTTGACGTAAAAGGCACCGAAAAAGCAGATGTGACCGCGGAAGACTTCCTGTGGGGCCTGGAATGGGTTCTGAACTTCCACAAGAACGAAGCGGCCAACACCTCCATGCCCATCGAAATGATCCAGGGCGCCGGTGATTACTACAACTACACCAAGGAACTGGATGAAGCTGCCGGCAAGGCGCTGGGCATCGACAAGTTAAAAGAGATGGTAGGCATCGAAGCCAAGGACGCCAAGACCCTGGTTTACACCTGCGTGGACAAGCTGCCTTACTTCGATACCCTGACCACCTACAACTGCCTGTATCCCGCTGCTCCCCAGCTGATTAAGGATCTGGGCGTAGACGGCTTCAAGGCCTGCACCAACGAGAATATGTGGTACTGCGGCCCTTACGTGATGCCTACCTTCGTTCGTGAAAACGAAAAGGTGATGACCCCCAACCCGCTGTACTGGAACAAGGATTGCAAGCGCTTCAACTCCGTCACCTATAAGATGGTGGAATCCGGCGCCCAGGCTTACCAGATGTATGAAAACGGCGAGCTCTCCTATGTAGAACTGACCGAGGATGCTCTGCTGACCATCCACGACAACATCAACCATCAGTTCTATCAGAACCTGGTGGAAGCCCGTCCTACCAAGTATTCCTATCAGATCCACCTGAACTGGAACAAGAATATGGAAAAGAGCGAAGATCCCGATACGAACTGGAACACCGCCGTTCAGAACGAGGCCTTCCGTCTGGCTCTGTACTATGGTCTGGATGCGACCCCTTACCTGGAGCGCACCAACTCCATCAACCCCTTAAAGTGCGCCAACTACTGCTACACCATGAGCCAGCTGGTAAACTTCAGCAGCGGCAAGGAATACACCGAACGGGTTATGGAACTCATCGGCATCACTCCCAGCCTGGATAACTATCCTCGCTATGACGCCGCCAAGGCCGAGCAGTACAAGAAGCAGGCCATGGAAGAACTGGCTGCCAAGGGCGTGACCTTCCCCGTGCTGATGGATTACTACATCTCCGGTTCCAGCACCACCGCCGCTGACACGGCCTTCGTGTTCGGCGAAATGATCAAGAAGAACCTGGGCGATGATTTCGTGAAGCTGAACACCCTGACCTATGTGTCCTCTCTGGCCAACGAAGTGCGTAAGCCCCGCAAGGCTTCCATCTACATCAACGGCTGGGGCGCTGACTACGGCGATCCTCAGAACTATCTGGGACAGGAAACCTACGGCGAAGACAATGCTTACTACTCCATCTCCTATGTGAACACCAACGATATCACTGAGCCTGAACTCATTGAGATCTACAAGGAATTCACCAAGATGGTCAACGACGCCAAGAACATCACGGACGACATGGACAAGCGCTATGAAGCCTACGCCCAGGCGGAAGCCTTCATGCTGAAGCATGCCCTTTGCATTCCGTGGTACAAGAACGTATCCTGGCAGCTCACCCATGTGAACGATTACAGCAAGATCTATGCCCCTTACGGCATCCAGACCAACCGTTTCGTGAACTGGGAGACCTCCAAGGACGGCTACACCACCGCTGATTACGATACCTTCGCGGCCTCTTATGAAGCCGGTGCAGGAAAATAAGTAAAAGCCTATGTTAAAATACACGATTAAAAGACTATTACAATCCCTGTTAACAGTCTTCATCGTGGTTACCATTGTGTTCCTGCTGCTCCGCTTAATGCCCAACGACTATTATTTCACCGAAGACGAGCTGATCAAGCTTACGGATGAACAGAAGGAGGACAAGCTGCGGGCAGCAGGACTTCTGGACCCGACGTTGACGCAGTTGGGAAAGTTCTACAAGAACCTGCTGACGAAGGGGGATCTGGGGACCTCCCGCCGTATTTCCAACGGCCAGCCCGTTTGGGAACTCATCGGCGAGAAGTTCGGCATCTCCATGCGACTGGGTCTGATCGCCCTGGGGATTGCCTTGCTCATAGGCATCCCCATGGGCATTTTGCAGGCCCGGTATAAAAACGGTATATTTGATCACTTAGGCACGGCCTATACGATTTTTATCAATGCCGTTCCCCGTCTGGTGGCCTATTCCTTGATTTATATGCTGGGCGTGAAGCTCTTTAAATTGCCCTCTATGTATTCGATCCGGGATCCGGGCCGATCCAGTATTCTCCCCATCGTCTGTTTGGCGGTTGGCTCCATTGCCTCTTATGCGCTGTGGATGCGCCGCTATATGGTGGACGACCTGACCAAGGATTACATTAAACTGGCCAGGATTAAAGGTGTCTCAACCAGGGGTATTATGTTCAAACATGTGATGCGGAATGCTTTTGTGCCTATGGCCCAGAATCTTCCTGTCACCTTCCTGTTGACAATTGGCGGTTCACTGCTGGTGGAATCCTTCTTTGCGGTTCCCGGCATGGGACCCTTGCTCACTCGTGCCATCACCCGTTATGATACCAATGTGGTGCAGGCTCTGGTGCTTTTGTACTCAGTCATGGGTATTTTGGGGATGTTCTTAGGCGACCTTCTGATGTCTGTCTTTGACCCTCGTATCCGTCTGGCCGGAAAGGGTGGTGAAACCCGATGAAGAAAAACAAAAAAATGCTGGCTGGGGAGGAAACTCCCGTTGTAAACGATATCTCCGCGGAAGGTTTGGCGGCGGTCACGGGGCAAAGCGAAGCAGAACTGTTTTCCTTCGTGGAATACCATCCGGAGGAAGCGGAACGGATTGGCTACAGCGAGTATTCCTATTGGAAGAGCGTGTGGAAAAACTTCCTGAAGAAGAAATCCGCCGTGATTATGCTGGTGGTCTTCCTGGCTGTGTTTATCTTTTCCTTTATAGCCATTTCGCCCCTGTGTACAAAATACAGACATTACACGGAACTGGAAAGCAACAAGAAAGCGAGATTTACCACCCCCAACAAGGATTACTGGTTCGGGGCGGACAATATCGGCCGTGACTATTGGTATCAGGTCTGGTACGCCACCCAGCATTCCGTGATGCTGGCGGCTATCGTAGGCGTTGGCGAGGTGGTCGTCGGGGTGATCATGGGATTACTCTGGGGCTATGTCCGAAAACTGGACCGGATATTTACGGAGATATACAACATCATATACTCGGTGCCGACCATCATTTACATGACGCTGATAGCGCTGATGATCGGCAAGACCTTCATGATTATGTGTGTCTCCCTGATTATCTTTAACTGGATTTATACAGCCAAAAACATCCGAAATCTGGTCTTTATGTACCGGGACCGGGAATACAACCTGGCCTCCCGCTGTCTGGGCACTAAACTGGGCACCATCCTGCTGAAGAACATTCTGCCTTATATGATCAGCGTGATTATTCTGCGTATGGCTCTGGCCATTCCCCAGACCATCGGCATGGAGACCACCCTGGCTTACCTGGGGCTTTTGGATGTGCAGGAACCGGCCCTGGGGCTTTTGCTCCGTAACTCCCGGGAACAGTTTGCCAATTATCCGCATATTCTGATATTCCCGGCGGTGATCGTGTCCCTCATTACCGTCACCTTCTATCTGGCGGGCAATGCCTTCTCGGATGCGGCGGATCCCCGGAACCACGTATAGGAAAGGAGCGCGTTGATGGAAAAACAAGAAAGAAACGTAATCCTTTCCGCCAAGGATGTATTTGTGCAATTCTCCCTCCGGGGGGACAGGCTTACCGCCATCCGGGGCTGCTCCCTGGATTTGTATGAAGGGGAGACCCTGGCCATTGTGGGGGAATCCGGTTCCGGCAAGTCTGTGTTTACCAAGACCTTCTTAGGCATGCTGGATGCCAACGGTTCCATCACCGGCGGCAGCATTATGTTCGAAGGCGAGGATATTTCCAAGCTGAAAACCGAAAAGGAGTGGAGGAAGATCCGGGGCGGCAAAATCTCCATGGTGATGCAGGACCCCATGACTTCCTTAAACCCCTTAAAGCGCATCGGCGCCCAGGTGGAAGAGTCCATTAAGCTCCACCAGGGGCTCTCCGGAGCGGAGGCCAAGAAGGAAGCCATCCGCATGCTGGATATTGTGGGCATCCCGGATCCGGAACGCCGTTACAATCAGTATCCGCATGAATTCTCCGGCGGTATGCGCCAGCGGGTGGTAATTGCCATTGCCGTGGCCTGCCATCCCCGCATCCTCATTTGCGACGAGCCTACCACGGCTTTGGATGTGACCATCCAGGCCCAGATCCTGGATCTGATCCGCCGCCTGCAGGAACAGTTCGGCATGACCATCATTTACATCACTCATGACCTGGGTGTGGTGGCCAATGTGGCGGAACGGGTGGCGGTGATGTACGCCGGCCAGATTGTGGAAATCGGCACGGCGGAGGATGTGTTCTACAACGCCTGGCATCCCTACTCCTGGGCTCTTTTGTCCGCCCTGCCTCAGCTGGGCATCAAGGGCGAAAAGCTGCCTACCATAGACGGAACGCCGCCCAACCTGTTCAACAAAATCACCGGGGACGCTTTTGCCCCCCGGAACAAACAGGCCCTGGCCATTGATTTCAAGCTGGAGCCGCCCTTCTTTAATGTGTCCGAGACCCATATGGCCAAGACCTGGTATCTGGATCCCCGGGCGCCGAAGATTGAGCAGCCCACTTCCATCAAGCAGCTGTCCGAGCGGATGAACATGGACTATGGGGATACGCTGAAGCATCCTCACGAGGATCCGAACCGGGTGCCGGTGATTACCGTGAAGGATCTGAATGTGACCTTCGGCGCCGGCCGCAAGAAATTTGTGGCGGTGGACAAGGTAAACTTCGAGATCTACAAGGGCGAAACCTTTGCTCTGGTGGGCGAATCCGGTTCCGGCAAGACCACCATCGGCCGGGCCATTACCCGCATCAATCCCGCCACGGAAGGGGAAATCTTCTTCAAGGGCGAGAAAATCAGCGGCAAGATCTCCAAGGAAATGGACCAGAAGGTGGTCCGGGGCATTCAGATGATTTTCCAGGATCCCCTGGCCTCCCTGAACGAGCGGGCCAAGGTATCCTATATCATCAGCGAAGGCATCCGGAACCTGAAGATGTACAGCACGGATGAAGAGCGGGAAGAAATGGTGCAGGCGGCCCTGAAGGAAGTAGGTTTGCTTCCGGAATTTGCCTCCCGTTTCCCCCACGAATTCTCCGGCGGCCAAAGACAGCGTATCGGCATTGCCCGGGCTCTCATTATGAAGCCGGAATTCATTGTGGCGGACGAGCCCATTTCCGCTTTGGATGTGTCCATCCGGGCCCAGGTGCTGAACCTGCTGAACGAGCTGAAGACCACTCACGGCCTCACCTACTTGTTTATCGCCCACGATTTGTCGGTGGTACGCTTTATTTCCGACCGGATCGCCGTGATTTACAAGGGCAAGATCGTGGAGCTGGCGGAAGCGGAAGAGCTCTTCAGGCATCCGGTGCATCCTTATACCCGAGCCCTGCTGTCTGCCATTCCGAACCCGGATCCGGCCATCGAGCGCAAAAAGAAGCTGCTGGTTTATGATCCGACCCAGCATGACTACAGCGTGGATCAGCCGATCTGGTCCGAGATTCTGCCGGGACATTTTGTTCTGGGGAATGAAAGAGAACTGAGCGATTATCGCAGTCGCCTGTAAAGATTATTTGTCAGGGCGGCCACCGGCCGCCCTTTTTTCTGCCTTATGAACCTTTCCTCACTGAAAAAACTATTCAGAAATCCTTCCTTCCGGGCTGCTTTTAGCATCCGGCTTTGGCTGCGCCTGGGCGTGACCACCGCCCTGGCCCTGCTATGGCATTTTGTCTTTTCCTCCCCCGGCCGGCGGGTGGATCTTTTCCTCCTGGTGCTGGCGGCCCTTCTGGGAGGCTGGGCCTGGTTCCAGTATTTACAGCTGGACGGCATCCTGCAGCACGGCCTGATTTCCCGCCTTGGCCAGGATTCGCCCTTAAGGAGAAAAAGAAGCCCCAGCATGATGGATTATGTGGATGAGGAGCCGGATGTGTACCAGCCGGAGGACGAAAAAAGAGAGCGCCGTCTGGCCTCTTTCTGCGCCAATCTCCTTGGCGCATTGTTCTGCCTTCTGGGCTCCCTCTTGTTTGGATATGTTCTGCTGTAAAGGCTCCCGCCCCGGATATCCGGGACGGGCAATCCGCAGGGGCTGCGGCCCCCTTTCAATTCTTTAAATTCTGGCAGCTACAAAGAACTTCACCAGGAAAATCAAGCTCAGAATATAAGTCAGCACCGGCACCTTTTTGGCCTTGCCGGTAAAGAGCATGATGACTGTGTAGGCAATCAGGCCCAAACCGATGCCGTGGCCGATGGATCCGGAAACCGGCATGGAAAGCAGCATCAAGGCCACCGGAACCGTCTGGGTAATATCATCAAAATCCACCTTCTTTAATCCGGACAGCATCAAAATACCTACATAAATCAAGGCTGCGGAAGTGGCTGCCGGCGGAATGATGGCGGCCACGGGAGACAGGAACAGCGCCAGCAGGAAAAGCACGGCTGTGGTAAGGGCCGTCAGACCCGTGCGGCCCCCTTCCTCTACGCCGGCTGCGGACTCGATAAAGGTGGTGACCGTGGAGGTGCCGGTGGCGGAGCCCACTACCGTGCCGAGAGCGTCGGAAATCAGAGCTTCCTTCATCTGCGGCATATTGCCATCCTTGTCCACCATACCGGCCCGGTGAGCCGTCCCGATGAGGGTGCCGATGGTATCAAACATATCGATGATGCAGAAGGTGATCACAATGGTAATCACGGTGACCCAGCCGATCTCTGCCAGCACGGAGATATTGAACTTGAAGAAGGTGTTTTGGAACATGTCGCCCATGGGGGGGATCCAGCTGGCATCCTCCAGCTTGGCAAAGGGATTGGTTTTCAGGAAAATGGCCTGTCCCGCCCAGTTTAAGCCGGAAGCAATCAGCATGCCGAAAAGCACCGCCCCTTTCACCTTTTTGTGAGCCAGGGCAATGATGATGAAGAGCCCGATCAGCATGGTGGCCACTGTCAGCACCATGGTCTGCCAGGCATCCCCCAGCTGCTCCTTAATGGAAGCGGCGGTCAGGGCGCCGAAGAAGTCCCGCATGGCATAGAAGGGCGTGCCTTCCGCATTGGAAACCCCGGCATTGGAACCCAGACCGATGTTCATCAGCATCAAACCGATGGCCGGGGCCACGCCGATCCGGATACCGATGGGAATGGCGGTCACAATCTTTTCCCGGATATTCAGGATGGAAAGCAGGAGGAAAACAATACCCTCTACTAAGATGATGACCAGAGCAGCCTGGAAGCCTTGCAGATAGCTGACACCGGCGATGCCCGCCATGGAAGCAGCCACAGAGGCGAAAAAGCTGTTGAGGCCCATGCCCGGGGCCATGGCAAAGGGTTTGTTGGCCATAAAGGCCAGGCAGGCGGTCCCCACAAAGGAAGCCAGACAGGTGGCCACAAACACCGCATTCCACAGGGAGGAGCCTACATCAAAATTGGTCAGCAGACCGGGGTTCAGGGCTATGATATAAGCCATAGTCATGAATGTGGTGAGGCCGGCTACCACTTCCGTGCGGACGGTGGTGCCGTTCTCTTTGAGTTTGAACAGTTTCTCCATTGTTCCCTCCTTCAAATAAAAAATTACCAATAGTCGCATCTTAGGCGTGCGGTAGAAACGTTTGGGCCATTTCCTCCAAACTTATATCGGCAACTAAAGGTTATTCAGGATAGGCTTATCATATAGAAAAATAAGAAAAATTGCAAGCAAAACCGCGGGGTTTTTGTCAAATATCCTTGTTCCGGACCCGGGACTGTGCTACACTACCCTTGAAAGCCGAAAGGAGGCGAAACCCATGGAAGCAAGCAAGAATTATACCCAATTGCCCCCTCAGCCCGGCCATGCCGACCCCTACCGGGTCACCCTGTGTGAGGACGGCACCTATCGCTGGATCTATGATTTCAACATGTACAAAAATCCCACCATTCTTTTCACGGTTTATAAGGTGATGTTTTTAGCGGTGGCCATTGTGGCGCTCTTTATGCTTCTCATCATTATTCTCTCCGGCGATTTCGAGTGGCCCCCTTTCAAGAACTTTGACTGGGATAGCTCCAAATACGGCATTATCGTCATGGCCTTTTTTATCTTTGTCCTGCCCTTTATTGCCTACCTGATTGTGGCCAGGATTTACGGCGGGCGCTACCTGGTTCTTTTCGAAATGAACGATCAGACCATTACCCACCATCAAATGGAGAAGACTTTCCAGAAGGCCCAGGGCCTGTCCTGGCTCACCGGGTTTCTGGGGGCCGCTACCGGCAATTTGTCCATGACGGGGCTGAGCATCGTCAATGCCACCCGCCAGAGCATGGTCTCCGAATATGGGAAGGTGCGACGCATCATCCCTAATAAGGGCCGGAATCTGATCATGGTGAACCACCGTTTCCAGCACAACCAGATTTATGTGAAGCAAGAAGACTTCGATTTTGTCCTGCAATATTTGCGGGAGAAGACGGGGATCCGTTAAAAGAAATACTGCTGCCGGAAGGGCCGGCCGAAGCGTAAACCCTGTGTGCAGGGGCGGCTATCAGTCGCCTCCTGGAGGAATGCGCCAGACCCGGGAGGTATTCATTTTGATGCCTAAGAAGGAAACAGAGCATAACAACGAAACCCTGCGCTTTATTACCCTGCGGGAAGAGCCTGATTTGATGGGGGCCGCCGCGGATTGGTTCCATGCCAAATGGCAGGTGCCCCGGGAGGCTTATCTGGCCTGCATGGAGGAATATCTTTCCGGGCAGACGGAGTACGGCTGGTATCTGTGTTTACACGGAGAGGAGATCCTGGGCGGCCTGGGAGTCATCGAAAATGATTTCCATTCCCGGAAGGATCTGGCGCCCAATGTGTGTGCCGTCTACACGGAGGAAGCCTGGCGGGGCCGGGGCATTGCCGGCCGGCTCCTGGATCTGGCGGTGCAGGATATGCAGGAGAAGGGCATCTCGCCCCTTTACCTGCTGACGGATCATACGGGCTTTTATGAACGCTACGGCTGGGAGTTTTATGGCATGGTCCAGGGGGATCATGATGAGGAACCCTCCCGAATGTATATTCATCGGGGGTTTGCAATGAGTCGCCCTCACCCGTCATGGCCTGAAGGCCATGCCACCCTCTCCCTGACGAGGGAGAGGGCAAGGGGAATCCCGGAGAATATTATCCCATTCCATTTGTCCCGTTATCCCCTTATGGAACCCACGGATGTGGTGAAGCTCCTGTACCAGAATGAATTCGGAGGCGGGCATCTGATCAGTGATCCGGCCCGCAGTCTGGCTTATTTACGGCAGGAGTGGGAGAGCCTGCCGGGGGAGAAGTCAAATCAGGAGGATATGCCTCTGCTGGAGGATATCGGCGGCGGCCTTTGCCGTCTGCATCTTGCCCCGGCCAAGGCGGGAGGGCTTTATACCCCGGAGCAGATCAACGATTGGTTTGTCCGCTCCGCCGCCGCTCACCGGGGCAGTCAGGACCGTTTCCTGGCTACTTTGGACTGGCTGGAGGAAAAGGCAGAAATCTTCCCTTTCCGTTTTAGCAAAGAAGCCCTGCAAACCTATCTGGCCGCCTACCGGGAGGCGGGTTGCCCCCTGGTCTCCCACAGTGAAACCTACCGCCGGGCCTATCGCCCTGCCTACCGGGTGGTACTGCAGCGGCATCCCTGTCATTCTGGCGCCGGGACATAAGGAGAAGAGGAAATGGGACAGTTATATGAACGGGCTGAGATTTACGATTTGATTGAAAGCGAGCAGCGGACGGCCTCCATCCGAAAGGATTGGGAAATGTTTTTGGGGGAGCGGCCCATCAAAACCTTCCTGGATGTCAGCATAGGCACGGGCGGCATGACCCTGCCTTTGCAGGAGCTGGGGATGGAACTCTTCGGCTCGGATTTGAGCGAGGCCATGCTGGCGCGATGCCGGGAAAAAGCCCTGGCTAAGCAAAAGCCTTTTGAGCTGCAGTGCAGTGATTTCCGGGATTTGTCCTGCTGGGGAGACAGGCAGTTTGACTGCGTGGCCAGCACCGGCAACGCTCTGGGCTATGTGCCCCATGAGGATGTGCTGAAAACCCTGGAGGAGATGGACGCCCATGTAAAGCCCGGGGGATATCTATGCTTTGATTCCCGGAACTGGGAGAAGATACAAAGGGAAAAGCAGCGCTTTTATCTGTATAATCCCTTCTTTCACGGGGAAACCCGGGTCAATTTGGTTCAGGTGTGGGATCACAATCCGGACGGCTCCCTGGTCTTCAATCTGCTTTATTCCTTTGAACAGGACAATCGGATAGTTCAGAAGGAAATCTTTGAGGAGCATTATCATCCCTTCCCGCTGAGCCTGGTGGAGAAGAAGCTTAAGGCTTTGGGCTACAGCCCCATGGAATGGCAGCCCCTTCCCTGTTTCAGCCAGGAGAGAGATTTTGACAAGGTGGACTGGTACCGGGTCATAGCGCAAAAACAGTGAAATGCATCAGGGAACCGGTGCCGTAATATGTTTGGCCTCCGACCTTGTTCCCATCGACCGGAAAAACTGGTATATCCCTGCAGATATAGGGCCCGCTTCTATGGAGCGCCGCTGTCTTTTAAAAATGCACCATGGGACCTGTCCCCGCGGTGCATTTTTTTAGAGATTGCTTGACAAAAACAAACGCTTGTTCTATAATGGTGTTGTCCGGACAAACGGATGGGCCTGACCACAGGCTATGCGGTGCTCCCTGTGCATGCGGGAGCAAAATCACCGAAGCGCTGCCAGTGGCAGGTAAAGCGAGGTGATTTTGGAGACACTGTCCGAAAAAGCGACCCAAAGGGGAAGCTTTTTCGCTGACAGTGGAGGACCCTGTTTTGCTGCCTCCGCAGAAAGGAGGCGCCTATGTTCATCACTTGGGATCAGTTGATTCAGCTGGGAATCTTGGTTGTTGCAATTATAGCTTTAATCCGCAGTAAACGGAAATAAAGAAAACAGGTGACCGCCGCCCTCCAAAGTGTCGGTTACCTGTTTTGGTACAGTGCACAAGGAACGAAGCACCTGTGGAAAGGCTCATCCTTGCATTTGGAGTATAAAAGAAAACACGGCAGATGTCAATGGTTTTAGAAGAATCCGGGTTAGGGGAATGCAATGGACGCTTATTTGGAAGAATTAAATGCGGAGCAGTTGGAGGCGGTGACCTCTACCGAGGGCTATGTGCGGGTGATTGCCGGGGCCGGGAGCGGGAAAACCCGGGCTCTCACGGCCCGCTATGCTTATCTGGTGCTGGAAATGGGGATCCTGCCCGCCCACATATTGTGTGTCACCTTCACCAACAAAGCGGCGGAGGAGATGCGGCGGCGGATCCACAACATTACCGGAGACCATGACACGGCTTATGTGAATACCTTCCACGGTTTTTGTGTCTCCGTGCTGCAGGAGGACTCCCACGCCATGGGCTATCCCAAAAGTTTTCTGGTGCTGGACAATTCGGATATCAACGAATTCCTGCGGCTGATTTACGAGGAGCGTAATCTGAACCTTAGGCACATGACCTTCCAGGACGCCCGGGATATGTTTGAAATCCGCAAATGCCTGACGGAGCCATCCTATTACCTGGATCTGGTGGATGATTCCCTGGAGATTCTGCGGGAAAAATACGAGGCGGCCACTGAGGTGAAGGACATCCTCTTTTACGGCTATCTTTATTACCAGAAAAAGTGCTTCGGCCTGGATTACAATGACCTGATCATCCTGGTGCTGCACATTTTCAAGACCCGGCCGGAAATCGCCCTAAAATGGCAGGAGCGGCTGGAATATATTATGATCGACGAATTCCAGGACATTGACCCCCTGCAGCTGAAGCTCATGGAGGTGCTCCAGGCCTATCATAAAAACCTGTTTGTGGTGGGGGATCCGGATCAGACCATCTATACCTGGCGGGGCGCCAATGTGAAATATATCAAGGACTTTGACCAGGAATATCCCGGAACGAAAACCATTTTGATGAATACCAATTACCGCTCCACCCCGGAAATCATCGGGGCGGTGAACTCTTTGATTGCCAAAAACAAGGGCCGGATTCCCAAGGATCTGGTGGCGGTGAAGGAAAAGGGGCTGCCGGTGCGGGGGACCGTCAATGAGATGCCGGAGGATGATGCCGCCTGGATGGCGGCTAAGATGCAGGCCCTCCATGAGGCGGGCCGCCCCTACGGGGAAATGGCGGTGCTGTACCGGGCCCATTATCTCACCCGGGCGGTGGAGGAGGCCCTGCAGAAGGCGGAGATCCCCTATTGTTTATACGGCGGCGTGGGCTTTTTTGACCGGGCGGAGGTGAAGGATGCCCTGTCCTATCTCAGGATGATTGCTTATCAGGATGATTTGTCTTTCCGGCGCATCATCAATACCCCGAAGCGGAACCTGGGAGAAAAGCGCATGAAGTATCTCACGGAACGGGCCCAGGCAGAGGGCATCAGCCTGTATCAGGCTTTGAAAAAGCATCTGGATTATGATCTATTTAAGGGCACAGGCGCAGAGGCCTTTGTGCAGTTGGTGGAGCAGTTTTCCGCCGGGGCTCCCGGCCAGGCTATCAGCAAGTTATTTACGGCTTTGCTTCATGCCTCCGGCTATGAAAAGATGCTCCGTACCGAAGGGGCGCAGGAACGGTTGGATAATCTGGCAGAGTTAAAACAATTGATTCTGCGCTATGAAATCAGCTGCGGAGAGGAATGCGAGCTGCCGGATTTCCTGGCCCATATTGCCCTGTATTCGGATACGGACCGGGAGGCAGGGAAGGATAAAGTGAAATTGATGACGGTTCATGGCGCCAAGGGCCTGGAG
This sequence comes from uncultured Lachnospiraceae bacterium, assembly GCA_902793995.1. Taxonomy (GTDB): domain Bacteria; phylum Bacillota; class Clostridia; order Lachnospirales; family Lachnospiraceae; genus UBA6987. Next base: position 42,087 of record CADBFP010000009.1, on the reverse strand, counting down.
TTCCCCGTGGTCTTTTTGTGCGGCCTGAATGAAGGGGTCTTCCCCGGCCGGAAGACGGACAGCTTCGAGGCCATGGAAGAGGAGAGAAGGCTTTGCTTTGTAGCCATGACCAGGGCCCAGGAAGAATTGTATTTATCCGCCGTGGAAGGAAGGCTGCATGACGGCGCCCCCCGCTATATGTCCCGCTTTTTGCTGGATGTGGAGCCGGGGATGATAGAATATGAGGAACCGCCCCGGGAGGAGCTGATACAGGACACCCGTGCCTATATCGCTGCCCATGACAAGTTCCTGGAAGGGGGCGAAGCAGAGCACTTGCCCATAGGCCAGAAGGTGCGCCATGCCGTGCTGGGGGAGGGCGTGGTAGAGGATGTGGACGAAAAGAAAAAGGCGTATCTGGTGCGTTTTACCGACCTGGATACCCCCCGGGCCATCGCTTTTCGGGCGAAGTTAGAGGCAGTGGAGTAAGGGACAACATGCACAACGACGAACAATTGCACATCAAAGGATTTGGCATTGACTGGGATAAGATCGATCCCCGCAGCTATTTGCGGAAGATTGAGGCCATTTCTGGCCTGACTGAGTGGACATTCCGCCAGCCGGTGACTTTCTTTGTAGGGGAAAACGGCAGCGGCAAATCCACCCTGCTGGAAGCTCTGGCGGTGGCCTACGGCTTTAATCCGGAAGGGGGCACGAAAAACTACAGCTTTTCTACCTACGACTCCCACTCGGAGCTGCACGATGCCATACGCCTGAGCAAGGGAATCCACAAACCCGGCTGGGGCTACTTCCTCCGGGCGGAAAGTTTTTATAATGTGGCTACGGCGGAGCAGGATTATATGGAATGGAAATCCCAACGTTTCCATGAAATGTCTCACGGGGAAAGCTTCCTGGCCATGATTCAGAATAATTTCAGGCCCAACGGGGTCTACCTTTTGGACGAGCCGGAAGCGGCCCTGTCTCCTCAAAGACAGCTGACCCTGCTGCTGGAAATCGTCAGCTGCTCCCGGGACGGAGCCCAATTTATCATTGTGACCCATTCCCCCATCCTGCTGGGGATCCCCGATGCAGAAATTATTTCCTTTGACAATGGTCTGCTCCACCCCATCACCTATGAAGAAACGGACAGTTTTCAGGTGACGGAAATGTTCATCAATCACCGGCAGCGCATCCTGCATCAGTTGTTAGGGGAGTAGGTACAGGCTGTAAAGCTGTTTTGGTAATTTGACCGATCTTTACTTTTAACCCTTAATTTGCCGAAAATCTTTACTTTATTCCACTAATCTGCTACAATTAGTAAAGATTTGAGAGGTGTTTTGCCATGATTTCCTATGAGGGATTAGAAGAGGTATTGAAAGAAAAAAGGATAGGTAAGTCCAAGCTGGGCTTGGAGGCCGGACTTTCTTCCCGTACTATCGCTAAAATCGCCAAGGGGGAAAAGCTATCCGGGAAAAGCCTGCAAAGAATAGCAGATTATCTGGAGGTACTGCCGGAACGGTTGATGCGGGAGATCTCAGATAATAGCATTTTACAGCGATTAAGGGACGAAAAGGATATGAAGCTCCCGGGCGGACTTTACCATGAACTCCAAATCAGAATGACTTACAACTCCAATCACATAGAGGGAAGCATGCTTTCCGAGGAGCAGACAAGGCATATTTTTGAGACGAACACGCTGGATGTGGGCGAAGGGATTCCCGTGGATGATGTTTTGGAGACCCTTCATCATTTTCGTGCTATTGATTATGTGATTGATGTGGCGGAAGAGGTGCTAAGCGAGGAAATCATTAAGCAGCTGCACTACATTCTAAAGCACGACACCAGGGATGCCGGCCTTAGCTGGTTTGTGGTGGGGGATTATAAGAAGCGTGCCAACATGGTGGGAGGCCGAGAAACATCAAAACCCGCCGAAGTGCCCCGGCATATGGCTTGCTTAATTGCCGAGTATAATGCCAGGGAAAGCGTTACCATGGAAGACATCGTTGCCTTTCATGCCGAATCTGAATATATCCATCCTTTTCAGGATGGCAATGGCCGGGTTGGCAGATTGGTGGCACTCAAAGAGTGTCTGCGTCATAACATCATTCCCTTTATCATAGAGGATGCTAAGAAAAACTATTATTACCGTGGGTTGGCAGAGTGGCGCAGTGAACGTGGCTGGCTCAGGGATACCTGTCTGGATGGACAGGATAGTTTTATCCGTCTGCTGGATATGCTGGAAATCCCCCATGCATAAAACAGAGAATTGGATACTATGCTAGTTGCCCGGGCAGCTCTCTTGTTCCTTAAAAAACGCATAACTGTCTGCGATTTCCCGGAAATTGATTTCCAGCTCTCCCTGAAACAATTCCACCGGTACGGGCTGGTCGAAGGAATAAAGGCGGAGGGTGATGTCTCCGTCCGGCTCTTCTTCGCAGGGATCATCGAAAAGGTACTGGATGACTGTTTCCTTTTTGGGATCCACCGCCCAGTATTCTTTGACGCCGGCATTTCTGTATTTATTGTATTTGATCAGCATATCCTTGGAGCGGGTGCCTGGGGAGAGCACTTCCACCAGAAAGTCCGGTGCGCCGAAGACCCGGGCCGGGGTGAGTTTGGAGCGGTCGCAGACCACCATCACATCCGGCTGCAGGATGGTCTTGTCATCCCTGTCCAATTGCACATCCACCGGGGACACGAGAGGCATACAGGGGCCTTTTTTCTTGCGGAGAAAATCCCTCAGGAGAGCAAAAATCTCTCCTCCCAACACCTGATGGGGGATAGTAGGCGCTCCCATATCGTAAAACACCCCATCAATCAGTTCCACCCGCTGGTCATCCGGCAGGGCCAGATAATCCTCCAGGGTGTAGCTGCCCTGCCGGGGATATTTGCCGGGCGGGGCACAGGTATAAGGATAATGTACCGGCTCCGGCAGGGCAGGTGCGGGCAGGGCCTCTTCCAGCAAGGCCCCTGTGGATGGCGCCGCATAGGCATTTTCCTCTTTGGGAAAAGCACTTTCCAGGGCCAGCAGGGTTTCAAAACGAGGGGATTTGGTAGTGCCCCCCAGAACCTTTTGCACTGTGGATAAGGGCAGGCCGGACTTTTCTGCCATGATGGCATTGGTGTAGCCCAAAAGCCTTTTTTTCAGGCGGATTTCTTCCAGAAAGTCGTTTTTATAGTCCATCATGGCCTCCCGCAAAAAGAGTATAATTCCATTTATGGATAGTATAATTCCAAATATGGAACTTGTCAAGGCGAAAGTATTGTTGAGGGGCATAACATATTCTTTCTTTCCAATACCGCATAAAAATGCTATAATTTACCCAAGAAATAATGGAGAGGCGAGGCAACGGCTTATGAAACTGGTATTGCTGATCGGCAGCGGTGCTGTGGGAAAAATGACGGTGGGACAGGAGCTGGCCAAAATCACGGGCCTTAAGCTCTTCCACAACCATATGACCATTGAGCCGGTGCTTGAGCTTTTCGGCACCTACAACCAGCGGGTGGTGGGCCAGATCCGGGAAGTCATTTTCAAAGAATTTGCCGCCTCGGATCAGTACGGTATGATCTTCACTTACATGTGGGCCTTTGATATGCAGGAGGACTGGGATTATATTGCCCATGTGCAGGAAATCTTTGCGCCCTACAATACGGAGGTATACTGCGTTGAATTGATCGCTTCCCAGGAGGTGCGGCTGGCCCGCAATGCCACGGAAAACCGCCTGCGGAACAAGAAATCCAAACAGGATGTGGAGGTATCCAACAGCCGCCTGATATCGGAAGATGCCAAATACCGCCTGATGAGCCGGGAGGGAGAACTGCCCTTTCAGCATTATCTTCGCCTGGATAACACCGCCCTTTCCCCGGAGGAAGCGGCGGCGAAAATAAAGGAAGCCTTTGCCCTGTGAAATGGTTGGGAAGGAATTACGAAGCTGGAAACGGATCAAGGGAAGATTCGGAGCTTAAGTAAATACATTACAAAGGAGATGAAGAACCATGAAGAAAATGCTTTGCTGTCTGCTGATCTTGGCACTGCTGCTGGGAACAACGGCCTGCGGCGGGAACACACAGTCGTCCACGTCAGGCGAAACGCAACCTCCCGCCACTACGGCGGCCTCCACCACTACTGTGGCTCCCACTACTACAGTGCCTGCCACAGAGCCTCAGACCACGGCCCCCACGGAGCCCCAGACAACGGCTCCCCCGGCGCCGGAGACCACGGCTCCTACGGAGCCTCAGACCACAGCCGCCCCGGAAACCCAGCCCCAGCCCGAGCCTGTGGTAGAGAAAAACGGAGATATCATCATTCTCTTTACCAGTGACGTGCACTGCGGAATCGACCAGGGCTTTGGCTATGCCGGTCTGCAGCAGGTGCGGGATGGACTGGTAGCAGATGGTTATGATGTCATTTTAGTGGATGACGGTGACAGCATCCAGGGTGAGCCCATCGGCACCATGGACAAGGGCGAATCCATTGTAAACCTGATGAACCAGATGGGTTACAGCGTGGCCATTCCCGGCAACCACGAGTTTGACTACGGCGTGGATCGTTTCCTGGAGCTGACTGAAAAGGCGGAGTTCCCCTACATCAGCTGCAATTTTAATTACAAGGGCGAGCCCCTTCTGGATGCCTATGTAATCCGTGAGCTGGCCGGCAAAAAGATTGGTTTTGTGGGTGTCACCACTCCCATGACATTAAAGACTTCCACGCCCAGCTATTTTATGGATGAGGACGGCAAATTTGTTTATGGCTTTATGGGCGATGAGACCGGGGAAAGCCTGTATGCGGCTCTGCAGTCCGCTGTGGATGCAGCCCGGGCCGATGGCGCAGAATATGTGGTGGTTATGGGACATCTGGGGGATGAGGCGGAATGTATCCCTTATACCTACAACGATGTTATCACCAATACCAGCGGCTACGAAGTGCTTTTGGACGGCCACGCTCACGATACCGCCCAGGTGGCCGTAAAGAATAAGGAGGGCCAGGAGGTTCTTCGCTCTGCCTGTGGCACGAAGCTTTCCTGTATCGGTTGGTGCCTGATTACCGCCGACGGTGAAATCAGCACCGGTCTTTATACCTGGAACAACAAAGAGTCTGTTCCCGAACTGCTGGGCATTAAAAATGAGATGTCCCAGGCTGTGGCGGATGCCTCCGATGGCTTGAACGAGAAGCTGAATGAAGTGGTGGCAAAAACCATGATTGAGCTTACCATCAACGATCCGGTGGAAGTGGATTCCAGTGGCAAACCTATCCGCATGATCCGCCGGGCGGAGACTAACCTGGGTGATTTATGTGCCGATGCATACCGTGATCAGTCTGGGGCGGACATTGCCTTCGTGAACGGCGGCGGCATCCGCAAAAGCATTTCCGCCGGGGACATTACCCTGGGTAATATTCTCAGCGTGCATCCTTTCGGCAACTCCATGTGCGTGATTGAGGTCACCGGTCAGCAGATTCTGGATGCCCTGGAATGGGGCTCCCGGGCCGTACCCGGTGAATCCGGCGGCTTCCTGCAGGTATCCGGTCTGAGCTATGAGATCCACAGCTATATTGACGCCTCCTGCAAAGAAGATGAGAATGGGATGTTCAGCGGCATCCAGGGGGATCGCAGAGTGAAAAATGTGCTGGTAGGCGGCGAACTCATCGATCCGGAAAAGATCTATACCCTGGCCAGCCACAACTATATGCTGCTGGAGAAAGGTGACGGATATACCATGTTCGAGGGCGCTCCTCTGCTGCAAAACTGTGTGAAGCTGGACAACCAGGTGCTGATTGATTACATTACTGAGACCCTGGGCGGCATCATCGGAGAGGAATACGAGGATCCCTACGGACAGGAACGCATTGTAATTGTGGATGAAGCGCCCTAAGGCATTGTTTTGAATCATTTCTGAAAGCGAAAGCACAGAGATTCAGGGAACCAAATGGTTAAGAGAACCGGATGGTTCCCTTTTTCGTAAATGCGCAGCAAAAAGTTTTGTTTTCAAAACGGCCGCCGGATGGTATGATAGGGCCAAGAAAGCATGGCAGCGAGGCAGGGAGGATGAAACGGACTTTTTTAAGCAAGGCCCCGGAGGTTTTTCCTCAGGTGCTGGAGCCCTGGATCAAGGGAGCGCCCCTGTATGACAGCAGCTGTTCCCGGGAAGCCCGGGTGTATTATATCGAAAAAGAGGACGGCCTCTTTTTGAAAAGCGCGCCCCTCGGCGATTTGGAACGGGAGGCTCTCTTGAATGCCTATTTTCACTCCCTGGGGCTGGGGGCGGAGGTGCTGCTGTACCAAAGGGAAGAAGGCAGGGATTATTTGCTGACCCGCCGGGTGCCCGGGGAGGACTGCACCCACCTTATGTACCGGGAGCAGCCGAAGAAGCTGTGCGATACCACAGCTACCCTGCTGCGGAAACTGCATGAGACGCCGGCCCCGGACTGCCCGGTGCCGGACCGGAATGCTTCCTACCGGCAGACGGTGGAAGAGAGCTTCGGCGGGGCCCATTACGAGGCAGATCTGTTTAAGGGCCTCTGGGAGTTTGCCTCCTATGAAGAGGCGGAGCAGGCGGCCCGGGAGGGATTTTCCGAAATGCGGACGGATGCGCTGATTCACGGGGATTACTGCCTGCCCAATATCATTCTCAAGGATTGGAAGCTTTCCGGCTATATTGATGTGGGAAACGGGGGCCTGGGAGACAGGCATATCGATATTCTCTGGGGGATTTGGACCCTGAAGTATAACCTGAAAACCACCCGCTATACGGAGCGCTTTATGGACGCCTATGGCCGGGATCTGGTGGAGCCGGAGAAACTTCGCTGCCTGGCAGCCATGGAGATGATTGGGGGGTAAAAGGTGGGCCGTAGATTTAGGTGTCATCCTGAGCGAAGCGAAGGATCCCACCAACGAAAATGGAAAGCAAAGGGATAAGATTCTTCGACTTCGGAGGCTGCGCCTCCTCCGCTCAGAATGACACGAAAAAACCGTAGGGGCGAGCATGGCGAGCCCGCCATATAAATCTGCCGGTACATACAGGTGACTGAGGAAGATACTATGAAACAAAAAACTATTATAATACTGGGTTTCCTTCTCCTCTGCCTGCTTTTTACAAGCGCCTGCGGCGGCGAAAGCGGGGGATCCCAACCCAATACCAACGAAACAAGGGAGGTCTCAAACATGACAGGAAGCTGGACACAAATCACCCAGGAGGAAGCCAAGGAACGCATGACCCGGAACGACGGCCATGTGATCGTAGATGTGCGCCGTCCCGACGAATACGAAGCGGGACACATCCCCGGGGCCATCCTGGTGGTGAATGAGGAGATAGGCGATGAGCAGCCGGAGAATCTGCCGGACTTAAACCAGATTCTTCTGGTATATTGCCGCAGCGGCCGTCGCAGCAAGGAAGCCGCGGAAAAGCTGGCCCGGCTGGGCTATACCCGGATTTTTGAATTCGGCGGCATTCTGGAATGGACAGGGGAAACGGTGGCCGGACCGGAACCGGGAGAGACCGCATCCTCCGAAACAAAGGAGACGGAGACGCCCCAGACATCCGCGCTGGAAACCGGGGCCAATTGCATGGCCCGGCTCACTTTTGATTCCTTTGACGGAGGCGGCCCGGAATACAGCTTTAGCGCAGACGAGCCGGATATCATCCGCTGGGAAACGGAGCGGGTGTATCATGACCCGAATCACGGGGAAAAGGACGGCTCCGCCTATCAGATGGTTCTGACTCTTTATGCCTTAAAAGAGGGCAGCACCACCCTGACAGTTCAGGCCCGCTCCCCCATAGCGGACAATTATGATGCGGATTATTATATTACCGTGGACGGCAGCCAGAAGATAAGCATTGCCGAACCGGTGATTTACGAGCTGGTGCAGGTTGACGGGGAATGGCGGCGGGTAACGGACGAGGCCATCCGGCCCCTGCCTACCCTGGTAATAGAGGTGGGAGAGAAAACATTCTATGCGGCCCTGGAGAATAATTCCTCTGCCGAGGCCTTCCGGGATGCCTTGAGCAATGGCCCTATCGCCGTGGAAATGGAGGACTACGGGAACTTTGAGAAGGTGGGGCCCCTGCCCTGGACCCTGCCCCGTAGTGATGCATCCATCACCACGGAACCGGGGGATATCATCCTGTATCAGGGGAATAAAATCACCATTTATTATGATACCAATACCTGGAACTTCACCCGCCTGGCCAGGATTGCGGGAATCAGCCGGGAGGAACTGCTGGCCGCCCTGGGCCCCGGGAATGTAACGGTTGTGATGTGGATTGAATGGAGTGAGTAAAAGGAGGAAAACATGAAAATCGGTTTTATCGGTATGGGCAATATGGCACAGGCCATTGTGAAAGGCTGGAACGCCACCCGTCAGCAGGAGGCAGAGGAGATACTGGCCTATGCCCCGAACCGGAAGAAGCTGAAGGAAAATGCGGAACGCCTGGGCTTTATGCCGATGGATTCCTCGCTGGAGCTGGTGCAGGCGGCGGACTGGGTCATCATGGCCTGCAAACCCTACCAGGTGGAAAGCGTGCTGGAGGAGGTGGCGGAGGCCCTAAAGGAAAAGCCTTTGATCTCCATCGCCCTGGGCTGGGACTACGCCCGCTTTTTACAGACCCTGGGCCCCGGCCAGCGGATGCGCTATATCATGCCCTCCACCCCCGCGGAGGTGGGAGAGGGCGTTTTCCTGTTGGAAGACATGCATAACCTGACGGATGAGGAAGAGGAAATCAGTCGCCTGCTCTTTGCCGGGATCGGGAAGGTGCTGGTGCTGCCTTCCCATTTGATGGGTATCGGCGGCACATTAAGCGGCTGCGGCCCCGCCTTTGCAGATATGATCATAGAGGCCTTCGGGGATGCGGGGGTGAAATACGGCCTGCCCCGGGAGGCGGCCTATGCCCTGGTGAGCCAGATGCTTTTAGGCGCTGCCAAGCTGCAGCGGGATACGGGCAAGCACCCCGGCGTGCTGAAGGATGCGGTTTGCTCCCCCGGGGGCAGCACCATCCGCGGGGTCACGGCCCTGGAGGCCCATGGCCTTCGGGCCGCCTGCCAGGCCGCCGTGGATGCGGTGATGCAGTACAAGGCCTGAGTGCACCGGGGGCCAGCGGGGACGGTACGGCATTAGGACGCACCGTCCCTTTTTTTAGACAGCGGAGCTTATCTCTTCCGGAAAAAGAAGCCCTGGCCCGCTGCAGCTGCATTGCTCCGGCGGCGGGTTGGCTACTGCTTACTTCAGGGTCAGCTTCAAAACCACCGGATTGTGGTCGGAACAGACAAAATCCAGATCCTGGGTGCCCAGATAATCCACCTGCAGATTGCCGGAGACGATATAACCGTCTATCAGATAATACTGGAAGCTGCTTTTATCTGCTCCCCTATAAGGCTGGTCCAGGGAGCGGCAGCTGGGCAGGCTTTCATCCATCAAAAACTGCCAATCCCCGCTGATCTGGGTCACATCTATCTTGCCGGCCGCCCATTTTCCTTCCTGAGCCGGATATTTCCCGGCATCCGCCGTGGAAAAAATCTGGTTGAAATCCCCACCGGCTATCACATAATGGCCCTGGGCGGCTTCCCGTTCCAGCAGCTGGGCCAGCATTTTGGTCTGGGCTATCTTGCCTTCTCCGTCATCGTAAGCTTCCAAATGTAAATTGATAATCACCACTTCCTTGTCGCTTCCCTGGATAGGCAGGCGGCTGACCAAAAGGCCCCGCTTCAGATTGGCCAGGCGTACGGGCCAGGAAAAGGAGATAGGCAGCTGCCTGCGCTCCGAACGGTTCACCGCAAAAGAGGAGAAGGTGGCCATACCGGAATCCACCTTTCCTAAGGGGGGCCAGGGATAAGGCACAAAGGCCGTTTTATAATTGTTGGCAAAAACGCTGGTGTATCCATCCAGTCTCTGCTGCAGCCGGGCTACCTGATCCATGTTTCCGGAGCGGCGGGAGGGGCGGTCGATTTCCTGGGTCAGCAGAATATCCGGCTGGACGGCCTGAATGGCATGCCAAATCCCTTCCAGATTGCTTTCCAGCCGGGCCTTATCCGCCGTGATCACCCCGCTTCCTCCGTCCATGAAGAAATCCGCGTTGTCTCCCAAAGCCCCGTAGCCCAGATTCCAGCTCATCAGGGTGAAGCTGTCCCCGGGAGAAAGAGTGCGGGGGGCGGCGCCGCTCATAATCAAGGCCTCCGATTCCGCAGGCCTGTATTCCGTGACAGTGAGGAAAAGCAGAAGGCCTGCAGCCAGCAGCAACATGGCGCTCAGCAAATACAGGGGCAGCTTCCAGAGCTTAAGGCTCTTTTTTTGTTGATTCCTTGCCATCACTCCTCCCCTTATCACGGCATCCGGATAATCCCTTCTTTAATCATGGGCAGAAAGCTCTCGTCCAGCATCTTATCCACTTCCGCCTCCGACATCTTTTCAAAAATGGCCCGCAGTCCCAGAAAACTGGAAATCCCCATCAGGGCGTAGGAGAGGGTCATCACATCCGGATTGCACAGCTCCTCCCGGTCCTCCGTCAGAGCCCGGGCATAGCTTTTGGCGAAGGAAACATAATAATCCTTAAACAACTGCTTATCCACGGCCAGGGATCCCCAGATAATATTGTAAACCGTGGGATTTTTCACGGAAAACATCACAAAGGCCTTGCAGCCCTCCCGCTCCCGTTCCAACCGGGTGGTGCAGGGGGCAATGCTTTCCGAAAGGCTTTGCTTGATGCGTCTTTTATAATCTTCTACCAGATAGCGGTACAGATCCGTCTTGGTCTCAAAATAAATATAGAAAGTTCCCACGGCGGTATGGGCCGCCCGGCAAATGTCGGAAACGGAAACTTCGTGAAAACTGGAACGGGTAAACAGCTTTTCCGCTGCGCCGGTGAGGGCATAAAACTTGTCCCAGCCCAGCTGGGTCTTGGGAAGATTTACGCCGGGGATCGGTTTGGAGGGACGTTGATTCATAGCTCAGGCATCCTTATTAGTTTTTTTGATAGGGAAATCACGTTTTGCAATTACCCGCCCATTATAAAAGGCAGAAGGAGAAAAAACAAGGCGGGAAGCACAAAAGAGCCGAAACTGCTTAAAAAAGAAAGACAGGAATGGAAAAAATGGACATTATTTCACAAATATGAATGATATTCACCTATATGAATTAGATTCATTATTTTGTGAACATTATTCATTTTATACTTGACAAAGCGTTGCCGGACAAGTATCATAAAAACATAATATGAACAATGTTCATATAAACGCGCGTAAAACTGAATAATCGGAGGATGAAAAGATGAGACTGGAAAACAAAGTCGCCGTGGTTACCGGCGCAGCCAAAGGATTAGGCGGCGCCATGGCGCAGCTCTTTGCGGTGGAGGGCGCCAAGGTTATCGGCGTGGATATGGCGGAGCTGAGCTATACCAATGAGAACGTGGAATACTATGCCCTGAACGTGACCGATACGGAAGCCTGCCGGACCTTCGTGGATTATGTCAAAGAAAAGTACGGACGCATCGATATTCTGATCAACAACGCGGGCATCACCCGGGACGCCATGACCCGGAAAATGACGGATGAGCAGTGGGATCTGGTGATTGATGTGGATTTAAAGGGTGTTTTCAACCTGACCAGACTGGTGGGGCCTATGATGGAAGCGGATGGAGGTGGCAGCATTGTGAGTATTTCCTCCGTGGTGGCGGAATTCGGCAATATCGGCCAGGCCAACTATGCGGCGGCCAAGGCCGGGGTCATCGGCCTCACCAAGACCTGGGCCAAGGAATTTGCCCGGAAAGGCGTGCCGGTGCGGGTGAACTGCATCACGCCGGGCTACACCATGACGGATATTTTGAAGACGGTGCCCCAGGAACTGCTGGATCAGTTTGCCAAGATGACCATGCTGGGCCGTCTGGGCCAGCCGGAAGAAATTGCCAAGGCCGCTCTGTTCCTGGCCAGCGAAGATGCTTCCTATGTAACGGGCCATGTGCTGTCCGTCAACGGGGGCATGCGATTATAAGGAGGACCTTATGGATCATGTAGGAATTGTGGGGACCGGCGTCTATTTGCCGAAAACCATTATGACGGCTAAGGAGATCTCCGAAGCTACCGGGGGCACCTGGAGCGAGGAAGCGGTGATTTCCAAGCTGGGCATCCGTCAGAAATATATCTCCAGCCCTGCGGTGGAGGACGGCACCCAGGAAATGGGGGCTTTGGCCGCCTTAAAGTGCCTGGAAAACACCGGCGTGGATCCTATGGAGATCGACCTGATTCTGTGCATGGGAGAGGAGTGGAAGGAATACCCCTTAACCACCTCCGCCCTGTATATTCAGGATCGGATCGGGGCCTGGAACGCCTGGGGCATCGATGTGCAAAACCGTTGCTGCACATGCGTTTCCGCCATGAAAATGGCCCGGGATATGATTATCGCGGATCCCCAGATCAACACGGTGCTGATAGCCGGGGGCTACCGCAACGGCGACTTTTTGGATTACACCGACAAGGATATGTCCATGATGTACAACCTGGCGGTGGGGGGCGGCGCCATCATCCTGAAGCGGAACTGGGGCCGGAACCTGCTTTTGGGCAGCCGGATCATTTCCGACGGTTCCCTGTCCCGGACGGCAGGGGTGCAGATCGGAGGCATTGCCCAGCCTTATACCAGGGAAAACCTGGAGGAGGCCATGCATTCCCTGCGGCTTATGGAGCCGGTGAAAATGAAGGACAGGCTGAATGTGGTGTCCATGCCCAACTGGTATAAATGCATAGACGATTCCCTGGCTCAGGCGGGGCTGGAACGGAAGGATATTGATTATCTGGATATCCTCCATATCAAGCGCTCCGGCCATCTGGGCATGCTGGCGGATCTTGGCCTGACGGAAGAAAACTCCATTTATCTGGAGGATTACGGCCATATCGGCCAGGTGGACCAGATTCTGTCTCTGGAACTGGCCCTGAAGGAAGGCAAGGTAAAGGACGGCAGCGTGATCTGCATGATTGCCGCCGGCATCGGCTATGTCTGGGCCGCCAATATTATCCGCTGGGGGGAGGCTTAAGATTATGTTTGCCACCTTTGTTTCCACGCTGCTCAGCTCTCTGCTGACCATCTGCATCACCTGCCTGTCGGCTTTTGCGGTGACCTTGATTTTCAAGACCTCCACCACCACCAATTTCGCCCAGGGCTCCATTGCGGCGCTGGGCTGCTATGTGACGGCGGATCTGTTCAAAAAGCTGGGGCTGCCCGTATGGCTGGGGGTTTTCCCCGGGATTCTGGTAGGGGTGCTCAGCGGCCTTTTCGTGGATGTGGTGATCTTCCGCAGGGGCCGCAGCGTGAACCCGGTGGGCAAGCAGATTATAACCATGGGGCTGGTTTCCATCATCTTCGGAGGCATTCCCTTAATATTCGGAAACCCGGAATCCATCCCCTTTGAACCCTTTTACAACGCAGTGGCCGCCGGGAAAAAGCCCAACCTCTTCGTCCCCTTCGCCGGGGGCGAGCTGGTGATTACCAAGCATTCCCTGATTTGCCTGGGGATCACCCTGCTGGTGCTGGGCAGCCTCTTTGCTCTTTTGAAATTCAGCAAGTGGGGGCTGGCGGTGCGCACCACGGCTTCCAGTGAATCCACGGCGGAGCTGATGGGGATCAACACCCATGCGGTTACCGCCGTCAGCTGGGCCATAGCCGGCGGGCTGGGGGTGCTGGCAGCGGTGATGTATGCCGGCGGCGGCGCCAAAATCGGGGTCAGCTTTATGACCACCATTCAGGTAAACGCTTTCCTGGCAGGCATTTTAGGGGGCTTTTCCACCTTCTACGGCCCTCTGGTGGGCGCCGTGGTGATTCAGCTGGCCTCCACCTGCGTGGGCTTTCTGGCCACGGTGCCGGGCTTTTCCGGCATTACCCGCTGGAATATGGTGATTGTGTATGCCCTGATGCTGATTGTGATTCTGATCAAGCCCCAGGGCCTTCTGGGGAAACCCCTGGTCAAAAAGGTTTAGGAGGCGGCTATGAATCAAAAACAAAATCCCATCAGCAATCTCCTGAAAAAACCCGGGGCCCAGATTCTGCTCTTTGTGGCTCTGGCCGCGGGGGTGCAGCTCTTATCCGGCGGGGGCATCCTGCCTAATTCCCTGGTATATGCCCTGGGCAATACCCTGATTTATGCCATTGTAGCCATCGGTTTTTGCCTGCTGCTGGGCTATGCGGGCCTGGCCTCCCTGGGCACCGCCGGCTTTATCGGCGTAGGCGCCTATATCGCCTACTATATGATGCAGGAGCTGGGCCTCCCCTTTATCCTGGCCCTGGCAGCTACCATAGCCGTGTCCTTGCTGCTGGGGATTATCGTGGGCTTTATCTCCCTGCGGATCGAGGGCATTTATCTGGCCATCATGACCCTGGGACTTTCGGAGACCATCCGGAACCTGCTGATGGCCTTAAAGCCGACTATTAAAATCGATTTGAACAATTTGAAACTCTTCGGCACCCCCGTCAGCGATACGGGCAGCTACTACCTGATTTTAGGGATCTTTGCGGTTTTGATGCTGCTGGTGGCGAACCTGATTCAAAGCCCCACGGGCCGGGCCATGCTGGCCATGAAGAATTCCACTTCCGCCGCCCAGGCCATGGGGATTTCCCTAATGAAATACCGGCTGCTGTCCTTTGTAATCGCCACGGTGTTTGCTGCCCTGGGAGGCCTGCTGTACATGGTGCATGTGCGCACCATGACCACCGCCACCTCCACCCTGCTGACCCTCACCACCTCTCTCAATATCCTGGGGGGCGTGGTAATCGGCGGGGCCAAGAGCCTCTGGGGCTCCACCTTCGGCATTTTCATTATTTACGGCATTCAGTCCATGTTCCTGAGCAAGATTCAGTTCTTCCAGAAGAATCCGGCTTTTATCACCATGATCACCGGTTTGCTGATTATCCTGGTGGTGATGTTCTTTCCCGGCGGCTTTGCCCAAATCGTATGGGAACTGAAGATGAAATGGCAGGGAAGAAAGCTGAAGGAAAAGGAGGCGGCCCATGAAAGCTGACAGCGTACTGCGGATTCAGGATTTATGTATGTATTTCGGCGGAGTGAAGGCAGTGGACGGCCTGTCCTTTGAAGTGAAACCGGGAGAAATCTTCGGTCTGATCGGACCCAACGGCGCCGGCAAGACCACGGTGTTTAACTGCATTACCCAATTTTACAAACCCACCTCCGGCCAGCTGCTGTTTCAGGGAGAGGCCGGCGGAGAAATCGATCTGTGCAAAAAGAAAGTCCATGAAGTGATAGACCTGGGCATTGTCCGCACCTTCCAGAATGTGGAAGTAATCCGGGAATTGACGGTGCTGGAGAACCTTTTGATAGCGGGACACAGACAGTTTCAGGCTTCGCTGGCCACCCAGGCCCTGCATCTGCCCCGGCTGAAACGGGAAGAGAAGCGGATCCGGGAGAAGGCGGAGAAAGTGCTCGGGTTCATGGATCTGATGCTTTACCGGGATCGTTACGCTTACGGCCTGCCCTATGGCATCTTAAAGAAGATCGAAATCGCCAGAACCCTGATGGCAGAGCCGAAGCTGATTATCCTGGATGAGCCGGCAGCGGGTCTGAATGATACGGAGACGGCGGAGCTGGCGGGCCTGATCCGGCGGATCCGGCAGGAGTATCAATGTGCGGTGCTGCTGGTGGAGCACGATATGGGTCTGGTGATGGATGTGTGCGACCGCATCTGCGCCATTTCCTTCGGGAAGCTGCTGGCTATCGGCACCCCGGAAGAGATCCAGGCCAATGAAGATGTGCGGACGGCCTATCTGGGGCATCCCGGAAAGGAGGACTGATATGGCGCTCTTGGAAGTGAAAAACCTGACGGTGAGCTATGGCCCTTTAAAGGCGGTCCGGGGCATTGATCTGGAAGTGGAAGAGGGACAGATTGTAGCCCTTTTGGGCTCCAACGGAGCCGGGAAGAGTTCTACCCTCAAAGCCATTTGCGGCGCGGTGCCCCGCAGCGGCGGCAGCATTCAGATAGCGGGGAAGGCCCTGGCCAGAAGCCCCCATGAAATCGTCCGCCAGGGCATCGCCCTTTCTCCCGAGGGCCGGCAGATCTTTGCGGGCCTGAGCGTGGAGGACAATCTGTGGGCCGGCGCTTATGTCATTAAAAACCGCCGGGATGCCCTAAGGAGCCTGGAGCGGGTTTACGGCATGTTTCCGGTGCTGAAAGAACGGGAGAAGCAGCAGGCCGGCACCTTGTCCGGCGGAGAGCAGCAAATGCTGGCCATCGGCCGGGCCCTTATGTCCTCTCCCCGGCTGCTGCTTTTGGACGAGCCCTCCCTGGGCCTGGCGCCTCTCATTATCGAAAGCATTTTCCGGGCCTTAAAGCAAATACGCCAGGAAGGCACCACCATTCTGATTGTTGAGCAAAATGCTTTGATGACCCTGGAAATCGCCGACTTTGCTTATGTATTGGAACTGGGCACCGTGAGTATGAAGGGCCCTGCTTCCTCCCTGATCCACGAGGAATCATTGATCGACGCCTATTTAGGCGGCAAAAAGAACCAGACTGCCTCCGGGCAGAAAGAATAAAAAAGAAAAAGGAGTATGATTATGAAAAAGCGTATTTTAGCGGCCATCCTGGCGCTGGCCATGACAGCGTCTCTGGCAGCCTGCGGCGGCGGGACTACCCCCACCACAGCGGCGCCGGCAACCACCACGGCGAAGCCGGCGGATACCACCACGGCGAAGCCGGCGGACACCACTACGGCGAAGCCGGCGGACACCACCACGGCGGCAGCGGATACTACCGCGGTTCCTGCCCCGGCAGGTACCGTGCAGGGCGTCACGGACGATACCATTTATGTAGGCAATACCGCCGCCACCTCCGGGGCCTTTGCCGCCGTAGGCGTTCCCTTCAATGCAGGTATGGAAGCGGTGTTCAAGGCTTATAACGATGCCGGCGGCTTTAACGGCAAGAAGATCGAGCTGAAGCATTACGATGACGGCTTCGATGCGGCCCAGGGCTTAACCTACACCAAGACCCTGGTGGAAGATGACAAAGTCTTTGCCCTGGTGGGCCACTTTGGCACCAATACCGTGGGCGCTACCCTGGATTACATCAAGAGCGTAGGCATTCCCATGATGTATGCCGCCACCGGTATTTCCGAACTGTATCAGGAAGGCGCCACGGGCAAGAATGCCTGCGTATTCCCGGTGCAGCCCATTTACAATGCGGAGGGCCGGGTGCTGCTGGCCCGGGCTCTGGCTTCCGAGACTGACGGCGCGGGCTTAGGCGGCAAGAAGATCGGCGTGATTGCCACCACCGACGATGCCGGTGCCGGCCTCCTGGCGGGGGTAAAGCGCCAGGCGGAAGAGGGCAGCTTTGATATTGTGTATCAGGAAGTGGATCCCTCTGCCACGGAATACTCCACCGCTTTGACGGTGCTGAAAAACTCCGGCTGCGATGTGGTCATCGCCTGCATGAACCAGGCGCCTTTCCAGACCGCCATGGTTTCCATGCGTGATATCAACTACAACGCCAAGGTAATCACCTCCTATGTATCCGCCTCCGCCACCTTCCTGAATGAGCTGGTGGAAAACGGCTCCGTGACGGAGGAACGCCCCGTGTATGCCACTGCCTGGCTGGATGTGACCACGGAGCAGGGTTATGCGGAAATGATGGAATTTGCCACGGTGCAGATGGCCTGGGAAGCGGCCAACGGCATTGAAGCAGCCAACACCTATGCCACCAACTCCTATGCCATGGCCGGTTATGTGGCTGCCAAACTCTTTGTCCACGGCCTGGAGCAGCTGAAAGCCAAGAATCAGGAGCTGACCTGGGAGAATTACATTGCCGTTTGCGAGGAAGTGCCTTTCCACATTCCCATGGGCGGCGACATCAATTATGCGAAGGGCGACCGTCTTGGGGTCACGTCCCTGGCCTTAAATACCATTTCCCTGACGGTGAACGAAACCACCGGTATCCGGGATCTGGTGGAAGTTTCCGGCATTATGTCTCTGGACGAAGTGTGGGGAAAGCGGTAAAATAGAAACAGAGGTGCTCCTATGGGAAAGTATATTACAATCCAGGAGGCCCTGGCGCAGGTGAAGAGCGGTGATTTCATCATCACCGCTCTGGGCGCCGCCGAGGGCCGGGAATTTATGACCAATCTGCATACCATTGCGGACCGGGTGAAGGATGTGACGGTGACCAACTGTCTGCCTATGACATCTTACGAGTATTCCGTCAACCCCGCCTATAAGGAAAGCTTTATCACCGAGGGCTGGTTTTATACCCCGGCCCTCCGGAAGGCGGCGGAGGCGGGCTGCCGCATCAGTTATATCCCCAACCACCTGCATCTGGCGGCTTTTAAGCGGCTGTGCCACCGGACGCCGGACATTTATGTGGGCCTTTGCTCCGCGCCGGACGCCCATGGCTATGTGTCCCTGTCCACCAGCAATACCTACGAGACCCGCTGCATGCGGGAAGCGAAGCTGCTGATTCTGGAAGTCAACCCCAACGCCCCCCGCACCCACGGAGACGTGCAGGTGCATGTGGACGATGTGGATTATCTGGTGCAGGTGGACTATCCCATGCCGGAGCTGCCGGATGTGGAGCCCAATGAGAAGGACCGGCTCATCGGCAAGCTGATTGCGGATATGATAAAGGACGGCGACTGCCTGCAGCTGGGTATCGGGGGTATCCCCAATGCGGTGGCGGAAAGCCTGATGGAGAAAAAGGATCTGGGCATCCATACGGAAATGATTACCACGGGCATGATGCGCCTGGCCAAGGCCGGGGTCATCACCGGGAAAAAGAAACAGCTGCATCCCGGGAAAATGGTGGCGGCCTTTGCCATGGGCACCCAGGAACTGTATGATTTTATCGACGATAACCCTTCTGTGATGATTATGGACGGAGCCTGGGTGAACAATCCCGCCACCATTGCCCAAAACGACAATCAGGTGTCCATCAATACCACCATTGAGGTGGATATTACCGGCCAGTGCTGCTCCGAGAGCATCGGTTCAAGACAGTTTTCCGGTACCGGGGGCCAGGCGGACACCGCCATCGGGGCTCAGGATTCCAAGAACGGGCGGTCCATTATCGCCCTGTATTCCACCGCCATGGTGAAAAATCCCGCCACCGGGGAAAAGGAAGAGGTGTCCAAGATTGTGACCCAGTTAAAGCCCGGGGCGGCGGTGTCCTTGTCCCGCAATGATGTGGACTGGCTGGTAACGGAGTACGGCGCCGTGAATCTGCGGGGGACGGCCCTGGACGAAAGGGCCCGGCTGATTATCTCCGTGGCCCATCCCAAATTCCGGGAGGCACTGACGGAGGAGGCAAAGCGGCTGGGGATTCTCTGGGCATAAAAGGAAAAGTATGAGCGAACTATATTTGGATGGGAAGAAAATATATTATGAAATCCACGGACAGGCCGGGGAAGTTTTGATTCTGCTGAACGGCATCATGATGACCACCAACAGCTGGACCAATTTCATCCCGGCCCTGTCCCGGAACAACCGCCTGGTGCTGGTGGATTTCTTTGACCAGGGCCGGAGCGAGCGGCTGGGGCCGGGTTATGACCATCAGATTCAGATTCAGCTGCTGGGAGCTCTTTTCCGGCAGCTGGAGGCGGAGATGGGAGTCGGCCGCTTTGTGCTGGCGGGCCTTTCCTATGGGGGCAATGTGGCCCTTCAGGCGGCCCTGGCCTTCCCGGAGCGGGTAAAAAGGCTGATTTTAGCCAACAGTGCCGCCCGCACCTCCTCCTGGCTGCGGAATGTGGGAGACGGCTGGAATGAGGTGGCTAAAAGCGGCAACGGCCGGAGCTATTACCTCACCGCCATACCGGTGATTTATTCCACCCATTTTTTTGAGGCCCAGGCGGCCTGGATGGAGCAGCGGGAGGAAACTCTGGTGGCGTATTTCTCCCAGAAAGAAGTGCTGGAGCGGATGATCCGCTTGACAGACAGCTCCCGGCATTATAATGTGGAAGACAGGCTGGGGGAGATTCAGTGCCCTACCCTGATTCTTTCCAGCTCGGAGGACGCCCTGGTGCCGGTGACGGAGCAGGAACTGCTGCACAAAGGGATCAAAAACAGTTCCCATGTGGTGATCCGGGGCAGCGGCCATGCCTCCATGTACGAGTTTCCCGAGGCCTTTGCCGGATTGATTGCCGGTTTTGCCGGTCTGGGGGATGAAGAGATACACCCGTAAAAAGGAAGCCCTGTGGGGGCAGGATGTCAGCAAAGCTGACAGGGGGCGACTTGCTGCAATCCAGTAGGGGTCGATGCCCACATCGACCCGCAAAGAAAGGATGACGATATGGAAAAGCAACACATCAACATCGGCAAAGAAACCCTGGCTTATCTGGACCGGGGACGGGGCGAGGCGGTTTTGCTGCTCCACGGCAACATGTCCTCCTCCCTGCATTTTACGCCTCTTTTTGAACGGCTGGCGGCGGGTTTCCGCCTGATAGCCCCGGACCTTAGGGGCTTCGGAGACAGCACTTACCACGAACCTTTCGATTCTCTGGGAGAACTGGCGGAGGATGTGAATCTGTTTATGGAAGTGTTGGATCTGCCGGCCGCCTATGTAGTGGGCTGGTCCACCGGCGGGGGCATTGCCCTGGAGTTGGCCGCCCGGCACCCCGAAAAGGTGAAAAAGCTTTTCGCCATTGAGGGGGCAGGGCATAAGGGCTATCCCATTTTCCAAAAGGATGCTGCCTTCCAAAGCACGGGCCGGCCCTATGAAAGCAAAGAGGCCATGGCGCAGGATCCCCTGCAGGTGGCTCCCATGCTGCCCATTTTTGCCACAAAAAATGCGGCGGCTATGGACGCCATTTGGAAGGCCAGCATTTATCCGGTGCATCAGCCTGCCCCGGAGCAGTCCGCCCTGTGGATTCCGGAAACCTTAAAGCAGCGCTGCCTGGTGGATTTGGACTGGGCTCTGGCCAGCTTCAATATGTCCCCGGAAGAAGGCCCTTACGGCCCCGGAGACGGCAGTATCCAAAAGGTGGCATGTCCCTGCGCCTTCACCAGCGGTGACAAGGATATGGTGGTGCCGCCTTATATGGTGCAGGAGAATGCAGCAGCCCTGGGAGACAAAGCCCGGCTGATTGCTTATGAAAACTGCGGCCATTCGCCTTTAGTAGATTGCCCGGATCGATTGGCGGAAGATATCTATAGTTTTTTCAAAGAATAAAACAGGTGCAAAAATCAGGATTTCTGCTACAATGAAAGCAGGGCGGGCCACCAAGCCCGCCCTTTTTGAAAGGAGAAAGAAGTTATGCCCTTACCGTTTCGCATAATCCCCATTAACCGGCAGGAGGTGCTACGCCGCTCTGCCATGCAAAATCCTTCCCCGGAGGAGCAGCAGCTGTATGAAGAAATCCGCAAAACCGCGGAGGCCCTGCTGGATTACAAAATCACGGAGCGGAACAGACCGTTTAGTATCCTGGGGGAGGATCCTCTGAAAGAAACGCTGGCCGGCTGTGATGCGGTGATTATCTTTACCGCCCGGCTGGGGGAGGCTTTCCGGGAAATGGCGGAAGAAGAGGGGGAGCCGGAGACGGCCATTCTCCGCCGGGGCCTGGCGGCGGAGCGGCTGGAAGCCCTGGTGGAATCCTATCTGGACCATAAGGAAAAGATGCTGCGGGAGGCGGGGGCCATCCTGACGCCTCATTATCCCTATGCCTGGGAGGGGGTAGAGGAGGATGCGGCTACCACCACCCGGATCGTGGGGATCAACTTCCATCCGGAGGAGGGGAGTCTCAGCCGCTGCCGGAGCTGTTTTGCGGGGAACTGTCCGGCGAGGAGGGAAAGCCCTTCGTAAGGGGGCTTATCAATTGTATTTACGGTGTTTCCGGAACTTTCTCGTTTCCAGAGCATTATTGATCGATCATTTAACGAAAGGTATAATCCTCGTGTAATGTGCTGCAATGTTTCGAAATCCATTCCCTTAGTGTTTGAACCGAATGGAGAAGTACATTGGTGTGTGCCTTGGAAAGGATACGGGTATCATTGCAAACTATTTGACCAATGAAATTGATTTGGAAAAGTGCCGCATACTTGCCAATCGAAATATCTTTTCCTTAAAGGAATGTCGCAGTTGTCCTATGAAATATATATGCAGCGGAGGCTGTGTGCTGAACAATTTCGGTGCGGAAAATGATATCATGACACCGGTATGCGGAATCTACAAGGAAAGACAGCTGTTTCCAGCAATATAAACCGGCATTTAGATTTTGAGTTCCAAACGAAGTGAGGATGGAAAAGTGGCAAAGAAAAACAAATGTATCGCTCTTATAATCTGCATGTTGTTGCTTTATTGCTGCGTTGTTCTTGGCGCCTGCGAAGGCAATCAGGTGAAGGATTCCAGTGTGATTTCAGAGTCTTCTTCCTCTGAAACTGCAAGTTCTGCACAGCTCCTTGCAACAGAGGAAAGTAGGGTTCAAACAGCGGAGAAAAGCACACCTTCAAGCGCCGTCCCGGAAAGCAGCACCCCAGAGGTAGGGGAAAATATGACGCAGACATCAGGAGAAAGTGACCCTGCCCTGACAACGGATTTTTCCAATCTGGAATACCAAGAGAAAAAAATCACATTCAGCGAGCAGCCAAATGATTACGAGTACTTTTCCGTTACCCGCAAAATGCGGACGGTAACAGTGAACGGCCGGCAATACTGTTTCGAATTATCCCTGCCGGAAGCAGATTGCACAGAGCGCATTCGTTTTACGGAGGAGTTGTTGATAAATGCCGGAATCACCAGGGAGTTTCGTATCTGCCTGTATAGCATTGTAAAACACACTTATATTGAAGACGGCAGTCTGTATGGCCGTATGTCCGCCATGAGTGATTTGGAATATATGACGGCGGTATTAATAGCCGCTTACGGCGAGTTTGCCAATTATGGAATGGCCTACGGTTATGCCGGCTTGCTCTTGGGAGAAGAAATCCCGGAAGCGAAATACCTGGTGGGCTGGGATTATTATGACCTGAATTATCTGTGCTTTCTTCCTAAGTTCAGCAGTGAGGAGGATGCGGAAAATGCAAAGGCCATTGCTCTGGATTTTGCCGCGGAATATGTGGCGCAAAAGGGTCACGCTGCTTATAAGAATCTTCTGGAAGAAAGCGGCAAGGCAGAAGAGGCGAATGCTGCCAGAGAGGCGCTTTTACATCACTATAAAACCAGGGGGGTGAGCCCTGTGTTAAGTCCCGTTCTGTACGCCATGGGCGGCCAAAGCTATGATTATATTGTCCGCTGCGAGTACGCATTTATCTACATGGGAAAAGATTGTGCGGTTCGCCGGGAGGAAGGCTGGCTGAATTATCCCGAGACCTATCTGCATGAGGACTACCACACGGTGGCCTGTGTTTTTGAATGTCTCCGGGAGGAAATGCATCTTTATCAAAGTTTTCTTAATCTTTACCCATATAATAACGAACTTAAAGCTTTTTTTGTTAAGAACATCAGAAATAGCAGAACAGGCCCTGATGGATACCACGATGGGGTGAAACATCAAATCTATATGACCCATTTGTATGTTTTTTCTGAAGAGTATCTTCACTCAATTACGAGGCATTCTTTAGGGGCGGATCCTTCTTTTTGGCAGATCGAAGGCATTGTCAATTATCTTGTGAACAGATATTCTCGTTTTTTCAACGAAGACTATAATGAGCTGTTGAGTTTGGAAAGACATCCTGAAATGATCGAAAAACCAGTTGGGCAGTATTACAAATTGCTGAAACGCCCGTACGATTCTGCGCTGGACTGGCATGACTACAGTTCTTGGATTACGTATTTCAAAGATTCATATGATATCGATAAGCTTAGGTCTTATGAGGGAGCAATTTCCTTCATGACATATCTGTGCAGGCGCTTTGGCGAAAGAGAGGTTTTGGATTATCTTTTTGATCACCATGATTTGAAAAGGCTTTCGGAAGACAGTCTGGAGGAATTGACCCGGGCGTGGAAAGAATCCCTTGAGGAACGGTTTAAGGACTACAAAAAAGCGGGGGAGGCAGTCGAATAAAAGGCGCATCCAGCCGCCCGCAGAGCGAGAAATCTTGAATTTGAGGAGGGATAATGAGTATGCCCAAAAACAGGTTTTTACTGCTTTTGATTAGTCTGTTCCTTTTGTGTGCCTGCGGGCAACAGATGGAAGCCGTGACCACGCCACCGGTGGAGACGGCTGGGGCACAGACGGAAATCACGCAGCCTCAGGCGGAAACGCTTTTAAGCACGGAGGTGAAAGAAAGTCCCGCCCAGACATTGGCGGAAAGCAGTACCCCGGCGGTGGAGGAAAGCACCACGCAGACATCAGGAGAAAGCGACCCTGCCCTGACAACAGATTTTTCCAATCTGGAATATACGAGCGAGAAAATTAGTTTTCGCGAGAAAAAGTGATTTCGAGGACTTCTCTGTTTCCCGTCAGATGCAAACATTTAGCGTAAATGGCCGAAGCTACTGCTTCGATACAAATATCCCGGAGGCGGATTGCAGGGAGCGGATTCGCTTTACGGAAGAGCTGCTGATAAAAGCAGGTATCACGAGGGAGTTCCGCATTTGCTTTTACTATGTGGTGAAAATGAAACATACTTATGTGGAAAATGGCAGTCTGTACTGCCGCATGGGCCACATGAGCGATATAGATTATCTGACCGCCGTGCTGCTGGCTGCTTACGGCGAGTTTGCCAACTACGGAATGGCCTATGGCTATGCCGGCCTGCTTTTTGGAGAAGCCATCCCGGAAGCCAGCTATCCGGAGGACTGGGATTATTATGATCTTAATCTTTTATGCTTCAGCCCGGATTTTTGTGACGAGGAGAAATTGAACAACAACAAGGCCATCGCCCTGGATTTTGCCTCTACCTATGTGGCGCAACAGGGCCATGAAGTTTATCAGGATCTGCTGGAAAAGAGCGGACAGTTGGAAACGGCGGAGACCGCGAGAGCAGCCCTGGCAGAGCACTATAAAAACTGCGGCGTGGAGCCGAAGCTGAGTCCGTTGTTGTATGCCATGGGCGGCACCACCTATTCCCATATCCTGCGTTGTGAGCACGCCACTTTCTATACAGAAAGGGATTGGTCGGATAAGGACTGGGACCATTTTTACGATATCAGTGGTTGGAGAGATTTGCATTACGAGATTATTCGAGGTGGCACATCCTATAAGGCCTATAAGAATTTGTTCGAACACTTAAGACTGGAGATGAAGCAGTATCAGCTTTTTTTCAGTCCGTATCCCAATAAGAACCACCTTCCTGTCTTTCTGGTAAATCATGCTGGAATGACAAATGCCGGATATTATAATCCCCATCAGCATCAAGTATACCTGTCAACCTTACCCCGACTTGCACACGAGTATATCCATTCGTTGACTTATTCAAAGCTGAAAACATCTACTCGCTGGATTATTGAGGGAATAGCAAGTTATTATGAAACGCGTTTCTCGGAGTATTCCAACGCCCTATATGTGTGTATTGTGGAAGCCGGAAAGGACTGCGGGGCAGAAATGAAAAGTGTCTCTAAACGCTTTTTAGATTCTTTGGGAAGAAGGTTTGATCCTGTCCATGATTCCGCAGATTATAGCAGTTTGAAAACCTATTTCTACGGTTATTCCGTGTATGATGAACCCTATTCTGCGGGATCCGCTTTTATCGACTACCTTATCAAATGTTTTGGTGAGCGGGCGGTTCTGGACTATTTCCTGGTCCATCACGATTTGTCACGTCTGACGGACAAGAGTATGGATGATTTAATGCTTGAGTGGAAAAGCTATCTTGAGGAGCGCTTTATGGATTACGAGAAAGCAGGGAACCAGTCATGATGACAGAGATGCGTCCCCTGGCATCCCACAAAAAAGGCGGCCCGGGGCCGCCTTTTGAATGGCAGAAATACTAACTTATTTCAGGAATCCGATATTCCCCACGATAGGGGCGTCCTTGGCCTGGCCTTTGGCGGTCTGGAAGAAGAGAATCAGCCGGACCACAAAGAGAATAATCCAGCCCACCGGCGCTGCAATCCAGCCTAAAATCGGAACAATCAGGCAGAGGAGCAACAACATCTCGCACATGGAGATTTTCAGGGACTGGCGGACATGGAACATGGCAAAGGGGGATTCCTTTGCCGCTAAAAGACTGATTACCACGCCGACCAAACCTAAAAGATAGGAGCCCATGGCATAAAGCTTGTTATTTTGAATATCCTGCGTTTCAAAATCCGCGGTGTGATCCGAGGGATCATAGGCGTAAGGCTGCTGAAGGGGCAGCAAAGACGCGCCGCAGTTGGGACAGGTCTCGGCGCCTTCCGGCAGCTGGAATCCGCAATTCGGACAAAAAGCCATAACAATACCTTCCTTTCCATCACAGTCTGCTTTCTTGCAGCCTCATTTTACAGGAATTAAGATAAAAAGTAAAGAAAAATCGATTTTCCGGCCAAAGGCACGGGATTATGAGGGGCTCTGCCCTTGTTTTCAGGGAGGCAATCTGTTATACTTCCTGTGAAAATGACACATCAAGAAGTCATAAGGAGGCTATTTGACATGAAGGTTTTGGTAATTAACTGCGGCAGCTCTTCCCTGAAGTTCCAGCTGATTGATTCCGAATCGGAGCAGGTGCTGGCCAAGGGGCTTTGCGAGCGCATCGGCATTGACGGCCGTCTCACCTATTCCCCCGCCGGCGGCGAAAAGCACACATTTGAGGATCCCCTGCCCAATCATACCGTGGCGGTGGACAGCGTTTTAAAGAAACTGACGGATCCGGAAATCGGCGTTATTGCTTCCCTGGCGGAAATCGGCGCCGTGGGACACCGCATCGTGCACGGCGGCGAAAAATTTGCCCAGTCCACCCTGCTGACGGAAGAAGCCATCCAGGCGGTGGAAGAGTGCAGCGAGCTGGCGCCTCTGCACAACCCGGCCAATATCATCGGCATCCGGGCCTGCCAGGAGTTAATGCCCGGGGTTCCCATGGTGGGCGTATTCGATACCGCTTTCCATCAGACCATGCCTCCCAAGGCCTTCCTTTACAGCCTGCCTTATGAGTATTATGAAAAGTACGGCGTGCGCCGCTACGGCTTCCACGGCACATCCCACAGCTTCGTGTCCAAGCGTGCGGCGGAGATTCTGGGTAAGGATGTGAAGGATCTGAAGATTATCGTCTGCCACCTGGGCAACGGGGCTTCCATTTGCGCCGTGGACGGCGGCAAATCCGTGGATACCTCCATGGGCTTTACTCCCCTGGAAGGCCTCACCATGGGCACCCGCTCCGGCGGTATGGATCCCGCCATTATCGAATATCTGGCCGCCAAGGAGAATATGACCCTGCCGGAAGTGCTGAATGTGCTGAATAAGAAATCCGGCGTCCAGGGCATTTCCGGGGTTTCCAGCGACTTCAGAGATCTGGAAACCGCCGCTAAGGAAGGCAACAGCCGGGCCCAGGCCGCTCTGGATGTGTTCACCTACCGGGTGGCCAAGTTCATCGGCTACTATGCCGCTGCCATGAACGGGGTGGATGTGATCTGCTTCACCGCCGGCATTGGAGAAAATGATATGGCGGTCCGGGCGGAAGTCATGTCCTATCTGGGCTATCTGGGCTGCTATCTGGACAAGGAAGCCAATAATATCCGGGGCGAGGAACGGATTATTTCCACGCCGGATTCCAAGGTGACCGCCATGATCGTCCCCACCAATGAGGAACTGGCCATTGCCCGGGAAACGGTGGCGATTGTCAACCAATAAAGGCCCCTTGCCCTCTCCCCCTAAGGATGGAGGGCTCGATGGCCCGGTCCCTGAGCTTGTCGAAGGGCCGGGAGGGGGTAAGCGAAAACCGTAGGGGCGCCCATTGGGCGCCCGTATTGCAAGGAGATACCATGCGTATTGTATTTATGGGCACCCCGGATTTGAGCCGCACCGTGCTGGAGGCTCTTTTGGCCGCCGGCCATGAGATTGTATTGGCCATTACCCAGCCGGACCGGGAAAAGGGTCGGGGAAAAGCGCTGCAGATGTCCCCGGTGAAGGATCTGGCCCTGGAGCGGGGCATTCCCGTATACCAGCCGGAGAAAATCCGCCGGGAGGAGTCGATCTCCTGGCTGGAAGCCTTTTTCCAGGAGGAGCCGGCGGATATCGGCGTGGTGGCGGCCTTCGGACAGATCCTGCCCCAGAGGGTGTTGGACATGCCCCGGCTGGGCTGCCTCAATGTGCACACCTCCCTGCTGCCGAAATACCGGGGCGCTGCCCCCATTCAGCAGGCCATTCTGGCCGGGGAAAAAGAGACCGGCGTCACCATCATGCAAATGGACGCGGGGCTGGACACGGGAGATATTCTCCTGCAGCGGAGCCTGCCTATAGAGGAAAGGGAAACGGGGGGCTCTCTCACGGAGAAGCTGGCGGCCCTGGGGGGGGAGCTTTTATGCGATGCGCTGCTGCGCCTGGAGGAGGGGCAGCTGGTTCCTGTTCCGCAGATGGGAGAGAGCAGCTATGCGCCGCAAATCCGCAAGGAACAGGGCCTCATCGACTGGAACCTCCCGGCGGATGAGATTGAAAGGCAAATCCGGGCCTTTGATCCCTGGCCGGGCTCCTATACCTTTTGCCAGGGCAAGCGGATGATTCTGAAAAGCGCCCGGCTGCTGCCGGAGGAAAGGCCAAAGGAGGCAAAACCCGGCTGCGTGCTGCGGGCGGGGCAGGACTGCCTGGCGGTGGCCTGCGGCCGGGGGGTGCTCCGGCTGGAGCGCCTAAAGCCCGAAGGAAAAAAGGAAATGGAGGCGGCGGCTTATTTAAGAGGCTGCGCCTTGTCTGCCGGGGACAGCATGGGGGAAAGCCGTGAATAGCCGTCGTCTGGCGGTGGATATCATCCGGGAGACCCTGGAGGAAGGCGGCCAAAGCCACCGCCTGCTGCAGCAATGCTTCCGGAATCACCCGGAACTGGACGGCCGGGAGCGGGGCTTTATTACCGCCCTGGTTCACGGCACCATCGGCCGGGTTCTGACCCTGGACCACTATCTGGCCCAGATCAGCCGTACGCCGCCGGAAAAAATGAAGCCCTTTGTCCGGAATCTGCTGCGGATGAGCCTGTATCAGATGCTGTATATGGACCGGGTTCCCGCCTCTGCCGTGTGCAACGAGGCGGTCAAGATTCTGCGCACCAAAATGGGGGATGGCTTAAGCGGCTTTGTAAACGGCGTGCTAAGAAGCGCCGCCCGGAAAGAAGATTGGCACCGGCCGTCTGTCCCCGTAGAACTCAGCCTGCCGGTGGAGCTGTATGAAAGTCTGAAGGCCTTGTACGGCGAAGAAGAAAGCCGGCGGATCGGGGAGCAGTTTCTGGCCCCGTCCCCTTTGTGGGGCCGGGTAAATGAAAGCCGGGGGGCTATAGAGGATGCAATCCAAAGCCTGCGGCAGGAGGGGTTTACGGCTCAGCCTTCTCCCCTGCTGCCGGGGGCTTTAAGGCTGGAGCGCAGCGAAAAGGCCCTGCCTCTGGAAAGTTTAAGCGTTATCCGGGAGGGGTTCCTGCAGCTCCAGGATATCAGCGCCCAGCTGGCGGTAAAGGCGGCGGATCCCCGGCCGGGCTTCCGGGTGCTGGATCTTTGTGCCGCCCCAGGGGGCAAAAGCCTTCAGGCGGCGGATCTGATGCGGAATCAGGGAGAGATTCTGGCCTGCGACATCAGCGAGGCCAAATGCAGCCTGATTCGGGAAAATATCGCCCGCAGCGGCTTTCGTATCATCCGGACCCAGGCGGCGGACGCTGCGCTTTTCGATCCCGCCAAGGAGGGGATCTTTGATCTGGTGATTGCGGATCTGCCCTGCTCCGGTCTGGGGGTGGCGGGCCGCAAGCCGGAAATCAAATACCGGGCCGGCCAGGAAAGTATCCGGGCCTTGGCGGCGCTGCAGCGGCAGATGTTGCAGCAGGCGGCCCGCTACGCAAAGCCCGGAGGGAAGCTTTTGTTTTCCACCTGCACCATTACGAAGGAAGAAAATGCAGACAATGCGGATTATATAGAACAGGAATTGGGCCTTAAACCCTGCCCCCTGGCCTTGCCCCTGAAAGAGATGGGACTCCCCGACGGGGCTGCCCGCCTGCAGCTTTTGCCCGGAGATTTTCAGGGAGACGGCTTTTATATCGCCGTATTTGAACGCCGAACATGAAGGACTTAAGATCCATGACAATCGAAGAAATCAAAACTCTGATGGAGAGCTGGGGGGAAAAAGCCTTCCGGGCTCCCCAGATTTTTGATTGGCTTCACGGGAAAAAGGTGAAAAGCATAGGGGAAATGAGCAACCTGCCCCTGGCTCTTCGGGAAAAGCTGGAGCAGGAAACTGCCCTGGCCACCCTGACGCTTCACACCCGGCAAATTTCCCGGGACGGCACCCGGAAGTATTTGTTCCTGCTGCCGGATCATCAGGCGGTGGAAAGCGTGCTGATGCAGTATGATTACGGCAACACCCTGTGTATCTCTTCCCAGGTGGGCTGCCGCATGGGCTGCCATTTCTGCGCCTCCACCATCGGCGGGCTGGTGCGGAATCTGCTCCCCGGGGAAATGCTGGAACAGATTTACCGGGTGGAAGAGGAGGCCGGGCTGAACATCAATCACATCGTTGTCATGGGCACCGGCGAACCCCTGGATAATCTGGAAAACCTCATCCGCTTTATCCGCCTGCTGTCGGATCCCAAGGGAAAAAAGCTGAGCCAGCGGAATATCACCGTTTCCACCTGCGGCCTGGTGCCGGAGATTTATCAATTGGCGGAGGAAAAGCTGGGCATTACCCTGGCCCTTTCCCTGCATGCTCCGGAGGACGCCCTGCGGCAGACCATGATGCCCATTGCCAAGCGCTATACCATCGCCGAGACCCTGGCGGCCTGCGATGCTTATTTTCAGGCCACCGGCCGGCGGATGAGCTATGAATACAGCCTGGTGCGGGGGGTTAACGATATGCCGCAGCAGGCCCAGGCCCTGGCGCAGCTGTTAATAGATAGGAATGCCCATGTCAATCTCATTCCGGTAAATCCGGTAGCGGAGCGCGCTTATGAAACATCCCGGGAAGAATCTGTAGCCCGCTTTCAAAAAATACTTGAAAAAAATGGGATAAATGCTACTATAAGGAAGAAGATGGGCGCAGACATTGACGGTGCCTGCGGCCAGCTGAGAAGGAGGCTGATGGAGTAATATGCTTCAATTCGCAGCATTCAGTGACGTCGGCCTGGTCAGAAAGGATAACGAGGATTCCAGCTACAGCGGCTGCCCTTTGGGGGGCCTGCAGGAAAATCTCTTTATCGTGGCTGACGGAATGGGTGGACACCGGGGAGGTTCTTACGCCTCTCGTTTTGTGGTACGGAAAATACCGGAGCTGCTCCCGGGACGAAGTCGGGAGGGCGGGATTTTGACTGCCCTGATGGAAAGCGTGGAGCGGACCAACCGGGCCCTGTATCAGATTGCCCAGGATCAGCCGGAGCTAAACGGCATGGGATCCACCCTGGTCATGGCCTATCTGGATAAAAAGGAGTGGCTGATTATCAATGTGGGAGACAGCCGGGCCTATGAGTTTGTTCAGGATGAATTAAGGCAGATCACCCAGGATCATTCCCTGGTGGAGGAACTGGTGCGGGCCGGCCGCTTAAGCCGGGAGGATAAACTGTATCAGACCAACCGGCATGTAATCACCCGGGCCATGGGCAGCGAACCCATTGTGGAAGAAGATTGTTTTACTTTGCCGGTCAAGGAAGGCCAGCGGCTTTTGCTGTGCAGCGACGGCCTGCATGGCATGCTGGCGGACGAGACCATAGCCGCCATCCTGAAAGAGGAAATAGACACCACCCGGGCGGCGGCCCGCTTATTGCAGGAAGCCAAGGAAGCAGGAGGCAAGGATAATATTACTATCCTGCTGATTGATTATAGGGAAGAAAACGAATAAAGGAATCAGTTTATGTTATTGCGTGCGGGAACCACTTTAAATGAGCGATATGAGATCCTCAGCACGGTAGGCACCGGCGGTATGGCCGATGTGTACCGGGCCAGGGATACGGTTTTGAAACGCCTGGTGGCCATTAAAGTGCTGAAGGAGGAATACAGCTCCGATGCCAGCTTTGTAGCCAAATTCCGGCGGGAAGCCCAGGCGGTCAGTGCCCTGAATCACCCCAATATCGTGGGGGTCTTTGATGTGGGCGAGCAAAACGGTATGTATTATATCGTGATGGAACTGGTGGAAGGCATCAATCTGAAAAAATATATTGAGAAGATCGGCGCCATGGATGAGCGGGAGGCGGTGGAAGTGGCCATGCAGGTGGCAAAGGGCCTGGAAGCCGCCCACGACAAAGGAATCGTCCATCGGGATATTAAGCCCCAGAATATTATTATTTCCCGGGAAGGGAAGATTAAGGTGGCGGATTTCGGCATTGCCCGCATGGTCGCCACGGAAACCTCCACCACCAGCACCATGGGCAGCGTGCATTATATTTCCCCGGAACAGGCCCGGGGGGATGCCTGCGACGCCCGCAGCGATATTTATTCTTTAGGCATTACGCTTTATGAAATGGTAACGGGACGGGTGCCCTTTGACGGGGATTCCTCTGTTTCCGTGGCCTTAAAGCATGTGCAGGATCCGGTGAAGCCTCCGCGGGAGCTGGTTCCTACCATTACCCAGAATCTGGAAAAAATAATTCTCAAATGCACTCAGAAGAATCCCGGCTTCCGCTATGCCAATATGACGGATCTGCTGGTGGATTTCAAGAAACTGATTGTGATGCCGGGAGAAGATTTTGTGGTGCTGCTGCCGGAAGAGGTGGCCACGGATCCGCATGTGGCCATACGGCAGGAGGATGCGGATATTCTGAAAGTGGCGGGGATTACGCCCCGGAAACGCAATTGGGAATCGGAAGAACAGGCGGTTCAGGTTTACGAAGAAGGGGTATCCAAAGCCATAGGCCTGCAGGAAGAGGACCGGCTGGCGGAGGAAAAGGCCAGGCGGACGGAAAAACTCTTAAACTATGTGATGCTGGGCATTGGCCTTTTGATTCTGTTGGCCATCATCGGCATTGCTTTCAAAGCCTGCGCTTTGCTGACTCCCACCCGGCAAACCACCACGGCCTGGGTGCCGGAAACGGTGACCACAACGCCCCGGGCCAGCACCACGGCGCCGCCCACCACCCCGCCTCCCACGGTGCCCATTCCGACCACCACGCTCCGGCCCACCACCACGGCGGTGCTGGAATCCACCAAGGCTACGATTCCCCCCGGAACGGTGGTTCTGCGGGATCTGATCGGTATGGATTATCTGGAAGCGATGGAGGCCCTCTCGGAAGACGGGCTGCGGGTGCATTTGAGTTATGAAGTGGTGGATGAAAACTCCCCGTATGAGAACAATACAGTGGTGGATCAGAGCTATGAGCCCGGCGTCCCCCTGCTTCTGGATACGGAGGTGACCATCTGGATCGCCACCCGGGACAATACCACGGTGGTGATTCCCGGCAATATCATAGGAAAACCGCTGGATGAAGCGGCCGCCCTTCTGCGGGAACTGGGCCTGGTGGTTTCCTCCGGTACGGAGTGGGAGAACTCCTTCGTCGTGGAATCCGGAAAGGTTACGGGCACCCGTCCTGCGGTAGGTTCTCTGGCAGACAGAGGCACCCCGGTGACGCTGATTCTCAGCAGCGGTCCCGCTCAATTCCGTATGCCTACGATTCTTGGCTATACCCGGGAGCAGGCGGTAGCGGCCTTGACCCAGGCGGGCCTTAACCCGGCCAATGTGCAGATTCGTCCCACCCCGATCGCCAGCAGCACCTACCTGCCGGGTACGGTAGGGTATGTGGAAGGCGCCCTGGGCAGCGGAGCTGCCAGAGCGGTAAATGCCGGGGAAAGCCTGGATTTGCGCACCGTTATCTACCTGACTATGACGGAAACGGATCCGGTGATGCCGAATCTGCTGGGCCGTTCGGATATTGACCATGTGGTGCCGGAGCTTCAGATCATGGGGCTGGCCGTCAGTCTGAAGCGGGAAGTATCCAATACCTTCCCCGTAGGCCAGATCTGCTGGGTGACGGAAACGGATATGAAGACGGATATTCCGGAAGGAACGGTTCTGAAGAAGGGAACTATTGTGGTGGTGCATATCAGCGCCCATGCGGTTCCGGCAGATATCACGGGCTTGACCGTGGCGGAGGTAACGCAGTTGCTGAAGGAGGCCGAAATCCCCTTCCAATTCAAGGATGATATAGAACCGAATGATCCCATCAAAGCGGTGGTAAAATCCGTCAGTCCCAAGGAGGGAACGGTTCTGAAGGAGGATGAATTCATTACCATCACCTTCCGGAATGTAGGAGAGACTTCGGAGGAATCCGATTCAGCGGAAGCCACCACGGCGCCGCCTGCCACCACGCCGGCCGCCACCACGGCGCCACCTGCCACCACCCCGGCGCCCACTACGGCAGCGCCCACCAATCCGGCGCCCACCACGGCAGCGCCCACTACGGCGGTTCCTACCACGCCGGCTCCTACTGCGCCCCCTGCGCCTGCCAAGGTGTATCTGGGACAGGATTTTCTGCACCGAACCGATATTGATGCCGTGAGATACGAAATAGAAAAGCTGGGTCTTAGGGTAATCGTTCAGGATATTGAAAGCAAGGATGAAGAGTACCTGGCAGGCGAAATCTGCTGGATAACCGATCAGGAAGGAACGCTGGACATCGGCCCGAAAACGCCTTTGGATCCCGGCTCCACCGTGGTTCTCTATATCAAGAAATAAGTGGACGTTCGCCTGGCGGCACAGGAGACGGATTTTTGGGGGAATTAAGCAGAAGACTGTATGCAGGGGAAAATCATTAAAGGAATAGGCGGTTTTTACTATGTGCACGACGGAGACCGGACCCTGGTGGAATGCCGGGCCCGGGGAACTTTCCGCCTGCAGGAATTAAAGCCCCTGGTAGGGGATAATGTCCGCATCCGCCTGACTTTGGAAGATCCGGGCAGCGGCTATATAGAAGAGCTGCTCCCCCGGAAGAATACCCTGATCCGCCCGGCAGTGGCCAATGTGGACCAGGCTCTGATTATGGTCTCCCTGCAGCGCCCCGCCTTTCATCCGGCTTTGCTGGACCGCTTCCTTTTGTGGATGGCCTGGCAGCAGGTGCCGGTGGTGATCGGACTGAATAAGCTGGATATGGGAAGTGCCCGGGACGAGGGCCTTATCCGGGATATGTATGAAAGAGCAGGCTACCCGGTCTGCTCTTTTAGCGCCAAGACGGGGATGGGGCTTCCGGCGCTTATAGAACGGCTCGCGGGGACTTCCACGGTGCTGGCAGGGGTCAGCGGCGTAGGGAAATCCACCCTGCTGAACCGCCTGCACCCGGAGGCGGGAGCGGAAACCGACGGCCTGAGCCGGAAACTGGGGCGGGGACGCCACACCACCCGGCATTCGGAAGTGTTTTGCTGGGAGAAAAACAGTTTCTTGATTGACACACCCGGCTTTTCTTCCCTGGATCTGCCTCCGCTGGAGGAAGCGGACCTGGCGGACTTGTACCCGGAGTTTGAAACATACCGGGATCGGTGCCGCTTCAGGGATTGCCGGCATTTGAAAGAAAAAGGCTGCGCCATCCGGGAAGCGGCGGAGCAGGAGGCCTTCTCCCGGCAGCGCTATGAGAATTACTGCCGTTTTATGGAGGAATTGAAAGGGCTGAAGAAGTATTAAAGCCCCAGGGAAAGGAAAGTGTTATGGAATATATTATATCCCCTTCGATTTTGGCGGCGGATTTCGGGCATCTGGCCCGGGAGGCGGAAGCGGTGGAAAAGGCCGGCGCCCGCTATTTACACCTGGATGTAATGGACGGACATTTTGTGCCCAGCATATCCTTCGGCCTGCCTCTTATTGCCTCTCTTAGAAAACAGAGCTCTCTGATTTTTGATGTGCATTTGATGATTTCGGATCCGGACCGCTATCTGGAGGCCTTTGCCCGAGCCGGAGCGGATGTGATCACCGTTCATGCCGAAGCGGCGCCTCATTTGGACCGGACTCTGGCTGCCATTCACGGACTGGGCCTGAAAGCCGGCGTGGCGCTGAATCCGGCCACCCCGTTGTCCGTGCTGGACTGGATTCTGCCTCAGGCGGACATGGTGCTGCTGATGACGGTGAATCCGGGCTTTGGAGGACAGCAGTATCTGGATTATTGCGACGAAAAGATTAAAGCCCTGCGGGAGATGGTTTCTGTCCGGGGGCTTCATACGGATATTGAAGTGGACGGCGGCATTCATTTGGGGAATCTGGAGAGGGTCCTGGCAGCGGGAGCCAATGTGATTGTGGCCGGCAGCGCTGTGTTCGGGGCCGATCCGGAGGGCCAGGCCAGAGCCTTTATGAAGATTTTGCGGAAGCAGGCGGAGGAGGCATGAAAAAACGGATTATAGCTTTGTTTTTGAGCCTTTGTCTGCTGTTTACGGCCTGCAGCGGGAGCAGCGAAATGGTGCTGCGGGCGGATGAATTGCTGGCGGTGGGAGATATTGTCTGCACCTGGCCCCAGGCCCAGATTTTTATTCTCTCCCAATACAGCAAATATACCTCGGTTTATGGAAAAGGAATCTGGCAGGTGGAAATGGCGGAGGGCAATTTTGAGTCCTACATCAAGGAAGGCCTGCTGGATTATCTGAAGCTGCTGTATTTAGCGGATTACGGAGCGCGGAAGGAAAAACTGGAGCTGAGCCAGGCGGAACAGAGCGCTGTCAGCCGGGCGGCGGAGGCTTATATGCAGGCCCTGGGCGAAGAGGGCAGACAAAAGACCGGCATTAGCCGGGAAGCGGCGGAAGCCGCCTATGCCAGCTATGCCCGGGCTCAGATTTTTTACCGCCAGGCCATGATAAACGGGCAAGTGGAAATCAGCGATGAAGAGGCCCGGGTCATCAGCATCCAGCTGATTGAAGTGGAGCAGCGGGTGGGTTATGTGCAGACCCGGGAGATGCTGAAGGATTTGGAAGCAGGAAAGTCTTTAAGTGAAGTGCTGCGGGGGCAGGATGGCGTCAGCAGCCGGCGGGAACAAGTGGTGCGGGGCCAATATTCCCAGGACTTGGAAACCATAGCCTTCTCCTTAAAGGAAGGGCAGTGGAGCCCTATCATCACCCAGGACGCCAGCTACTACCTCCTGCATAGTCTTTCTGCCTTTGAACGGGAGGCTACGGCGCAGCACAAAGCGGAAATGGAGAAGCAGGCCCGGGATGAAAACCTGAACCGCATGCTGAAGCAATTGGCGGATACGGTACAGCTGATCTATAATCCCAAGCGCTGGGAGGCTTGGACCATGCAGCAGTATGAAGAGTGTCCGGCCGTAAATTTTTATGATTATGTGTCCGAGCTGATTAAGTAAAAGAGGTAAAGGATGGC
Source organism: uncultured Lachnospiraceae bacterium (assembly GCA_902793995.1). Taxonomy (GTDB): domain Bacteria; phylum Bacillota; class Clostridia; order Lachnospirales; family Lachnospiraceae; genus UBA6987. Next base: position 4,837 of record CADBFP010000009.1, on the reverse strand, counting down.
CATGATTACAGGGGGCTGGGAAGCTGCCCTGCGGGGAGAATTCCGCAAGCCCTATTACCGCAGTTTATATGAAAAAGTCCGGCAGGAATATGAAACGAGAACCGTTTATCCTCCGGCGGAGGATTTGTTCCAGGCCTTTGTCCTGACGCCGCTGGAGCAGGTGAAGGTAGTGATTTTGGGTCAGGACCCTTACCATGAGCCGGGCCAGGCCCATGGGCTGTGTTTTTCCGTCAGGCCCGGCGTGGAGATACCGCCCTCCCTGGTGAATATTTTTCAGGAACTAAAGGAGGATCTGGGATGTGCCCCGCCGCAAAGCGGCTATCTGGAGAAATGGGCCCGTCAGGGGGTGTTTCTCCTCAACACGGTGCTGACGGTGCGGGCCCATCAGGCTGCTTCCCACCGGGGGATCGGCTGGGAGCAGTTCACCGATGCCGCCATCCGGGCCCTAAATGCCCAGGACCATCCGCTGGTCTTTATGCTTTGGGGACGGCATGCCGGAGAGAAAAGCAGGCTGCTGGATAATCCCAGGCACTTGGTTCTGACGGCGCCCCATCCCAGTCCCCTTTCTGCCTACCGGGGCTTTTTCGGCTGCCGGCATTTTTCCCGTTGCAACGAGTTCCTGGCGGCCCAGGGGGAAACTCCCATTGACTGGCAGCTGTAGCATCTTTTTTCTCAAACCCCTTGACATCCACCCCTAAAACCACTATAATTCCCTTTGCATTCGGAGAAGTACCCAAGCTGGCCGAAGGGACACCCCTGGAAAGGGTGCAGGTCGTTAATAGCGGCGGGGGCAGCTGAGCCGAGCGCTGCCTGCGGCAGGAGGAGCGAGGCGAAGCTGGCGCAGCGGTCGAAATTCCGAGCCGACCTCGGCGACGGAATTTCGGGAACCGCAAGAGGGGCGGCGAAGCCGCGAAAATCCCTCCTTCTCCGCACAAAAAGGGAGCCGTTCGGCTCCTATTTTTGTGCGGGAGGGTTTGAACCCGAACATTGTCCAACAGGCCATACTGGATCTCTCTCGGAATCTCGGGAACAGCACTATTTGCAGAGGAAAAGAGTCTGTGATAGAATAGTAACACATAATCGTCGGTAATCCTTGAAAGAGAGGGGCGTTGAGAGGAGAAGAAAACAGATGACAGAGATACGTCCCCTTGTCATCCCCTTGTCATCTGGATGCTCTTGGCCATTTGAACGATTCTACTACGACGTTAATATATCAGTTAGAGGTAAAAATGCACCAGTTGCAGGGGGAAATGCACCCGTTGATGCACCAGTTGCAAGCTAAAATACCCCAGTCAGGGTTAAAAATACCCCAGTCACTCCCAAAGTTATCAGAACGCTTATCAGATAAGTTATCAGATAAGAAGCGGAAACCCGTGTAGGGGGGTGACTGTAAAGGTGACTGATAACGAACGGAGCTCAAAACAATGCCCGACTAGCTGACAGCAGTAGTTCGGAAAAACCGAACAACTGCCGCAAATCATCGAAGTAATAGCAAAGTGGAGATTGCTCAAAGTAGCAACACTGTCGCAACAGTTGATATACCTTACCCTTGTATGATTTCAACCTGTCGGAAATCCCGACAGGTTCGCACCGAGCTAATCACATGCTATTATTGCAAAATCGCCGAAAAAGAATGCAAACCCCTTGACTATTTTTCCTTATCTGTATATCATAAATATGAAATCAGTTATTTCTGATTTATGAGGCGTTGATTATGATTTACGATTACATAGTTAAAAACTATCAAAAAGGGGATCCCATCTTCCTCTGTGATCTACCTGGCACATCAAGAGATTATGTCCGGCAGGAAACGAAAAGACTGGCCGATGAAGGGCAGCTGGAGCGCCTGTATAATGGCGTGTACTTTCTTCCCTATACCACTATCTTGGGGACCAAAGGAAAGGTCTCCATGGACAGATATATTGATAAAAAGTATCTGTCCTCCGGGGGAAAAACCTCCGGGTATATCACCGGCCTGCAGCTGGCCAATCAGCTGGGATTTACTACCCAGAATCCCGGCTACTATGAAGTTTGCAGCAACGAAGCCACCACAAAGCAGCGCAGGCAAACCGTGGATGGAAACACCATCATTGTCTATAAGCCCGTGGCCGATGTATCAGAGGAAAACTGCTCCGAGCTGCAGTTCCTGGATCTTATGATGGTTATCGATAAGTACAGCGAGATCTCGGGGGACGAGCTTGTGTCCAAGCTGAGGAAATATGTGGATGCCATCAAAGTGGATTTCGGGAAGGTCAAAGAGTATCTCCCCCTTTACCCGGATAAAGTGTACAAGAATATATACGAAGGAGGACTGATGGGTGAGCTGGTTTGAAGATCACAGAGAAATCTGGAAGCAAAGAGACTGTAAGTTATCAGAACGCTTATCAGAAAAGTTATCAGATAGGTTATCAGATAAGAACCGGAAAACCATTAGAGGGTGACTATAAAAGAAAGGACTTAAATATGCCTAAAATCATTCTATACCATGGAACCGCTGATAGAGAGGTGCTGCCCACCTTCGGCCTGGGTGATGACAAGCATGATTACGGCCGTGGGTTTTATTTGACTGAAGACGTGGATCTGGCGAAGGAATGGGCGGTTTGCCGTCCGGACGGAACCAATGGCTGGGTCCACAAGTTTGAACTTAAAACAGACCGGTTGAAGATTCTGGATTTTCAGCAAAAAAAAGTGCTCACCTGGCTTGCGGAACTCATGAAACACCGGGATGCCGCCGATTCCCGGCGGTATCGCATGCTGTCGTCACAGTTTATAGAAAAATATGGTATAGACACGGTAGAATATGATATCATCAAGGGGTGGCGGGCTAACGCCTCCTACTTCTACATTGCTAGAGAGTTCGTCCGGGACAATATCGATATGGATATTCTGGAAGATTTGCTTTCTTTAGGCGGCTTGGGGATACAGTATTGCATAAAAAGCAAAAAGGCCTTCTCGAGGCTGCAGGAGATCCCCGAGGACATAATAGAAGTGGATTACAGGGAATTCAACGAAAAGTACAACCAAAGAGATGCCGATGCCCGGAAAAGGATGCGGGAGTTGGTGGATTCCGAAGCCAATAAAGTCACCCGGGTTTTCAGCACCTTGCTGAAGGAGTAACAGATATGGGCGCTTACGCAAAAGACTACTTGAATGATGTGGTGGAGAATCAAGGCAAGCTGTTCGACCTTGTGGCCCAGTCCTATCCGAATATGGATACCAAGGATTTTATCCGCAGCTATATGCTCAGCAAAACCAGAAAGAGCATTGATGATTCCCAGGCCTATGTCAATACCATGGATGCGAAGATGCTATGGGACTATTTTGTTGAAACGGAGCAATACGAGCTGAAGCCCGGCCAGGCTTTGGAAGGATTTTTACCGGACTGGATGGGTGAGTTTTATGCCTATTATCAGTGGTATTACGATATCCCCAGTGCCCGGATCATTGAGCTGATTCCCCTGGATTTCCTGATGAGCGCCTATCACGGTTTACACGATCTGGACCTGGAATTGGCAGTGAAAAAGGTCGGTGAGGTGAAATGATTATAGGTTTTCACAACCCCGCAGAGGAGAACGGATATCTCAGTAATTGGTATCTGTCCTCTTTTATTGTGGCAGGCCGATCCTATTCCTCCATGGAACAGTATATGATGGAGCAGAAGGCTTTGCTCTTCGGGGATGCCATCATCGCCGGGCAAATCATGAAAACAAATGATGTGGCCAGGATCAAAGAGCTGGGACGGCTTGTTTCCGGATATGATGATCATATCTGGAACGGGGTCCGGCAGATCGTGATCTACGAGGGTCTGCTGGCTAAGTTTTCCCAGAATGTGGAGTTGAAAGAACAGCTACTGGCCACCGGCGATGCGGTCCTGGCGGAGTGCGCCGTGAAGGATCGGATCTGGGGGATCGGTTTGTCCATGACCGATCCGGATCGGCATAATACAGCCAAGTGGAAGGGGCAGAACCTGCTGGGCTATGCGCTGATGATGGTACGGAGAGCGTTGAAAGGGGAAGAAGACAGATAGCAGAGATACTGCCCCTTTTTCATTCCCCTGTTATCAACAATAAAACCATTTGCATTTTCCCTCGCCGCGTGTATATTGTAGATAAGCAGTGAGGCCTACTGGATGATTCATCGTCGAAGTGGCAGTCGTAAAAGCAGTGAGGCCTACTGGGGTGGTTTGCCACCGAAGTGGCAGTTGTAAGAGCGGTGAGTCCTACCGCGGGGGGCGTTCCCCCCAAAGTGGAGGTTGATGGGCTGCTCTCAGGGGCAGCCCGTTTATTGGAGGACATATGAAGCAACGAGGCCTAATTTATGCTCCAAAATCGCAGTGCAGAGTGACAGAAAATCCTCTTAAAAGGGGGTGTGCACAGAGTGTGCGGGGATGAATGAATACCGCCAAACCTCCCCCAGTCACAATAGTTTTTGCGCGGAGACATTGTTCGAATCCCTCCTTTTCCGCACAAAAAGGGAGCCGTTCGGCTCCTATTTTTGTGCGGGAGGGTTTGAACCCGAGCGCCGCGGAGCGGCGGATATCGTGCGTAGGGGCGACCAGTGGTCGCCCGAGGGATTGCAACTCGCCGGGTTTTGCGGGCGGGCCATGTGTTTAGTGTAGTAACATAGTTTACAGATTGTGCGAACACATGGTTTACAACTCAAATGTTATAATGAAGACATAATAACGTAGATAGAGGTGCGTTTTATGCCTTGGAAAGAGAGTTGCAAATCCATGTTACGTACAGAGTTTGTTCAAGCCGTTTTAAGCGGGCAATTAACCAAGAGCGAAGCGTGTCGTCAATACAAGATCAGCCGACCGACTGGCGACAAATGGATT
>CADBFP010000008.1 GCA_902793995.1 uncultured Lachnospiraceae bacterium | reverse complement strand
TGGCGGCGACCAACCCGGTGGCGACCAACCCGGTGGAGACCAGCCCGGCGGCGACCAGCCTGGTGGCGATCAGCCCGGCGGCGATCAGCCCGGTGGGAATGAGCCCGGTGGGAATGAACCCGGCGGCGACCAGCCCGGCGGCGACCAGCCTGGCGGCAATGACCCCGGCGGCGACCAGCCTGGTGGCAATGAGCCTGGCGGCAATGAGCCCGGTGGTAATGAACCTGGTGGCAACGAGCCCGGTGGCGATGAGCCCGGCGGTGATCAGCCCGGCGGAGACCAGCCCGGCGGCAACCAACCCGGTGGAGATGAGCCCGGCGGAGACCAGCCCGGCGGCGACCAGCCTGGTGGCAATGAACCCGGCGGCAGTGACCCTACCCAGGAAGCCCCTACCCAGGAAGCCCCTACCCAGGAAGATCCGACTCAGAACATGCCCGGGAAGAGCATTCCTGCCATGGGGGATGGAAACAGCTTGACGAAGTGGATTGCCTTGATGAGCATCTCTCTGCTGGGACTGGCGGTCATTTGGCCCGGTACGGACAAAAAAGAATCAAAGCGGCGCAGCCGGTAAGCCATGAAACAGCTGCCTGCCGCAGCACGCATTTGGAAGGAGGCAGCTATGCGCTTAGCCCATATTACCCCTTTACAGGTTCAGGAATACCTGAAAACCAATGATATGATCCTGATCCCCATCGGCAGTCTGGAAAACCACGGACGGCATATGCCCTTGGGGACGGATACCCTGATCCCGGATCGAATCCTGACTCTTTTGGAGGAACGGATCGGCCCGGAGGAGCTGATGATTGCTCCCACCCTGCCTTACGGCTCCACGGATTTTCTGGAAAGCTTCCCCGGCAGCATTTCTCTGGGCAATGAATTGCTGGTTCAGGTTCTGGAGCGGATTTGCCTCTCCCTCTTTGCAGACGGATTCCGCAAATTCATCATCCTGAACGGCCACGGAGGCAATACGGTTCCCATCGATTCCGTGAGCCTGACCCTGCACAAAAAAGGGGCCCGCTGCCTTTGCCTCAACTGGTGGACTATGGCCGGAGAACTGAATCCGGCCTGGAAGGGGGGCCACGGGGGCGGAGAGGAGACCGCCGCCATATTGGCGGTGAATCCAGACCTGGTGGATCAAAACCATCTCCACGAAGGCCAGCAGCTGATTAACGATTACGGCGAGGCACTGCCCACCACCGGCTTCCAGACCTTGAGTTTCCAGGGGGCCACCATCCGGGCGGCCCGGCCCACCGCCAGCCACAGCGGCAACGGCTGGGTAGGACCGGATGCGCCGGATACCGCCACCATAGAGTGGGGGGAGGCCATGCTTAGCGCCATGGCGGATTATATCCGGGATTTACTGCCCCTGGTGAAGGACCTGCCTCCTTTTGAGTTTTAAGGGGACAGGACGGGACGAGGAGCGTTATGACCTACGATTTCATCATTCGAAGCAAGCAGGATCTGATAGATGCGGTACAGCGCTACGGCTTTGTACCTTTATTTGCCGGGGCTATCCCCGGCTTTTCCGTGGAGGAGCATGCGGTGCCGGCGGTGTGGTATAAAAAGGGCAGCGACGACTGGCCGGTCTGGGAATGGAAGGGGCCGGTGATCCGGAGAAGAGACTTTTCGGAAGGTGCTGAAATAGGGCAGCAGGAGACCTGTCCCAAAGTGCATTTTTGTTGATATTGCGTTCTCTTATATAAGAAAATCGAAAATGGAAAAAAATGTGCGGATTGTTGACACATACAAGATATTGTGTTAAAATGAGAAAAATAGTGTGCGGCAGAAAAACAGCTTATTTGCCGTACGAAGAAGAAACGGAGGACTGAAAATGAAAAAACTGATGAGTCTGCTGCTGGTGCTTGTGATGATTGCAGGCCTGGCTGGATGTGGACAGAAGCCCGCCGAAACCACCACTGCCGGTGGCAATGCAGGAACTGCCACCACCACCGCCCCCAAGACTGATGGCAAATGGAAAATCGCCATCATGACCGGTACCGTATCCCAGGGCGAAGAAGAATTCCGCGCTGCGGAAAAGGCAGTTGCCCTTTACGGCAAAGATCATATCGTTACCGCTACTTACCCGGACAACTTCATGTCCGAAATGGAAACCACCGTTTCCGCCCTGGTCAATTTTGCATCCGACCCGGATGTGAAGGCCATCGTGATGTGCCAGGCCGTTCCCGGCGCCAAGGCTGCTTTTGATAAGATCCGCGAAATGGGCCGGAACGATATCCTGCTGATTGCCGGAACGCCTCAGGAAGACCCCGAGGTTATTTCCAAAGCCGCCGATATCGTGATGTATGCCGATGAAGCCGCCCAGGGCGATACCATTATGGATACCCTGAAGGGCTGGGGCATTGATGTATTCATCCACTACTCCTTCCCCCGCCACATGGCTATGGAGCTGATCGTTGCCCGTCATGAGCTTCTGAAGAAGAATGCTGAAAAGTACGGCATCGAGATGGTGGATGTGACCGCTCCCGACCCCACGGCAGAAGCCGGCCTTTCCGCCTCCCAGCAGTTCATTCTGGAAGACGTGCCTCAGCAGCTGGCCAAGTATCCCGGCAAGAAGGTAGCCTTCTTCACCACCAACTGCGGCATGCAGCCTTCCCTGCAGACGGCCTGTCTGGATCAGCCCAATGCTTACTATCCTCAGCCTTGCTGCCCCAGCCCTTACCATGCCTTCCCCGCCACCCTGGGTCTTGAACTGCAGATCGGCGGAGACGACACCGAGGCCTTAAAGCAGATCGCTGCCAAGCTGAACGACCACAACGCTGTGGGCCGTTTCTCCACCTGGGCTTCTCCTATTGCCATGACCATCATTGAGATCGGTGTGGAATACGCCAAGGGCTTTGTAGATGGAACCATCACTTCCCGCAACGACGCCGCCACCCTGGCCAAGATGTTTGATGATAAGATCAAAGGCGCCAAGGTATCCACTTATACCGATGTGAAGGGCAACAAGTATGATAACTACTACACCATCCTGCTGGCTCCCGTGAACTTTGCGGATTATCTGAACAAATAAGCGGTTATCCAGTAGTCATTTCCCTGAGAACTCGCCCTTGCGCGGCGAGTTCTCTTTATAGGAAGGAGGAGCAAACGGGTGCATTCAGAATACGTTCTAGAAATGCAGAATATCACAAAGCGCTACGGCGAGAATACGGTGCTCAGTGATGTTTCTCTGTCCATAAAACCCGGCGAGATTCATGCGCTTTTGGGAGAAAACGGGGCGGGGAAATCCACCTTGATGAATATTCTCTTCGGCATGCCCGTGATTCATGATACCGGAGGGTTTGAAGGCAAGGTGCTGCTGGATGGCGAAGAGGCTGGGATATTCTCTCCTCACGACGCCATGATGAAGGGCATCGGTATGGTTCACCAGGAATTCATGCTGCTGCCGGGCTTTACCATTACCGAGAATATCAAACTGAACAGAGAAATCTCCAATCCCCACTTTTTCAGCCGGATTTTCGGCAAAAATCTGGAATCATTGGATATGAAAGTCATGTCCAGCGATGCCCGCAAGGCGCTGGACAGCGTGGGGATGAATATAGACGAATATACCATGGTCCATGGCCTTCCCGTAGGGTATATGCAGTTTGTAGAAATCGCCCGGGAGATTGATAAATCCGGGGTGAAACTGCTGGTGTTTGACGAGCCTACCGCCGTATTGACGGAGTCGGAGGCCACCCAGCTGATTTCCGTGATGAAGAAGATTGCGGAAAGCGGCATCGCTGTGATCTTTATTACCCACCGTCTGGACGAAGTGATGGCCGCTTCGGACAGCATTACCATTCTGCGGGACGGCAAACTGGTTTCCACCTTAAGAACCAGCGAGACCAATATCGTGGAAATGGCGGAGCGGATGATCGGCCGCAAGGGCGAATCCATGGTGGATTTGGAGAAACGGGAAAATCCCCATGAGACGGTTGCGCTTCATATCAAGGATCTTCGGGTGGAAATGCCCGGCGAGCGGGTTAACGGCCTGGATCTGGATGTTTATGAGGGGGAAATACTGGGAATCGGCGGCCTGGCGGGCCAGGGAAAACTGGGTATTCCCAATGGAATCATGGGCTTGTATGAGGCCGAGGGAGAAGTGGCCCTTTTCGGAGAGCCCTTAAAGATCGGAGATACCTCCGCCGCCCTGCGGGCCGGCATTGCCATGGTGTCCGAAGACCGCAAGCGGGTAGGGCTTCTGCTGGATCAGGCCATAGAGGATAATATTGTCTTCAACGCCATGCAGGTGCGGGGGGAATTCCTGAGAAAAATCGGCCCCTTTAGCCTGAAGAATTCCAAGGAAATCAAGGAAACGGCAAAGCAGATGATCAAGGATCTGGATATCCGCTGCACCGGCCCCCTGCAGCTCTCCGGGACGCTCTCCGGAGGGAATCAGCAGAAGGTCTGCATTGCCAGAGCCCTTTGTATGAATCCCCGCTTCCTTTTCGTTTCCGAGCCCACCCGGGGCATTGATATCGGGGCGAAAAAACTGGTGCTGGAGACCCTGGCGAAGCTGAACCGGGAGAGAGGTATGACCATTGTGATGGTCTCTTCCGAATTGCAGGAGCTGCGCAGCATTTCCGACCGTATAGCCATTGTCTCGGAAGGGAAATTGGTGGATATTCTGGCGCCTGACGCGGCGGATGCGGACTATGGTCTGGCCATGTCGGGCATTAATCCATCCGAACAAAGGAGAAAGGAGGCGGCCGGGCATGACGAACAATAAGATAAGAAAGATGCTGGCCATCGTGGCCTGCGTTCTGGCCCTGGTGCTCTTTGCCGTGGGCCTCATCAACCTGCCCAAACGGGGCAGTGAATCGGGACTGAAGGTGCTGGAGAATTACCGGATCCAGGCCATCCTGAAACATGCGGCGGATGCCGCGGGGGAAACGCCGGCGGCTTATGCGGAAAAGGACACGCCTGCGCTCAGAACCGTAACAGCCTCCTATATGGACGCCCTCAGCGAATTCGAACGGCTGGACAATGAGGCCAGAGAACGCTATAGAGAGGAACATTATGCCGAAGCCGAGGCAGCACTGGAGGAAAAACACCGGAAGATGTCGGAAGCCGGCCAGGATATTCCGGACAACTACACGGTGGAAGTGGATATGTCCGGCTACGAAGCCCCCGCCGAGGTGAAGGCCGCAGAAGTCAAGGAAGGCGAAGCCTATGATGTCCTGCGGAATGCTCTGGCGGCCATCTATCCTTCCCTGGATGCGGAAAAAGGGGAGGCCATGCGGGACGGATTCCGGAAGATGCTGTATCAGCCGGATGACGGCTTTGCCGAACAGTACGACCGCTACCGGGAAGTCAGCGGCGCCAAAGGAACCTTTTCCGCTTTCCTTATCCGCCACGCGGACGACATCGTATTTGCGGGCTTTGCCCTGCTGGTGGTGGCGGCCATGCTGCTGTACAGCGAATGGCTTGTTAAGAAGCTGGGGATCCCCCGGGTCATCATCGGCCTGTTCTTTATCCTGCTTTGCTTTATGACCCTGTGGTGCGACCTTTCCCTGCCCACCCTGCTGAGCAATACAGTGGTGCGCATGGGCATGAATGCAGTGATGGTGCTGGCCATGGTGCCGGGCATTCAGTGCGGCATCAGCCTGAACCTGGGTCTGCCCATCGGTTTGGTGGCGGGGCTTATCGGTGGCCTCCTGACCATTGAGTTCGGCATTCCCGGCTGGGGCGGCTTCCTCTTCGCCATTGCGGTGGGGGTGGCCATTGCCGCCGTTTGCGGCTATTTGTACGCCCAGCTCTTAAACCGCTTAAAGGGCGAGGAAATGTCGGTGACCACCTATGTGGGCTTTTCCATTGTGTCCCTGATGTGCATTGCCTGGCTGGTGCTGCCCTTTACTTCTTTGAAGCTCCGCTGGCCTTTGGGCACGGGGCTTCGGAACACCATAGGCCTGGATTCCGGAAACTTCCGGCATATCTTAAACAACTTTGCCTCCTTTAAGATCGGCAAATTTGTGGTGCCTACGGGCCTGCTCCTGTTTATGATTCTGAGCTGTTTCCTGGTTTGGCTCTTTTCCCGCAGCAAAACCGGCGTGGCCATGCAGGCCGTGGGTAATAATCCCCGCTTTGCGGAGGCTGCCGGTATCAATGTCAACAAAATGCGTATTATCGGGACGGTGCTTTCCACGGTGCTGGGCGCGGTAGGTATTCTGGTATATTCCCAGAGCTACGGCTTTATGCAGCTTTATACCGCCCCCCGTCAGATGGGCTTTATCGCCGCCTCCGCCATCCTGATCGGCGGAGCCACCACCAGCCGCTGCAAGATCAGCCATGTGCTGATCGGCACCTTCCTGTTCCAGGGCGTGCTGACCCTGGGCATGCCGGTGGCCAATGTGCTGGTGCCCGGATCCACCATTTCCGAGACGCTGCGCATCCTGATTTCCAACGGAATCATTCTGTATGCGCTGACTAAATCAGGAGGTGCTTCCCGTGCGTAAAGAGTTTGATTTCAGATCTATTCTCCGCAATAATGCGGTGACCATCATGTTCGTGGTGCTCTGCATCATCTGCCTGTGCTATTCCGGTCAGACGGTGGCCTACGTGATGTTTGAGCTCTTCGGACGGCTTAGCCGGAACGCCTTCCTGGTGTTGGCCCTGATTCTGCCCATTGTGGCAGGCATGGGCATTAACTTTGCCATGACCATAGGCGCTATGGCTGCCCAGATTGCCGCCCTGTGGGTAGTGGAATGGGGCGTCGGCGGCCTGGGAGGTTTCGGCGTGGCAGCCCTTATGACTGTGCCCATCGCAGCCTTCTTCGGCTTCCTTATCGGAAAACTTCAGAACAAAATGAAAGGGCAGGAGATGATCGGCGGCTTGATTCTGGGCTATTTCGCCAACGGTTTATATCAGCTGCTGTTCCTCTTCGTTTTCGGCAACCTGATTCCCTTAAAGGCCCCAGGCCTGGTAATCAAGGGCTCCACCGGTGTGGCAAACACCATTGACCTGTCCACGGAGAGAGGCTTCAAATACGCTCTGGACGGCATTTGGCGGCTGCCCTTCGGCACGGCGCTGTATATTGTTTGCGGAGCTCTGGTAGTGGCAATGGCGGTCATGTTTATCCTGAAGAAGATCAAGCTGAACAAGCTGATTATCACGGCCGTGGCCGCCGCCGCAGCCTGTCTGCTGTATCAGATTCCTGCGGTGGCCAAGCTGTTCTCCATGGTTAACATACCTATGGTTACCTTTATGGTAGTGGGATTGCTTTGCCTCTTCAATGTAGGCATTATGAAAACCCGTCTGGGGCAGCAGTTCAGAGCTGTGGGTCAGAACCGTACCGTGGCGAATGCCTCCGGTATCAATGTGGACCGCACCCGCTTGATTGCAGTGATGATCTCCACCGTCCTGGCGGGCTGGGGGCAGCTCATCTTTGTCCAGAATATGGGTTCCTTCCAGACCTACGGTGCCCATGAGCAGGTGGGTCTCTATGCCGGTGCCGCCATTCTGGTGGGCGGCGCTTCCATCCGGAAGGCCAACAACAAGCAGGCCATTTTAGGCTGTATCCTGTTCCACCTGCTGTTCATTATGGCGCCTTCCGCCGGGAAGAACCTCTTCGGCGACGCCGCCATCGGCGAGTATTTCCGCGTATTCATTTCCTACGGCGTTATCGCTCTGGCTCTGGTCATGCACGCCTGGAGCGGCATCCAGAAAAGGAAGAAGGCGAAAGCCGCCGCAGAATAAAGCAAAAAGCGGCAGAAAGTGCACCGGGGGACAGATCCCTTGGTGCACTTTTCTTTCCCGGCGAGAAAGAGAGAGGCATGGAAAAGAAATATTATATCTATATGCTGCGCTGCGCCGATGGCAGTCTCTATACCGGATGGACTACAGACCCGGAAAAGCGGGCGGCGGCTCACAATGCCGGTAAAGGGGCGAAATACACCCGGTCCCGTCGGCCGGTGGAACTGGTTTACAGCGAGGCATTTGACGATAAGATTGCCGCCCAGCGCCGGGAATATGCCATTAAGCAGCTCAGCCGGAGGGAGAAAGAGAAGCTGATTGAGGGAGATAGATGACAGGGGACGTATCTCTGTCATCCAGATTCTTCTTGCCAGAAGAGGCGAAAAGCGGTATAGTGTGTGCTGAACCGTTTATTTAAAAGGAGGCAGCTATGGATAAATTTGTACCGCTGGACAAAAAGAGCAAGAAAGCGCAAAAAGAGTTCCACGCCAGGCAGCGGCGAAGCTGGGAAGGCATCAGCCCGCTGACCAGAACAGTGCCAAACGGCAAGGCATACAATCGGAAGAAGATGAAGGCGGATGAGCGAAGAAGCAGCAGGGATTTCAGAAATGAAACGACGGCTGCTTTTTTGATGCTTGCCGGGGACGGGGAAAAAGGGCGGGGCCGGGAAAATCCTTTTGATTTGGCTTGTTTTATGGTATGATTTGCTTGTTGCTTAGGCGAAAGCGATGGAGTATCGTTTAATTGCGAAAAGCAATCTCTGCAAATGGGCAGAGAAATAAAGGAGTGAAAATGCCCGTCCTGACAGTGATATTGATTATTTGGCTGCTGATAATCAATGCGGTGGCCTTTGCTATGTTTGGTATTGATAAAAGACGGGCCCGGAATAAGGCATGGCGGCTCTCGGAAAGAGCCCTGTTTCTGCCGGCTATTCTGGGAGGCAGTCTTGGCGCTTTGTGCGGCATGCATCTGTTTCGCCATAAAACGAAGCATTGGTATTTCCGCTACGGCCTGCCGCTCCTGCTGCTGATTCATCTTGGACTGGGCCTGTGGTTAGCGGGCGTGATAAGGTGAGACGGCTGCCGCGGAGCACAGATGACAGAGATATGTCCCTTGTCATCCAGTTAAGCTTGGCTATTATGAGAAGTATCAATCCATCGTCAGTTATCGGGTAGATAGAATGGTAGGGCGACCGGTAATCGTGGAAGAAAAGGCAAAGCAGATGCCCCGTTCCTTTAAGCTGGACAAGTCCCTCCGCACCACCTTCCGCATGTATTCCGGAGACGGAGAGCAGGTGGAGGTGTCGCTGCTGTGCGAAAATGAAATGATGGATGCTATGATAGACCGTTTTGGGGAGAAGGTAAAACGGAAGAGGCGGATGAAGCGCATTTCCGGTTTGCGGTACCGGTGTTTGTGAATAGCGTGTTCTTCAGCTGGATCTTCGGCTTCGGCGGGAAGGTGAAGATAGAAGGGCCGGAGGAAGTGAAGGTCGGCTACAGGGAGATGATGAAGGAAGCCATGAAGGGATTAAAGTGATGTTATGAAATACGGTTTGTTATATTCTACTGATTGTCATCTTTTTGCGCTATGTGGCCAGGATGACGGAAAGGAGCGACAATAATGGGTAAGAAAATAGTGGTGGTAAACGCTGGCCCCCGGACCGCGTGGAATACAGGCAGCTTAATTCGGGAGGCTGCAAGGGGGGCAGAATCGGAAGGGGCTGTTATAGAGCGCTTCGACCTGTTCCGTTTGGAGAAATATGCCGGCTGCATTTCATGTTTCGGATGCAAAAAAGAAAAGTTTAAGGGGCACTGCGTCTGCCGAGACGGCTTGACACCGGTGCTGGATGCTATCCGGGAGGCAGACGGACTGATTATCGGTTCTCCCAATTACCTTTCAGAGCTGACTGCCTCCTTCCGGGCCTTGTATGAGCGGCTGATTTTTCAGTATCTTACCTACAACCGGGAGACGCCCTGCTGCAATGAGCGCCTGATTCCGGTGCTGCTGATAATGACCAGCAATGCGCCGGATCAGATGTACAAGGAATTGCTGGAGGGCTACTGTAGAACCTTAAGCGCCTTTGTGGGGCCGACCACGGTTTTTGTCAGCGGAGATACCTTACAGTTAAAAGATTACAGCAAGACGGATTGGGAATGGTCCATGTTTAATCCGGCGGCCAAGATAGAGCGCCATGAAACTGTTTTTCCGGAGCATTGCCGTGAGGCTTTTGCTCTGGGGGCGAAAATGCTAAAGGAATGATAGGGGATTATGTTTGGAAAGAAGAAACAATCCGCCGCCTGGATCCGCCGGACGCACCTGCTGCGGGCCGATGAGTATGAGTGCTCCGCCTGCGGGAGCCGCTATAAAAGGCCGTCGGTCCAGTGCCCGAACTGCGGGCGGATTATGCGCGGGTCGAAGCATGATCCCTCCTGGGTGGATGAGGCGGAAATACTGGATATCTGGGAAGAGTGATGAAATGATTTACACTGAATTAACGAAGAAGGCGATAAAGCTATGTTTTGAGGCACACAAGGATCAGCTGGATAAGAGCGGGCTTCCTTATGTCACCCATCCGCTGCATTTGGCGGAACAGATGCCGGACGAGACCACAACGGTGGTTGCTTTGCTGCATGATGTGGTGGAGGATACCGCCTTTACAATGGAGGATATCGCTGCCGCAGGCTTTCCGAAGGCGGTGACAGAGGCATTGGCATTGCTGACCCACGAGGCGTCTGTTCCATACATGGAATATGTGGCGGCGTTGAAGTATAATCCCGTGGCGAAGTGCGTAAAGTTGGCCGATCTCAGGCACAATAGCGATTTGTCCCGCCTTGATTCTCCCACGGAGAAAGATATGGCGCGCATACAAAAATACCGCAAGGCGCTGGCATTGCTGGAAGGGGAATGCGGTGCGGACAAGTTCCAGGATTCTAGGAAAGAAGAGGTATGAGCTTCTATGAACATTCAGATATTTGGGACCAAAAAAAGTGCGGAAACCCGGAAGGCGGAACGATTCTTCAAGGAACGGGGTATTAAGTTTCAGTCGGTGGATTTGAAGGAAAAGGGCCTCAGCAAGGGGGAGTTTCAAAGCGTTTCCCAGGCCGTCGGCGGTCTGGATGCTATGATTGACCAGGACTGCAAGGACAAAGACCTTCTGGCGATGATAAAGTATATTGCCGCGGAAGACCGCGTAGAGAAGGTGATGGAGAACCAGACGGTGCTCAAACAACCAATTGTCCGAAACGGCAAGCAGGCCACGCTGGGATATCAGCCGGAGGTCTGGAAGAAGTGGGAGTAAACTCTGTGGATTTAAATCAGAGCCTCCTTAACTGCGTGTCAAATGACAAGCCCATCAGGATATGGCATAATAGCCGGAAATAACAGGGAGGATACCAAGAATTGTTCGAGATAAAGGGAAAAGTAGCCACGGCTATCTGCTACGCTAAGGTGGTGGAGGACGAGGCGATTGAGCAGATCCGCAGCATGTGCGACTATGCCTTAACAGAGGGCAGCCGGGTGCGCATCATGCCGGATGTGCATGCCGGAAAGGGCTGCACCATCGGGACCACCATGACAATTATTGATAAGGCTTGCCCAAACATCGTGGGCGTAGACATCGGCTGCGGTATGTATACCGTAAAGCTGGATGTGAAAGAACCGGATTTTAAGCTCATTGATGCGGCTTGCTACTACATTCCCTCCGGAATGGCAGTCTGGGAGGGGCGACAGGAGCCGTTTGATCTGACTGGCTTAAAGTGTTACCGCTCTCTGAAGGATACAAAGCGTCTAGAGCGTTCCCTGGGAACCCTGGGCGGCGGAAACCACTTCATTGAAGTGGAAAAATCTTCCGACGGAACCTACTACCTGGTCATCCACTCCGGCAGCCGCAACCTGGGCAAGCAAGTGGCGGAAATCTACCAGCAGCTGGCCATCGACCTGCACATGGGGAAGGAAGAATACTTCAAGCAGCGGGACGAGATTATCCGCAGCTACAAAGAGGAAGGGCGCCGCAGCGAGATTCAGTCTGCAATAAAGCAGCTGGAGCATGAATATAAGACGCAGGATCTGGATGCCCCGAAGGATATCTGCTGGCTGTGGGGCAGCTATCTGGAGGATTATCTGCACGATGTGGAGATTTGCCAGCGCTTTGCCCGCCGCAGCCGCGAAAAGATGGCGGCAATCATTCTGGAGCGCACCGGGATGAAGGCCTTGGAGTCCTTCCATACGATCCATAACTACATCGATACAGAGGAGATGATTCTGCGGAAGGGCGCTATCGCCGCCCACGAAGGGGAGAAGGTGCTGATACCCATCAATATGAGAGACGGCTCTGTTCTGGCCGTCGGCAAAGGCAACCCGGAATGGAACTACTCCGCTCCTCACGGGGCGGGACGCATCATGTCCCGTGCGGCAGCAAAAAGGCAGCTTAGCCTGGCAGAATACAGAGAGACCATGAAGGGGATCTTTACTACCTCGGTCAGCGCAGAGACGCTGGATGAAGCGCCTATGGCCTACAAGTCGCTGGAAGACATCATTGATGTAATCCGGGATTCCGTGGATATCATCGACATCCTGAAGCCGGTCTATAACTTTAAGGCATCTGACGATCAGCTGCCGTGGAAGAAGAACCGGTAATAGTCCAACCACCGGTTGGATAACAAACAGTCCGGAGTCGGCTATACTGGCTCCGGAAACCAAAGAAAGGATTAGAACCACGGGCTTTTTTGAAAAACTGCTTGACGCAGAGGAAAAAAAGCATTATATTAAATGAGCTGGTTGCAGCAAGGCCCGATGGCTCAGTTGGTTAGAGCGCCGCCCTGTCACGGCGGAGGTCGTGGGTTCGAGTCCCATTCGGGTCGCTTTTCCTTTTCTGCCCTTTTTCGCGGGTGTGGCGGAACAGGTAGACGCAAGGGACTTAAAATCCCTCGCCCTCACAGGCGTGCCGGTTCGAGTCCGGCCACCCGCATACAAAACGGAACTGCCCTTTGGGGCAGTTTTGTTTTGTATATGAGTTGGTCCATAGGAGAAATGGCCCGGCAGCCCGCAGGGCTGCGCGCCGGCGACGGAGCGGCCGAAGGGCGCCAATTCCAGCCATGCATTTGTTTATTCCCTGAATGGTTGAACCACGTGGTGATTTGTGGTACGCTATAATCGAAAAAGGCTCGAAATCATTTCAGGAGACTATGATGGCCAGACTGATAAAAATGGTACGTATCTAAATGTTTGTATAGAGATTCCCAGCTATGAGAAACTGGAGAGACTGCGGCCGTAGAGAGAGCCTTCCGGTCTACGATTCCGCCAGACGTGAGGGATGCGAGATCTGGAGTTTGCAGAGGAACTCAATGTCGAACGTTTTTTTAACAAATTACTCAAAAGAGACCTTCTTAGACAGAATCCGGCAATCGCTTCGCAGATGTAACGGCTTCTGTTTTTCGGTAAGCTTTATCAAAAAGGCTGGCCTGGTTTTGCTGCTGAAAGATATTGAGGCAGCACTTGAAAGGGGCGTATTGGGAAGGCTCATTACTTCTACCTATCAGAACTTTACAGACATTGAGTCCCTGAAGATTTTCCGGCAAATGATGGACCGGTTTCCAAACTTTGTCTGTCACCTGGACTACAACAGCTTCCACGACCAGCAGTATTCGACAATCGGGTTTCATTCCAAAGGCTATATTTTCACTTTTGAAAACGATGACGCTGAGCTGATTGTCGGATCTTCCAATATTACGCGGTATGCTCTGCTGAAGAACGTGGAGTGGGACCTGCTGTTGCGTGTCGGCACTGTCGATCCGGTGTATCAGGATGCGCTCACAGAATTTGCCAAGCTTTGGGAGGGGACCAGCCTTCTCGACAGAGAACATATCCGGCACTATGAGAGCCAGCTGCAATATTCTATTGAACGGTGGGACATGGATTATGACCGCGCGGAAGTGAGGATTAAGCCCAACTATATGCAGCGGGCCGCCCTGAAGGAGCTTAACCGGTATCGGACTATGGGGATTAGTCGCGCTATTACGGTCTGTTCTGCAGGCTCCGGAAAAACATATCTGGCTGCTTTCGATGCCTTGAATTTTGATCCTAAACGGCTTCTTTACGTTGTACATGAGAGCTCTATTTTGAAAAAATCCCTGGAGACTTTTCAGACAGTATTCGGACCGGACGTATATTGCGGACTATATACCGGTGAGAGTAAAGATCTCGATGCGGATTTCCTTTTTGCCACCAATATCCTCATGGCCCGGGACCTGGAGTTGTTTGATCCGGAAGCCTTTGACTATATTGTGATCGATGAGTGCCATCACGCAGTGGCTGACAGCTATAAGAAGATCATCGAGTATTTTAGGCCGGAATTTCTCCTTGGCCTGACCGCCACCCCGGAGCGGATGGACAATCAGGACGTGCTGGAACTGTTTGACCGGAATGTTCCGTATGAACTGCGCCTGCGTGATGCGATCATTAATGACCTCGTCGTACCATTCCATTATTATGGAATCCGGGATCAGCTGGTGGATTACGGACTGCCCAAGGCACAGGAGCGAAAAATGCTCGCTCAGCTGGCAGACGTAGATCATTGTGTTTTTATCCGTGATGAAATCGAGAGCCACCGACCTGCAGGAAAGTTGAAGGCGTTGGTATTCTGCCGCAACGTGACGCATGCAAGGCAGATGGCTGAAGCTTTGAGTGAGTATTATCAGACAGCCTATCTCACTGGGAAGAATACGGTTGGTGAACGCATTCGTGCCTATAATGACTTGCAAAGCGACCAGACAGACCTGGAAGTCCTCTGCTCTGTGGATATCCTAAATGAAGGTGTCGATATCCCCGGTGTCAATATGGTCTTATTTCTCCGGCCTACAGAGTCCTCGACTATCTTCATCCAGCAGCTTGGACGAGGTCTTCGAAAATATGACAACAAGCCATACGTAACAGTGCTTGATTTTATCGGGAACGGTTATAAGAGAAGTGTTCAGATTGCGTTGGCGCTGGGAAGTCTTGCCCAGAACCTGGTCCTGGAAAGGCATTTGATGATGGCCCTTGTCCGCGATAACTTTGTCGCTCTGGGGCTTGCGGAATACGGGGTGGAAATCCACATCGATGATCTCAGCAAAGAAGAAATCATTGATTACCTCGAGCAGGAAAACTTCAACAGCCTTGCTTACATGAAGCAGGACTATGAGAATTTCAGAAAATACATCGGTTCCGAATATCCACCAAAGCACATGGATTATTTGAACAATGACTGCGCACCGGATTTGCAGCGGTTTATGAGCATTAGGATTGGCGGGAAAAAGACGGCGTGTTATTATAATTTTCTTATCGGAATTGGCGCTGGAGAAGGTGAACTTCCGCTTTTTACAACTGAGCAAGTTGATTTTCTGAAATATGCTTCTTCCCTGCTTCCTTTAGTCCGCCCACATGAATACCTGATTCTCAAGGAGCTCCTCACCGGACCAAAGTCTTATGAGGCATTGGATGATCTGCTGAAATACCAGATACTGAGCGACAAAAGATTGGAGCAGCTGAATCATGCACTAAAATATATGCTGGAAGAAGGCAAGGTCAGACTGTTTGATGATCAGTATTCCATTGATGTCACGCTGGACGAGCAGTTCCGGGAACATCTGGAGGATCTTCTTCAATATGGGATTACGAAGTATCAGACAGACTACCAGGAAGAATCGGATTTCCTCCTCTGGCATAGTTACAGTATGGATGGCGTCCAAAGAAAGCTGCTGAAGAACCCGGGCTATAATCAATTGGGGACATATGTTAAGGCAAAACGGTTGTAATCTTTGCCTCTTTGAAAAAGGATGCCTCCACGGAGGAACGGCTGAACTACAAAGATCGTTTTCTCACAGAATCTGTCTTTCAATGGGAATGTGAGAATAATATCCGTCGGGAAAAGCTGCAGGGGCTCATAGATAGTGACTATGCCTATGTCTTTGTCCGTAAAGTGGCATCGGAACACGGGATTGTGCTTCCATTTACATATGTTGGAAAAGGGATTCTGACCAACCCTAGAATTCAGGAAAAACCCGAGGGGACAACCTGGCTTTTTGACATCCGGATGGAAAACGCCCTTCCGGATTATCTACAATATGATTACGGAGTGAATACATGAAAGAAATCAAAGTGGTGGCAGCTGTGATCTGCGATGGAGAACAAGTCTTTGCAACACAGCGAGGCTATGGCGACTATAAAGGTTGGTGGGAATTCCCCGGCGGAAAGATAGAACCGGGGGAGTCTCCTCAAGAGGCTCTAAAGAGAGAAATACGGGAAGAGATGGCAGCAGAGATCACTGTTGGAAAATTAATTGATGTAGTGGAATATGACTATCCGCAGTTTCACCTTTCCATGCAATGTTTCTGGTGCAGCTTGATGGGAGATGATTTTAAGCTTCTGGAAGCGGAAGACGCAAGGTGGCTCGGGTTTGATGAGCTGTACAGCGTAAATTGGCTGCCGGCTGATTATGGCCTGATTGAAAAGATTAAAAGAGCCTGGAATAGTAAAGCGGGTCTGAAAGGGGAATGCCTTATGAAAAAAGAGACGATAGATCGTATTCTGCAATTTACAATCGACCGGGACTGGGATCAGTTCCATACACCGGCCAATCTGGCTAAGTCTATATCCATCGAAGCCAATGAACTGCTGGAATGTTTCCAGTGGAGCGATGATAACTACAAAATCGAAGACGTCCGGGATGAGCTGGCTGATGTGCTGGTTTACTGCATTGATATGCTGGACAAGCTTGGACTGGACGCGGATGAGATTATCAACGCTAAGATGGATAAGAACGAGAAAAAGTATCCCGCTGAGAAAGCTAAAGGGAACGCCAAAAAATATACGGAGCTGTAAAAATGATTGTATATCGGGAAAGTTTTTATCAATCAAGTCTTTCCAAACGCTACGCAAGGAGATAGGAAGCAATGTAGGACAGCTCTTCCGGGTGTGGAAGTCCCGGATCCTCAAGGCTGAAGCGGCAGGGCAGGCCATATTCCTCCATGCCCAGGTCAAAGTGGCACAGGGCGATGCCCATATCAATCTTCTGGATATCCCAGCCATCGGCGCTCTTGTAGCCCTTACCGGGCTTTTCATAAAAATGGGCACCTTGCTCCGTCACCAAGACCCGCCAGGGCTGCTTATTGACGGCAGAAGGCGCCAGCCGTACCAGTTCCAGCACCTTCCCTAGGGCGCCGATGCCTTCCGGATTGAGAGGCGTGCTCCAGTCTCCGTGATAGAAGAGGGCTTCGAAAGGAAGGCGGGTGGCGGCCTTGATGCCCTTCCGCATGAGGCTTTCCCGCAGGGACATGCGGGAAGCCGGATAGCCCAGAGGACTGACGCAGGGCATCACCTCGTCTGCCTGCAAATCGATGGCCCTTTCAAAAGTCTTGCGGTCCATGGTGCCGGCGATTATGGTACTGCCGATGCCTTCGGCAGCCGCATGCAGAAGGATTTTCTCGAAGGCGAAACCAAAGGCCTCCTCCGCGTGGGGGGCTTTTTTCATCTTGCCGGCTATGTATGTATCCTCGCCGGTGATGACCGGGCTGCCAATCCCCCGGGCGGCGGCGTCAAGCAGATGCCATTCAATGGCCAGCCCATAAGGGTTGGACACGGAGCCGGCATAATCCAGCAAGGCCTTTTTGTCGTTTTCCATGAGGGGCGTGCCGTCAAAGGCCCGGACGCTGCGGCGGTAACGGATGGTTTCGGAAATTGGAAGGGACATGGTACGGTCTCCTATAAAAGGGGGGGCGGCCAATGGCGCCCCCGTGTGAATGAAGTGGACCCTCAGGGATTCGAACCCGGGACCGATCGGTTATGAGCCGACTGCTCTGACCAGCTGAGCTAAGGGTCCGTGCAAAGAGGGATTGTAGCAAATCCCTCAGCTTATGTCAAGCCTCCGCGCCCATCTGCTCGATGGCATGGGTGGCGTAAATGCATTCCCCCTGCTCGGCATAGTAGGCCTGGGAGGCGGTGGTGGAGGGCACCCGGTGCCCGTACTCCGCCAGCAGCAGGCAGATCTGATTAAAGGACTCCCATTGTTTCGGGGAGGCTGAAACAATCAGGTAGTAAATACCCTGCTCCTTCAGGTAATATAAAGAGGATTGAATGCCGGCGGGCAGTTTTTTCAGCCGGGGCGGCACCCTTAGATTGTCCTTGCCGTAAAAGGCGAAAACCGCCAGAGGTTTGGGCTGGCGTATCTTGTACTCCTCCTGCTGGGTTTTGATGGCATGGGCAAAGCTATGGAGCATGCGCAGCAAATCCGTGGGGGGCTGCATCCCGCCGGGCAGTTCTTCCGGGGAGTTGATTTTGGTAACGGTAAAAATCACTTCTCCTTCTGCGGTCTGGGTAGCTTCCACCATCACCGGCAGCTCATTGGGAACAAAGCCCACCTCGTGAGAGGAGCGCTCAATCAGCTCCCGCACCAGCCGGGTGGCTTCCGGCGGGCTGGAACTGAGTTTTTTTATGGTCAGACGCCGCTGCAGCAATTCACCCATGCTCATAATGCAGCGGAACTGATTATCATTGATTCTTTCGATTTTCATAATTTAATTTATCTTCTCCAAAGCGGCCAGCTCCAGGGCGGTGCAGAGCACCTCCATGGCGGCCTCCAATTCTTCCACAGGGGGAAGGGAAGGGGCAATACGGATATTGCTGTCCTCTGGGTCAAGACCCAGGGGCCAGGTGGCACCGGCGCCGGTTAATACTACACCGGCCTCTTTGCAGAGTGCCACGGTGCGCTTGGCCAGACCGGGCAGGGTATAAAGGGAGATGAAATAGCCGCCCTTGGGGGTCTGCCAGCGGCCGATGCCCCGGGGGGCGATTTCCTTCTCCAGCCAGTTTAATACCGAATCGAAGCGGGGCTTCAAAATGGCAGCGTGTTTTTTCATCAAAGCCAGGGTGTGTTCCTTATCCTGCAGGAGCTTCACATGGCGCAGCTGGTTCACTTTGTCGTAGGAAATAAGCTGCACATCCATCAGTTTGGCCTGATAAGCCAGGTTGGCTTCGGAAGCGGCCATCACCGCCACTCCGGCGCCGGGGAAGGTTACCTTGGAGGTGGAAGCAAACTCGTACACCATGTCCGGGTGTCCCGCTTCCCGGCACAGGCCGATGATGTCCGGGAAGGGAAGATAGTCTCCCTCGAATTCATGGACGCAGTAGGCGTTGTCCCAGATGATGGTGAAGTCCGGGGCGGCGGCTTCCAGGCGGGCGAAGCGGCGGAGGGTTTCCTCACTGTACACAACGCCGTCGGGGTTGGAGTACTTGGGGACACACCAGATGCCCTTCACCAGGGGATCCTTTACCAGATCTTCAATGCGGTCCATATCCGGGCCATCCGGCAGCAGGGGGACAGGAATCATCTCAAAGCCGAAAGCTTCGGTGATCTTAAAGTGCCTGTCATAGCCGGGCACCGGGCAGAGCCATTTCCGGCCCGCTTCCTGGCTCCAGGGGCGGGGGGAATGGGTCAGACCGAAGCAGTAGCCCCGCATCACCAGATCGTACATCAGGGTGAGGGAACTGGAACCGCCCATAATCACTTCCTCCGGCCGGCAGCCTAGAAGCTCCGCAAAAAGGCGCTGGGCAGCGGGCAGGCCCCGCAGATTTCCGTAGTTCCGCACATCCATGCCGTCCACTTTGCAATCCGCCGGATCCTGTAGTGCCGTTAATAGATCCGAGACCGCATCCAGCTGATCCTTGCCGGGTTTGCCCCGGGACATGTCCAGCTTCAGGTTTAAATCTTTCAGTTTCTGATAATGCTCCTGCACCCGGGCTTTTTCCTGAGCCAGTTCGGCAGAGTTCATATCCTGATACTTTTTCATGGCAGTCTCCTGTGTTTGTCTGTATTTGTTGTTCTCATTCCGGGAACGGGCGGGCAATGCCCGCCCCTACGGATGGGATACCGTATCCACTCGTCTGCGTGGTACAATGCCGCGAGCTTGTTTTACTCGTTGGTATAATTGTCAAAGTATCCCTGGATCAGCACCACCGGGGTTCCTTTGTCTCCGGAGCCGCTGGTCAGATCGCAGAGAGAACCGATGAGATCCGTCAGCTGCCGCGGGGTGGTGCCTTCCGAGGCCATATTCCCCACCAAATCCGCGTCCTTTTTCCGGATGCTTTCGCTGATGGCGTCCTTTAAGGCCTGGCCGGAGAGGCCGGCGAAATCATTATCCGCCAGATACTTTAATTTCAGTTCGTTGGGGGTGCCCTTTAAGCCTTCCGTAAAGAAGGGGGCCACCATGGGGTCCGCCAGCTCCCAGATCTTGCCCTGGGGGTCTTTGAAGGCGCCGTCCCCGTAAACCATGACTTCCACATATTTCCCGCAGGCTTGCAACACCCGGTTCTGGATATCCTCTACCAGGGGCTGGGCATCCCGGGGGAAAAGTTTCACCGTGTCCTCCGTGGCTTTGTTTGAGCCCAGAAGGCCGAAATCCGCATTGTAGCCGCTGCCTTCTATGGGGGCGTCCATAATCTCATCCAGACTCAGCACCTTTTTTGCGCCGGCTTTTTCCAGCAGGCGTTTGGTGCGGCGCCTTGTGTGGATGTCGCAGTTGATCAAATGATCCGCATAGGGCAGGATCTGATGGGCATGGTTGCCGAAGAGAATCTCCACCTGGGCGCCGCAGCTTTCCGCCAGTTCCCGGTAATAGGCCACATAATCCATACCGGTAAAGGGGTGGCGGGGCCGGCCGAAGGTTTCTATAAACTGTGCCTCTGTCAATACATCCGAGTAGGGATTCACGCCGGATTCATCTAACTGATCCAGGGTGATGAGCTCGTTGCCCACTTCATCCGAGGGATAGGAGAGGAGGATCACCAGCTTTTTGCAGGCCTTGGCAATGCCTCTGAGGCAGATGGCAAAGCGGTTCCGGGAGAGGATGGGAAACAGGATCCCGATGGTATCGCTCCCTAATTTGGCTTTGATATCCGCCGCGATATTTTCCACGCTGCAGTAATTGCCCTGGGCCCGGGCCACCACGGATTCCGTAATGGCGATGACATCCCGGTCTCTTAAGGAAAAGCCCTCGGAAGCGGCCGCTTCCAGCACGCTGTCCGTGACGATCTGCGCCAGGTCATCTCCCTGACGGATGATGGGACAGCGGATGCCCCGGGATATAGTTCCTACCATACGGCTCATGGTTTTTGGTCCTCCTTGGAAAGCGGATTTTCAACATTCCCATTATAATAAGGTTTGGGGAAATATACAACTGTTTTTTCTGGAATGGCGGGTCGATCTGGGGATCGACCCCTACGGGGAAATTATCCGTCTTATGTATCTCTGGAATGGCGGGTCGGTCTGGGGATCGACCCCTACGGAGAAATCATCCGTCTTCTGTTATCTCTGGAATGGCGGGTCGATCTGGGGATCGACCCCTACGGGGAAATCATCCGTCTTCTGTATCTCTGGAATGGCGGGTCGATCTGGGGATCGACCCCTACGGAAAAATAATCCGTCTTCTGTATCTCTGGAATGGCGGGTCGATCTGGGGATCGACCCCTACGGAGAAATCATCCGTCTTCTTCGTAGGGGCGCATGCCCTCATGCGCCCGCCACATCACAAACTTACAGCCCGTATATCTCCGTGTACTTCTCCTCCAAATATCGGATGTAATATCCGGGGTCAAAGGGAGCGACCAATACCCGCTGCAGCAGTACTTCCGGGGGATACAGGCAGCCGAACTGCCAGATATGCTCCCGGTTCCAGGCATTGATGGGTTCCAGCTCCCCTTTAGCCAGGCAGGCCTCTACATCCAGGCTCTCCTTCATTTTAGCCAGAATCTGGGCGCCGTAAGCGCTGCCCAGGGCGTAGGAGGGGAAGTAGCCGATCATGCCGCCCCCCCAGTGCATATCCTGGAGCACGCCCCGGGTGTCATCCGGCACCGTCACCCCTAGGTATTCCTGATACAAAGCATTCCAGGCGGCGGGCAGGTCGCACACCTTCAGGTCTCCGTGCATCAGCTGCTTTTCCAGCTCGTAGCGCACCATCACATGGAGGCAGTAGGTGAGCTCATCTGCCTGGGTGCGGATGAGGGAAGGTTCTGCCCGGTTCACCGCCTTCCAGAAATCCTCCGCTGTCACCCCTTCCATCTGCGCCGGGAAGAGCTCCCGGATTTTGGGGAAAATGCTTTGGATAAAGGGCAGGCTGCGGCCGATATAATTTTCGTAAAAGCGGCTCTGGCTTTCATGAATGCTCATGGAAACGCCCCCGTCCAGCACCGTGTAGGCCAGCTCCGGGGCGGAACCGGTGGAATAGAGGGCGTGGCCGCTTTCGTGAATCACGCTGTAAAGGGAAGAGGATACATCCTCCCGGTGGTAATGGGTGGTGATGCGGGTGTCAAAATGAGAGCCCAGGCTGGTGGTAAAGGGGTGCTCTGTGGTGGCCAGACCCACATGACCCCGGTCCAGCCCCAGGCGGTCCATGAGATAATAGGCAAGGGCTTCCTGATCCGCCTCCGGGAAGTCCCCCTTCAGGCAGGCATCGGAAACCTGCTCCCTGCTTTGAACCTTCTGCAGCAGGGGAACAATGCCCTCCCGCACCGCAGCGAAGAAGGTATCGCAGGTCTTCTGATTCAGACCGGTTTCATATTCATTCAGCCAGTAATCATAGGGATCCATGGCCGGGTCTTCGTAGGCGGCATGACGTTTTTTGGTCTTGATGATCTGCTCCAGATAGGGCTCAAAGGAGGCAAAATCATTCTGCTCCTTGGCTCGGCGCCATACATCCCCGGACTCCACCAGCAGCCGGCGGTAAGCCAGGAATTCATCCATGGGAATCTTTTGCATAAAACGGATGCTTTTCAGCATCAGAAAAACCTGGCGCTGCTCCTTTTCGGAAAGGGATTCCTTGCGGGCATCCAGGTATTCCAATAAATCTACCGTATCCTTTCCGGTGGAGAGTTTGTAACTGACTTCCCCCAGCACGGAGAGGGTTTTAGCCCGGTTGGCGGTGGTATTCTTCGGGGCGGTGGTGGAACCGTCAAAGCTGAGTAGGCCCTGGGCATGGCGATAGGCCGCCATTTGAGACTGGAGTTTTTGGAGTTGTTCACGGGCTTCCTGAAGCTGCATAAGGGACCTCCTGATGTTGTTTCTTTTCTGATTCTTTTATACCATATGCGGCGGATAAATGCTATAATGAGACAAGAATAATTCCCCTGTGAATGATGAGCACCACTATGAAAAAAATCACCTTGGCCCTGGCGGCCCATGTAGATGCGGGAAAAACCACCCTGGCGGAAGCCCTGCTGCATAAGGCGGGGCTCCTTCGGGTGCCCGGCCGGGTAGATCAGGGCAATACCGTGATGGACGCCCATGAGACCGAGCGGCGGCGGGGGATTACCATATTTGCCGGAGAAGCCGCTTTTGAATGGGCGGGGACGGAGATTTCCCTTTTGGATACCCCCGGCCATGTGGACTTTTCTCCGGAGGCGGAACGGGCTCTTTTGGCTGCGGATGCAGGCCTTTTGATACTCAGCGGCCTGGACGGCATTCAGGCCCATACCCGCGCTCTGTGGCAGCTGATGAAAAACAAAGGACTGCCCGTTTTGATTTTTGTGTCTAAAATGGACAGCGGCCGGCGTACCCAGGCAGAGCTCCTGAAAGAGATCAGAAAAGAGTGGGGCGATGCCTGTCTGCCTTGGACGGATTTGACGGCAGGAGGCGAAGAAGCCGCCCTTTTGGACGAAGCCCTTCTGGAGGCCTTTCTGGTCGGGCACGCCCCTGATTTGGGGGAGCTGATAAGCCTTATCCGCCGCCGTTTGGCCTTTCCTGTTTTCTTTGGCAGCGGTCTTAAAGAAGAGGGGCTGGACCCACTGTTGACGGCCCTTGGCGAATTGGCGCAGGAGTATGAGGCGCAAGAACAGGAGGCCTTCCGGGGCCTGGTATATAGGATTGATTTTGACGAAAAGGGAGCCAGGCAAAGCCATGTGAAAGTGCTGGCGGGGAAGGTGCGTGCCCGGGACGAGATTCAAAGCGGCAGTGAAGCGGAGAAGGTTTCTTTTATCCGCCGCTATACCGGAGCCCGCTTTCAGCAGACAGAGGCGCTTGCGGCCGGCAGTATCGGCGTGCTGATGGGCTTGAAAAACACAGCCCCCGGCAGCTGGCTTGGACTGGGAGAAAGCAGCGGAGAGCGCTTTTTCGAACCCATCATGCGCTATTCTCTTTCCCTGCCCCCGGGGATGGATGCCGATGCGGCATTTATAGAGCTGCGGCCCCTGTGCGAGGAGGATCCCTCTTTAAATCTGCATTTCGGTCCTGCCAAAAGCGGCCTCTTCGTTGATTTGATGGGGCCGGTACAGCAGGAGATTCTGGAAGAACGGATCCGGGAAAAATGCGGCTGGGAAGCGCATATCGAGGAAGGCCGTATCCTGTACCGCGAGACCATAGCGGCGCCGGTGGAAGGGGTGGGGCATTACGAACCTCTCCGCCACTATGCGGAGGTGCACCTGGCTCTTCGCCCCCTGCCTCGGGGGGCAGGCATTTTGCTGAAAAACGAGACGGATGCCCGCAGCCTGGAACCGGCGGTGGCAGAGGGGATACTGAAGCTGCTATCCCTGAAAGAGTTTAAAGGCGTTTTGACGGGGGCACCCCTCACGGATGTGGAAATCGCCCTCTTAGGTGTTAAAGATCATGAAAAGCATACCGAAGGAGGCGATTTAAAAGAGGCGGCTTTCCGGGCCCTTCGCCAAGGGCTGATGCAATCCGCCGCCCGGGGAGAGGCGAAGCTTTTGGAGCCCATGCAGGCCTTTCAGATCCGTCTGCCACAGGACAGGCTGGGACGGGCCCTGTCGGATATCAAAGCCCGGGCCGGGGATGCCCTGCAAACAGGGGTGGAAGAAGACATGGCCCTGCTGGAGGGCCGGGTGCCTGCCGCTTCTTTTCGGGGCTACGAGCGGGAGCTGGCAGCCTACACCGGGGGGCGGGGCCGACTGATGATCTGGCAGGATGGTTACGATATCTGCCACAACCCGGAGGAGGTGATTGGAGCGGCGGCCTATCAGGCGGAAAGCGACCGGGAGGATCCCTGCGATTCCGTCTTCTGCGCCCACGGTGCGGGCTTTTCGGTTCCCTGGCACCAGGTGCCGGACTATATGCATCTGCCCTGGCTGATGAAGGAGGAGAACAAGCAGGCGGCGGAGGCGGAGCCCCTTCAAGGCGGAAAACTTCGTCAGACCAAAGATCCCCGGGCGTCGGAAGCAGAACTGGAGGCCATTATGCTGCGGGAATTCGGCCCCATCAAACGGCCGGTAATCAGCGGGGTGAGCCATGGACCGGCCCCGGCGGTATTTTATGACCCGGTGCAGCTGGAATCCGCCCGCCTCTATCTGGTGGACGGCTACAATTTGATTTTTGCCTGGGAGGAATTAAAGGAGCTGGCTGAAAAGGGCATCGAAAACGCCCGGGAGCAATTGATCCGCCGGCTGCAGAACTTTGCCGCATATCGGGATATACAAATGTGTTTGGTCTTTGACGGCTACCGGGTAGGAGGAAATCCCGGGGAAATGCAGGAACTGCCTCACCTCACCCTGGCCTATACCAAAGAGCATGAAACGGCGGATATGTTTATCGAGCGCCGCCTGGCGGAACGGGACAAAAAAGAGTTCCTGGCGGTGGTCAGCAATGATAATCTGATTCGTCTGGCTGCCATCCGCCTGGGGGCCCGGCGCATCCGCTGCGAGGAGTTTATCGCCGAATATGAGGAGGCTATGGCCTCCCTGAAAGAAAAAACCGACGGAGAAAGCCGCATCGGCAGCCGGATTCAATGGTAAGTGCACCAGGGGGACAGTGAAGCGCAGATGAATCCTGTCAGACTGTCTCATGAGGAGGTCTTTGCTTCCCTATTCAGAATCCTTTCCCGTGTATTTGCCGGGGACAGCTTCCATGCCGAACATTGCAAGGGCGATATTGACCTTGTCCATCCGGACGGTTTCCTTGCCTTGCTCCAGTTCACGCACAAAACGGAGCCCCAGACCGGAACGCATGGCAAACTCCTGCTGCGTCAGTCCGGCTTCCCGGCGGTTTGTTTTGATGAATTCGGCAATTTTGTTCATATCATCCCCCTTTAACTGAAGTGATATTATTATATACCCTTAAGGGTATAATTGCAAGTCTATGTTCGGAAATAATCCCGAAAAGGTATATTTGTTGGTGTTGTCTTAAAAATACACCCTATCGGGGGTATTTTACAAACTAAAAACTTTCACGATTGGTTCCCCTGCTTTATCTATTGCTTCCAAATGTCCGAATTAAGGTCGATCCATCGCGATATCCATGGGTTCTATGCCGATGATGCGTCAAAATATGAAGCGGACAATAACAAGAAGCTGATACACCCCGGTGTACATCGGTGCATCCCAGTAAATTGAAAAAGTTAGTTCCAATTGGGGGGAGAAAGAGCAGAAATCAAGGGAGGATTTACTGGAAGTTAGTTATACAAATAAAAACCTTTTCCTTGCATTTCCCCGTTATTGTAATTATAATAAGGATTCGACGAGAAATTAGGAGGCGGCGGCCTCCGGGAGGCATTTATGCAGGAAAAACTGGCAAAAATACGGGAGGAGGCCCTGGCGCGGCTAAGTGCGGCGGCCGATTCCGATGCAATCAATGAGATCCGCCTGGCCTATCTGGGGAAGAAGGGCCAGCTTACCGAAGTCTTAAAGGGCATGCGGGAGGTGGCCCCGGAGGACCGCCCCAAGGTGGGGGAATGGGTCAACAATACCCGGAAAGCCATAGAGGATAAACTGGAAGAAGTGCAGAAAAAGGCGGCGGAAGCGGCCCTGGCCCTGCGGCTGGAGGCCGAAACCATCGATGTGACGCTGCCGGCGAAAAAGGCCGGCCTGGGGCATCCCCATCCCAATACCCTGGCTCTGGAGGAGCTGGAGAGGGTTTTTGTGGGCATGGGCTACGAGGTGGTGGAAGGCCCGGAAATTGAATATGATTATTATAATTTCGAGGCCCTGAATATTCCGGAGGGACACCCCGCCAAGGATGAGCAGGACACCTTCTATATCACGGACAAGATCCTGCTCAGGACTCAGACCTCTCCGGTGCAGGTGCGGACCATGGAGAAGCAAAAGCCCCCCATCCGCATTCTGGCGCCCGGCCGGGTGTTCCGTTCTGATGATGTAGATGCCACCCATTCTCCCTGCTTTAACCAGGTGGAGGGGCTGGTCATCGACAAAAATATCACCTTTGCGGACTTAAAGGGCACCCTGGCCCAGTTTGCCCGGGAAATGTTCGGCCCGGAAACTCAGGTGAAGTTCCGCCCCCACCATTTCCCTTTCACGGAGCCCAGTGCGGAAATGGATGTAAGCTGCTTTAAGTGCGGAGGCAAGGGCTGCCGCATGTGCAAGGGCAGCGGCTGGATCGAGATTTTAGGCTGCGGCATGGTCCACCCCAAGGTGCTCACCATGAGCGGCATCGACCCGGAGGAGTATTCCGGCTTTGCCTTCGGCATCGGCCTGGAGCGGATCACCCTGCTGAAGTACGAGATCGACGATATGCGGCTTTTGTATGAGAATGATGTGCGGTTTTTGAGGCAGTTTTAGATACAGGAGATAATATGAACACTTCCTATAATTGGATCAAATCTTATGTGCCGGGCCTTAAGGCCGGTGACCAGGAATACTTCGACAAAATGACCCTTTCCGGCACCAAGGTGGAGGGCTTTAAAGCCCTGGATAAGAACCTGGAGAAAATCGTGGTGGGGCATATCGACAAGCTGGAGCGCCACCCGGATGCGGACAAGTTAGTGGTCTGCCAGGTGGATGTGGGGCAGGAGGCTCCTATCCAGATTGTCACCGGAGCTCCCAATGCGGCCCAGGGCCAGACGGTGATCGTGGTCTTAGACGGCGGCAAGGTGGCCGGGGATCATGACGGCAATCTGCCGGAAGAGGGGGTGGTGATCAAGGCCGGCGCCCTGCGGGGCGTGCCCTCCCAGGGGATGATGTGCTCCGTGGAGGAGCTGGGCTTCGACCGCAACTTCTTCCCGGAAGCCCCGGAATACGGCATTTATGTGTTCCCGGAGGGAAGCAGCGTGAAGCCGGGGGATGACGCCCTGGAAGCCTTGGGTCTGCATGATACGGTGTTTGAATATGAAATCACCTCCAACCGGGTGGACTGCTACAGCGTGCTGGGCATTGCCCGGGAAGCGGCGGCCACCTTCCGCCTGCCCTTCAACCCGCCGGCGGTGCCGGAGACCGGGAACGGCGAGCAGGCCTCGGATTATATTGCGGTGGAAGTAAAAGACGAAGATCTTTGCCCCCGCTATGTGGCCCGGGTGGTGAAAAATATCAAATTCGGCCCTTCCCCGGCCTGGATGCAGCAGCGGCTGCGGGCCAGCGGCATCCGCCCCATCAACAATCTGGTGGATATCACCAATTATGTGATGGAAGAGTACGGCCAGCCCATGCACGCCTTTGATTATGACGAAATTGCCGGAAAGAAGATCGTGGTGAAGCGGGCCGCCGCCGGGGAAAAGTTTGTGACCTTGGACGGCCAGGAGCGGCAGCTGGATGAAAATATGCTGATGATCTGCGACGGCGAAAAAGCCATCGGCATTGCCGGGATTATGGGGGGCGAAAACTCCAAAATCACGGAAGATGTGCATACCATGGTCTTTGAATCTGCCTGCTTTAACGGGGTGAATATCCGCCTTTCCGCCAAGCGGCTGGGCCTTAGGACCGATGCCTCCGGCAAGTTCGAAAAGGGCCTGGATCCGGAAAACGCCCTGGCGGCCATCAACCGGGCCTGCGCCTTGGTAGAGGAACTGGGCTGCGGCGAGGTGGTAGGGGGCTGCGTGGATGTGTATGCCAAAAAGCCGGAAAGCCGGGAGATTCCCTTCCGGCCGGATTGGATTAATAGTTTTCTGGGCACGGATCTTGATCAGGAGACCATGCTGGGCTATTTCCCGGTGCTGGGCCTGGAATACGACTCCGCCCGTCGGGTGGTGAAGGTGCCCAGCTTCCGCCAGGATCTGGAAGGCGAGGCGGATCTGGCAGAGGAAGTGGCCCGTTTCTACGGCTACGACAAGATTCCCGTAACCCTGCCCCGGGGGGAAGCCACCGCAGGCAAATTGTCTTACAAAAACCGGGTGGAAAAGCTGATGGGCCAGGTGATGGAATATGCGGGCTTCAGCGAGTCCATGAACTTCTCGTTTGAAAGTCCCAAGGTGTGGGATAAGCTGCGGTTGCCGGCAGATTCGCCTTTAAGACAGGCGGTGACCATTGCCAATCCCTTGGGAGAGGATTACAGCATTATGCGGACCCTGCCCTTAGGAGGGATGCTCACCTCCCTGGCTTTCAATGCCAACCGCCGGAATAAAAATGCGAAATTGTATGAGCTGGCCAATATCTATTTACCGAAGGCCCTGCCACTTACGGAGCTGCCGGATGAGCGGCGCCAGCTCTGCTTCGGCTTTTACGGGGAAGGAGATTTCTTCACCCTGAAAGCAGCGGCGGAGGAA
This sequence comes from uncultured Lachnospiraceae bacterium, assembly GCA_902793995.1. Lineage (GTDB taxonomy): Bacteria > Bacillota > Clostridia > Lachnospirales > Lachnospiraceae > UBA6987. Next base: position 34,494 of record CADBFP010000008.1, on the reverse strand, counting down.
CTCTTGAATAAGGCGGGGATGAAGGGCCTGCCGGAGTACGAGAATACCGGAGCCTATCCCTTCTTCCATCCCGGCCGCCAGGCAGTGCTGCGCTATGAAGGCACGGAGCTGGGATATTTGGGAGAGATCCACCCCCTGGTGGGAGAGGCCTTCGGCCTGAATGAGCGGGCTTACGCGGCGGTGCTGGATCTGCCGGCGCTGCTGCCCTTTACCAATTTGGATCATCAGAAGTTCGAGGGCATCGCCCGCTTCCCGGCGGTGAGCCGGGACCTGGCCATGGTGATGGATAAGGCCATGCCTGTGGGGGAGGTGGAGAAGGTGCTCCGCCAGCGCAGCGGCAAGCTCCTGGAATCCCTGGAGCTCTTTGATATATACGAAGGCACCCAGGTGGGCGAAGGCAAAAAATCCGTGGCTTACAAGCTGGTGCTGCGGGCGAAGGATCGGACCCTGGAGGAGAAGGATATCGCCGGGGTGATGAGCAAGGTGCTGAACGGCCTTGGCCAGATCGGGGTGGAATTGCGGAGTTAGATAAGTTTTTTGCACCATAGGGAAAGGCCCCTTGGTGCAAAAATCAAAAAAATACTTGCATTTGCCCTGTGGGAGTGCTATCATATCAAGGCGCTTGTTCAGGAGGATATAGCAAAATGGATGTATTGATTACAATTTTAACAATTTTACTGGCTATTATCAGTGTGGTGCTGATTGTTCTGGTTATGTTGCAGGAGGGCAATGAAAAGGGCCTTTCCGGCAGTATCGCCGGCGGTATGTCCGAAACCAGCTTTGCGGTGAAGAACAGCGGCCGCACCAAAGAAGGGCAGCTGAAGAAGTATACCCGGATCGCCCTGGCGGCCTTTATGGTTCTGGCCCTGGCTATCGGGGTACTGCAGAAGTACGTATAAGATCTGTTTGGGATGCATGGTGGCCGGGCGAAAGTCCGGCCTTTTATGTATAAGGCCGGAGCAAGTCGCCCTCATCCGTCACGGCTGACGCCGTGCCACCTTCCCCCGCGTCCGGGGGAAGGCAAGGAATAGTAAATATGGGAAAAGATGCTGTTAAACTGATTGCCAACAATAAAAAAGCCTATCATGATTACTTCATCGAGGACACCTACGAGGCGGGCATCGCTCTGGTGGGAACCGAAGTGAAGTCTCTTCGCATGGGAAAATGCTCCCTGAAGGAATCTTATATCCAGATCAAAAAGGGGGAGTGCCTGATTCACGGCATGCATATCAGTCCTTATGAAAAAGGCAATATCTTCAACCGGGATCCCCTCCGGATCCGCAAGCTCCTGCTGCATGATTATGAAATCCGCAAACTCCAGGCAGGGGTGGAGCGGGAGGGCTATACCATTATGCCCTTAAAGGTTTACTTGAAAGGCCAGCTGGTGAAGCTGGAAATCGGCCTGGCTAAGGGCAAAAAGCTGTACGATAAGCGGGAGAGCATCAAAGAAAGAGATATCAAGCGCCAGGCTGAACGGGAGCGGGGCGACTGAAAAAGGGGCAAAGGCCCCTTTTTTGTGCCAAGGAATCCGTGCCGTGGCGCATTTTTAGTTTTGAACATTGTGGTGCACATCCGGCGTGGAATAGGTGATGGGCAGCAGCGTGTAAGCGTTGCTTTGGCACCACTGGATAATGGATTCTATGGCGTTGACTGTGTGTTCTTTAATATCGTGCATCAGCACCATGGACATATCACGGCCGGAGATCCCCCGGATCACATTCTGAAATACGGTGTCCGGACTCATCCAGGTGGCGGAGTCCGAACTGGACACGTTCCAGTCCATATAGCGATAGCCCCGTTCCTGAACGGCCCGCGTCAGCCGGGTCATAATGCCGGCATTGTATTCCCGGCTCACCGTATTGGAACTGCCCCCCGGGAAACGGATGAGCCAGGGCTCCTGGCCTGTATGCCGGCGGTATAAATCGGCGATGATAGACAAATCCCGGAAATAGGCCTCCTCGCTTTGATATATCTCGTTGTAGCGGTGGCTGGCAGTGTGCAGGCCTATGGTATGTCCCTCCGACGCCGCGCGGCCGATCAGATAGGCATGCTCCGGGGAAAAGGCGGTGATAAAGAAGGTGGCTTTCACATTGTACCGGGCCAATATGTTCAGGAGGCGTTCCGTGTAGATGAAAGGGCCGTCGTCAAAGGTCAGATAGACAACACGGTTGCCGACGGGGGCAGGCGGTGTGGCAGGCTGAGCGGCCGTGGTTTCCGGGGGCGCTGCGGTAGTGGGCGGAGGAGCCTCCTTCACCACCACGGTGCGGCTGAGACTGGCTGTATTGCCCCGGGCATCCGTAACCGAATAAGTCAAAGTATAGCGGCCTGTTTGATGAGGATCCACGCTGCCCTCCACCTGGATTTTGTCGCTGAGATCTCCGTCGAAAACATCGGTGGCCCTGGCCCCGGGATCCCGGAAATCCTGATGGTATTCCAAAGTCATATGGGCATCCCCCAGGAGGATCAGTTCCGGCGGATGGGTATCCTGCCATCTGATAACGCGGTAAGCTTCCGCCGTCAGACCGGCGGCATCGGACACGGTGTAGCGGTATTGATAACAATGGGGCGCTCCCGGCAGGGCGTCAATTTCCAGCTCCACCTGCTGGGTCAGGCTGTTTCCCTGGGCATCCCAGGCAGAAAAGCCCGGCTCCAGAAACAACTCGTCATCCCTCAATTCCATGTCCGAATCTCCCAAAAGCAGGATTTCCGGCGGGCGGGGGGCTTCAGTGGTTTCAGGCGGCGCGGAGGTGGTTGTTTTCGGAGGCAGAGTGGTGGTTTCCGTGGTTTGCGTCTCGCTTTCCGTGGTTTGTACCTCGGTTTCCGTGCTTTGTGCCTCGGTTTCCGTGGGGGCGGCGCTGCTGTCTGCCGCGGAGGCGCTTTCTCCGGAGGGGATCAGGCTTGTGGTGGGCAAAAATGCCTCCGAAGCCTCCGTGGCTGGCATCGTGGCTGCTGTTGTGGCAGGGGGATCGGCGCTGCAGCCGCTGCCCAAAAACGCAAAAAAAGCCAGCAGCAGCGCCAGCAAAACATATAAGCCAATATTTCTTTTATATTCAATCATTCCGATGCAGGCTCCGAATCGTTTGTGTAGTCAAGTACTGCAGAAAATCCTGCTGATATTATAAAAAGCCCCCTTCTCCTTTGCAAGGGGAAAAGGGGACTTTTGTGGTTAAAAATGTATAGAAAAGAGTTATAAGGACAAGCGCCTTATTGCACAGGTTTATGCCTGGATCAGCAGCTCCAGCACTTTCAGACTCCGGGCGGCGAAGGCCGTGGATTCCTCGGCGCTTAAAGGCTTGTGAGCCATCAGGGCCAGATCGTAAAGCTGCCGGGCTACCAGCTCTGTTTTTTCGCCTTCCCCGCTCTTTTCCAGGTACTGCACCAGCTTATTTTCGCTGTTTAATACCAGGGTTTCCTCCGTGGGGAACTGGCCGGGATCCATGCCGTACATCTTGAACATATCCTGCATCCGGCGGCTTTCCTCCGCATAGGTCATCAGGGCGGCCGTGCCGGCATCTTTAAACCGGGCCAGCTTGATGCCGTGGAGCTCCTTCCCCAGGGTTTTGTTGAAGACGGCTTTCAGCGCTTCCTCTTTTTCTTTGCTTTCCTCCTCGCTGAGGTTTTCCGCCAGGGCCTCGTTTACATCCGAGTCAATGCGGCAGAATTTATAATCCGGGTAGCGCATTTCCAGGCGGGTGATAAAGGGCTCGTCGATGGCATGGGTGAAGAGGAGGGCTTCCTGGCCGGCGGCCTTGAACATCTCCACATAGGTGGCCTGCTGAACGGGATCCGTCACATAATAGATGACGGAGCGCTTGTCGGCATTGGATGGGTCATCCTCTTTCTGCGGGTCGATCTGGGGATCGACCCCTACGGGGGCGTCCTCTTCCTGCGGGTCGATCTGGGGATCGACCCCTACGGGAGAGGCCTCCAGATACTCATCCAGGGACACATACTTGCCTTCCAGGTTCTTGTAAATCACCGCCTTGCGGATCTTTTCACTGAACTTGTCATCCTTCAGGCAGCCGTACTTGATAAAGGGAGAAATATCCTCCCAGTATTTCTCGTAGTTTTCCCGCTCCACATTGAACATACCTGTCAGCTTGTCCGCCACTTTTTTGGTGATATAGTCTGCAATCTTCCGCACAAAGCCGTCGTTCTGCAAGGCGCTGCGGGATACATTTAAGGGCAGATCCGGGCAGTCGATGACGCCTTTTAAGAGCAGCAGAAACTCCGGGATTACCTCTTTGATATTGTCCGCAATAAAGACCTGGTTGGCAAAAAGCTTGATGGTGCCTTCCGCCGGCTCCGTTTCCAGATTCAGCTTGGGGAAATAGAGCAGGCCCTTCAAATTGAAAGGATAATCCATGTTCAGGTGGATGGTGAAGAGGGGATCCTTCCAATCCCGGAAGAGCTTTTTGTAAAACGCTTTGTACTCCTCCTCCGTGCATTCCGAAGGAGTTTTCAGCCAAAGAGGGCTGACATCGTTCACCGGGACGGGGGCGGCGGGCTCCACCCCGGTCCCTGAGCCTGTCGAAGGGCCATCCACCCCGGTCCCTGAGCCTGTCGAAGGGCCGTCATCCTCGCTTTGCGGGCGACTGATAGTCGCCCCTACGGGGGTATCCGCATTTTCAAAATAAATGGGATAAGGCATAAAGGCGCAGTATTTCTCCAGCACTTCTTTCACCCGGTATTCATTGGAGAATTCCCGGGAATCGTCGGAGAGATAAAGGGTAATCAGGGTGCCCCGCTCCGTTCGGTCTCCGGCTTCCATGGTGTAAGTGGTGCCGCCGTCGGATTCCCAGTGCACCGCTTCGGCCCCTTCTTCCCAGGAGAGGGTATCGATGGTGACCTTGTCCGCCACCATAAAGCTGGAATAAAAGCCCAGGCCGAAATGACCGATAATCTGATCCTCATTGGCCTTGTCCTTATATTTTTCCAGGAAATCCGTCGCGCCGGAGAAGGCAATCTGGTTGATGTAGGTTTTTACTTCCTCCGCCGTCATGCCAAGGCCGTTGTCCTCCACCTGAATCACCTTGGCCTCGGGAGAAACGGTCACTTTGAGGCACAGCTCCTGCCCCTCCGGGATTTCCGTCTGGCCCATCAGAGCCAGTTTTTTCAGCTTGGTAATGGCGTCGCAGCCGTTGGAAACCAGCTCCCGCAGGAAAATGTCATGGTCGCTGTAAAGCCATTTTTTGATGATGGGAAAGATGTTTTCCGAATGTATGGATAGTTTGCCGCGTGATTTTTTGGACATGTATATACCTTCTTTCTATATTGTTTTTGTATTTTTGCGGGTCGATGTGGGCATCGACCCCTACGAAGCCAGGTTCAGCGCACTTCGTAGGGGCTCATGCCTTCATGAGCCCGCTTGATGCCACGAAGACAGGTTCAGCGCATCTCGTAGGGGCTCATGCCTTCATGAGCCCGCTTGATGCCACAAAGACAGGTTCATCGCACTTCGTAGGGGCTCAAGCCTTCATGAGCCCGCTGATGCCACGAAGACAGGTTCAGCGCATTTCGTAGGGGCTTATGCCTTCATGAGCCCGCTTGATGCCACGAAGACAGGTTCAGCGCATTTCGTAGGGGCTCATGCCTTCATGAGCCCGCTTGGTATCATTATAGACAGCCAGTAAACCTTCGTCAAGCACTTTTTAGCACTCAATCAAAAAGAGTGCTAACAACCGGGCTCATAGTTCACCAAGGGACCTGCCCCTTGGTGAAAAAAAGTGCTTGACAGAGCGGGTCTACTGTGATAGACTCACCACATAAAAGGTTTACTGCAATAGACCAAACCAGGAGGATGATATGATCGACTATCGTTTAGGCCAGGTGGAAGCCAATTTTGCGGAGCTGATCTGGGACCACGAGCCCTTGGGCTCCGGGGAACTGGTGAAGCTGTGCAAAGAGGAACTGGGCTGGCAGAAATCCACCACCTATACCGTTTTGAAAAAACTTTGCGATAAGGGCTTTTTTGTGAATGAAGGCGGCCTGGTTCGCTCCCTGGTGCCCCGGGAGGAAGTACAGACCCGGGAAAGCCGGGAGTATGTGGCGGAACGCTTTGGCGGATCCCTGCCTGCTTTTATCAACGCCTTTACCGCCGGCCGGGGGCTTACCCGGGAGGAGGCAGAGGGCCTAAGGCAGATGATTGAAGCTTATGAGGAAGGAGAAGAATCATGAAAGAGCTGTTTATGACCGCTTTGCGGCTGTGCCTTTCCGCCAGCATTGTATTGGCGGCAGTCTTGTTGCTGCGGCTGCTGTTTGCCAGACTCCGGGCGCCGAAGATTCTTTCCCTGTGCCTGTGGGCCCTAGTGGGCCTTCGGCTTCTGATTCCCGCCTTTCCTTCCAGCAGCGTTTCCCTGGTGCCCCAGCCTGTGGGAAGCGGCCAGGTGTTGGAACAGGTGGCAGGGCTGGCAGTGGAAGAGACCCGGACCGTCAGCGAGGAGGAGCCCGTTTACCGGGAAATCCTCAGCCGCAGCCCCCAAGTTCCGGTGCGGCGGGAGGCGGGCGGCAGCCGCTATGTAGTGGTAAGCGCCCGGACCCTGGAAGCCCCGAAGACCGTGAAGACCAGCATCCTGCCTGTCTTGGCCTGGATATGGCTGGGGGGAACGGTGCTCATGCTGGGCTATATGCTGTACAGCTTTTTGAAACTGCGCTTTAAGGTGCGGGCCTCCATCCGCCAGGCGGATAATATCTACCGCTGCGATGAGCTGGAAGCCCCCTTTATCCTGGGCCTGATCCGGCCCCGCATCTATCTGCCTTCGGATCTGGATCCTGCGGATGAAGCCTATGTGCTGGCCCACGAGCGGGCCCACCTAAGGCGCCTGGATCATATCTGGAAACCGCTGGGCTTCTTCCTGCTTTCCCTTTATTGGTTCAATCCCCTTTTCTGGCTGGGTTATGTGCTTCTTTGCCGGGATATCGAAGGGGCCTGCGACGAAAAGGTGGTGAAGGGGGAAACGGCGGATTACCGGAAGGCCTATTCCCTGGCTTTGGTGAATTGCAGTATGTCCCGGCGGCTTATCAGCGCCTGTCCCCTGGCTTTTGGAGAAACAGGGGTGCCGGGCCGGGTGAAGTCCGTGCTGCATTATAAAAAGCCCGCCTTTTGGATGCTGCTGGCGACTCTTTTGATCGGGCTTATCACAGCTGGGTGCGCCCTGACCAACGGGAAAGAGAGCAGCCCGGGGGGAAGTGAAACGGCCGGACAGTCCGGCAGCGGGACCGGGGAGAGGACGGATAATAAGGAAGTATACCGCAGCTTTGTCTTGTTCGGCGAGGGAACCGGGAATAATCCCTCCCTGGAGAAGCATGCCCAGGGAGATGTGTGTATCATCGTATCCATCGAAAAAGAAAGCGGGATGATCCGTACAGCATCCCTGCGCCGGGATTTCCTGTTTGAAGATGCTTCCGGCCAATACTGCAAACTTTCGGATGCCTATGCCCGTTATGGGGCGGAGACAGTGATGGCAGGGCTGAATCGGACCATGGATTTGAATATCACGCATTATTTGGCGCTGAACTGGACCGCTCTGGCGGATGCGACGGATATGCTGGGCGGAATTGATCTGGAGCTTTCCAAAGCAGAGGCCGGGACCATGAACGACTATCTTTTCGAGACCATTCAGGCTACCGGCCGGCAGAGTACCCTGGAGTTGGATGACGCCCCGGGCAGGAAGCACCTGGACGGTGTCCATTCGGTAGCCTACGCCCGCCTTCGCGACATTGCGGACGAAAATGACGGCAGGGCGGAGCGGCAGCAGAAGCTGATGGCCGCCCTTTGGGAGGGGATGCAGGGGCTGGTCCGGAATGTCCGTATGGATACCCTGGCAGAAATAGTGGACAAGGTGAGCCAGAATAGCAGAACCAATATGGAAAGGTCTGAAATCCTATACTTTGTCACCCATGCCACGCAATACAGGATATCGGATACGAAGCGTTTTTCTTTCAATGCGCATTGGTGTTCTGCCCTTCCATGGGTGTGCTGCTCCGAAAACTATGCAGAGGATGTGCGGGAGCTTCACCGTTCCCTCTATCCCCAGGAGGATTATGAACCTTCGGAGGAGGTTTTGCGCATCGCCGTCCTGCATAAAGAGTATGCCCAATAGACATACTTGTGATTTTCCCTTGACACGCGCGGATTTCATGCTACAATAGCTTTATCCCGCAAGGGAATAAAGCGTTGATGAGACCAGTAGGCGGGAGCTTTCTTCCCCAGAGAGAGGGGCCTTGGCTGGAAGCCCCTTGTGGAAACCCTGCTGAAAACCAGCTCGGAGCGGCCCTAATCCGGCCCGGGTGACGCCGTGACACGTCAAAAGAAGTGCCTTGTCGATGATGGGATCCTTCGACTTCGCCGCAAATGCGGCTTCGCTCAGGATGACACATCGATGGGGAAGCAGGGTGGAACCGCGGATTATTATTCGTCCCTGACAGCGTCTTTGGATGCGTCAGGGACGTTTTTTGGTACTTGTGTCATCCTGAGGCCAAAGGCCGAAGGATCCCATGGGGGAGGGCAGGTAACGTAGGGGCGACCATTGGTCGCCCGCAAACAGAAGGAGGAGCAAATGAAAATCACTTTAAAAGACGGCAGTATCAAGGAATACGACCGCCCCATGCGGGCCATTGACATTGCGGCAGACATTTCCGAAGGCCTGGCCCGGATGGCCTGCCTGGCGGAGATCAACGGAGAAAGCAAGGACCTGCGGACGGAAATCAATCAGGATGCGACCCTGAACATTTTTACCGCCCGAGATCCCGAGGGACTAAGGGCCCTGCGCCACACGGCGGCCCATGTGATGGCCCAGGCGGTGCTGCGGCTTCACCCGGATGCCAAGCTGGCCATCGGCCCTGCCATAGCCGACGGCTTCTACTACGATATCGATTTCAAGGAGCCCCTTTCCGAGGAGGAACTGCCGAAAATCGAAGAAGAGATGAAGAAAATCATCAAGGAAGATTTGCCTTTAGAGCGCTATATCCTACCCCGGGAGGAGGCTCTGGCCTGGGCCAGGGGAGAAGAGGAACCCTATAAGGTGGAACTGATTTCCGACCTGCCGGAGGATTCCATTATCAGCTTCTACAGGCAGGGAGACTTTGTGGATCTCTGCGCCGGGCCCCACCTAATGAGCACCAAGGGCGTAGGCAAGGCCTTTAAGGTAATGAATCTGGCGGGGGCTTACTGGCGGGGCAATTCCAAAAACAAAATGCTCACCCGTATTTATGCCACGGCCTTCAACAAAAAGGAGGAATTGGAGGAGCATCTGCGGCTTTTGGAGGAGGCCAAGCTCCGGGATCACCGGAAAATCGGCAAGGAACTGCAGCTCTTTATGAGCGACGAACTGGTGGGAAAAGGCATGCCCATGTTCCTGCCCAAGGGCTATACCCTCTGGCGGATTCTGGAGGATTATATTAGGGATAAGGAAATTACTCTGGGTTATCAGCATGTGCTGACCCCCTGCGTAGGCACGGTGGAATTGTACAAGACCTCCGGCCACTGGGATCATTACCAGGCCAATATGTTCCCCCCTATGGAGGTGGAGGACGAGGTTTACGTGCTGCGGCCCATGAACTGCCCCCACCATATGCGGATCTTTGCCGCCCAGCCCCATTCCTACCGGAACCTGCCGGTGCGGATCGGAGAGATTGCCCACGATTTCCGCTACGAAGCCTCCGGCAACTTAAAGGGCATTGAGCGGGGTCGGCATTTCTGCCAGAATGATGCTCACCTTTTCGTGACGCCGGACCAGATCAAGGAAGAATTCTCCAAGGTGGTGGATCTGATTTTTGATACCTACAAGGACTTCGGCATTACGGATTACCGCTGCGTGCTGTCCCTTAGGGACCCGGCGGATAAAGAAAAATATCATGATGACGACGCCATGTGGGATGCGGCGGAAAATGCTCTTCGGGAAGTGCTGAAGGACCTGGGGCTGGATTATACGGAGGAAATCGGCGAGGCGGCCTTCTACGGTCCCAAACTGGATGTGAATGTGAAACCGGCGGTGGGAGCGGAGATTACCCTATCCACCTGTCAGCTGGACTTCTGCCTGCCGGCTAAATTCCAGCTCAGCTATATCGACCGGGATAATTCCGAGCAGACTCCGGTGGTGCTGCACCGGGCCATTTTGGGCTCTTTGGACCGCTTTATGGCTTACCTGATTGAAGAAACCATGGGAGCCTTCCCTACCTGGCTGGCGCCGGTGCAGGTAAAGGTGCTGCCCATCTCTGAAAAATACCTGGAGTACGGCCGGAAGGTGACCCAGGAACTGCTGGCCGCCGGTGTCCGGGTGGAGCTGGACGAGCGGGGCGAAAAGATCGGCTATAAGATCCGGGAAGCCCAGAGCCAGAAGATCCCCTATATGCTGGTGGTAGGCCAAAAGGAAGAGGAAGAAGGCACGGTGGCCGTCCGCTCCCGCTCGGAAGGGGATATGGGCAGCCAGGACCTGATGGAGTTTAAGGAAAAAGTGCTGGCTGAGATCGCGGGCAGGAGTCGGTCGTAAGGGCGCCCGCGGGTCGATCAGGGGATCGACCCCTATGGATCAGGCTGCAAGCTACCTTGTAGGGGCGCATGCCCTCATGCGCCTGCGGGTCGATCAGGGGATCGACCCCTACGGATCAGGCTGCAAGCTAGCTTGTAGGGGCGCATGCCCTCATGCGCCCGCATAAGCCTCAGAATGACACAGAAAGGAAGCATCATGGCAAAAGTCATATTATTAAACGGGTCCCCCCACCCGAAGGGCTGTACCTGGGTGGCTTTACACGAAGTTCAGAAAACCCTGGAACAAGAAGGGCTGGAAACGGAATTGCTCCAGGTAGGCGGCCTGGCGGCCCGGGGCTGCGTGGCCTGCGGCTACTGCAATGAACAGGGGCGCTGCATCGTGGAAGGCGACCCGGTAAACGAGGTGGCAGAGAAACTGGAAGAGGCGGCGGGCCTGGTAGTGGGCAGCCCCGTGTACTACGGCTCCCCCAACGGCAGCCTCCTGGCCTTTCTGGACCGCCTGTTTTACAGCGTTCCCTACTCCCTGCAGATGAAGGTGGGGGCCTCCGTGGTGAGCTGCCGCCGGGGGGGCAATACCGCCAGCTTTGATGTGCTGAACAAGTATTTCACCATCAGCGGCATGCCTCTGGCTTCTTCAACTTATTGGAACCAGATTCACGGCTGCACCCCGGAACAGGCGATAAAGGACCTGGAGGGCCTGCAGATCATGCGGAATCTGGGGCGTAATATGGCATTTCTGATCCGGGCTATTGAGGCGGAAAAGGAAAGGGCCGGTCTGCCGGAGGTGGAACGGAAGAATTTCACCAGTTTTATGGACGGAAAGGAATAGAGGACAGTGAAGAACATCATCTTAACGGGGGACAGACCCACCGGCCGCCTCCATTTGGGCCACTATGTGGGGTCGCTTCAGCGCCGGGTTCAGATGCAGAACTCCGGGGAATATGACGAGATCAACATCCTGATTGCGGACGATCAGGCTTTAACGGACAATGCGGATAACCCCGGAAAAATCCGGGACAATATCATCCAGGTAGTGCTGGATTATTTGTCTGTGGGCATTGATCCGGCCAAATCCACCATTTGCATCCAGTCTGCTCTGCCGGCACTGCATGCCCTGACCTTTTATTATCTGAATCTGGTGACCACCGCAAGACTTTCCCGGAACCCTACGGTGAAGGCGGAGATCCAGATGCGGGGTTTTGAGGACGAGGGCCTGCCGGCGGGCTTTTTCACCTATCCCGTGTCCCAGGCGGCGGATATTACGGCCTTTAACGCCAATATCGTGCCGGTGGGGGAGGATCAGCTGCCCATGATTGAGCAGACCCGGGAAATCGTAGAGAAATTCAACCGGATTTACGGGGAAACCCTGATACTGCCCAAGGCCATTATTCCGGAAAATGCGGTGCAGCGGCGGCTCCCCGGGGTGGACGGCAACGCCAAAATGAGCAAGTCCCTGGGAAATTGCATTTATCTGTCCGATTCTGCCGCTGCCGTGAAAAAGCAGATCAACGGAAAGATGTTTACGGATCCCCAGCATTTGCGGATTGAGGATCCGGGGCATATCGAAGGAAATGTAGTCTTTACCTACCTGGACGCCTTCTCCCGGCCGGAGCATTTTGCCTCCTATCTGCCGGAGTATGCCTGCCTGGAGGAAATGAAGGAGCACTACAGAAAAGGCGGTCTGGGAGACGGAACCTGCAAGAAGTTTTTAATCAATGTCTTAAATGAGCTGATGGACCCTATCCGGGAGGAGCGGGCCAAGTGGGAAAAGGATATCGATGCGGTGTATGATATCCTGAAGGAAGGCACCGCCCGGGCCCGGGCCGTTACGGATGAAACTTTGGAAAAGGTGCGCAGCGCCATGCGGATCGATTACCTGAAGGATCGGTCTATTATTCAGGAGTGGGAAAAACTGTTATGAAGATTACATTTTTAGGCGCCGCCCATGAGGTGACGGGGTCCATGACCTATATTGAGGCCGGCGGCCACCGGGTGTTGGTGGACTGCGGCATGGAGCAGGGGAAGGATATCTTTGTAAACCAAAGCCTGCCCATCCCCGCTTCGGAGGTGGAGGCGGTCTTTCTGACCCATGCCCATATCGACCATTCCGGCAACCTGCCCCTTTTGTACAAGCATGGCTTCCGGGGGCCGGTCTATACCACGGAAGCTACCCTGCATCTGTGCCAGATTATGCTGCTGGACAGCGCTGCCATCCAGGAATCCGAAGTGGAATGGCAGAACCGCAAAAACGACAGGGCCGGCCGCCCCATGGTGGAGCCGGTTTATACCCAGGAGGACGCCAAGGCAGTTCTGCAGCAGTTCATCCCTTTGTCCTACGGGGAACAAAAGCAGGTGCTGGAAAATATGGAGGTCCGCTTCGGAGATGCGGGGCATTTACTGGGCGCCGCCCATATAGAGCTTTGGGTCAGCGAGGAAGGCGTCACGAAGAAACTGCTTTTCAGCGGGGATGTGGGCAATCTGGACAGGCCTTTGATCCAGAACCCCCAGCCGGTGGAGGAGGCGGATTATGTGGTGCTGGAATCTACTTACGGCAACCGGCTCCATGAGCCTCATGAAGGTCACGATGCTTATGTGCTGCAGCTCTCCCGGGCCATCAGCCGGGTGCTGGGCCGGGGAGGAAATCTGGTGGTGCCGGCCTTTGCGGTGGGGCGCACCCAGGAGCTTTTGTATTTTATCCGCCAGATCAAAGAGGAAAACCTGGTGCCGGAACTGCCCCATTTTAAGGTGGTGCTGGACTCTCCCCTGGCGGTGGAGGCCACGGCGGTATTTCAGCAGACCCCGCCGGAATATTTTGATGATGAGGCCCGGGCCCTGCTGGCTCAGGGCATCAACCCGGTATTCTTCGATGATTTCTATCTTTCCGTTTCCTCGGAGGAGTCCAAGGAAATTAATTTCGATCCGGAACCCAAGGTGATTATCTCCGCCAGCGGCATGTGCGAGGCGGGGCGGATCCGCCATCACCTAAAGCACAATCTCTGGCGGCCGGAAAGCGGGGTTCTCTTTGTGGGATACCAGACGGAAGGAACTTTGGGGCGGCTGCTTTTGGACGGGGCGGAAACCGTAAAGCTCTTCGGGGAGGAAATATCCGTGCAGGCGGAGTTGATTACCATGCAGGGCATCAGCGGCCATGCGGACCGGGACGGTCTGGCGGCCTGGCTGAATGGCTTAAAAGAGAAGCCGGAGCGGGTCTTTATCAATCACGGGGACCCTGAAGTCTGCGACAGCTTTGCCGCCTGGCTGAAGGAGGAATTCGGCTATGATACCCTGGCTCCTTACAGCGGCGCCGTGTATGATCTGCTGACCGGCGAATGTCTGGTGCAGGCGGTGGGCATTCCGGTGGAGAAAAAGGAAAGCGGCGGAAAAGAAGGAGAGAAGAAGGAAAAATCCCTGTATGCCTCTTTGCTTTCTGCCGGGGAGCGGCTGCTTGGCCTGATCAAGGGCATGAAGGACAGGAGCAATAAGGAGATCAAGAAGATGATCTCTGATATTGATAAGATAATAAACAAGTATACTTAAAGCGGGCGGCCAATGGCCGCCCCTACGGGTGGGGATGCGCGTCATATGTCTCACGGCTTCGATCAACAAATGCTGGATGTGATTGCCGGGCTGGATCCTTTGGAACCGCCCCGGCTTTTATTGCATTCCTGCTGCGCTCCCTGCTCCTCTTCGGTGCTGGAGCAGCTCTCCCGGCATTTCAGGGTTACGGTTTTGTATTACAATCCCAATATTTATCCCCGGGAGGAATACACATTCCGCAAAGAAGAGCAAAAGCGCTTTATTGCGGAATATCCCTTTGCCAATCCGGTGGATTTTCTGGATTGTGAGTACGAACCGGCTCAGTTTTACGAGGCGGCAAAGGGGCTGGAACGAGAGCCGGAGCGGGGGAGTCGCTGCACGGTCTGCTACCGGCTTAGGCTTTCCCGCGCGGCCCGGGAGGCGGCAGCCGGCGGCTACGACTATTTTGCCACTACTCTGACCTTAAGCCCCCTAAAGGATGCGGCGCGGCTTAATCAAATCGGGAGGGAAGAGGCGGCCCTCCTGCGGGAGAAAATGGGAGAGAAGGCCCCCCTTTATCTGCCTTCGGATTTTAAAAAGCGGAATGGATATTTAAGATCCATTGAAATCAGTAAAGCCTGCGGCATGTACCGGCAGGAATATTGCGGATGTGAGTTTTCTATATGAATTACTTCGGACATTTTTATCTGGACAGGGAAAAGGATATGCTGGTAGAGCTGTACCGGCAGGGAGAGACCATGGAGTATGTCCTCCGCACCCCCAACCACCACAGCGGGAATTTAATCACCAATCTGGCCCGTCTCTGCGGGGCGGAACTGAAAACAGAAGAAGAAACGGGTCTGAAAATTATGACAGGGCCCGTTCATTCCTATGTGGACGGTGAAAACCGGCAGATTTTCATCCTGCGTCTGGGAGGTACCAAGGTGGCCAATATCTATCCGGACGGAAGCATAGAGCGGAAAGCGGCGGTGCCGGCTATTGCCAAAACCTTCATGAGCCAGACCAAGGATTATCCCTTAAGTCTCTTCAAAACCCTGGTGAAAACCTATATCTTAAGCGAGTGCAAATTCCGGACGGATCTGCATACCCATATGAATGCTATTCTGGCGCCGGATATCCTGATTGCCCTGGGCATTGCCCATCAGATCCGCTATCCTTTGTATTATATCAAAAAACTGGAGCTTTCTTTGACGCCTGCCCAGGAAAAGACCATGGCCGCACGGCGGCGGAAGGCAGAAGAAAGCTTGGATTTAACGGGCCTTTCCGGTAAATATCGGGACCGGCGGATTGATGATAATTGCTTTATAAACCTGGCGGAACTGCTCCTGGATAACCCGGCGGGGGCCGGGGAGAATATCGCCAGAATCCGGGCCTCTCTGGCTATTTTGAAGGACGGCCAGGCGGTTTTTTCCAATCTGGAAAAGGTATATTTATACCGCTATGTTTTTACCAAGGGCCAGCCCTCGGAGGACAGAATGCCCCGGGAAAGGCTCAGGGAAGGGGCCGGAAAGCTGCCGGATTCGGAAATTGCCCGTTTTGCCGGACAAATGCTGAAGGATCAGGACTCCCGGGCCTACGGAGACTTCAGTCTTTTTCAGCACAAGCTTCTTTGGATCGCCCGCAGCTATGCCGCCGCCGGTGTGCAGTATGCGGAGATATCCGATACCACCCTGGCCAAGGCCCAGGAGGGACCGGAGCGGCTTCAGGAAATCCATGAAGCCATGCCTGCCATCCGGCGGGAGACGGGGGTGATGCTCCGCTTTCTGGCGGGGGTGCGCCGCACGCCATTAACCATTCTCAAGCATCAGCTGGATCCCCGGGATTACCTCCAGGAAAGCATCCGCACTCTGGAAGTGCTGGGGGAGGATCCTTACCTGGCGGGCTGCGATATTCTGGGGGAGGAAATCAATGATATACGGGAACTGAGGCCCTTTATCAGCCGTCTGGTACAGCTGGCGGCCCGGATTCCCTCCTTTGTGATCCGCATTCATGCGGGAGAAAGCGACAGCTTAAGGAGCAATGTGGCGGAAAGCCTGCATTGCGTGCAGGAGGCCCTTTTGCCCGGCCAGCCCATGCCGGCTCTGCGCATCGGCCACGGCTTATATACCTCCAATCTGAACAGCCCTCAGGGGAAGAAACTCTTAAAGGAACTAAAGGAAAGCGGCGCGGTGCTGGAATTCCAGATCAGCTCCAATGTGCGGCTCAATAACTTAAGCCGGGTGGAGAATCATCCCTTAAAGCAATATCTCCGGGGGGGCGTCCAATGCGTGCAGGGCACGGACGGCGGCGCCCTGTACGGCACCAATTCCATTGATGAGGAACTGGCCCTGGAACGGCTGTTGGGCCTGAGCGTCCGGGATTTAAAGCGGATGCGGGAGGCGGAAGGCCGGGTGATGGAAGCCGGGCAAAAGGCGTTTCAGTTTAAGAGCAGAGTCCTGAACCAAAAACGGAAGGGGAAAAGCCTTCTGGTTTATTTCCGGGAGGCCCTGGAACTGGCAATGGCAAACCCTCTGAGTCTTCCTTCGGACGGCCGGCTGCCGGCAGAAACCCTGCTCCGGGAACAGATTCTGCCTTTGCCTGAAGGCAAAATCCCTATTATTTTAGCCGGAGGCAGTTTTAACAGCGACCGCCACCGCACTCCCTTAAAGGATTCCCCTTTGGCGCTTCTGGACCAACTTTTGGCGGAGCTGGATCCGGAGAAAGTTTTCTTTGTAATCGGCCACAGCTTAAAGGCTTATGAAGGATATTTGGCGGAAAAGGCCCGGGGCCGTTTTGATATCCGGGCAGTGGTGCCCACCCTGCTGACGCCCCGGGAAGCCCGGCGCTTAAAGGAGGCGGGGGTTGGCATCCGTCTTTCCATAGAGCCCTACGGACTGGGGCTTTATAAAAGCGTGGCCTATGAAATATTCCGGGAGCGGGAATCCCTGCTTTTGGCCCTGGACGGCAATGCGGCGGGGGCCAATCTGATCCAGGAAGCGAAAAACGGCCGGAAGAAATGCCATATCTTTGTCAGCAGCCGCTGTCGGGTTCTGAAAGAAAAAACCCGGGCTCTCAAAGGCTATGTGCGCCTCTTTGAGCCCGGTGATACGGTGGCGGAGGAAATCATCCGCCTGGTACAATCCATTTAATTACTTCAGCTCTTCCCCATTGATGAATACCCGGCGGCAGACGGAATCCGATACCATGGGATTGCCTTCGAATACGGCGATGTCCGCATCCTTTCCTACTTCCAGGGAACCCACCCGGTCCGCCACTCCCATCAGGGCGGCAGGATTAATGGTGATGGCCTTTAAAGCTTCGAATTCATCCATGCCCGCCTTTACCGCCAGACCGGCGCAGAGGGGCAGATATTCCTGGGGAATCACCGGGGAATCCGTAATGATGGATACCTGGCAACCCTTGGCCGCCAGTACCCCCGGGGTCTTCCAGCTCTTGTTCTGCAACTCGAATTTGGTAGCATGGGTCAAAGTAGGGCCCACCGCCATGGGTACACCGCTCTTGGCCAGAATGTCTGCAATCAGGTGGCCCTCTGTCACATGCTCCAAAGTCACCAGTACATCGAACTCCCGGGCGATTCTGAGGGCGGTCAGGATATCATTAGCCTGGTGGGCATGAATCTTCAGCGGAATCTCTTTCTTCAGCACCGGAATCATGGCCTCGCACTTAAAATCAAAGGCGGGCTCTTTTTCCAGGTTCCCTTCCGCAGCTTCCTTTTTCGCCAGGTATTGCTTCGCTTTAAAGAGCATGCCCCGGATGACGGATGCCGTGGACATCCGGGCTGCGTTGCCCTTTTCCCGGTAGACCCGTTTGGGATTCTCTCCCAGGGCGCACTTCATGGCAATGGGGTCTTTGATAATCATATCATCTACGCAAATGCCGGTGGTCTTGACGGCAATCCAGGTGCCGCCTATGGCATTGGCGCTGCCTTGGCCCGTGGCCACGGTGGTGACGCCGGCCATGGCCGCTTTTCTCACACTGGGATCCAGGGGATTAAAGCTGTCGATGGCCCGCAGGTGCGGGGTGCATACATCCCCCATTTCGTTGTAATCGTGGCCTTCAAAGCCGATGCCGTAGCCGTCCAGGCCCAGATGGCAGTGGGCTTCCACAAAGCCGGGATAGACATGGAAGCCCTCCAGATCAATAACCTTCCCCTTTCCTTCCACCTTGGGGCCGATGGCTTTGATCTTGCCTCTTTCCACCCAAATGTCGCCACGGAAGGGCTGGGGGTGCACCGCATCGTGAATCATTCCGTTTTTCAGCAGCATAATAACTCCTTTCTGCCTGGGCAAAAAATATGATAAAATAAAAGGCGGCCGAAGCCGCCCCATCGCTTACTCATCCTGCAGCAGGGAATGCATGATATGACTGTATATTTCCTGGGAGGCGCTTTGCCAGCGGTCGCAGATAATACGGGCCTGCTCCTCGCTGGGGACGGAGAGAGTCAGCTTCATCAGCTGCAGCTTTCCTTCCTTGACCTCGCAGGTCACATCAAAATCCGTGCCGGCGCTTTTCCGGTAATCCGCCGTAATCCCCATTTCGTTCCGCAGGCGGATCTTGTGGGCTTTCAGGAAAGCATGAATGTCTTCCCGGACGGCTTCCGGAATATCTTCCCCGAAAAAGCCCAGGGATTCCTCCCCTTCCCGGGTGATTTCATAGCGGATGGCCCCCCGCAGGGTGGAGGATTTAATCAGGTGCGCGTCCAGCAGTTCGCTTAATGCCTGCTGCAGGGACAGATAATTGGTATATTCGGCGCTCAGGAAAAACTCGGATATTTTCTCGCTGTTGATGGGCAGATTGGCCTGCTGCAGCAAATATAAAACCATCAGCTTGTACAAAACCTGAGGATCGGTAATCATAAGTGGCCTCCCGGAGTGATTTCGCCCTTATTTTACCAAGAAGAAAGAAAAAAAGCAAGAAACAACCCGTTTTTCACACTTTTTTGCTTGCTTTTTCGAAAAAAATCGTTTAGGCTTATGCGTAACAGCAGATCGTGCGGCGGAGAAAACTCCTTTCTCCCGTCTTTGTCCTGTCTGTTTTTCCCTTTTATAATCAAAACAGTGCATGCACAGCAGAAGGATATCAGAGGATTCAATTGATGTTTGATTTGCAAGTGAATAGTGCCGATTGCCAAAGCAAGGAGTTTATGAAATGAGTGTGGAGTTAGAGAAGCAATCCCTGGCAACTTTGAAAGAATGGACCCAGGCTCTGGGCATCCGCGGCATGAGCAATGCCCGGAAGGCGGAGCTGATCAACCTTTTGTCCCAGGTGGGCGAGGCCCGGATTGAGCATGCCATAAAGCTGCTGGAAGAAAAAAAGAAGCCTGCCAAGCCGGAAACCCCTCCGGAAGCGGCGCCCCAGCCCCGGAGTGAGGAGGCACCGGCCCAGCGGCCGAATTACCGGCGGGGCGGGGATATGGCCCCGGCTCCCCGCAGCGGCGGCCGGGGAGGCTTCGGCAGTTATGCCCCTTCCTACCGGGCGCAGGCGGAAGCGGTGGAAACCCAGGAAAGGGCCGGCCGCACCCATTATGAGATGCCGTCTCCGGACCGGAAGCAGACGGCAGGAGAGAAACAGAACTCCTACGGAGACCGTAGCTACGGCGACCGTTCCTTCTCCTATGGCGAAAAGAACTCCTATGGGGAAAAGAACCCTTCCTACGGCGAAAAGACTTCGTCCTACGGCGACAGAAACCAGTCCTACGGAGAGCGCAGCGAAACTCCGGTAGAGAAGGCGCCTGCCTATCCGGACGCTCTGGCCGGCCCCGAGGGAGAAGGCATCCTGGAAGTGATGCCGGAGGGATTCGGATTTATCCGCTGCGAGAATTATATGCCCGGGGATAATGATATTTATGTTTCCCCAGCCCAGATTCACCGCTTTGGCTTAAAAACCGGGGATATTCTGGCGGGTGTTACCAAAATCAAAACGGGTACGGAAAAGTTCCCGGCCCTGCTTTATATCAATTCCGTCAACAATGAATCTCCGGAAACGGTGCGGGCCCGGAAGAGTTTTGAAGAGCTGACCCCGGTGTTCCCCCATGAGCGCATCCATCTGGAGACCCAGCCGGAGGCCCGGGCCATGCGGATTGTGGATCTGATGGCTCCCGTGGGCAAGGGACAGCGAGGCATGATCGTATCGCCTCCCAAAGCAGGCAAAACCACCTTGATTAAAGATGTAGCCAAGGCCATAACCAAGAATCATCCGGATATGCAGCTGATTATTCTGCTGATCGACGAGCGGCCGGAGGAAGTGACGGACATCAAAGAAGATATCGAAGGACCCAATGTGGAAGTGATTTATTCCACCTTTGACGAGACCCCGGAGCACCACAAACGGGTGGCGGAAATGGTGCTGGGCCGGGCTCAGCGGCTGGTGGAGCATGGCCGGGATGTGGTGATTTTGCTGGACAGCATTACCCGCCTTTCCCGGGCTTACAACCTGACGGTGGCTCCCAGCGGCCGGACCCTTTCCGGCGGCCTGGATCCGGCAGCGCTGCATATGCCCAAGAAGTTCTTCGGCTCCGCCCGCTGCATGCGGGAGGGGGGAAGCCTTACGGTGCTGGCTACCGCCTTGGTGGACACGGGCAGCCGTATGGACGATGTGGTTTACGAAGAGTTTAAGGGCACCGGCAATATGGAACTGGTGCTGGATCGGAAGCTTTCCGAGAGGCGGATTTTCCCGGCTATTGATATCTTAAAATCCGGCACCCGGCGGGACGATCTGCTTCTGGCCCGGGAGGAGATGGAAACGGTGGCGTATATCCGCCAGGCCATCAGCAACCCGGTAAAGGGGGAAGAGGCCCTGGAAAAAGTGCTGGATTTAATGCGCCATACCCGGACCAACCGGGAGTTCTGTGCGTTAGTGAGGAAGATGCGGTTTTAATCTATTTGCCCTGCCCTTCGACAGGCTCAGGGACCACCCTTCGACAAGCTCAGCCCTTCGACAGGCTCAGGGAGCGGGGGACTGCTGCTCCAGCATGGCCAGGGCTTTCCGGTGGAGTTGGTACAGACTGCTTTCGCTTAAAGCGAGGGGGTCCGTTATTTCCCGCCAGCTTAAGCCCTCCAGGTAGCGCAGGCTTAGAATCCTCCGCAAACGGGGGGAGGGCAAAGAAGCAATGGCCTTTTCGGCTTTTAAGCAATCCAGCCGGGCTTTCAGAATCCGGCGCCTGCTTAAGAGCGCAGCGGGGCTGTCCGGCGCTTGCAGGGCCAGACTCGCTTCCAGACCCAGGATTTCCGCCTGGGTATCGCGATAGTGCATGAGCAGGGTTTTAATCTCAGAAATGGCTTGTCCTTCCGGGGGAACGGTGTGACAAGGCTCCATTTTAGACGAGTGTTAAGTATTTGTCAATAAATAATCGTAAAAATTCGGAGAAAAAGCTCAAAAACCTACGAAAATAAGCCGTTTATGCTCTTGACAGCCGGCGGCTCTTTTTGTTAGTATGAAGAATGCGCCATTGTGGGGTATTGGCATTACTATGCCTTTTAAGGCGCAACAATTCTTACAGGGGAGAAGCATCTATGGAAAAAAACAGAATGCATCCGCTGACTTCCGGAAAGAATACTCGTATGAGTTATTCCAAGCAGCGCGAGGTGCTGGAGCTACCCAATCTTATTGATATCCAGAAGAAATCCTATGAGTGGTTTCTGAGTGAAGGCTTAAAAGAGGTCTTCGAGGATATTTCCCCTATCACGGACTACAGCGGAAGCATTAGTCTGAGTTTTGAGGATTTTCACCTTTACCGTGAGGAAACCAAATACACCATAGAAGAGTGCAAGGAGCGGGATGCTACCTACGCGGCCCCTATGCGGGTGCGGGTCACTCTGAAATCCCCTAACAAAGAGCTGAAAACCCAGGAGATTTTCATGGGCGACATGCCTCTGATGACGGATAGCGGCTCCTTCGTGATTAACGGAGCGGAGCGTGTTATCGTCAGCCAGCTGGTTCGTTCTCCCGGCATTTACTACAGCCTGGACCACGATAAGCTGGGAAAGGCTCTGTTCTCCTCCCAGGTGATTCCCAACCGGGGCGCCTGGCTGGAATACGAGACCGACTCCAATGATGTGTTCTGGGCCCGTGTGGACCGCACCCGGAAAGTGCCGGTGACCACGCTGATCCGTGCCCTGGGTGTGGGCACCAATGAGGAAATCCTGGAGAAGTTCGGGGATCTGCCCCTGATCCGCGGTTCTTTGGCCAAGGATAACGCCACCGGCGTGGACGATGGCCTCCTTAAGTTATATGATAAGATCCGTCCCGGTGAGCGTCTGCTGGTGGAAAACGCCCGGAGCCTGTTCCACAATATGCTCTTTGAGGACCGCCGCTATGACCTGGCCCGGGTAGGCCGTTATAAGTTCAATAAGAAGCTGCAGTTAAAGCGCCGGGTTACCGGCCGCATGCTGCTGGAGGATGTTATCGGCCCCGATACCGGCGAAGTGGTGGCCAAAGCCGGGGAAGTGCTGACGGCGGAGCGGGCGGACGAGATCCAGAACTCCGGCGTGGAATCCATCCTGGTGGAAGTGGACGAAACCCCCGTGCGGGTGCTGTCCAACCGCTTTGTGGATATGAGCGGCTATGTGACCTACAATCCCCGGGATTACGGCGTGAAGGAGCTGGTGCATTACGAAGCGCTCATGGGCTTTTTGGAGGCTTATCCCGAGGAAGAAGAGCAGAAGGAAAAACTGCCTTCCTACATCCGTACCCTGATTCCCAAGCATGTGACGGAGGAGGATATTTTTGCTTCCGTCAGCTATTGCTGCACCCTGCAGTTCGGTCTGGGCAATGTGGACGATATCGACCATCTGGGCAACCGCCGCATCCGCGCCGTGGGCGAGCTTTTGCAGAACCAGTACCGCATCGGTTTGACCCGTCTGGAACGGGTGGTGCGGGACCGGATGACCACCCAGGATCAGGACAGTATCACGGCCCAGTCCCTTATCAATATCAAGCCGGTGACGGCGGCAGTGAAGGAATTCTTCGGCAGTTCCCAGCTGTCCCAGTTTATGGATCAGAACAACCCCCTGTCGGAGCTGACCCACAAGCGGCGTCTGTCCGCTCTGGGCCCCGGCGGCCTTTCCCGTGACCGGGCCGGTTTCGAGGTTCGGGACGTGCACTACTCCCATTACGGCCGTATGTGTCCCATTGAGACGCCGGAAGGTCCCAATATCGGTCTGATCAACTCCCTGGCTTCCTATGCCCGCATCAACGAGTACGGCTTTGTGGAAGCCCCCTACCGTATTGTGGACAAGAGCAAGCCGGAGAATCCCCGGGTAACGGACGAAGTGGTGTATCTGGCGGCGGATGAAGAAGATACTTATATCGTGGCCCAGGCTAATGCGCCGCTGGATGAAAAGGGCTACTTTATCGAAGATACGGTTACCGGCCGTTACAAGGACGAAACCGCTCAGTTTGACAAGCAGCGGATCGACCTGATGGACGTGTCCCCGAAGATGGTATTCTCCGTGGCTACCTCCATGATTCCCTTCCTGGAAAACGACGACGCCAACCGGGCCCTGATGGGTTCCAACATGCAGCGTCAGGCCGTGCCCTTGATGGTAACGGAATCCGCTGTGGTAGGCACCGGTATGGAAAACAAGGCGGCGGTGGACTCCGGGGTCTGCGTGGTGGCGAAGAACGACGGGGAAGCCATTTATGTTTCCGCGGATAAGATCGTGCTGCGCTTAAAGGACGGCAATATCGAGGAATACGCTCTGGCCAAGTTCAAACGATCCAACCAGAGCAACTGCTACAACCAGAAGCCCATCATCAACAAGGGCGACCAGGTGAAAGCCGGGGATGTGATTGCGGACGGCCCCTGCACCAGCGGCGGCGAAATCGGTCTGGGGAAGAACCCCCTCATCGGTTTCATGACCTGGGAAGGCTATAACTACGAAGACGCGGTGCTGCTGAGCGAGCGACTGCTGAAGGATGATGTTTTCACCTCAATCCATATTGAAAAATATGAAACCTCCGCCCGGGATACCAAGCTGGGACCGGAGGAAATCACCCGGGATGTGCCCGGCGTGGGGGATGATTCCTTAAAGGATCTGGACGAGCAGGGCATTATCCATGTGGGGGCGGAAGTCCGTACCGGGGATATCCTGGTGGGGAAAGTGACGCCCAAGGGCGAAACGGAGCTGACGGCGGAAGAGCGCCTGCTGCGGGCCATTTTCGGGGAAAAAGCCCGGGATGTGCGGGATACCTCCCTGAAGGTGCCGCACGGGGCCTACGGCGTGGTGCTGGATACCAAGGTCTTCACCCGCAAAAACGGCGACGAGCTGCCCCCCGGCGTAAATATGAGCGTCCGGGTGTATGTGGCCCAGAAGCGTAAAATCTCCGTGGGCGATAAGATGAGCGGCCGCCACGGCAACAAGGGCGTGGTGTCCCGGATCCTGCCGGAAGAGGATATGCCTTTCCTGCCCAACGGACGGCCTCTGGATATCGTGCTGAATCCTCTGGGCGTGCCCAGCCGTATGAATATCGGCCAGGTGCTGGAAACCCACCTGTCCCTGGCGGGCGAGATCTTAGGCTTTAAGGTGGCTACCCCCGTTTTCGACGGCGCCAAGGAAATCGATATTGCGGACACCCTGGAAATGGCCAACGATTATGCCAATACCGAGTGGGAAGAGTTTGAAAAGAAATACAAGAAGGTGCTGCTGCCGGAAGTGCTGGAGTATCTGGGAAGCCATTTGGAACACCGGGAATTGTGGAAGGGCGTGCCCATTTCCGCAGACGGCAAGGTGGAACTCAGAGACGGCCGCACCGGCGAACCTTTTGACAACCGGGTCACCGTGGGTCATATGCACTACTTAAAACTGCACCACCTGGTTGACGATAAGATTCATGCCCGTTCCACCGGCCCTTACTCCCTGGTAACCCAGCAGCCTTTGGGCGGCAAGGCCCAGTTCGGCGGCCAGCGTTTCGGAGAAATGGAAGTGTGGGCCCTGGAAGCCTACGGCGCGGCTTACACCCTGCAGGAAATCCTGACGGTGAAGTCCGACGATATCGTGGGCCGTGTGAAGACCTACGAAGCCATTGTCAAGGGGACCAACATCCCGACTCCCAGCGTACCGGAATCCTTTAAGGTGCTGCTGAAAGAGCTCCAGTCCCTGGGGCTGGATATGACCCTCCTGCTGGATGACGGCACGGAAGTGGAAGTAAAGGAAAACATTGAATATACCGATCGGGATTTCAAGGCCGTGATCGAAGGAAACCGGGATTTCTTAAGCAAATCCAATGAGAATTACGGTCAGTACGGCTACAGCACCCAGGCCTTTAACGACAAGGGCGAGCTGGAAGATACGGAACCCGAAGTCTATGAGGAGAAAGAGGATGATTATCTGACGGATGATTATACCGATTTTTCCAGCGATGAAGCGTAAAGAAGGGAGAGCAAGCATATGCCGATGCAGATTCATGAGGACATTTATCAGCCGTTAGTCTTTGATGCCATTCGGATCGGACTGGCGTCTCCCGAAAAGATCTTAAGCTGGTCCCACGGCGAAGTCAAAAAGCCGGAGACCATCAACTACCGCACCCTGAAGCCGGAGCGGGACGGCCTGTTCTGCGAACGGATCTTCGGGCCCAGCCGGGACTGGGAGTGCCACTGCGGCAAGTTCAAGAAGAAACCCCGCTTAAAAGGCACAGTCTGCGACCGCTGCGGCGTGGAAGTCACCAAGTCCAGCGTGCGCCGGGAGAGAATGGGGCATATTTCCCTGGCCTCCCCTGTTTCCCATATCTGGTATTTCAAAGGGATTCCCAGCCGGATTGCCACCATTTTGAAGATTTCCGCCCGTTCCCTGGAGGATGTGCTGTATTTCGCCTCCTATATCGTGCTGGATCCGGGCAACACCAACCTGAAGGTGGCAGAGGTGATTACCGACGCCAAATACCGGGAGACCATTGCCCTGGAAGGCATCGGTTCCTTTAGGGCCGGCATGGGGGCGGAAGCCGTGGAGGAACTCCTGAAAAAGGTGGATCTGGAAAAGGAATACACGGATTTAAGAGCCGAATACGAAGGCGCTTCTGCCCAGAAGCGGGCTAAGATCATGAAGCAGCTGGAAGTGGTGGAAGCCTTCCGCAATTCCGGAAACCGGCCGGAATGGATGATTTTAAATGTTTTGCCGGTGATTCCGCCGGATCTGCGCCCCATGGTGCAGCTGGACGGCGGCCGTTTCGCCACTTCGGACTTAAACGACCTGTACCGCCGGATTATCAACCGGAACAACCGTCTGGGCAAAATGGACGGCGCGCCGGAAATCATTGTGCGGAACGAAAAGCGCATGCTGCAGGAAGCCGTGGACTCCCTGATCGATAACGGCCGCCGGGGCCGGGCCGTCACCGGCGCGGGGAACCGTTCCTTAAAGTCCCTTTCCAGTATGCTGAAGGGCAAGCAGGGCCGTTTCCGCCAGAACCTTCTGGGCAAGCGGGTGGACTATTCCGGCCGAAGCGTTATCGTGGTAGGACCGGATCTGAAGATTTTCCAGTGCGGTCTGCCTAAGGAAATGGCGATTGAGCTCTTTAAGCCCTTCGTGATGAAGGAACTGATCAGCTTAGGAAAAGCCAACAATGTGAAGAATGCCAAGAAGATGGTGGACCGGGCTCAGTCGGAAGTGTTCGATGTGCTGGAAGATATCATCAAAGAACATCCTGTTATGTTAAACCGGGCACCTACCCTGCACCGTCTGGGTATTCAGGCCTTTGAACCCATTTTGGTGGAAGGCAAGGCCATCCGCCTGCATCCCCTGGTATGTACCGCTTTCAATGCGGACTTTGACGGGGACCAGATGGCGGTGCACCTGCCCTTAAGTGTGGAAGCCCAGGCGGAATGCCGCTTCCTGCTTTTGTCCCCCAACAACCTCTTAAAGCCTTCGGACGGCGGCCCTGTGGCGGTGCCTTCCCAGGATATGGTGCTGGGCATTTATTATCTGACCCAGGAACGGCCGGAGGCCTTAGGCACGGGCCGGGTGTTCCGCAGCGTGAATGAAGCCATCCTGGCCTACGATAACCGGCAGGTGGATCTGCATGCCAAGGTAGGCGTGCGCTGCCAGGGGAAGGACGCCCAGGGCAGGCCCATTCAGCGGCTGGTGTATTCCACCGTGGGACGCTTTATTTTCAACGAGATCATCGACCAGGATCTGGGCTTTGTGGACCGGACCATTCCGGGCAATGAATTAGAGCTGGAGATCGACTTCCATGTGGTGAAGAAGGACTTAAAGAAGATCTTGGAAAAGGTCATCGAAGTCCACGGCACCACCAAAACCGCCGAGGTGCTGGATAATATCAAGGCCATCGGCAACAAGTATTCCACCCGGGCGGCCATGACCGTGTCCATTTCCGATATGACGGTGCCCTCCAGCAAGAACGACATTCTGCGGGAAACCCAGGAGACGGTGGACGATATCAACCTGCGGTTCCGCTACGGCGAATATACGGAAGAAGAGCGCTATAAGGGCGTTATCGAGACCTGGGGCAAGGCGGACGAGCGCCTGACCCGGGAGCTGATGGACGGCCTGGACCGCTATAACAACATCTTCATGATGGCGGACTCCGGCGCCCGTGGTTCCGAAAAGCAGATCAAGCAGCTGGCGGGCATGCGTGGCATGATGCAGGATACTTCCGGCCGTACCATCGAGCTGCCCATCAAATCCAACCTCCGGGAAGGCCTGGACGTGTTGGAATACTTCATTTCCGCCCACGGCGCCCGGAAGGGTCTGTCGGATACGGCCCTTCGGACCGCCGACTCCGGCTACCTGACCCGCCGTCTGGTGGATGTGTCCCAGGATGTGATCATCCAGGAGGAAGACTGCGCCAAAAACGGCGTGATTCCCTTTATGGAGATTTCCGCTTTTACCAACAACACGGAAGAAGACGTGGTGGAAAGCCTGCAGGAGCGTATCACCGGCCGTACGGCGGCGGAGGATATCGTGGATCCTGAAAGCGGGGAAATCATTGTTCCGAAGAACGAGTTGATTTATCCGCTGAAGGCGGCGGCGGTGGCCCGTACCGGGGTGAAATCCGTCAAGATCCGCAATGTGCTGGCCTGCCGCTGCAAGGGGGGCATCTGCTCCAAGTGCTACGGCTCCAACATGGCTTCCGGAGAACCGGTGCAGATCGGCGAGGCCGTGGGCATTATCGCGGCACAGTCCATCGGGGAACCCGGGACCCAGCTGACCATGCGTACCTTCCATACCGGCGGCGTGGCCGGCGTGGAGGATATCACCGGCGGTCTGCCTCGTGTGGAAGAGATTTTCGAGGCCCGTAAACCCAAGGGCGTGGCCATTATCTCGGATATTGCCGGCGAGGTATTTATTAAGGAAGACGGGGAACGGCGGGAAGTGATCGTTACGGATACTGATACCGGGGTATCCAAGACCTACCTGATTCCTTACAATATGCGGATTAAGAGCAATCTGTCCAACGGAGATTTCTTAAATGCCGGGGATGCCATTACCGATGGCAGCGTGAATCCTCACGATCTGCTGCGGATTAAAGGCGACCGGGCTGCCCAGGACTATATGCTCCGGGAAGTGCAGAAGGTTTACCGTATGGTGGGCGAAGACATCAACGACAAGCATCTGGAGGTGATTGTACGCCAGATGATGAAGCGGGTCCGCATTGAGGAAGCCGGCGACAGCGATGTGCTGGTGGGCACCACCATGGATTATCTGGACTACCTGGATATGAACGATGCTCTGCTGGCAGAGGAGAAGGCGCCTATGGAAGGCAAGCGGGTGATGCTGGGCATTACCAAGGCCTCCCTGGCCACGGATTCCTTCCTCTCCGCCGCCTCCTTCCAGGAAACCACCAAGGTACTGACGGAGGCCGCTATCAACGGCCGGAAGGACAACCTGCGGGGCCTGAAGGAAAATGTGCTGATTGGCAAGCTGATTCCGGCCGGCACCGGCATGAAACGCTACCAGAATGTGGCCCTCACCTCGGATTACGAGGAACCGGAGAACAGCCCCATCACGGCGGCGGAAGCCTACAAAAACGGATTAAACTAAATCGTAGGGGCGGCCATTGGCCGCCCTGTTTTATAAGGAAGCCTATGTCTATTATTCGCACCGAAGATTTGAGTTACGAATTCTCCGTCACTAACGAGGATGGCGAAACCACGGAAACCCATCGGGCCTTAAAGGGCCTGGATTTGACCGTGGAGCCAGGGGAATTCATTGCCATTCTGGGCCGGAACGGATCCGGAAAATCTACCCTGGCCAAACATATCAACGCTCTTTTGACTCCCACGGAGGGGGCTATTTGGATTGAGGGTATGAATACGGCAGAGGAGGCCCATCTCTGGGAGATCCGCTCCCGGGCGGGCATGGTTTTTCAGAATCCGGACAACCAGATCGTGGCCACGGTGGTGGAAGAGGATGTGGGCTTCGGACCGGAAAACATAGGGGTGCCCACAGCGGAGATTTGGCAGCGGGTGGAGAAAAGCCTGGCCCAGGTGGGGATGGCGGCCTATGCCAAAACCGCACCTAACCGGCTGTCCGGGGGACAGAAGCAGCGGGTGGCCATCGCCGGGGTGCTGGCCATGCGGCCCAAATGCATCGTATTCGATGAATCTACCGCCATGCTGGATCCTTTGGGCCGGCAGGAGGTGCTGGAGAGCATCCGGGAACTGAACCGGGCGGCAGGCATAACCGTATTGCTGATTACCCATCATATGGAAGAGGCTGCCCTGGCAGGGCGGATTCTGGTGATGAGCAGGGGCCGGCTGGTGATGGACGGAACGCCCCGGGAAATCTTCTCCCAGGGGGAGGTGCTTCGCTCCTATGGATTGGACCTGCCGCCGGTGACGGCCCTGGCGGAAGCGCTGCGGGCGGCAGGCTTTGATTTGCCCCAGGGCATTTATGCGGAGGAGGAACTGGCGGAGGCTATTTTGGCCTTGCCTTTTGCGGGAAACGGAGAAGACGCCCCTTGCCCTCTCCCGGACGCGGAGAGGGGCAAAATCGTCGAAGCGCTGCCAGTGGCAGAGAAAGCGAGACGATTTTGGCGACATCGTCCGAAAAAGCAAGCGATGAGGGACGCTTTTTCGATGACGATGGAGGGAGGCACGGCGCCAGCCGTGACGGGTGCGGGCGACTTGCTGCACCCCCCTCCCCTTCGCCTTGACTCCGTTTCCTACACCTACGAACCAGACACCCCCATGGAAACCCAGGGCCTCAAACCCTTATCACTGGATATACGAAGAGGAGAGATTTTAGCTATCATCGGCGCCACCGGCTCCGGTAAATCCACCCTCATCCAAATGATGAACGGCCTGAACAAACCCAGCTCCGGCCAGGTGCTCTGGGAAGGGGAAGATATCTTCTCCGAGGGCTATGACCGCCGGCGGCTCCGCAGCCGCGTTGGTTTGGTATTTCAATATCCGGAATATCAGCTGTTTGAAGCGGATATTCTGAAAGACATTTGCTTCGGCCCCAAAAACCAGGGCCTGAGTGAAGAGGAGTGCCTGGTCCGGGCCAGGGCTGCCATGGCTGCCGTAGGTCTGGGACCGGAATATGAAAACCGCTCCCCCTTTGATTTATCCGGCGGGGAAAAACGCCGGGCCGCCATTGCCGGAGTGCTGGCCATGGAGCCGGATATCCTGGTGGTGGATGAGCCGGTGGCGGGTCTGGATCCGGAAGGCCGGCGGGATCTACTGGAGGAGTTCAGGCGTCTGAGAGATGAGAAGGGCATGGGCATTGTCATTGTATCCCACAGCATGGACGATGTGGCGGCTTTGGCAGACCGAATCCTGGTGTTAAGCCATGGGGAAAAGAAGATGGAAGGCACTCCCCGGGAAGTGTTTGCCCAGGCTGAAAAAATCCAGGCTCTGGGCCTGGACTTGCCGGCGGTCAGCCGGGTTTTATTGAAGCTGAAGGAAAAAGGCATGTCTGTCCAAACCGACGCCCTGACGGTGGAAGAGGCCGTGGAGAGAATCACCCGCCCACAATCACCAAAAACAATCTGAACAGCCAGTTGGCGGCGATGCCGGCGGCCAGACCGCCGATGGTGTGGCTGAGAATGGCCTTGCCCGTCAGATCCGGCCGCTTTAAGGCCTGCATCATAGAGGCGTGGGTGCTGAGATACCCGCTCCAGCACATACACATGGCGGTAAATACCGCAATATCGTGGGCATTCACCAGGCCTTCAAAAGCCATATCCCTGACGATGCCCGTGGCGGCGCCGGCGGAGCCCAGGGCGGTAATGGGGACGGCAATGGCCTCCGTGGAGGCAAAACCGAAGAGAGGCTGCAGAATAAAATTCAGCTTTTCTGCAATCCGGGGCAGCAGCGCGATGCCTTCATAAGCGGCGCCGGTATAAGTGCCGTCCGCCGCCGGCCCCTTGGTCAGCAGCATCACGATGGTGCACACTACCAGCACACCGGGAATGATGGAAAGGCCGATTTCCACGCCGCCCTTTCCGCCGTGCAGCGCAGAGTTTAAGACCCGCATTCCCAGGCTGGGTCTTTTCTTTTTGCGGCGGCTTACATGATGCATCAGAGGAAAATGCTCCTCCATGGTCACATGCACATCTTCCGCATATTCATCTTCTCCAAACTCCTTTTTGGTCTGGTGGATCATCAAACGGGTACTGACGATACTGCCGATGACGGCCCCTAAATTGCCGATCAGCACGGCGCCAACCACATGCCCCCCGGGGATGGAAAGACCCAGCATAAAGGTGGAAACAATAATGCCCATGCCGAAGGCGGTGCCCAGGTTGGTGAGGGCATAGAATTGATACTTTTTGAAATATTTCCGGAAGCCCCGTTCCTCCGCCAGGGATAAAATGGCGGGGTTATCGGATAAATAAGTGGAAACCAGACCCAGAGCAGCGGCCCCCGGCAGCCCATAAAGGGGTTTCATCAAAGGATCCAGCAGCTTGTTCAGCAACGCCACCACCCCGAATTCCGTCAGCAGGGAATCCAGCGCCCCCATTATCACCGCAATAGCCATAATGTAAAAACAGGTGTCAATCAAAAGGGCGAAGGCGGTATTCATGGTGGTCTTGAGGAAATTCGGCAGCCCCATAATCACGGAAAACACAGCGATGACCGCGATTAAAAGGGTAAGAAAAACCAGGGGCGTTACCAAAGACTGCCCCTTTTGCTCCGGGGAATGGTTATGCTCGTCCATCATTCTATTCCTTTCACAAACTCAGTCCGATCATTTGTGAGATTTTTTCTTCAGCAGTTTCTTGTTTTTCGCCTCTTCCAGCTTCCGCTGCCGGCGGTTTATCACTTCCTGCGGCTTCGGCGTAATATCTCCTGCCTTGGTGAGAGCCCACTTGGTCATCAAAGGACCGAACACTTCATAGACCAGCACTGCAAAGAGAATGATATTCCGGATAAAGAGCCCGTCTCCCGGCAGCTGGGAAGCCGTCACGCACATGCCCAGCGCCACCCCGGCCTGGGGGAAGAGGGTGATGCCCAGGTATTTGACCACCTGATCACTGCAGCCCATGGCCCTGGCGGAGAAATAAGCCCCTAAGTATTTGCCGATGCAACGCACAACAATGTAAACAATTCCAACCCATATAATAGTGCCCTGGGAGATAACTGTCAAGTTCAAATCAGCGCCGCTGAGCACGAAAAACAGCACCAGCAAAGGGGAGGACCATTGGTTGGCCCTGTCCATCAAATCCTCCGCCAGGGGCGAGATATTCACAAATAAAGTGCCCAGCATCATACAGACCAAAAGGGAGGAGAAGCCAATGGTGACGGGGCCAATTTCTATCTTCAGCATAGAAAGGGCCACTGTCAGGAATATAAAGGCAATGGTCATGGCCAGACGATTGGTATTGGAATGGAACATGGTTTCCAGCTGCTTTAATACAAAGCCGGCCAGGGCCCCCAAAACCAGGGAGAAGAGGATCTCCAGCAGCGGATTCACCAGGATGGAAATGATGTCCGCACTGCCGGATCCCACTGCCCGGGCAATGCCGAAGGAGACGGCGAAAAGCACCAGACCTACCGCATCATCCAGGGCCACAATGGGCAGCAGCAGGGAAGTAAGTTCGCCTTTGGCCTTGTATTGCCGCACTACCATCAAAGTGGCGGCGGGGGCGGTAGCGGAGGCAATGGCCCCCAGGGTAATAGCGGCCGGCAGAGAAAGGGCCTGCGGGGCCGCCAGATGGATCCCCACCAGGGCCAGGTCTACCAGCAGGGTAGTGACTAAAGCCTGGGCCACGCCTATGACCGCCGCCTGGCGTCCGGTGTGCTTCAAGGCGGCCAGGTTAAACTCGGAACCGATGGAAAAGGCGATAAAGCCCAGGGCCATGTCCGAGAAATAACTGAGCCGATCTACGCTTTCCGTGCAGATAAAGCCCAGGCCATCCACCCCCAGCCGGCCCAGCACAAAGGGACCGATCAGCACGCCGGCAATCAAATAGGCTGTTACATCCGGCAGCTTGAAACGGGAGAGCAGACGGGTCATCAACAGTCCCGCCAACAAAGCCACGGCAATGGATAAAAGGGTATGCATAAAAAGAAAACCTTCTTCCTGTTTTTGTTGGGAAAACTTTATCCCACAAGAGCCGACTGTAGCACTTTTCGGAGGAATAATCAAGGGAAAAAAGAGAGAAAATAAAAAGAAAATCGGGATTATCAGGATTCGCCGAGGCGATGAATGAGTGACAGCAATTCCACAACCATTTCCTGCTTGGAAACAGGCAATGAAAGCAGATAATCATAGCATTCCAGCGGCATATTTCTTTTTGTGTCAATAGAATCTGACAGGAGATCGATTTTTTCAAAAAGCTTTTCCAGAGGAATGTTGAGGGCGGAAGAAATCTTGTGAACGCTTTCCAAAGTGGCGTTTTTCTCGCCTCGTTCCAGTTGTCCGATATAGGTGGGATGCACATCCGCCAGTTCCGCCAGCTTTTCCTGGGATAAGCCGGCCTTTTTGCGCGCCAAACGAATCCGTGTACCGATAATCAAAGATAACTCTTTCTTCTCTTTTCTGGAAGTTGTCGCTTTGGTATTCATCCTGAATCTCCTTGGTATAGAGTTTAAGAGCACGGAAACATATTAACCATAGATTAAAGATGATATTGTGATGAATATAAAGACTATAAATATAAATCGTAAAAAGGAACTAATGTAAGCCCGCCGGGAACAAAAACTCTCAGGCAAGTAGAATAGAAGAGCTTGTGATAAACAAGCAGCCCAAATTGTGAAAAGCTTCAAATTTGAAGAGATTTTTGTGTCAAAATGACACATCGAAAAGGCCGAATTCACAGTTTGTTCGATTGAGTTTTCCGGTAGGTTTTGATATAAAAATGACATCCCTTCGGGGATAAGGCTTACCGGAACTAAGCGGTTATTTCTCGCGCGTACGAGCGAGGAGGCCTGTTTGAAAGCCTCCTCCCAAGGAAACCTTCGGGAATCCAAGGGAAAGGGGGTGATGCCATGAATGTTAGTTTTGGCGACCTGATCCAATTAGGTCTGCTGATTGTAGCTGTCATCGCATTGTGCATAGCACATAAAA
>CADBFP010000007.1 GCA_902793995.1 uncultured Lachnospiraceae bacterium | reverse complement strand
ATGTGAATAAGGATCCGGAAACGGGCGAGGTGATTTCGGAAACCACCGTTACCGTGAAGGATGGGGAGAAGGAACCTGCCCAGCCTGTGGATCCTGAAAAGGACGGCTACCGCTTCACCGGCTGGGAGAAGACGGTGGATCCGGAAACCGGAGATGTGACCTACGAAGCCAAGTGGGAGAAGATCGGGGAACACGAAGTGACCTATATCAGCAAGGATCCTGTCACGGGTGAAGAGACGGTGAAGACCGCTACCGTGAAGGAAGGCGAGAAGGAACCGGATCAGCCCGAGAATCCTGAGGCGGACGGCTACCGTTTCACCGGCTGGGAAAAGACGGTGGATCCGGAAACCGGCGATGTGACCTACGAAGCCAAGTGGGAGAAGATCGGGGAACATGAGGTGACCTATATCAGCAAGGATCCTGTCACGGGAGAAGAGACGGTGAAGACCGCTACCGTGAAGGAAGGCGAGAAGGAACCGGATCAGCCCGAGAATCCCGAGGCAGACGGCTATCGTTTCACCGGCTGGGAAAAGACGGTGGATCCGGAAACCGGCGATGTGACTTACGAAGCCAAGTGGGAGAAGATTGGGGAACACGAAGTGACCTATATCAGCAAGGATCCGGAAACGGGTGAGGAAACCATCGAGACCCATACCGTGAAGGAAGGTGAAAAGGATCCCGCACAGCCTGCGGATCCCGAAAAGGAAGGCTACCGTTTCACCGGCTGGGAAAAGACGGTGGATCCGGAAACCGGCGATGTGACTTACGAAGCCAAGTGGGAGATTGTTCCGGAACCCGGCAAGAAGGTGATTACTTACAAGGATCCTTCCAAGCCGGAGGGCGAGCAGATCGTACTGACGGAAATCATCGACAAGGATGGAGACGAACCGGCGCAGCCGCCCAGACCCGAACGGGAAGGCTATATCTTTGGCGGCTGGGATCGGACTATCGACCCTGAGACCGGCAATGTGGCTTACACCGCCTTCTGGGTGGAAGAAAAGAAGCCGCAGCCGAAGATCAGTTACCTGGATCCCAAGGCGGAGGACGGCCAAATGATCCTCTCCGCCAAGCGCTACGACGACCAGACGGCAGCGGATGCTGCCATGGAAGCGGAAGAAGGAAAGCCTGCGGATCCCAGCCATGAAGGCTTTGTGTTCACTGGCTGGGCTCTGGCCCAGGACGAGTTCGGCGATTACGTGCTGATTGCCAAGTACAATCAGGAAGCGGTGGCGCCGGAACCCGAAATCCGGGCGGTGACCTATGTGGATCCTCAGGCGGAGGGCGACGGGATGGTGCTGGTAAGCGCCGCCGTGGGCCTGAACGAGGAAGGCACACCGGATGAGAGCGGCCTGGAAGTGCCGGGCAGCCCGTCCCACAAGGATATGCAGTTCGTGGGCTGGGTGAAGAGCGTGGATGCGAATGGCAATGTGATTTACACCGCCAAGTACGCGCCGGATTGCGCCAATGTGCCGCCGGCGCCGGTGGAACCCACGGAGCCTACCACGGTCCCTGAGCCTGTCGAAGGGACCACCACGGTCCCTCCCACTACGGTTCCTGAGCCTGTCGAAGGGACCACGGAACCCTGGGCCACCGTGCCTCCCGTTCCGGAGACCACGGCCCCGGTGATCAGCCCTACCCAGGCGCTGCCCACCGAGCCCTACCGGCCTACGGTGCCTCCTGTCACGCAGCCGACGGCACCGGAAATGGGTGACCCTGGCAGCATCGCAGCCTGGACCATCATCGGCCTCACGGCCCTGAACAGTCTGGGCATCACCTTCCTGCTGAACCGCAAAAAGCGGGAAGAAGACTAAACCCTACGGGGCGGCTCCGGCCGCCCCGTTTTTTGGTTTATGGACGATTGGCTCGCAGGCTCGCTAATCTATGGGATTATAATCCGCCTGACGGCGGATGAGGCGGCTAATAGCCGCCCCTACGGGGGGCGGATGACGAGTGAAGTTTGCAACCCCACACGGGGGGCGGATGACGAGTGAAGTTTGCAACCCCACACGGGGGTGGATGGCGGATGGTGTTTGCAGTCGTAGGGGCGATTGATGGCCCGAAGGGCAAATTGTCCTTTGTCTCAAAAACACTTGTTTTTTTCAGCTTTTGTGATAGAATGATAGGATAAAAAAGGAGGTGTGTTTGCTATGCCTTTAGTTACAAGCACCGATATGTTCTCCAAGGCCTATGACGGCGGCTACGCCATCGGCGCCTTTAATGTCAACAATATGGAAATCATTCAGGGCATTGTGGAGGCCGGGAAGGAGCTGGAAGCTCCCCTGATTCTCCAGGTGTCCAAGGGGGCCCGGGCCTATGCCAATCCCATTTATCTAAAGAAGCTGGTGGAAGCGGCGGTGGAGGATTCAGACCTGCCCATCTGCCTGCATTTAGATCACGGGGATTCCTTCGAAACCTGCAAAAGCTGCATTGATGGGGGCTTTACCTCCGTGATGATCGATATGTCCGGCGCTCCCTTTGAAGAGAATATCGCCGTTACCCGCCAGGTGGTGGAATATGCCCACGACCACGGCGTAGTGGTGGAAGCGGAGCTGGGCACCCTGGCAGGCATTGAGGATGAAGTGAGCCACGCGGAAGGCTCCTACACCCAGCCTGAGGATGTGCAGGAATTTGTGGAGCGCACCGGCTGCGATTCCCTGGCCATTGCCATCGGCACCAGCCACGGGGCTTACAAGTTCAAGCCGGAGCAGTGCACCCGGAACGAGGAAGGTATTTTGGTGCCTCCGCCCCTGCGTTTCGACATTTTGGAGGATGTGAGCCGGCGCCTGCCGGGCTTCCCCATTGTGCTGCACGGGTCTTCCTCCGTGCCTCAGGAATTCGTGAATATCATCAATACCCACGGCGGCGCCATGCCGGATGCGGTGGGAGTGCCGGAAGAGCAGCTCCGGCAGGCGGCCCGGATGGCAGTGTGCAAGATCAATATCGATTCCGATATCCGTCTGGCCATGACCGCCACCATCCGTCAGTATTTTGCGGAGCATCCGGCGGATTTCGATCCCCGCCAATATTTAAAGCCTGCCCGGGCAGCGGTGAAGGCCATGGTGGCCCATAAGCTGGTGCATGTGCTGGGCTGCGATCATAAAGCGTTTTAAGGAGTACCTTCATGCGATATGTCATGAAAGGCGGCAACCCCCTGGCGGGGGAAGTCACCATCAGCGGAGCTAAAAATGCGGCGCTGGGCATTTTGGCGGCAGCCATCATGTCCGATGAGACCGTGATCATAGAGAACCTGCCGGATGTGCGGGATGTGGCCGTGATGCTGGAAGCTTTCCGGGAAATCGGCGTATTGGTGGACCGGAGCGAGCGTCACCGGGTGAAAATCAACGCTGCCAATATCTTTACCGCCTGTGCGGACAACCCCTCTATTAAGAAAATCCGGGCGGGCTATTACCTCCTGGGGGCCCTTTTGGGCAAGTACCGTCATGCGGAGGTGTCCATGCCCGGGGGCTGCAATATCGGCAACCGGCCCATCGACCAGCACTTAAAAGGCTTCCGTATGCTGGGGGCGGTGCATGAAAACAATAACAGCCGGGTGATTCTGGATGCCAAGGAATTAAAGGGCGCCCATATCTTCCTGGACATGGCTTCCGTAGGAGCCACCATCAACCTGATGCTGGCGGCGGTGCTGGCCAAGGGGAATACCACCATTGAAAATGCGGCCAAGGAGCCCCATATTGTGGATGTGGCCAATATGCTGAACTCCATGGGGGCCAAGATCAAGGGTGCCGGCATGGATACCATCCGCATTACCGGCGTGGAACGGCTTCATGGCACGGAATATGCCATTATTCCGGATCAGATTGAGGCAGGAACCTTTATGATGGCGGCAGCGGTGACCCGGGGCGATGTGACGGTGCGCCCGATTATTCCCACTCATATGGACGCCATTTCCGCCAAGCTGATGGAGATGGGCTGCGAGATTATCGAGCAGGGGGATTCCATCCGGGTGGTGGGCCGGCCGGCGTTGTATTCCTGCAATGTGAAGACCCAGCCCTATCCCGGTTTTCCCACGGATATGCAGCCTCAGATGGGGGTGGCCCTGTCCCTGGCAGAAGGGGTGGGCACCATTACCGAGAGCATTTTTGAAAATCGCTTTAAATATGTGGACGAGCTGAGCAAAATGGGGGCGGATACCGAGGTAAAGGGATCCGTGGCCATTTTCAAGAGCTCCGGCCCCCTAAAGGCGGCGGAGCTGGTGGCGCCGGACTTAAGAGCCGGGGCGGCCCTGGTACTGGCGGGCCTGGCTGCGGAGGGCGTCACGGTGCTGGACGGCGTGGATTATGTGCTCCGGGGCTATGAAGATTTTGACGAGAAGCTGCGGGGGCTGGGGGCGGAAATCATTCTTACAGATTCCGAGGAAGATGTGGCGCAGAGCAAATTGAGAATCGGATAAAAACAGAGAGTATATCATCGGAATAATCCGTAGGGGCGGCTACCAGCCGCCTTAATAATCAC
The DNA here is from genome assembly GCA_902793995.1 of uncultured Lachnospiraceae bacterium. Lineage (GTDB taxonomy): Bacteria > Bacillota > Clostridia > Lachnospirales > Lachnospiraceae > UBA6987. The sequence goes on along the minus strand of CADBFP010000007.1, from coordinate 72,221 downwards.
AGAGGAATTTACCATGGAAAAACGTTTATTTACCTCCGAATCCGTCACGGAAGGGCATCCCGACAAAATGTGCGATGCCATTTCCGATGCGATTCTGGACGAATTACTGAAGCAGGACCCCATGAGCCGGGTGGCCTGCGAGACCATGAGCTCCACCGGCTTTGTGGTGGTGACCGGCGAGATTACCACCCAGGGCTATGTGGACATTCAGAAAACCGTGCGGGATACGGTACTGGAAATCGGCTACGACCGGGCGAAATACGGCTTCGACGGCTTGAGCTGCGCCGTGTTTACCGCCATTGACGAGCAGTCCCCGGACATTGCCATGGGAGTGGACGACGCGCTGGAGGAACGGGGCGAAGGCCATCAGGGCAATATCGGCGCCGGAGACCAGGGCATGATGTTCGGCTATGCCGTGAATGAGACCCCGGAGCTGATGCCCTATCCCATTTCCCTGGCTCACAAGCTGGCCAGGCGGCTGACCCAGGTGCGCAAGGAGGGGATTTTGCCCTACCTGCGGCCGGACGGCAAGACCCAGGTTACCATTGAATATGATGAAAACGACCGGCCCTGCGCCATTGACAATGTGGTGGTGTCCGCCCAGCATGCCCCGGATGTGACCCAGGAGCAGCTCCATGCGGATATCAAAAAGCATGTGCTGGAGCCGGTGCTGCCGAAGGAAATGCTCACGGAGCATACGAAGTTTTATATTAATCCCACGGGGCGCTTTGTGGTAGGCGGGCCGCAGGGGGATTCGGGCCTTACGGGCCGGAAGATCATTGTGGATACCTACGGGGGCATGGCCCGCCACGGGGGCGGCGCCTTCTCCGGGAAGGATCCCACCAAGGTGGACAGGAGTGCGGCTTACGCGGCCCGCTATGTGGCGAAAAATATCGTGGCGGCGGGGCTGGCGGACAAGTGCGAGATTCAGCTGGCTTATGCCATCGGGGTGGCGCACCCTACCTCCGTACAGATTGATACCTTCGGCACGGGGCGGCTGCCTTCGGAGAAGCTGGCGGAAATCGTGCGGGAGCACTTTGATTTGACGCCGGCGGGGATTATTAAGATGCTGGATCTGCGGCGTCCCATTTATAAGAGGACGGCGGCCTACGGGCATTTCGGCAGAGAAGAGGAAGGCTTCCCCTGGGAGAGGACAGACAAGGCGGAAGAGTTGCGGAAGTATCTGTAAGGTTGAGGGAGGATTTGCGGGCTGCGCCCGCAAATCCTCCCTCAACCCCCTACTTTTCCCATCTCCCGGCGGCGCCGCAGGGCAAAACCAGATCCAGTTTTTTTGCATCGGCTGTGCCTGTGATGGGCAGGCCGATTTCTTCTGCCCGGACGCTGCCCCCGAAGCGGCTGGCCAGCTCTGTGCTCAGAAAATACCGCAGCACCCCGGGCTGGAGGCCTGTGGTATAGGCGTTGATGAGAAAGAAAAGGGGTTGGTCGCTTAAAATCCCGGTGCAGGCCTTGATTAAAGGATGGACGGTTTCCTCTATTTTCCACAGCTCTCCTTTAGGCCCCCGGCCGTAGGAGGGGGGATCCATGATGACGGCATCGTAGCGCTTGCCCCGGCGGGCCTCCCGCTCCACGAATTTCATGCAGTCATCCACAATCCAGCGGATGGGGGCTTCCCCCAGACCGCTGAGGGCCGCATTTTCCCGGGCCCAGCCCACCATGCCCTTGGCGGCGTCCACATGGGTGACGGCGGCTCCCGCCCGGGCAGCCGCCAGGGTGGCGCCGCCGGTATAGGCAAAAAGATTCAGTACCTGTATGCTGCGCCCCGCCGCTACGGCCTCTCGGATCAGCGCCGAGAACCAGTCCCAATTGGCTGCCTGCTCCGGGAAGAGGCCGGTATGCTTGAACTTAAAGGGTTTTAAGCGGAAATGCAAATCCAGGGGCTCATAGGCCAGCTCCCATTCCTCCGGCAAATCAAAGAACTCCCATTCCCCGCCTCCTTTGGCGGAGCGGTGGTAGTGGGCATTGGGCTTTTTCCAGCCGGGCAGTTTCCTGGGGCCCTCCCAAATCACCTGGGGGTCCGGCCGCAGGAGGGTGTAGGCCCCCCAGCGCTCCAGCTTTTCGCCGCCGGAGGCGTCCAGCACTTCATATTCTTTCCATTTATCTGCAATAATCATAGGGATTCCTCCGGGTAAAATATACCACGGCGGAGAGGGGGAGGCAAGAGGAAGTCGGCATCCCCCCTAATGCTAATCCCCCTTGCCTTTTCCCCCATCTTGTTTTACAATGAATGAAACCACAGGAGGTTTTATTTGGCATGGAAATAGATAACAGTAAAGGTTTCCGGGTGGATTTTAATCACCCTTGTCATGTCCACTTTATGGGGATAGGCGGCATCAGTATGAGCTCCCTGGCCCGTTTCCTGCTGTCCAGAGGCTTTATCGTCAGCGGATCGGACAAAATGGAGGATAAAATCACCCTGAAACTCCGGGAAGAGGGCTGCCGCATTGTCATCGGCCAGGGACCGGAAAATATTACGGCGGATATCGATTTCTGCGTCAATACCGCCGCGGTGCATCCGGACAATCCGGAGTATATGGAGGCGGTCCGCCAGGGCCTGCCCATCTTGAACCGGGCCCAGCTGCTGGGCCAGCTCATGGCGCAATTCCCGGACAGCTACGGCATAGCCGGCACCCACGGCAAAACCACCACCACCGGCATGGTGGCGGAGATTCTGCTGGCGGCGGGGGCGGATCCCACCGTGTCCATCGGCGGCCTCCAGGAAAGCCTGGGGGGGAATTTGCGGATTGGTCAAAGCGGCACCTTTGTGGCGGAAGCCTGCGAATTTACCAACAGCTATCATGAAATGTATCCCCGGGTGGGCATTATCCTGAATGTGCGGCCGGATCATATGGAGTTTTTCAAAACCATGGAGAACCTGCGGGCCTCCTTCCGCCGCTATGCGGAAAATGTGGCGCCGGAAGGGATGCTGATTGTGGAGAGCGACATTGAGAATCTGGAGGAACTCACCGCCGGCCTTCCATGCCGGGTGGTGACCGTGGGCATGAAGGGCAGCGAGGATTACAGCGCCAGGAACCCGGAAAGCACCAAGCTGGGGCTGGGGCGCTTTGATTTTTATAAAGGCAATGTCTGCCTGGGCCGCATCGCCCTGGAGGTGCCCGGGGACCACAATATGACCAACGCCCTGGCCGCCGGGGCCGCCGCCCTGGAGGACGGCATTCCCTTTGAGGCGGTCAAGAAAGGCCTGGAAAGCTTCAAGGGAGTCCACCGCCGCTTCGAAAAGCGGGGCATTCTCCGGGAGGATATCGTGGTGATGGACGATTTCGGCCACCATCCCGATGAAATCGAAGCCACCTGGAAGGTGGCCAGCCGCTATCCCTACCGGCTGACCTGCATTTTTCAGCCTTATACCTACACCCGTACCCAGAAGTTCTTTGACGGCTTTGTGGAATCCCTGTCCCGCTATGACCGGGTGGTGATTTCGGATATTATGCCGGCCCGGGAGACGGATGATCTGGGCATGCATTCCTCTCAGCTGAGGGACGCCCTCGTCGCCCGGGGGGTGGAGGCCTGGTATTTCCCGGGCTTTGATGAAATCGTAAAATTTTTATTGGAAAATTCCGTCAACGGGGACATGTTGATAACTACCGGCTGCGGAAACGTGGATTTAGTGGCGGATGCCCTGGTGGCTTCGGACTTGTGCACATCATCCACCGCCAAGACCCTCTAAGGGCCGGTGGATAAGTTCCGGAAAAAGCTGTATGTCCTGCAAGGATTTCCGGGGTTTTACACTTTATCCACAGTATCCACAGGAGGCCGGAGAGCCCTTTTCGGGGCCCCGGCCTCCTCTTGCACTTAGGAAAATCTGTGCTATACTTATCTCACGCGGCATACGCGGAGGTTAGGGAGATGCGTATTGAAGGGTTTTATCCGACGGGCTACACCTCGGTTCCCCATAGTTTTATAGATCGTTACATGGCCGGCGCCAACGGCGAATTTGTGAAGACCTACCTGCTTTTGCTCCGGGTGAGTGAGGGCGGAGATTTTAGCGTGCCGGATCTGGCGGACAAGCTGCAGCAGACGGAAAAGGATGTGCAGCGGGCCATCCGTTTCTGGGCCTCTCAGGGGCTTTTGCGGGTGGTGGAAAAGGGCCAGGAAATCGAAAGCGTTTTCGTGCTCTTCCCCCCGGGGGAGGAGGTGCCGGAGCTTCCGGAGGCTGAGATTCAGCAGGCCAAGGCCCCGGCGGCTCCGGCCAAGAGCTACAGCGCGGCGCAATTGAAAGAACTGAAAGAAAAGCAGGATTTCGACCAGCTGCTTTTTGCCCTGGAGCATTATCTGGGCCGGACATTGTCCCCCCGGGATGTGGATATCATGGCCTATCTCTACGACGGGCTGGGCTTTTCCGGAGAGGTGCTGGAGTATCTGGCGGAGTATTGCGTGGACCGCTGGGAGCGGGAAGAGAAAAAGAAGGACCACTACCTGATGCGCTATATGGAGAAGGTGGCCTTAAACTGGCACAGCCAGGGGGTGCAGACCCTGGAGCAGGCCAAAAAGCAGACCGCCCAGTTTGCCATGGAATCCGCCTCCTTTGCGGCGGTGGCCAAAGCGCTGGGTTTAAAGAACCGGCAGCTGACGGAAAATGAGTGCCGCCGGGTGACGGCCTGGATGGATGATCTGAAAATGCCTCAGGAGCTGATTTTGGAAGCCTGCGAGCGGACCATCCGCAAGAAAAATACTCCGGACTTCCGTTATACGGAGGGAATCTTAAAGAGCTGGAAAAACGAAGGCATAAGCAGCCGGGAGGCCCTGAAGAAATGGGAAGAGGCCCGGCCTAAAAAAGGCGGAAAAGAGCCGGAGAAGGAGGCATATTTAAGCCCCCTGGAGACGGTGGATTATACAAAATTGCTGACCAAAAAGGATTAAAGCATGAAGCTGAGCAGAGCGCAGTACGATCACATGACCAGACTCTACGAAAAGCGCCGGCGGCAGGCCCGGGAAGAGGGCCGGGAGCGCCGGGAGGCTTTTTATGCGGCCCATCCCCAGGCGGAGGCCTTGAGCCGGGAAATCATCAGCCTGGCGGGAGAGCAGTTCAATGCCTTTTTGGACAATGATTTAAGCCGGATGAATTTCCTTAAAACCAGGCGGCAGGCCCTGATTGAGGAGAAAAAGGCTTTGTTTGCGGCGGCGGGAATCCGGGAAGAGGATCTGGAACCACGCTATGCCTGCCCTCTTTGCCAGGATACGGGCTGGATTGAAAACCGGGAATGCAGCTGCTGGCAGAAGGCAGTGATTCAGGAGTTTTACAGCAATTCCGTCCTGTGGCAGCGGACCCAGACGGAGCATTTCGGCAGCTTCTCCCTGGACTGGTACGATGGAGAGAAGGCCCTGCCGGCCTTCCAGGGCCGCACCGCCCGGCAGGTGATGGAGGAGAACTTAAAAGCCGCCCGAGATTATGTGGCGGGCTTTGCCAAAAAGCGGGACGGGGTTTTGATGACCGGCTCCGTGGGCACGGGGAAGACCTTCCTGTGCAACTGCATTGCCGGGGCTTTGCTGAAGGCGGATTATTCCGTGCTTTATATTTCCGCCCAGGAGCTTTTTGACCAGATGGCGGCGGTGACCTTCGAGCGGGAGGAAGAAAGCGAGCTGGTGACGGAGCAGTACGCCGCGGCGGATTTGCTGATTATCGATGATCTGGGGGCGGAGTTCACCAGCCACAAACTGGCGGCCAACGCGCTCTTTACCATATTGAACGAGCGGATCATCAAGAACCGGGGCACGGTGATTTCCACCAATCTGAGTCTGGAGGAAATCGGCGGCCGCTATTCGGAACGGGTGCTGTCCCGGATTATCGGGGAGTTTCGGATTATGCGTTTTGTGGGGCAGGACATCCGCCTGGCGAAACGGTTGAAATAAGGGCGAGGAAGCGTATCATGGAAAAGCAGACACATTTTGACCCCCTGGGCATTATTGCCCTTCCCGGCTGTGAAACCCTGGCGAAACAGGTAAATGCGTATCTGGTGGCCTGGCGGGCCGGCCGGACATCCCAGCAGGCGGGGTATGTGGAAGACAACTACCTGATTGATGTGGAATTAAACCGCTACGGCGGCGGAGAGGCCAAGGCCATCCTGAACCAGACGGTGCGGGGCTATGACCTTTTCATCATGGCGGATGTCACCAATTACAGCGTGGAATATGAACTGAACGGATTCATGAATCCCATGTCTCCGGACGATCATTATATGAATCTGAAACGGGTAATCTCTGCCTGTACCGGCAAGCCTTCCCGCATCAATGTGGTGATGCCCTTCCTGTACGAAAGCCGGCAGCACCGCCGCACCGGCCGGGAGTCCCTGGACTGCGCCATGATGCTGCAGGAGCTGGCGGGCATGGGGGTGGAAAATATTTTCACCTTTGACGCCCACGATCCCCGGATCTGCAATGCCATTCCGTTGGGAGGCTTTGAAAACCTGCCGACTTCCTACCAGTTTGTGAAGACACTGATCAATCTGAATATACACGAAAAGTTCGATAAGGACAGCGTCCTGATCATCAGCCCGGACGAAGGGGCGGTGGAACGGGCGGTGTATTTTGCCAATATTTTAGGGGTGAATGTGAGCATGTTCTACAAGCGGCGGGATTACACCCGGATTGAGAACGGCCGGAATCCCATTGTGGCCCATGAGTATCTGGGAGAGGATCTGAACGGGAAGACCGCCATTGTGGTGGATGATATGATCGCCTCCGGGGACAGCGTGATTGATGTGGCCAAGCAGCTGAAGGCCCGGGGGGCCAAGAAGGTGATTGCCTGCGCCAGCTTCGGACTCTTTACCAGCGGTATGGAGCATTTTGACAAGGCTTACGAAGAGGGGCTCATCGACAAGGTGCTCACCACCAATCTGATTTATCAAAATCCGGAGACCCTGCGCCGGGAGTATTACGAAAGCGTGGATATGAGCGAGTTCCTGGCCAGCGTGGTGGATTCCGTAAACCACAATGTCTCCCTGGAGCGCTTCATCACCCCGGACGAGAAGATTACGAATAAGTTGAAGACCACGTAAGTAGGGGCGACCATTGGTCGCCCGCAATCCCCGGCAGACGCAATCCCCCGGGCGGGCGGTGCCCGCCCCTACGCAGAAGATGGCCGCATAGGGGCGACCATTGCGACGGCGTGGAAGATGGCCGCGTAGGGGCGACCATTGGTCGCCCGTAATCCCCGGCGGTTGAAATCCCACGGACCATTACGACGGCGTGGAAGATGACCGCGTAGGGGCGACCATTGGTCGCCCGCAATCCCCGGCGGTTGCAATCCCCCGGGCGTGCGGATGAAAACCGCCGCGTAGGGGCGACCATTGGTCGCCCGCAATCCCCGACGGTTGAAATCCCCCGGGCAATGCCCGCCCGCCAAAAACCAATATTAACGAGGACAAAAATGAATACCCGCAAACCCAATCGCATCCCCGGATGGGATTATTCGTCATCGGGCTATTATTTCGTGACATTCTGCACCGATAAACGAACCCCCATCCTATCCTCCATAATTCCCAAACAGGTCATTTCCCCGCCGGGCAGCCACCCTCCGCATCGGCAAACCGAATTTGAAAACATCCTCTATCAAACATGGTTAAGCCCCATCGGTATAAAAACAGAAGAATACATCCGGAAGATTGAGGAAAAATATCCCTCCGTCAATTTGCATCACTATGTCATTATGCCCAATCACGTTCACTTGCTCCTGCAGATAAAGGAAGAGGAAGAAGGCGAGGCACAAAGGTCTTTATCCGTGATCATAGGGCAGCTCAAGGGCGCAGTCCGCAAATGTTTTCCTCATCCCATCTGGCAAAAAGGGTTTTATGATCATGTGATACGGGGGGAATGGGATTATGGGAAGAAGTATCGTTATATTGATAAAAACCCCCTGATCTGGCTGCTGAAGGAAGATGAATATTTTAATGGGAAATAAAATGTTTCCGCCTGCAACATGTTGACGTTGATGGGGGATGTGGCTATAATGAGGAGGTGTTTGTTTTTTGATAACCGGGCGGGCATTGCCCGCCCCTACGCAGAAGATGGCCGCGTAGGGGCGACCATTACGACGACGCAGAAGATGGCTGCGTAGGGGCGACCATTGCGACGGCGTGGAAGATGGCCGCGTAGGGGCGACCATTGCGACGGCGTGGAAGATGGCCGCGTAGGGGCGACCATTGGTCGCCCGTAATCCCCGGCGGTTGCAATCCCCCGGGCGGGCAATGCCCGCCCCTACGCAGACAAATCGCGGAGAATACCATCGTTTCGGTCGGTGGAAACCCATAGATGGCAGATATCCGCCCATAGACCGCCGCGTAGGGGCGACCATTGGTCGCCCGTAATCCCCGGCGGTTGAAATCCCCCGGGCGGGCATTGCCCGCCCCTACGCAGGTAAAATTTGCAGAAAAATTTAAAGAAAGAATCATCATGAAACGTAAAAAACCTGGTATTCTGACTCCCCACCTTATCCGCTACAGCCCGGTGTATCTCATCGGCCTGGCGGCCCTTTTTATGGTGGACTATGTGCAGCTCTATATCCCCCAGTACATGGGAGAAGTGGTGGACGGCCTGGACGCCCACACCATAGACGGCCCCGGCATCTGGAGCCTTTGCCTGAAGATCATCCTGGTGGGGCTTTTGCACCTGCTGGGCCGCTTTGTGTGGCGCTATTGCATCTTCGGCACCGCCCGGAAAGTGGAGCGCCGCATGCGGAACCAGCTCTTCCAGCACCTGGAAACCCTGCCCCAGCGTTATTATCATGAACACAAAACCGGGGACCTGATGAGCTATTTCACCAACGATCTGGAAGCCGTCCGCATGGCGGTAGGCCCCGCCATTGTCACCGCCTTCGACGCCACGGTGCTGACGGTGCTGGTGCTCTACCGCATGATTACCCATGTTTCCCTCACCCTTACCCTCTACACCCTGATCCCCATGGCGGTGCTGGCGGTGTTCGGCTATTACTATGGCAAAACCATTGAGAACCGCTACCGGAAGATGCAAAAAGCCTTTGCGAACCTCCAGGATTATGTGCAGGAGAGCGTTTCGGGCGAGCGGGTGGTGAAGGCCTTTGTGCAGGAGGAAAAGCAGAAAGCCGCCTTCGCCGAGGTGAACGAGGCCAAGCGGGCGGCCTCCCTGAACGTGGTGAAAATCAGCGCCTTCTTTATGCCCATGCTGCAGTTCCTGGTGGGCATCACCTATGTGATCGCCATTGTAATCGGCGGGTATTTCACCATGATCGGGGACATGACACTGGGTAAATTCGTGATGTTCAACGCCTATATCGGCTCCCTGGTGTGGCCTATGCTGGCCCTGGGAGATGCCATTACTTCCATATCCCAGGGCATTGCCGGCAACCGCCGGATCCACGAAGTGATGGACGAGATCAGCGAGATCCAGGACGCGGAGGCGCCGGATGCGGTGACCGCCCTTTCCGGCCAGATCCGCCTGGATGATGTGAGCTTCAGCTATAGCGAAAACCTGCCGGAGAAACTAAAGCATGTTTCTGTGGAGGTAAAGCCCGGGGAAACCCTGGCGGTGATGGGCCGCACGGGTTCCGGGAAGACCACCCTGGTGAATCTGCTGACCCGGCTCTACGATGTGGAGCATGGCTCCATTTCCTACGACGGCCACGATATCAAGAACATTCCCCTTCATGTGCTCAGGGAAAACATCGCCTATGTGCCCCAGGATAATTTCATGTTCTCCCAGACTTTAGCGGAGAACATTTCCTTCGGCCATCTGGATGCCTCTCAGGAGGAAATCGAGCGGGCGGCCATGGCGGCGGATATTCACGAGAATATCATGGATTTCCCGGAGAAATACCAGACCATGGTGGGCGAGCGGGGGGTTACCCTCTCCGGCGGCCAGAAGCAGCGCAGCTCCATTGCCCGGGCCCTCTTAAAAGACAGCCCCATTTTGATTTTAGACGATTCCCTCTCCGCCGTGGATACGGACACGGAGGAGCGGATTCTGGAAAACCTAAAGGAATACCGGAAGGGCAAAACCAATATCATCATTGCCCACCGGGTCTCTACGGTGCAGAATGCGGACCATATCCTGGTGCTGGACGAGGGCGTGCCGGCGGAATACGGCACCCACGAGGAACTCATGGCCCTGGGCGGCATTTTTGCTTCCATGGCCCACAAGCAGCAGCTGGAGCAGCAGCTCCTGGCCACGGAATAAGGGGGTGACGGATTATGGCGCAAATGCATGAAGAACTCCTGGAAACCAAGTATGAGGGCAATGCTTTTACCCGCCTTCTGGCCTATGTGAAGCCCCATATCGGCACCATGGTGCTGGCCCTCATTCTGCTGCTGATGGTCACCGGCATCAATTTGATCAAGCCCATTTTGATCGGCAATGCCATCGATAAGTATATAAATGGATATGACAGGCCCTTCCGGATAGTGGAGGAATCCCAGGCCCAGATTCGGCTGGGGGATTTGTCCTTGGTCCGCACGGATGATGTGACAGAGGAGGGTAGCTATGCCAGGCTGGTTTATTACGAAGAGCATTACTATCTGGCAAAAGATATTGATAAAGCAGCTCTGGAGACTATAAGTCAGTGGGAAAAGGACGGCATGCCCCGCGCAAAGCTGAATGAGAGCGGAACATTGATTCTGCCCATTGCACCTAAGATAGTTTACAGCTCTTTGACAGGCGCCGAGCCCATGAGCCGGGAGGATTTAAGTGTTCTGCGGGGGCAGGACCGCAGCGGCATCATTAAGATCGCCCTCCTCTACGCCGGCCTGCTGGTGGCGGGCTTTTTCCTGCAGCTGGGCCAGACCTGGCTTTTGCAAAAGACGGGTCAGCGGATCATTTACACCATCCGGGAGGAGGTGTTCGCCCATGTCCACTCCCTGCCCCTCAGATTCTTCGACACCAACCCGGTGGGCCGTATTGTCACCCGGGTGACCAACGATGTGGAATCCTTAAACCAGATGTACACCCAGGTGCTGGTGCGGCTCATCAGCAATACCATGCTGATCATCGGCTATGCGGTGGTGATGATCTCCATCAACCCCAAGCTGGCCCTCCTGGCCTTCCTCTTCCTGCCGGTGGTCTTTGCCATCACCCTCACCTTCCGCATTTTGATCCGGAAGATCTACCGCATTGTGCGGACCAAGATCTCGGCCCTCAACACCTTCCTCTCCGAAAATATTTCCGGCATGAAGCTGATCCAGCTTTTCGCAAGAGAAGAGAAGAAGGCGGAGGAGTTTAGGGAGCGCACGGATGATCTGTACAAGACCCAGATGAAGGAGCTGGCGGTGTTCGGCCTCTTCCGTCCCGGCCTGGCTTTCATAGCCAACTTTGCCTATGCCCTCATCATTTACCGCAGCGGCGTGAGTGTGCTGGAGGGGACCCTCACCCTGGGCACCCTGTATATTTTCACCAACTACATCCGCTCCTTCTTCGAGCCCATCCAGGAGCTGGCAGAGCAGTTCTCCACCCTGCAGAATGCCATGGCCTCTGCGGAGAAGATCTTTACGATCCTGGACGAGAAGAACACCATTTTAGAGGCGGAAGAGCCGGTGCGGATGCCCCAGTTCCAGGGGAAGATCGAGTTCAGAAATGTATGGTTTGCCTACGAAAACGAGGACTGGGTCCTGCGGGATGTGAGCTTCCTGATCCGGCCCGGAGAGCGGGTGGCCTTTGTGGGGGCCACGGGAGCCGGGAAGAGCTCCATCTTGAACCTGATCGGGCGGTATTACGATATCCAAAAGGGCGAGATTTTAATTGACGATGTGAATATCAAGGATCTTTCCTTACAGGATCTGCGCCATGCCATCGGCCAGGTGCAGCAGGATGTGTTCGTCTTTACCGGGGATATCAAGAGTAATATCCGGCTCTTAAGCGAGGAGATTACGGACAGGCAGATCCGGGAGGCCTCCGAAGCCGCCAATGCGGATCATTTCATTGAAAAACTGCCGGAGAAATACGACGAGCCGGTGACGGAGCGGGGCTCCACCTTATCCGCCGGGGAGCGGCAGCTTTTAAGCTTTGCCCGGACCCTGGCCTTTGATCCCACCATCCTGGTGCTGGACGAGGCCACCGCCAATATCGATACGGAAACGGAGCAGCTGATCCAGGAGGCCCTGGAGACCCTGATGCGGGGGCGCACCTCCATCATGGTGGCCCATCGGCTTTCCACCATCCAGCATGCGGACGAGATTTTGGTGATGCACAAGGGGCAGATACGGGAGCGGGGCTCCCACCAGGAGCTCCTGGCCATGAACGGGATATACAAAAAGCTGTACGAGCTGCAGGCGTAGGCGGAACGGGGGACATCGATTCTCCGTGGCGCTTTTCTATGACAGGGATTCCCGGAGGATATCGCTCACCTGCTGCAGGAGAGCCAGATGCACTTCGGCGGGCAAAGCGTCCACCGTTTCTTCCCGGCGGCCGGTGCAGCCGTCGGCGCCGCCGGCCTCAATCACCGCCTGCAGCACTTTCCGCTCCGTCTCCGGGGAAGGCAGCAGATCCCGCCCCTCCAGGAGAGAGCAAAAGGCCGCAAGGCCCCAGCCCCACCAATTGGAAACGCCGGAGACTAGGGCCGCATCCGCCGCCGCATCCGCGCAAATCAGTTCTCCGTGGGGCACCCGTTCTTCAATCAAAGGGCGCAGGGCGCCCATCCCCAACTCGTTGCCGCCGTCTCCTACGGAGATGATTTTGCCTCCGGCCCGGCGGACGGCCTCCATCACGCTGTCCGTATCCGTCAGCATGGCATCAATCCGGCCCCCCCGCATATTGTAAAAATGTCCGTCCCTTGCCTTACCCGGCCGCTCCAAAGTAATCAGATGGGTGGGCGGAAAGTCCCGGACGACGGACCTGAAATACCCCGCAGGATCCTCTGCCGGAACGGCGGAAGGCAGCGTGCGGCAGCCCCGGGCTTCCAGAGCCGCTTTCATTTGGGGGAGACAGGTCTGATCCGTCATTACCAAAACAGACACGCCCCTTTGCTCTAAAGCCCAAGCTATATGGGCGATGCCTAAAGGCCCGTCCGTTTCCCCCACCACTTCCCCGTCCTCACGGCGCACGGGAAAGCCGCTGATCAAATACACCCGCCGCATATCCTGCAGCAGGGACAGCAGCAGCTCTGTCCGGTCCGGAACAGGCCCCGCCAGCAGGCCCCGGCCCCCCGGATCCGTCTGCAGCACCCGGCTGATCCGCCGGCCGGCCTCTTCCATGTTTTTCCTTCTCTCTTCACATATCATAGGAATACCCTCCGCAGCTTTTGCCCCATTATACCACAAAAAGGCACCGTGGGGACAGGTCCCCTGGTGCATTTTTGCTTGACAAATCGGTCATGAATCACTATCTTTAGAAAGGCGAAAAATTGCCTGCTTGAAAGGTGTTGAATATATGCATAGGAAAACCCAAAAACAAGCTGAAGTTGCCCGGGCCATCCAGGCCGCCCGGAAGAGCGGCGGGGTGGATGATCCCTTAGAGGTGATTCTTTACGATCCCCTGGCCATCCGCCTGTCCCACGGCTTTATTCGCCTGGGGATATCGGCCAATGCGGTTACGCTGCTTTCCCTCTTTTTCGGCATAGGCGGCAGCCTGCTGTTTTATACAAGCAATCGCTGGATTAACCTGCTGGGCATGGCCCTGGTGCTGTTTTCCGCTATTCTGGACTGCTGCGACGGCCAGGTGGCCCGGCTGACGGGTACCAGCAGCCAGCTGGGCCGGGTGCTGGACGGGGCGGCGGATTTTCTGAATTATCTGGCCATTTATCTGGTGCTGGGCCTGCGCCTCATGGGGGAACCCATTCCCTTTACGGATACGCCCTGGTCCTTTTACATCTGGCCTCTGCTGCTGCTGGCCATGCTTTGCCACTCCGGCCAGGCCCGGATGGCGGATTATTACAAAGGGCTCCATCTTTACTTTTTGAAGGGAGAGGACCGCACCAGCCTGGCCCGGAGCCGGGACCTGCAGGCGGAGCTGGAAGCCCTGCCCCGGGAAGCCTCTGCCTTTGAGCGGATTTACCGGCGTTTTTACCTGAATTATACCCGGCAGCAGGAGAAGGCTACGCCCAAGGCCCAGCGCCTGCTGAAGGCCATGGACGGGGCGGAGGCGCAGGTCCGCCGGGAGATTTCCCAAGCCTATGTTTCCGAGAGCAAAGATCATATTTATCTCACCAACCTCTTGGTATACAACATCCGTACTTTCGTGCTCTTTGCCATGCTGCTGCTGGGCACCCACGCATTTTATCCCCTGCTGGTGATTCTGCTTCTGGAAGGAATCAAGATTCTGATGATCCGCTGCTACGAAGCCGTGGCGGACTCGGTTTACAAGCGTTTCACCGCCTTTTAGCGCAGCCGGGAAAAATTAAAGAAAAAATACGTCTTTTGTCTACTTTCATCTTGAAAAATAGCGGAAAATGGGGTATGCTCATTGGATAGTAAATTGCATAATTCCGCCTTGAGGCGAACGCGATAGGAGAGCATACCAGAATGAATAAAAAGGATATACGGTGGCTCCTGGCAGCCATTCCTGCCGTGATTCTTATAGCTGCTATTGTCTTTATTTTAGTGAATACCGCCGGCAGACGGCAGACCCCTACGGTGAAACCCACCGCCCCTTCGGGGGTGGAGACCCTCGCCCCGGCCCCTTTTGCGCCGGGCACTTCGGCCCCCGGGAACACGGGCGTTGTTTTCAACCCCGGCACCCTGCCCTTTGCGTCTGCAGAGCATTTGCCCACCATGAACGAAACCTGGTGGATGATTCCTTATATTGATTACACCATCCCCACTTATGACGCCTCGGCTTTGACGGAGGCGCCGGATCAGTCCTCCACCTCCGGACAGGAAGTGGTGCAGGGCGATACCACCGCCTTTGATCCCTATTCTTCCGGGGAAGCGACTTTAAGCCCGGATGCCTCCGGGGATGCCACTCAGGATCCGGCGGCTTCCGGCGAAGCCACACAAGCCCCGGACGCATCCGGGGATGTCACCCAGGATCCCGCCTCCCCCGCCACCGGAACCCAGGGTTCCGCCCAGGCGGCGGCTACCACCCGCAGCGGCGGCACTGCGCCTACTACGGCAAGAGATCCTCAGGCCACCACCGCCCGCCCCGCGCAGGGAACCACGGCGGCTCCTACTGGTCGCACCACCGCAGCGGCTACGGAACCGGCCGCTACCGCCGCTCCGGAAACCTGGGGCGCCTGGACCAACCCTCCCTGGAACTGGGGCGCCTGGCGGGTGGTTAAAGCCCCTACCACCACCGCAGAAGGAACGGAGGAAAGAACCGGCACCCGCACGGTGGAGCGCTTCTCGAATTACGGCAGAAAAGAAAGCAAGAACGAGAGCACCAAGGAAAGCAGGAAGATACCCAAGATAGAAGAGGGCTGGAGCGCCTGGAAGGAAGCCTCCCGCAGCTACGGCGATTGGCAATGGGGCGCCTGGGAGGTGGTAAATCCCGCTACCTGCAACGGCAAAGGCACGGAGGAAAGAACAGGCATCCGGACGGTGACCATCACCGAAAGCCGCACCTCCAATACCGGAAAAACGGAAAGAAGGGAAGCGGATCCCGAAGCGGAAATCAAGACGGAATCCCGGGATATCCCGCAGCTGAAACATAAGTATAGCGATAAGGTCATACCGGCCACCCATACCTCTCAGGGTTATACCCTGCATACCTGCGCCCTGTGCGGTTACAGCCATAAGGACAGTTTTACGGATATGCTGGCCGAAACCTGGGGCGAATATGTTTGGAGCGATTGGAGCGACCCGCCTTATCAGTGGGGCGAGTGGTATCAGACAAAAGCCCCTACTTACGAGGATTATGGCATGGAAGAACGGAAGGGAACCCGGACCGTTACCCGGACCGGCACCCGCACTTCTTCCACAGGGAAGACGGATTCGACTACGGAATCCAAATTCCAAAGCAAGACCGAGTTCCGTTATGTTGAGAAGCTAAAAGAAGACTGGGGCCCCTGGAACAAGGTGGGGGAAAGCAAGTTTACCGAAAAGTGGGGCGAATGGGTCGTCACCAGAGAGCCTACTTATGATGACTGGGGGGTAAGGGAACGCGTAGGCTACATCACGGAAACCTGGACCATTACCCGCACATCTGCCAGAGGCACGGTGGAAACCAAGGAAGAAAGCAAAACCGTTAAGAAAACGCAGCGCGAAAATATCGATAAACTGCAGGATTCCTGGGGAGAGTGGAAAAAAGTGGAGGGATCGGATGTGATTCCGGAATGGACCTACACCGAATGGAAGGTCGCCAAACCGGCCACTACCACGGCTCCCGGACAGGAGACCCGGACCCGTTACCGCACCGTGACCTGGACGGAAATGCGGACGGCTGCTTCCGGCAGAACGGAAACCCGGCAGGGAAGCAAGTTTTACAGCGAAAACGAAAGCCGGGAGATTCCCAAACTCCCGTAATCAGCGGAAGCGCATTTATTACCGGAAGGGCATTTGAAGGGTAGCATATGGATACAGCGAAAGAACAATTAAGGCGTTACATCGATCAAATCAATGAGATTTGTTCTCTTTCGTCTCCGCAAATCGGCGATGTATCCGGCGCGGATGAGTACCGCGCCACCCTGATCAAGAACTTTATTCATATAGGCGAGCTGGCCAGGGACAATCAGAAAACCCTGGAGGAAGCCTTTTATCCCTTTATCCAGAGCCAGGACAAGCTGGACGAGGAAGAATTGGAGATGATGCGGGCCTTTGCCGCCGAATTCATCAATGCCTATCAGCTTACCAATATCGACGCCCCTCTGGTCTTTTACCAGGCCCGGCGGCTGCTGCAGGAAGCGGACGCCTCCGGGGAGGATGAAGCCATCATTTTAGCCCTGGACGGCATGGTGACGGCGGCTTATCTGATGATTTGTATGACCGCCCGGCTGATGCCGGTGGACGATGTCTGCCTGCAGTATCAGCAGGAGGGCTTAAGGGCCGGGGAGCGGCTCCTGACCTACCTGGAAAAAGAAAAGTTTCTGACCCTTTCCCCGGAAATGAAGGAGCTGGTGGTGATCAATGCCCGCTATATCCGGGTGGTTTCGGAAATTGACGGGGTTCCCCAGAGCCGGGGGGAGCTGGATACCATTCTGAGGCGGATGCAGGCGGCCATGGCCCTGGCGGAGGATTCCTTTTACCGGGAGCAGCTGCCGGATTATAACTGGGATCTGCACCGCTTCCGGGTTTACGAATATGTATGCTCCCTGCCGGATTCCCTGAACAAAAAGGGTTATACCCAGGAGCATCTGGCTTATATTCATGATTGCTCCCAGGCTATGTGGGAATTGTATAAAGATCCGGAGGCCCCCTGCCGGGCCTGGCATTTTACCAAAAATATTTATCTGTATGTGATCCGGGACGCCTTCCTGGCAGGGGAAAGCAGCAAGGAACAATACAAGCGGCAGCTGGAAGAGCTGATGGCCCGGGACTTTCGGGAAGATCCCTCGGAGGATGTGCCGGTGGTGATGCTGGCGGCGCCCCTGGAATATGTGGAAGTGCTGAGCGAGGAAGCCTCTCTGACTCCGTCGGAAGAGCAGCAGCTGCTTCAATTTTACCGGAATCTCATCAGTTATTTACATCAGACACCCAAGAAGGACATGCTGACCTTCCTGCTGGGGGTTCTTTCTTTGATCCTGCGTCATTTTATTGAACTGAAGGAAATGAGCTTCGAGGAGATGGGGCTGAGCCTGATGGCGGCCATCCATCCGCCTACCTATGTCCACACCTTAAGTGTGGCGGAACTCGCCCAGGCTCTGACCCGGCATCTGCTGGCGGAAAAACCGGAGCTGTTTGCGGGTCTGCCGGGGATTGGCAGCCCGGAGGAGGCGGCGGCTCAAAAAGAGAAGATAGAGGACTTTGTTTATCATGCGGCGCTTTGCCACGATTTCGGCAAGGTTTTGATTGCGGAAACCATTTTGACTTACGGGCGGAACCTGCTGGAAGACGAGTTCGGCTTTATCCATGCTCACCCGGATCTGGGAGCCTATCTGCTCTCCCGGAATGCCTCCACCAAGGCCTACGCGGATGTGGCCCGGGGCCATCACAGATGGTTTGACGATTCCCAGGGATATCCGGAAGGCTTTAAAGTGTCGGAAAGCCCCTGCCGCACCGTGATAGCCCTGGTGGCCTGCGCCGACTGCCTGGATGCGGCCACGGATTCCGTGGGGCGCAGTTATAAGAGTGGGAAAAGCCTGGAACAGGCATTAAAAGAAATCCGGGAGGGAAGCGGCACCCGCTATGCCCCCTGGCTGGCGGAATTGCTGGATCAAGAGGCGGTTTTGCAGGAAATCAAAACCATCCTCACCAATGGACGGGAAGATAATTATAGGAACGCATTCCATATATTAAACGAACCGTAAGGAGGATCATGCTATGGAACACATGCCCCAGGGCTTCGGCACCAAAGCGATACATGCCGGAGCTATTGAGGACGCCCAATTCGGCGCCTTAGCCACCCCCATTTACCAGTCGTCCACCTTTGTATTCGAGAGCGCGGAGCAGGGCGGACGCCGCTTTGCCGGCCAGGAAGACGGCTACATCTACACCCGCTTGGGGAATCCCACGGTCACGGCCCTGGAACAGCGGGTGGCGGCCCTGGAAGGGGCGGAGGCCTGCGCGGCGGCCGCTTCCGGAATGGGAGCCGTATCCGCCTGTCTCTGGACTCTGGCTGGCGCCGGGAAGCACATTCTGGCGGACAAGACCCTCTACGGCTGCACCTTTGCCTACCTGACCCACGGCCTCACCCGCTACGGCGTGGAGGTGGATCTGATCGATACTTCCAATCTGGAAGAGGTGAAAGTGCATCTGAAATCCAACACCGTGGCGGTGTATCTGGAAACCCCGGCCAATCCCAATCTGAAAATCACGGATATTGCGGCGGTGGCGGAAATTGCTCACGCCTTTAACCCCGCCATTAAAGTGGTGTGCGACAACACCTTTGCTTCTCCCGCCCTGCAGCGGCCTTTGGAGCTGGGCGCGGATGTGGTGCTGCATTCCGCCACCAAGTACTTAAACGGCCACGGGGATGTGATTGCCGGTTTTGTGGCAGGAAGTCAGGACTTTATCACGGAGGTGAAGATGTTCGGCCTGAAGGACATGACCGGCGCCACCATGGATCCCTTTGCGGCCTATCTGATTCTGCGGGGCTTAAAGACCCTGGAGCTGCGGGTGGCCCGGCACTGCGAAAGCGCAGCCAAAGTGGCAGCCTTCCTAAAGGCCCATCCTGCGGTGGAGAAAGTGTATTATCCCGGCCTGAAGGACCATCCCGGCCATGAGATTGCGGCCCGGCAGATGCAGGGCTTCGGCGGCATCGTCAGCTTCGAGGTGAGGGGCGGCAAGGAAGCCGGCATGAAGCTAGTAAACAGCATGAAGCTGATCCGCATCGCCGTGTCCCTGGGGGATGCGGAGACCCTGATCGAGCATCCCGCCTCCATGACCCATTCCACTTATGATCCGGAATCTTTGGCGGAGTCCGGCATCAGTCCCGGCCTGATCCGTCTTTCCGTGGGCCTGGAGAATGCGGAGGACATTCTGGCAGACCTGGAGCAGGGGCTGAATCAACTTTAACAGCATTACGGGAGGGGGCGGCGCTCCCTCCTTTTTTCTTGACTTTTGTTCCAATTCTTTGTACAATAGGCCGGAACTGAACAAAAAGGCAGGACGGCTTTATGACCCTTACCCGAAAACAATTTGATATTCTGGAACAGCTGGTTTCCGTTGATAATAAACTGACGCAGCGAGAACTGGAAGAACTGACCCGCTACAGCCTGGGCACCATTAACCGCACCACCAAGGAATTGCGGGATCTGGGCTATCTGTTAAACGGCCGGATTACGGCGGCGGGCCGGGCAGCTCTGGAACCTTACCGGGTGAAGCGGGCGGTGTTCATTGCCGCCGGTTTCGGCACCCGTTTGGTTCCTATTACCTTTAATACCCCCAAACCCCTGGTGCGGGTTCACGGCATCCGCCTCATTGACCGCCTCATCGATGCCTGCCTGGCAGCGGGCATTCAGGAAATCGTTATTGTCCGGGGCTACCTGGCGGAGCAATTCGACCAGCTTCTCTATAAATATCCCATGATCAAGTTTCTGGAAAACCCGGTTTATAACGAGGCCAACAACATCAGTTCTTCCCTGGTGGCCCGCTATCTGCTGGCGGGGGCTTATGTATTTGAAGCAGACCTTTTGATTTCCAATCCCTCGCTGATCCGCAGTTATCATTACGCCTCCAATTTTCTGGGCATTAAAAAGCAGCGCTCCGATGACTGGTGCTTTAAGGTAAAGGACGGCCTGATCCAGCAGGAGATGGTGGGGGGCGAAGGAGATGACATCTGGCAAATGGTGGGCATTTCCTACTGGGATGAAGCGGATGGGCACCGGCTGGCCCAGGATATTGTGGATGTGTACCACTCCCCCGGCGGCAAGGAACGGTATTGGGAACAGGTGCCCCTGGTGTATTGCAAGGACCGCTACAAAGTGGAGGTGCGGCCCTGCCGGGAAGAGGACATTACGGAAATCGACAGCTTCAAGGAGCTGAAGGCCGTGGATAAAACCTATGATGTGTAAGGAAAAAGGAAGAAAGATATGAAGAAGAAACAAATCAGTACCGCGCCTCAGGCCGGCGGCGAAGGCCTCCGGCGCTCTCTTTCCCCCCTGCATGTCTGGGCCATTGCCTTCGGCTGCGTGATCGGCTGGGGATCCTTTATTAACCCGGGGAAGAAATTTCTTTCCACTTCCGGCGCCGCCGGCACCGCCATTGCCATGATTTTAGGGGCTTTGGTGATGATCGTGATCGCCTTTTCCTATGCCTACATGGTGCCGAAGTTCCCCCAGGCGGGCGGGGAGTTCACCTTTACCAAAAACTGCTTCGGCAAGCGGGCCGCCTTTATCTGCGGCTGGTTTTTAGTGGTGGCCTATCTGACCAATGTGCCCATGAACAGCACCGCCATCGGTTTGATTGTGGACGGCCTGGACGGCGGCGCGGATATCTTGAAGTTCGGATTTCATTACTCCGTGGCGGGTTTTAATATTTATTTCGGCGAGATGCTTTTGGCTTTGAGCATCTTGATTCTTTTCGGTTTTTTGAATATAATAGGGGTGAAGAAGGCGGGAACCGTGCAAATGGTGCTTTCCGGCCTTTTGGTGCTTTGTGTTTTTTCCCTTTTTATGGCTGCTTTAATCAGCAGCAAAGCCAAGGGAATCAATCTGGAACCCATCTGGGGCTTCGATAAGAGCGCCGCCATGGCGGCGGGGGCCACCACGGCGGAAATCGGGCAGTACGCCCATAAGGGTACTGCCGGCGTGCTGGGCGCTATTCTGGCCACTTTCGCCATTGCTCCCTGGGCTTATGTGGGCTTTGACGCCATCCCCCAGGCGGCGGAGGAGTTCAACTTCAGCTTCAAAAAGGTTTCCTTTATCATGATCATCGCCATCCTTTTCGGCTGCTTCGTGTATGTGAGCAATAACACCGTGGCCGCTGCGGCCCTGGCCAACTGGCCGGAGCGGGTGATGGCCGGGGAATGGGTGGTATTGGTGGCGGCGGAGGAGCTGCTGGGCGGCTTCGGGAAGGTCCTGGTGGGCACCGGGGTAAGCTGCGCCGTGCTGTCCGGGATCATGGGCTTTTATCTGGCTTCCAGCCGTTTGATGTATTCCATGAGCCGGGACGGATACCTGCCTGCCTGGTTCGGGAAGGTGAATCCGAAATACGGCACCCCTCGGAATGCCATCCTGTTCTGCGTGGCGGTGAGCATGTCCGGCCCCCTACTGGGCCGGGAAGCGCTGGGCTGGTTCGTGGATATGAGCGCCATCGGCGCCTCCATCGGCTATTTCTTCACCTCCGCCAGCACCCTGCTGACCGCGAAAAAGCAGGGAGACGGCAGCGGCTTTCTGAAGGCTATGGGCATTATCGGCGTGGTATTCAGTTTGATCTTCGTGCTGCTGCAGCTGGTGCCGATTCCGGGCCTGAAGGGCGTCCATTTCGGCAAGGAAAGCTATCTCATCCTGATCATCTGGATTGCCCTGGGAGCCGTCTTTTATCTGAAGCAAAGAAAATTCTTTGCGGAGGGATAGAAACGGATTGACAGAACTTTATGCTATTTGGTAAAAAACGAAGTAATGATAAAAATGTGATCCGCTTTGAGGACAAAGACCGGGGGCTGGTGCTGTATCGCTACGGCTCGGATCCCGGAGATTTGCCCCTTTTGCGGAATACCCGCATTTTCGTGGCGGAAGGGCAGTATATCGTCTGTCTCTGCGGCAATTCCCTGGCGGATGTCTGGGATTGGGGAGAGTACCGGCTGGTTCCGGAGGAGTTTCCCCTGCTGGCAGAGAAAAAGGCCTTCCCTTCCCGGGGAGGAAAGCCGGTGAATGCCACCCTGTATTTTGTGAATACGGACCCCATCACCGAGCGCAAATGGGCTACCAAGACCCCGGCGCTGGTGCGGGAAGGGGAACAGATTTACCGGGTGCGGGCCTACGGCACCTACGACTACCGGGTGAAGGATCCCATCGGATTTATGCTGGAGGCCTTTATCAACCGGGGCCTGAAAAATTCCTATGAAGTGATGGGGGCCCTCTTTACCTTTGTCTCCGGCGCCTTTACCGCCACCGTCAGCGAAATGGGCATCCCTGTCCTGGAGCTGATCAATCATCCCCGGGAAATCTCGGAGCTGGTAAAGAAAAAGGCCAACCGGCAGGTGGAAGCCCTGGGGGTTGAATTTCTGAATGTTCAGATCGAAGGCACTTCGCTGCCGGATTAAGCGATATTTTCATTAGCGGAAGCACCATCCCCCCCTAATGAGGAAGGAAGCCGATAAGCTATGGACAAAACAAAATACAATCAGGAAATCCAGGCGTTGATCGACAGCTGTTTAACGGAAATCAGCATTCTTTCCCCTCGTGTAAAAGGCACGGTCCGTGAGATTATCCAGCAGGGCAAGGACCTGCAGGATGATGCCCTGCTGGGTTTTGCTTATTATTATCAGGCCCAGTACCTGTACTACCGGGGCGGCAGCGGCGCTTCTTACCGTTCCTGCCTGAAGAAGGCTTTTTCCCACGCCTTGCGGGCGGACGATCAGGCCATGCTCTCCCATATTTACGGCTTTATTGCGGCGGATGCCTTAAATAACGGCTGTTTTGATATTGCCTACAACAACTATATTATGGCTTTGAGCATTGCCAACCGCCGGGGGGATGCCAAGACCAGGGTTCTGGTGGAGGCCAATATCGGCCGCTTGTACGGAGAACTGCGGGATTACAAAGCCGCCCGCAAATATGTCAGAAAAAGCATAGCCCAGCACCGGAAACAAAAAAACACTTTCCGCTATCTGCAGAATATGGTGATCATGCTGGCCAGCGATGCCCTGATTTCAATGAATCTGAAGGATCTGCCGGCGGCAGAGAAGAGCGTCCGGGAAATGGAGTCCTTCTTTGAGCGCTGCTCCGGGGAAGTCCAGGCGGAGCTGCAGCTGTCCCGGCTGTATCTCCTGACCCGCCTGGCCCTGGAAAAGGGTGAGGAAGAGGAGAGCACCCGCCTGTTCGAGCAGTTTTTGCCGGTGCTCCGGCAGCAGCCCCAGGTGCAGGATATGCTGGAGGATATTGTCGGACTGTATCATATTTTGATGGAAAAGGATAGGAGCCGGGAAGCTTTGGAATTGCTGACGGCGGTAGAGGCGGGCATTATGGGCACCAATGTGGCTTATGTGATGTGCGCCTTCTGCGAGTTGAAAGCGGATTACTACCGGGCCATGAACCAGCCCCGGAAGCTGAATGAAATCCTGCATACCTATATGGAGCTTTCCGCCCGGCTGCGCAAGGAACAGCGGGAAATGTACACCCATGCAGTGACCCTGTCCAATCTGATCGAGGGGCTGAGGGAGGAGCGGCGCCGGGTCATGGAGGAAAACGAGACCCTGATCCGCCAGGCCAGCACGGATGCCCTCACCGGCATTCCCAACCGCTTCCAGCTCAACCATGTGCTGGATGAGGCCTTCGGCAAGATAGGGGCCAAGCGGCAGAGCATGGGGCTGGCCATTCTGGATATTGATCATTTCAAGGAATATAACGACAATTACGGCCACCAAAGCGGGGACGAATGCCTCATCCGCATTGCCCGGACTCTGTCGGACATTGCCCAAAAATACAATATTTTCTGCGCCCGTTACGGCGGGGACGAATTCGTGATGGTCTATACCGATTTTGACGATGCGGCCATTTTACGGGTGGTGGAGGAGATCCGCACCGGCATCGCCGCCCTGGGCATCCGCCATGAGTACCAGTCCCATCAGGATACGGTGACCGTTTCCCAGGGGATTTGCAATGATATCCCCACCCGGCCCAGCAGTCCCTGGGATTTCCTCTCCGTGGCGGACGAGGCCCTGTACTCCATTAAAAAGGAAAGGGGTAAAAACAGCCGGCGGGGCTTTTACGCCCTGGCCCATTACATTGAGCCGGAGCTGTAAAGCGGCAGGAGGGATTATTCGTACTTCTTAAAAACCGGCTCCATGAGAAAGGACCAGAGCAGGGCCACGCAGCCGGGGACGAAAATGAGGGGCGAGACAAAGAAATAGCAGGCCAGAAAGCCGGCCATGGTGATCAAAGACAGAAGAACGGAACGCAGAATGTGACCGAAGGCCAGCCGCAGGGCGGTGGCATTTAGGGCACCGGTGGTGAAGGTAAAGCGGGAGAGCAGGGGGAAGACCCAGCACAGAACGCAAAGCAGAAAAAAAGGCACCAGCAGGGTGTAAAGGGTAAGGGCGGTATTGTACACCGGACCCACCATGCCCCCGCCGCTGCGCAGGGCCAGATAGCCAAAGAAGAAAAGGGCGCCGATCCCTATCCATAAAAGGGTAGAGAGGGCGCCGTTTTTCAATTCTTTTTTGAAAGTGGCAAAGAAGCGGGCCAAGGGCTCGCTGTCCCGGCGGCGCAGGCCGTGGACCACGCCGTCGTAGAGGGCGGTGGTAGCGGCGCCGATGGTGAGGAGGGGGATGCAGCAAATGCCCCACACCAAACTCAGCAGGACCAGCTCGCCTATATAGCCGAAGGCCCGCCAAATATCGCTTTCCGGGTTGAAGAATTTGTTGGGCATGTACTCTTCCTCCAGTCGCCCCCCTCCGGCCCTGCGGGCCACCTCCCCCCTCGTCAGGGGGGAGGCAAGGTGTTAATTATACTATGTCCGGGATCATCTCCGCCAGTTTGGCCGCCAGCTGGGCGTGGCCCTTGCGGCTTAAATGCATGCAATCGATCTGGTTAAACTCCGCCACGCCTTCCGCGTCCAGGAAATAGCAGCCCTGGTTTTCCGCCACCTGGGCAAACTTTTCCGCCAGGGCCCGGGATTTTTCCGGACAGCCTTTTCCCATGGGTTCCCCTTCCGGACGCCGGTACAGCCCTTCCCCGATATGGGGCGGCGCAATAATCAAAATCCGGGGCTGACCGTTCCGCCAGGCGGGCACGGTCTTGGCCTTCATCACCAGCCGTTCCAGACCGATGCCGATCACCGCCGCATTGGCCCCCAGCCGCTCCTTGGTGTCGTTGGTGCCCAGCATAATAATCAGCAGGTCCACCGGTTCGTGGCTCATCAGGCAGGAATAGATGCTGTCCAGGCCGGACATGGATTCATGCAGGGCATCCGGAAATACGGTGGTACGGCCGGAAAGCCCCTCTTCCAGAATCAGATAATCCGGCCACAGCTGCTGCTGCAGCAGGCAGGTCCAGCGCTCCGTTTCGTTGAAGCGGTCGCCGCCGTCGGCGCAGTCCGCCGGGTCGGCGCAATAGCCGTGGGTGTTGGAATCGCCGAAGCATACAATGTGTTTTTTCATGATTGATCACCTCTGTATCAGGCATAGCGGGTTCATCCGGGGAGGAACCCTTTGAATTTTACAGGCATTATACACCATTCTCCTGGTTTTTCAAATATATTTGTTCTTGAAAAATTTTTTCATTATGATACAATCAAAACAAATACTCCCTTGAGGTAAACCATTATGGAACGTGCAAGATTAAGAGAAACAAGGCAGTGGATCCGGGAAGAGCTGGACCGCTGCGTCAAATTCTGGCTGGAACACGGCCTGGATCCGTTAAACGGCGGGGTCTATACCTGCCTGGACAGGACCGGCCGGGTGTTTTCCACGGATAAAAGCGTGTGGATGCAGGGCCGCTGCGGCTGGATCTTCGCCTGGCTCTGCCATCTTTACGGCGCTAAGGACGAATGGCTGGCCGCCTCCAAGAGCTGCCTGGACTTTATGGAAGCCCATTGTATTAACCGCCAGGCGGGAGACAGGATGTATTTCACCGTGACGGCGGAGGGGGCCCCCTTAAGGCAGCGCCGCTATGCCTTTTCCGAGGCCTTCTATGCCATGGCCAATGCGGAATATTACGGCGTTACCGGGGAGAAGGAATGCCTGGAGCGGGCCCGCCGGGCGTATCAGCTTTTCTGGGATCTGAATCACGGCATGCCGGACCCCACGGGCTTGGGACCCAAAACCATTCCGGAAACCCGGAGCGGCCGTTCCTTCGGCGCCCCCATGATTTATCTGAATGTCACCAGCGTGATGATGCGGGTGGATCCGGAAAACAAGGCCCTGTACGAAGAGCGGGCCGCCGCCTGCGTGGAGGATATTTTCCGCTACCATGTGAAGGATGAGCTGGGCTGCCTGCTGGAGAATGTGGGTCCTAACGGGGAAGCCAGGCTGGAAGTGACGGAAGGCCGCATTATCAATCCGGGCCACGATATTGAAGGAGTCTGGTTCCTGCTGGAGCAGGCCGCCCGGACGGGGGATAAGGAACTGGTGGCTAAGGCGGAAACCATTTTCAATCGGGCCATCAACGCCGGCTGGGACAAGGAATACGGCGGCCTGCTGTATTTCATCGACGCTCTGGGGAATCCCCCGGAGGCCTATGAACACGATATGAAGCTTTGGTGGCCCCACAACGAGATCCTCATTGCCTCTCTGATGCTGTATAAGGACACGGGAAAAGAGGAATATCTGGAGTGGTTCTTTAAGACCCTGGAGTATTGCAAAACCTATTTTTCCGACCCGGAGTACGGCGAATGGTACGGGTATTTAAGACGGGACGGAAAGCCTACCCAGCCTCCCTGCAAGGGTTCCACCTTCAAGGGCCCCTTCCATCTGCCCCGGATGCTGGGCATGGTGGACGGTATGCTGGGCGAACTTTTGGGAGAATAAAAGATGCCGGAAAGCGTATTTGAAAAAATCAGTCAGTTTTATTATGAACTCACCGCTTCGGAAAAGAAGGCGGCGGATTATATCCTGGCCAACCGGCAGAGCAGCCAGTATCTTTCCATCGCGGAGCTGGCGGATGAAAGCGGCGTGGCGGAGGCCACTATTTCCCGCTTCTGCCGGCGCCTGGGCTACAAAGGCTTCCATGCCTTCAAGCTGGCCATTGCCAATGCGGCTTACAGCAACAGCGCGGAGGCGGGGATTCTGTCCGGCCCGGTGGAAGAGGGGGATACCACGGAGGAAATGAGCCAGAAGCTGTTTTCCGCAGATCAGGAGGCCATGCGCCAGACCCTGGACTTTATTAAAGGGGAAGATATCCGCACCAGCGTGGACTGGTTCCACGCGGCGCCCCGGGTGCTCTGCATGGGCCAGGGAGGATCCATGATGCTGGCCCGGGAGGCCCAGCATACCTTCTCTACGGTGTGCAATAAGTTCCTGGCCATTGAGGATTCCCACTCTCAATTGGTGGCGGCCTCCTCCATGGAGCCGGGGGAAGTGCTGCTGTTCTTTTCCTACTCCGGGGCTACCCGGGATATGAAGGATGTGATGGAGGTGGCCAGACAGCGGCAGGCGAAAATCATTCTGGTGACCCGTTTTGCCCGCTCTCCCGGGGCGGATCTGGCGGATATGGTGCTGCTGTGCGGTTCCAATGAAGGACCGCTGCAGCTGGGCTCCGTGGCGGCCAAGATTGCCCAGATGTTCCTGATTGATGTGCTCTTTTCCGAGTTCTGCCGCCGGGATATGGAGACGGCCAAGAGCAGCCGGGAGCGGATTGCCGCCGCCATGGAAGTGAAGCATTTATCATGAAAGATAATTAAGAATAATTGATTTATTGAAAAATTTTTTCAAAAATCAATTGACAGGCCAAGTTATTTTCAGTAAGATGAATGACAGAAGAAGTGGCAGAATGTCTGCCAACCAGCGTAAACCTAATATTCAGGAGGAACATCATGAAGAAACTGTTAGCTCTGCTGCTTGCAGCAACCATGGTAATCGGACTGACCGCCTGCGGCGGCGGCTCCACCCCTACCACCACGGCTAAGCAGGAACAGCCTGCCACTACTCAGGCTCCGGCTCCTGCCGCCACCACCACCGCATTGCCTGCTGCCAAGGATGTGGAAATCACTCTGTGGACCTATCCCATCGGCAAGTGGGGCGATGACGCTTCTGTGAAGGCCCTGATCGACAGCTTCCAGAAGGCTAATCCCAACATCAAAGTCGCGGTAGAATACCTGGACTACACCAACGGCGACGACCAGGTGAACACCGCCATCGAAGGCAAGAAGGCCCCCGACCTGATCATGGAAGGTCCGGAGCGTCTGGTAGCCAACTGGGGCGCCAAGGGCTACATGGTAGACCTGGCCAGCCTGTGGACCGATGCGGACAAGGCCGAAATCAACAAGGCTGTGCAGTCCGCCTGCTTCAACGACAAGGGCGCCAGCTATGAATTCCCCGTTTGCATGACCGCGCACTGCATGGCCATCAACATGGACCGCTTCAAAGAAGTGGGCGCGGACAAGTTCGTGAATGTGGATACCCACACCTGGACTACCGCTGATTTCTTCAGCGCCGTAGCGCTGCTGGCGGAAAGCAATGAAAGCGTTGGCGCGCTGTATTGCAGCGGCCAGGGCGGCGACCAGGGCACCCGTGCGCTGGTGAACAACCTGTACGGCGGCACCTTCACGGATGAAGCCCACACCAAGTACACCGCGGACTCCCCTGAGAACATCAAGGCTCTGGAAGAGCTCAGCAAGACCAAGGGCATCAAGTTCGACGCAGCCATCAACGGCGGCGAAGAAATCAACCTCTTCCGTCAGGGCGTGCTGGATATGGCTTTCTGCTGGAACATTGCGCAGCAGCTCAATGACACCAACGCTCCCGCCGGCCAGACCAACGACGGCAAGGAAATCGTATTCATGTCCTTCCCCAGCGAAAAGGGCGAATCCAAGCTGCAGGGCGGTATCTGGGGCTTCGGTATTTTTGACAACGGCGATGCGGACCGCATCGAAGCTGCCAAGACCTTCATCAAGTACTTCGCGGCCGGCGACGGCGTGAAGGACGCTGTGAAGACCTCCACCTACTTCGCCGTGCGCGACAAGGTAAACGGCGCGGATATCGCGGGCATCTGGGCGGACAACGCCGTGATGAACGAGTACACCAAGCTGATGCCTTTCCTGGGCGACTACTACCAGGTAACCAAGGGCTGGGCGGAAGCTCGTACCGCATGGTGGAACATGCTGCAGCGCATCGGCTCCGGCGGCGACGTAGCGACGGAAGTGGCTCAGTTCGTCAAGGAAGCCAACGAAGCAGCCTCCAAGTAAAGATTATCCACAAGATGACAGGGGACTCTCCTGGGATGACAGGGGATGACCCCCTGTCATCTTTTTTTGAGAAATGATGGCAAGGAACCCTTGTCATCCCGGTCATCCGATTTGAGGGGAGTGATTCCGACATGAAACGAAACGCCGGTCTCAGCCGGGCTTTGAGGATACGGGAAACCCGGGCAGGCTATCTCTTTATGCTGCCCAGCCTGTTTTTCTTCATCACCTTTGTGGTGGTTCCCATGATCATCTGTATCTATACCAGCTTCTTTGACTCCAATATGGGGAAAGATGCCCAGGATACGTTCATCGGTTTTGGGAACTACGCAGAACTTTTCCAGGATAAAATCTTCCTGGGGGCTATGCGCAACACCGTGATTATTGTGGCGGTGTCCGTGCCCGCCGTCTGCGTTTTTTCCCTGTGGGTGGCCAATGCCATCTACAATATGCGGGCGGGCCTGACTTCCTTGTTCCGCATCATTTTCTACCTGCCGGTGGTAACGGGCTCCGTGGCCGTGACGGTGGTGTGGAAATGGATGTATAACAACTACTACGGCATTTTCAATTATGCCCTGAAAAACATGGGCGTGATCGATAAAAATATCAACTGGCTGGGGGATTCCCGCTATGCCCTCTGGGCCATTATCATCATACTCTTTACCACCTCCGTGGGCCAGCCCATTGTGCTCTATGTTTCGGCTTTGGGCAATGTGGACCAGTCCTTAGTGGAGGCGGCGGAAGTGGACGGCGCCACCCGGAACCAGGTGTTCTGGAAAATCAAGTGGCCCCAGATCATGCCCACCACCCTGTATATTTTGATCATCACCACCATCAACTCCTTCCAGTGCTTTGCCTTGATCCAGCTGCTGACATCCGGCGGCCCCAACCACAGCACGGATACGGTGATGTATTACATTTACTACACCGCTTTCAAGCTCTATCGCTACGGCTACGGCAATGCCATGGGGGTGGTGCTGATGCTGGTGATCGCAGCCCTTTCCGCCGTCCAGTTCAAACTGGGCCAGTCCAAGAATTAAGGAGGTACCGGGATGCAAAGCAAAAAAACTACCGCATATCGGGTGGCCGTCCTGATTATAGTGATTCTCCTGGCCCTGCTTTTTACTTTCCCTTTGTACTGGATTGTGACGGGGGCCTTTAAGACTGCCAAGGAAATCAATTCCACCACCCCTACCTGGTGGCCGGGGGAGTGGACTTTAAGAAACTTCCAGACCCTTTTCAGCAAGCTGAAAGCCCCGCTGTGGCAGATCAATGTGCCCTTCAGCCAGTATTTCTCCGAAAGCGGCGAAGCGGTGGTGGCCTCTGCGGGACCGGAAGTGCCGGCCGCCATCCGCTGGATGGTGAACACGGTGTGGATGGCAGTGGCCTCCATGCTGCTGACCTGCTTTACGGCGGCGCTGGCGGGCTACGCCCTGGCCAAGAAGCGCTTTGCGGGACGGGGGCTCATTTTTACCCTCATCGTCTGCGCCATGGCCCTGCCCAAGCAGGTGATTTTGATTCCCCTTATCCGGGAAATGTCCACCCTGAAGCTGTATAACACCTTAAGCGCCGTGATTTATCCCATCGTGGGCTGGCCCTTCGGCGTGTTCCTGATTAAGCAGTTTGCGGAGGGCATCCCCGGGGAAATCATCGAGGCGGCCCGGATAGACGGGGCGGGAGAGTGGAAGACCTTCCGGACCATCGTTTTTCCCATGATTAAACCCGGTGTGGGGGCCCTGGCCATCTTCACCTTTATCAGTTCCTGGAATGATTATTTCATGCAATTGATTATGCTCTCCTCCACCCAGAAGCTGACCATTTCTCTGGGTATTGCCAAAATGCAGGCAGAAAACTCTACGGACTTCGGCTTGATTATGGCGGGGGCGGCCTTCGCGGCGCTGCCGATTATCATCGTGTTTATCATCTTCCAGAAGTATTTCACCAAGGGCATCACCATGGGTGCCGTGAAGGGGTAAGAGCATGATTTGGGCGCAGCTGAGCGAAAAAGATACTTACCGGGGGATTCACCCCCGGCTGGACAAGGCCCTGGACCTGCTGACGGAGGCGTTTTTTGAAACCCTGGGAACTGAAAAAACACCTCTTGAGGGCAACGCCTTATACGCCACCCGCTTCGATTACGAAACCCTGCCTTATGAAGAGACCTTCTTCGAGGCCCACCGGCAGTATTTGGACATCCATGTGATGCTGAAGGGCCGGGAACGGGTGGAGATCGCCCACCCGGCGGGGCTTGAAGAGTTTACCCATGAAGGGGATTTCTGGGGCTACCACGGGGCGCCGGAGCAGAGCCTGCTGTTGGCGCCGGGGAGCTTCTTAGTGGTATTTCCCGGGGACGCCCACCGTTTGAAAATTGCCGAAGGCGGCGTGCCGGAAGCGGTAGCCAAAGCGGTATTTAAAATCAAGTTGTAAAGAAGAAAAACAATGAATAAAAATCTCACAAAATATCAGGGAATCTTCCCTGCCTTCTATGCCTGTTATGACGAGGCCGGCGCCGTCTCTCCGGAGCGGGTGCGGGCTCTCACCCAGTATCTGATGGACAAGGGGGTCACCGGCCTGTATGTAGGCGGATCCTCCGGCGAATGCATTTACCAATCCGTGGCGGAGCGGAAGCTCCTCCTGGAAAATGTGATGGCGGTGGCCAGGGGCAAGCTGGTGATCATCGCCCATGTGGCCTGCAACAACACGGCGGACAGCCGGGAATTGGCGGCCCATGCGGAAAGCCTGGGAGTGGACGCCATTGCCGCCATCCCGCCTATTTATTTCCACCTGCCGCCGGCAGCCATTGCCAAATATTGGAATGATATATCCGATGCGGCCCCTGCCACGGACTTTGTGATTTACAACATTCCCCAGCTGGCGGGGGTGTCCCTCACCAGCGCTTTGCTTCGGGAAATGCTGAAAAATCCCCGGGTCATCGGGGTAAAAAACTCCTCCATGCCGGTGCAGGATATCGAGATGTGGCGGGATGAGGGGGCTTTGGTGTTCAACGGCCCGGACGAGCAGCTCCTGGCGGGGCTGGCCAGCGGCGCTGCCGGAGGCATCGGCGGCACCTACGGGGTGATGCCGGAATTGTATCTGAAGATTTTCAGCCTGGTGCAGGAGGGCCGGATTCCGGAGGCCCGGAAGATCCAGGATGCCTGCTGCCAGGTAATTTACAAGCTGTGCTCCGGCCAGGGCAATATGTACGCCATGATCAAGGCGGTGATTAAGGAAATGGGCGGGCCGGACATCGGCAGCGTCCGGGCGCCCCTGACACCTCTGGCACCGGAGGATGGTGTTATTGTGAAGGAATGTGCCACCATGATCCGGGCGGCATTGAAGGCGTAGGGGCGGGAGCAGCGGACAGTTGCAATTATCCGGCGTGGAAGACGCGTAGGGGCGGCTACCAGCCGCCCGCATACCCACAAAATGGTGAAAATTATGACTTACTTAGGAATCGATTTCACACTTCAAAACACCCCTGCCCTGGACCCGGGCTTTGTGCCCTTCGGTGTCTGGCGGCAGGAATACTTAAAGGAGGCTCATCGCCCTATCAAACTGGCCTTTTACCGGGACGGGGACCGGATCTCCGTGTTCGAAACCTGTTTGCGGGACGAATCCTTCGCCGAGGCCAATTTCCGCTACCTGGAGCGGACGGTGAAATTCCTGCTCTGGGCGGTGGGGGGCTGGAAAATCGCTCTTTGCGGCTGTGAAGAAACGGCGGAAAAACTGAAGGCGGTTTATTCTCCGGAAGGGGTCCGTCATTTCGATGCCGGCTTTGTGGTGGATATGTTCGAGCGGCCTCTGGAAATCGAATTGGTGGATGAGGCCCGTTTCCCGGAGGCCAACGAGCAGCCCCGCTCCATGGGAGGCCATTTAGAGGGCTGCCGCATCGGCTTCGATGCCGGGGGCTCGGACCGGAAGGTGTCTGCCGTTATTGACGGAGAAACGGTTTACTCCGAGGAAGTGGTGTGGTTCCCCAAGGAATCCGCGGATCCCGCTTATCAGTATAATGGCATTGTGGAGGCCTTCAAAACCGCCGCTTCCAAAATGCCCCGGGTGGACGCCATCGGCGTGTCCTCCGCCGGCACCTTTGTGGGGAATGCCCCCATGGTTTCGTCTTTGTTTATCAAGGTGCCCCGGGAACGCCGGGAGGAAGTGAAGACGGTGTACGACCGGGCGGCCCGGGAGATCGGGGATGTGCCCATTGTGGTGGCCAATGACGGGGATGTGACGGCTCTGGCGGGAGCTATGAGCTTAAACTCCGGGGCGGTAATGGGCATCGCCATGGGCACCAGCGAGGCGGCAGGCTATGTGAACCCCGAGGGGAAGATTTTAGGCTGGTTCAATGAGCTGGCTTTCGCTCCGGTGGATCTGCAGGATAAGGGCCCTCTGGACGAATGGTCCGGGGATCAGGGCGTAGGCTGCAAATATTTCTCCCAGGATGCGGTAATCCGTTTGGCGCCGCTGGTGGGGATCGAGCTGGATTCCAGTTTAAGTCTGGCAGAGAAACTGAAAGCGGTGCAGAAATTGTGCGAGGCGGGCCATGAGGGGGCGGAGAAGGTTTTCCTCACCATCGGCTCCTATCTGGCGCACACCTTGTCTTTGTACAGTGCGTATTATGATTTGAAATATCTCCTGGTGCTGGGGCGGGTGGCTTCCGGCAAGGGGGGCGATATTCTGATAGAAGAGTGCCAGCGGGTGCTGGCAGAGGAGTATCCGGATCTGGCGGCGAAGGTGAAGGTGATGCTGCCGGACGAGAAGGCCCGGCGGGTGGGGCAGAGCATTGCCGCCGCCAGTTTGCCGGAGGTTTGAGGGGCGGTTGCCAATATCCGGCGGGAAGATGCGTAGGGGCGGCTACCAGCCGCCCGCCCATGCATAAAAACTTCTGCAAGGTGGTATGGAAGATTCCTCCCACCCATGAGGTACATCATGATTTATCATAACGCTTTGATATTCACAACGGAACGAGGCTTCCTCCCCGGCGGATTCGTCGTGGAAGAGGGCAGTTTTACGGAGGTTTTTGAAGGCCACCGCCCCGGGGATGTGGACCTAGGCGGTCTGAAAGTCATCCCCGGCCTGGTGGATATCCACATCCACGGCGCCGCCGGCGCGGATTTTTCCGACGGGGATTACGAAGGCCTCACCCGCATGGCCCGGACCCTGGCCCGGCGGGGCATTACTGCCTTCCTGCCCACCTCCATGACCCTGCCTTATGAAAGCCTAACGGCGGCCTTTGACACGGCGGCAGCCTTGCGGAAAGAATCCCCCGCCGGCTGCGCCCGGCCTCTGGGCATCCACATGGAAGGGCCTTATTTTTCCGAGAAAAAAAAGGGCGCTCAGAACGGAGCCTACCTGAAAACCCCGGATATCGAAGGTTTTGAAAAGCTGCAGGCGGACTGCGGCGGCTTTATCCGATTGGTAGATATGGCCCCGGAACTGGAAGGGGCAGAGGCCTTCACCCGCCGTGCCA
This sequence comes from uncultured Lachnospiraceae bacterium, assembly GCA_902793995.1. GTDB lineage: Bacteria > Bacillota > Clostridia > Lachnospirales > Lachnospiraceae > UBA6987. The sequence goes on along the minus strand of CADBFP010000007.1, from coordinate 37,223 downwards.
GCCAAAGCGCCACCGTTTCCGTGGCCCATACGGATGCAGATTATAATCAGGCCCGGGCGGTTTATGAAGCCGGCGCCACCCATTTGACCCATTTGTACAATGCCATGCCAGGCCTTATGCACCGCAGCCCCGGTCCCATCGGCGCCGCCTCGGAGCGGGAGGATGTATTCGCAGAGCTGATCTGCGACGGGTATCATATCCATCCCAGTGCGGTGCGGGCGGCCTTTAAGCTGTTTCCGGGCCGGATCTGCCTGATTTCCGACGCTCTGCGCTGCTGCGGCATGCCGGAGGGGCGGTACGATCTGGGGGGCCAGCCCATAGAATTAAAGGCGGGGGTGGCCCGGCTGCTGGACGGCACCATAGCGGGAGCCGCCAGCGATTTGTTGACGGATATGAAGAACGCCATGGCCTTTGGCATTCCGGAACAGGAGGCGGTTTTGGCCGCCACCCTGAATCCCGCCCGGTCCATCGGGGCGGAGCAGGAGGCGGGAGCCATCCGGCCCGGCCTTCCGGCGGATTTTCTGATATTGGATGAGGCCTGGGAGCTGAAAGAGGTTTATATAAGAGGGCAGCGGATTACCCCGTAACATTTGTGCGTTTTACATTGAATTGGCGCACAAATGTAACGTGGCGTGATACAATTGGCCCCAGAGGAAGACCCGTAGCGGCGGGTGCACCTGACAGCTGCAAATATCCGGCGGGGAAGACCCGTAGGGGCGATTATCAATCGCCTTAAAACCCTGGTCCGTCGCAATCCCTCGGGCGGCTAATAGCCGCCCCTACGAATGATAAATCCATAAAATATACATGCCAGGATTCACTCCACTTCTTGACCCTGTTATGTATTTAAGAAAGGAGAAGAAGCCCGGACTCGGGCTGCGGCAGTGTGGAGACCTGCCGTAAGGTGGAGGGCACATCCCTCCCCAAGCCGGCCCTCGCGGAGGCGGCGCCGGCAGAGTCAAGGAACATGTCAACGGTACAGCTGAAGAACATCAAGAAGGTCTACCCTTATGTCAGCGGCGAAAAGAAGAAGAAAAAGAAGGACGAACAGCCTGAAAAGAAGGTGAACCTGCAAATCACGGACGAAGGCGTAGTGGCGGTGCAGGAATTCAACCTGGACATTGCGGACAAGGAATTCATCGTGCTGGTAGGCCCTTCCGGCTGCGGCAAATCCACCACTTTGCGGATGGTGGCGGGCCTGGAGGAAATCACCGCAGGCGAGCTGATCATCGACGGCAAATTGATGAACAATGTGGAACCCAAGGACCGGGACATCGCCATGGTTTTCCAGAGCTATGCCCTCTACCCCCACATGACGGTGTACGAAAACATGGCTTTCTCCTTAAAGCTGAAAAAAGCCTCCAAGGAGGAAATCGATAAAAAGGTGAGGGAGGCGGCGGAAATCCTGGATATCACCCAGTATCTGGACCGCAAGCCCAAAGCCTTATCCGGCGGCCAGCGCCAGCGGGTGGCTATCGGCCGGGCCATCGTCCGGGCCCCTAAGGTGATGCTCATGGACGAGCCCCTGTCCAACCTGGACGCCAAGCTGCGGAACGAAATGCGGGCGGAGATCATCAAGCTGCGGGAGCGGATCGATACCACCTTCATTTATGTAACCCATGACCAGACGGAAGCCATGACCCTGGGGGACCGCATCGTCATCATGCGGGACGGCTATATCCAGCAGATCGGCACGCCTCAGGAAGTGTTCAACCACCCGGCCAATCTCTTTGTGGCGGGCTTCATCGGCATGCCGGTGATGAACTTCTTCGATGCCAAACTGCTGAAGGAGAACGGCAAATACCTGGTGGATCTGTCCGGCTACAAAGTGGAGCTGGATGAAGAAAAGCAGGCCCGGCTGGCGGCCAACAATGTGGCGCCCCAGGAAATCACCCTGGGAGTCCGGCCGGAGCATACCAATATCCTGGCGGAGGGCGTAAAAGCCCGGGTGGATGTGTCTGAAATGATGGGCTCCTCCGTGCACCTGCATGTCAGCGCCGAGGGCCGGGATGTGATTATCATCGTGCCTACGGTGGATATGAAAGAAAACTACCGGATGGGGGACGAGCTGCACTTCGGCTTCGGCGGCAATGTGGTCCACGTATTCTCCAAGGAAACAGAGAAGAATTTAGAGTTTTAAGGATAAAACAAGGCGGGCGGCCAATGGCCGCCCCTACTTGTATTATACCATCTCATCATACCGTTTCTGTATGAGGTCTCTTACCTGGCCGATCACTTCCTTCTGCTGGGCCCGGCCAAGGCCCTTGACTTCTATGGGAGCATCAAAATGAAGGCGCACGGTCCCGGGCTTCACCCAGGGCAAATGCTTCTCGAAAACATCGTCCGTGCGGGTGAATGTCATGGGAAGAATGGGGGCGCCGCTTTGGAAAGCCGCCTTAAAGCTGCCTTCGTGGAAAGGAAGCAGGGTGTCGCTGTGACCCCGGGTCCCCTCGGGACATATCCAGATGCTGCGTCCTCCCCGCAATTCTTCCGCCGCCTTAATAATGCAGCGCAGGCCCTCCCGGGCGTTTTTTCTGTCCAGAAAAATGCATTTTAAATCCATCATCCACCAATTCAGCACCGGGAGCTTCTTCCATTCGATCTTGGCCACGCAGGCCGTGCGGGTCTTAAAATAGCGGTAGGCCGTGAAAATATCAAAAAAACTCCGGTGATTGCTGATAAAAAGCACCGCCCGGTCTGCCGGGATGTTTTCCAGACCGCTGACCTGGGTCTTCACCCCGGACAAAAAGGTGATGCCGTTGCAAACCAATACCACATAGCGCTGGGTCAGCTTTTCCTTCAAAACAGGCGAAAAAAGCCCCGTCACCAGCAGTACCAGCAAGGCGGGAATCCCCAGTAATACAAAAACCACCAGTATCCATATTAAAACCAGAATGGTGCGCAGCATAAAAGGCTCCTTCCGTCTGAAAAACCTTTAAAAGCTTTCTATCGACAGTATACCATAAATCATCGTGACAGCTATTAAAAAATAATAAATAAGCCATAAAATTTTAAAAAAGGAAAACGGCAGGCGCGGATTCTGTGGTAAAACAAATAAAGTGAGAAATGCCGTAAATCCTTGCAATTCTGTTCGAAATATGCTATCATCCACCATAATATGGGGAGGGGGTAGTGCGCCCTTTGCCCAGAATTCAAAAAGTGGGATTGACTTATGAGCATGATCAGCAAAGAAAACGAAGAAACAACCATAGACCTGCTGGAGGTGCTGAAAACCCTGTGGCGGAAGGCATGGTTGATTCTGATTTGCGGGGGTCTGGCAGCGGCGGCAGCATTTTGCATTACCCGCTTTGCCATAAAACCCACCTACCGGACACAGGTCACCATGTATGTGAACAACCGGGTGGAAGAGGGTAAATCTCTTTCTCAGAGTGACCTGAATGCTGCTGCCAAACTGGTGGACACCTATTCTGCCATTATCCGCAGCGACACGGTTATGGGCGTGGTGGCCACCCGCATCGGGTCGAATCTGGAATTGGACCAGATCAAGAAAAGGGTTTCGGCCCAGGCCATCAACAATACAGAAGTGTTCAATGTTTATGTGGTGGATACGGAACCGGTCCGGGCGGCGGATATTGCCAATACCATAGCGGACGTATTCCCGGATATTATTGCGGAAATTGTGGCGGGGAGCTCCGCCAAAATCATAGACCGTGCCACGGTGCCGACGGAACGCTATTCCCCCAGTTATAAACGGAATGTGCTGTTGGGCGCCGCGGTAGGTATTTTTGTGATGGCCGCCATCATTCTTATCCGCGCCTTCCTGGACGATTCCATTACCGGCCCTTCGGATTTGGAGGATATGGGATATCCTCTCCTGGCAGTGATTCCGGACCTGGAGGAAGGAAGTGGCCCCTCCGGCGGATATGGCTACAGTTATGCCTATGCTTCTTCCCGTAACGCAGCCCAAAAGGCCGCCGCGCGGACTGTCGTCTCCGGCAGCGAAGAGTCCCATCCGGCCCGACAGGCGTAAAGATTCAAGGAGGAAGAAGAAATGGCATTTTCCGGAAGTAGCAAAAAAACAACTGTGTTAGATGAAAAGCATATCTTAAATGATCAGTCTCCCTTTGCCGTGCAGGAGGCCTATAAAGCTCTACGCACCAGTTTGATTTTCTCCACCGCCCAGGAAGGTTGCCAGGTGATTCTGGTGACCAGTTCCGAGCAGGGGGAAACCAAGAGTACCACGGCGGTAAACCTGGGGCTTTCCTTTGCCCAGAACAAAAGCCGGGTGCTGCTGATTGACTGCGATCTGCGTCTGCCTACAGTGGCGAAAAAGCTGAATTTGCCGGACAGCCCCGGCCTTACGGATATGCTGGTGGGCCGGGCCAAAGCCAGCGAGGCAGTGAAAAAGCTTTCCAACGGCCTCTATGTGCTGCCGGCGGGCACCTTGCCTCCCAACCCCGCGGAGCTATTGGGCTCCAAGACCATGCGGCTTTTAATCGAACAGATGAAGCCTAATTTCGACCAGATTATTCTGGATACCCCCCCGATCAATGCCCTGTCCGATTCCCTGGTGCTGACCCCCTATTCCAGCGGGGTAGTGATGGTGACCCGCCAGGGTATGACCTCCGGAAAGGAGCTGCGGGCTGCCATCCAGAAGCTGGAATTTGCGGATGCCCATATTTATGGAATCGTTTTAACCGGTAACAAGATGGAAAAACGCGGCGGCAAGAAGGGGTATGGGTATGGCTATGGGTATGACCGCAGCCGCAGTTACGAACGGGCGGCTCAGCAGTAAGCTGAGACAGGCGGGGGAGAGAATGCCGATTATTGATTTTCACTCCCATATTTTGCCCGGCATAGACGATGGCAGCCGGAATCCGGAAATGAGCCGGGACATGCTGCGGCAGTCAGCCCGACAGGGCGTAGCCGTTATGGCAGCCACCCCCCACTTTTACGGGGACAGGGACACCATCGGGCGCTTTTTGAAAAGGCGTCAGGAAGCCTTGGAGAAGGCTCTGCCTCTGGCGGAGGAGGCCGGTATCGAGTTACTGGCCGGGGCGGAGGTGGCCTATTTTGACAACATGAGCCAGGCGGAGGGGATAGAAACACTAACCCTGGCGGATACGGAAATCCTGTTGGTGGAGATGCCTTTCCGGGCTTGGTCCCGACGGGAGATTCAGGAGCTGGACAGACTGCTTCATGAAGGGTACCGGCTGATGCTGGCCCATCTGGAGCGGTATCTGGGCTTTCAGAAGGACAAAGGAATTCTGGAAGCCATATATGAGCGGCCCATTTTCGTGCAGCTGAATGCGGAAAGCCTTTTGGGCTTCTGGAATGGGCAGAAAGCGGTTAAGCTTTTCAAGGAAGGCCGGGCGCATCTTTTGGGCTCGGACTGCCATAATCTGACCAGCCGCCCGCCGAATCTGGCGGAAGGCAGGGCGGTGATAGAAAAGAAACTGGGCCGGGGAAAACTGGCTGAAATCGATGAACTGGGAGAGCAGCTGCTCTCGCCCTCCCCTTGACGGAATCTCGTAGGGGCGACCATTGGTCGCCCGCGAGCGGTCCCTGAGCCTGTCGAAGGGCCGTGACGGGTGAGGGCGACTTGCCGCACCCCCCCTCCACAACGAATGGCATACCTGCACCGAGTCACTTGCCGGGCAGCGAAACCATCCTGCATAAATCCCTGCGGCGAGCGCCAAAAGGCCATCGCCCTGGCGAAGCCATACCCTCTTGCCCTCTCCCGGACGCGGGAGAGGGTGGCACGGTCCCTGAGCGGCCCCTGAGCTTGTCGAAGGGTGTCGAAGGGCCGTGACGGGTGAGGGCGACTTGCTGAAACCCACATAAGGAGTCTCCATGACCGCTTACTGCCTTTTTTGCGTCACCCAAAAATGTCGCATCCTGGCCAATAAAATCGCCCGCACCACCGGCCTTACCGCTTTTTATCCCCAACAGGTGCAACACACCTGGGAAAAGGGACAAATGGTGGATCGTCGATCTGATTTGCTGCCGGGTTATATTTTTGTATACGCCCCGGAGCCCCTGGATACCCCTGTTCAGCTCTTCAGGCAATTCGAAGGGGTGCTGCGGATTTTGGGTAAAAAAGAAGAAAACTATGTACTCCAGGGAGAAGATGATCGCTTCGCCCAAAGTCTGCTGGCTATGGGCGGGGAGATAGGCCGCACCAAGGTGTATCAGGAAGGGCAGATGATTCACTTGACAGACCAGGCCTTCGGCGGTGTCAACGCCAAAATCCTGAAGGTCAATCGCCGCAACGGCCGCATGCAGGTAGAAGTCCCCTTTGCCGGCAATCTGGTGAAAACCTGGGTGGAATATGAGATGGTGGAGGAGGCGAAAGAGGACAAAACGGACAAAGAGGTCAATTCGCCCTGACGACAAATTTGCGGAATTAGAATCCGCCTGACGGCGGATGCCCCCCCTCGTAGGGGCGATTATCAATCGCCCTCTTGGGACAGCGGATTGCCCCGGGAGCAGAATGGCAGAACCCAACCCTGCAGGGCGAGCGCCAACCGCTCGAAAACTGCTGGCAACAAATCTCAGAAAGGAGGATACTCCAAAGTGAGAACCCTTGTTCAAACAGAAAAACCAAACAAGACGACCGAGGCTGAGTATAAGCAAGAAGAGCAAACCATCCCTGAAACGAATCAGCTGGACTATACTTGCGGACTCTCTGATGATGAAATACTAAGACGATTCAAAGAGGCCATACGGATAGCTGAAGAAGAAAGACGTATAATGGGGATTCCTCAAGCTAGATATGATGCTCAAACAGGGAAGGCATACTTGGAGTACCCGGATGGAAGGAAGCAATATGTCGGATAAAAAACTGCTTCCTGAAATAATCGTTTTTGCCGGCCCCAATGGAAGTGGAAAATCTACTATCAAAATGTATGCAAAAACGGTTGGCCCTTATATCAATGCAGATGATATTAAAAAATCCAGCCATTGTACCGACATCGAGGCAGCAAAAACAGCCGAGCAACTAAGAGAGGAACTGTTGGATGAAGGAAGGGATTTCACATTTGAAACAGTCCTTTCCACTGAAAGAAACCTAAATCTGTTAAAACGAGCAAAAGAAAAAGGCTATTTTATCCGGTGTTTTTATGTAGTCACCAATAATGCGAATGTGAATGTCGCCCGAGTCCAGATGCGTGAAATGCAAGGGGGACACGGCGTCCCTGAAGAAAAGATCAGAACCAGATACGCCCGGGCCTTGAAGCTTGTGCCGCAGCTTGTAGAAATATGCGATGTTCTGCATGTTTATGACAATACGGAAGAACCTTTTCGGATATTCAAGAAAAGGAAAACAGCATACTTTCAGTGGGAAAACCAGTATTGGAACCAAGAAAGAATAAGCACACTTACGGGTGTCAATCCAGCCCCCTAACCCCCTAACAAACTTAAACGGCAACAACCTCTTTAGAACAGCTGAGGAAAATTTAAACTCCGCAAGGAAAAACTAACCCCCTAAAGGATCCCCTATGTATACCCGGAATTCCCAAGGTTGGTCAAAGCACTTTGACTTTCTCATCATTGACGTAATCAGCCTCCAGCTAGCCTATGTGCTGGCTGTCTTTTTGCGTCTCGGCTACTGGGCCTATGGCCAGCCGGCCTACCGCAACCTGGGCATCATCCTGGTCCTTTCGGATCTCATCGTCCTGGCCTTCAACAACTCCATGCACAATGTCCTGCGCCGGGGTTATTACCAGGAAGCCATCGCCACCCTAAAACACTGCCTCTTTGTGATTGCCATCGCTGCCATCTATATGTTCGCGTCCCAATCCGGCGATGTCTACTCCCGCCTGAGTTTATTGTACACGCTCCTGTTTCATCTCCTGATTGGCTACGGCCTGCGGGTGCTCTGGAAGCTTTATGTGCAAAAACACTACCGGGAAAAGGTGAACAAGCGCAGCATGCTGGTGGTTTCCACCCCGGAAAATGCGGAAAGCCTCCTCACCCGGCTGGAAAATGACGAAATCCCGGATTACCAGATCGTCGGGGTGGTGCTCACCCAAAATACCGGGCAGCAAAAAGTGCTGCAGTATCCCATCGTGGCCGGCCTGGACACGGCGGCAGACTACATCTGCCGGGAATGGATTGACTCTGTCTACTTTGACACCAGCCTGGAAAGCCCTGCCGTAAATGCTTTGATGGACGCCTGCATCCAAATGGCCATTCCCGTGCATTACCATATCCCCAATATGAGCCGGGAGGGCATCACCCGCTTCTCCGAAAAGATAGGCGGCACCACGGTGCTCACCACCTCTATCAACTATGCCACCCCTGTGCAGGCTGCTGCTAAACGCCTGCTGGATATCGTGGGGGGCCTGTTTGGCTCTCTGCTTGCCCTCCTCATCGTAGCCATCGTGGGGCCCAAAATCAAAAAGGCATCTCCCGGGCCTGTCATTTTCAAACAGGAGCGCATAGGCAAAAACGGCAAACGCTTCAAAATCTACAAACTCCGCTCCATGTATCCGGATGCGGATGCGCGGAAAAAGGAGTTTATGGAGCAAAACCGGGTGAAGGACGGCATGATGTTCAAGCTGGACTTTGACCCCCGGATCATCGGCAACGAGGTGCTGCCGGACGGCACCCAGAAAACCGGCATAGGCGAGTTTATCCGCCGTACCAGCCTGGATGAATTTCCTCAGTTTTTCAATGCGCTGAAGGGAGATATGTCTCTGGTGGGCACCCGCCCTCCCACCCCGGATGAATGGGAGCAGTACGAGTTCCATCACCGGGCAAGACTCGCCGTAAAGCCCGGCATTTCCGGCATGTGGCAGGTGAGCGGTCGGAGCGATATCACGGACTTTGAGGAAGTGGTGAAGTTGGATACGGAGTATATCATGAACTGGAGCCCCGGGCTGGATTTGAAGATATTGTTTAAGACCATGAAGACGATACTGACAGGGAAAGGGGCACTGTAGAGTCCCTTTCTTTGTGAGTAGGGGTTGATTTTCCTGTTGAGCTAACTGTTACTTCTAATGTGCAATTTACATAGCAGAAGCCACATATATAGTGCTTTAGAGATTTAAAACCACTATATATAGTGATTAAACCAATAAAAACCACCCCAAATTGCGTCAAAAAGGGCTTCTGCGAACGTGAACACAACGAGAGAAAACTATTACTTCTAATGTGCAAAAATGCAGCGAAGGCGCGTGTGGGGGAAACAGATGGAGAACACAACGATGTGAAAAAGAGAGTTTATGAAATCCTACTTCTCGCCGCAGTTGTGGTCATTCTGCTTCTAACACTACAAGACGCAGCAGGGACAGTGAAACTCAGTGAGGACTTGAGATTGTGGCTGGAGAGATTTGGTTTGAAGAGCGATTTCCACAGTTTTAGGTCAAACGCCCATTTGGTCCTCTACTTCCTCTTCGGAATTGTCTTGTGTTTGTATGGCCGGGAGTGCGGTTGGCGCTGGTGGGTGATCATCTTGGTCGGATGCGGCGTGGGGCTAATAGATGAAAGCATTAAGGTACTGCTTCCGACGAGAGAATTTGACTTCGTTGATCTGGTTAAAGACTGGGTCGGGATTGGTTTAGCAACATTTGTAGTTTGGATAATAAAAAGATCGGAGGCCAGATGAATGGCTGATAACACGAAACAGAATATGGCCTCTGTGCAGCATGTTTTCGTTATTGGAAGCAAGTCCATTGGACAGTACGGAGGCTATGAGACCTTCGTAGACAAACTGACTGAACAACACCAAAACGATCCAAGCATTAAATACCATATTGCCTGCAAAGCTAACGGCGATGGATTCATGGATGAGTCAAAGCTTGAGGGTGTGGAAATAACAAAGAAGAACAGCGATGGGAGCGTTGCAGAGTTTACATACCACAACGCTCATGTATTCAAGGTCCCCTGCCCGAACATTGGCCCCGCTGTGGCTATCTATTATGACCGGGCAGCGGTACTCTATTCCATAAACTACTGTAAGGAAAATCACATCGAGAATCCGATCTTCTATATCCTCACCTGCCGTATTGGGTTGTTCGTTGATGGTTTGGTCAAGCAGATAAAAGCAATCGGAGGGAAGTACTATCTGAACCCCGATGGGGATGCACAGATAATAAGCCGAAAAAATATGAGGCTGAAAGTGGCGTGAGGAGGACTGAGAAACAAATGGAAAAGCAGAATACACGCCACATCTTTATCATCGGCTCGAAGAGCATCGGTCAGTACGGTGGCTACGAGACCTTCGTTGATCACCTTATCGGAGAGCATGAGAACGATCCGTCCATCAAATACCACATTGCCTGCAAAGCCAATGGCGATGGATACATGGACGAGAGCAAGCTCCCGAATATAAAAATAACCAAGAAAAATGCAGATGGATCGGTAGCTGAGTTCACTTATAAGAATGCTCACGTCTTCAAGATTCCCTGCCCCAATATCGGTCCTGCTGTGGCTATCTATTATGACCGTGCGGCTTTAAAGTATTCAATAGAATACTGTAAAAGGAATGGGATAGAGAAGCCAATCTTCTATATTTTAACGTGCCGTATCGGGCTGTTCATTGATAGCTTGGTTAAACAAATCAAGGCCATTGGAGGTATGTACTATTTGAATCCGGACGGACATGAATGGAAACGCCAAAAATGGAATTCCGCAGTCCGAAAATACTGGAAATGGTCTGAAAAGAAGATGGTGTCGAAGGCAGACCTTGTCATTTGCGACTCTGTGAACATAGAGAAGTATATAAAAGAAGAATACCATCGTCCGCACACGACATATATCGCTTATGGAGCGGATGTTGAGCCATCTGTGTTGGCAGATGATGATCCGAAGTTCAAAGGTTGGCTTGAAGAGAAAGGATTGAAAGCTGGCGATTACTATCTCGTAGTTGGTCGCTTCGTTCCGGAGAATAACTATGAGACGATGATTCGTGAATTCATGAAGTCTCATAGTAAAAAAGATTTTGCGATTATCACGAACATGAACGATAAACTCCGTGAGTACTTGGAGTCCACGCTTCATTTCTCTACAGATCCGCGCATCAAGTTTGTTGGCACTGTGTATGACAAGGAACTGCTCAAGAAAATCCGTGAGAATGCTTACGGTTACTTCCATGGTCACGAGGTCGGTGGTACGAATCCGAGCCTTCTGGAAGCACTGGGAAGCACTGAATTGAATCTGCTTCTTGATGTAGGTTTCAACAAAGAAGTCGGTCAAGAGGCTGCGCTGTACTGGAGTAAGAAAGACGGAGATTTGGCTGGGCTTATTGATAGAGCCGATGCTATGGACACCGAGTGTCGAGATAAGTTTGGCATAGCTGCAAAAGAACGTATCATAACCGCCTACAGTTGGCAGTTTATAGGAGACGAGTATAAGAGGGTTTGGAATGAAGGAACGGTACGATAACCTGGATGGTTTAAGGGCTTTATCCTGTCTATGTATCATTGCTATGCATATAGCCGCTAATGCTACATATGAGTTGGGGACGGTAGGAAGTCAAATTGTAGCGTCATGGACGCACTTCGTGCCACTGTTCTTGATGATCTCGGGTTTCGGTATGTTTTGCGGCTATTACGAATGGTTTAAGAGCGGCAGCATAGACCTAAACAGCTTCTATAGCAAACGATATAAGAAGTTGCTGCCGTTTTTTATCACTCTTATCCTTCTAGACATTTTAATGGAAAGAAGCTTATCTCATGTGATTGAAGGTATTACAGAGGCAACGCTGGTCTTTGGACTTCTTCCCAACAATCAGCCAGATGTCATCGGTGTGTGTTGGACTCTTGGTGTCATCTTCCTGTTTTATATGCTGTTTCCATTCATCGTTTACTTGTGTTGGTCTAAGAAGAGAGCATGGATAACATTCGGGATTAGCATCGCCCTCAGTTTGTTTTGCTCCTTCTATTACTTCACGGATAAGTTTGTGATCGAAGGGTTTACTGCTCGACATAATTTCCTCTACTGTGCCCCATTTTTCGTGGGGGGGGGGTACTGCTTACCTCAACAGAGATGCTATCAAGGGCTTTGTGCAGCGATATAAATGGCTGTGGCTGGCAGGTTGTGTATGCTTGACCATAGCATGGTATTTAGTACCTGTCGGGAACTCTGGTGGCTGGATGCTGAAGAACTTGATACTGTTTTTACCTTGGCTGATGTACGCCATCAGCGTGGACAGCAAAGTTCTTAGCAACAAAGTGATGAAGCACCTGAGCGGAATAAGCTTAGAGCTTTATTTAGCGCAGATGGTCATATTTCGTGTCATTGAGAAAGCTAAAGGGCTGTATCTCCTTGGGCATGGTTGGATCAGCTTTGCGACGGTCTGGGTTGCAGTCGTTGTTGGATTGATAGTGTTCATTGAGATTTGGAAGAGAATAGAACATATGATTTCTGCATGTATTCAGAAAAGGTAATGTTATGAGTGCAATAGGTGTTTTAGGAGCGGGAACTTGGGGAATGGCTCTGGCAAGGATGCTGACAAACTGTGGACATGATGTGACGGTTTGGTCTGCTATACCGGAAGAAATAGAGAGCCTATCGTCCACAAGAAAGCAGAAGAATCTTCCTGACATGGTGATTCCGATAGAGACGAAGTTCACGACTTCCGTAGAGGATGTTTGCAGAGATAAGGATATTCTACTTTTTGCAGTTCCATCTGTGTTTGTTCGTTCAACTATACGAACTGCTGTCCCATATATTCTAGATGGACAGATTATCGTTGACGTAGCAAAGGGAATAGAACCGGATACGTTATACACAATGACGCAGATAATCAGAGACGAACTGGATAAGGTAGGAAAGAATTGTTCTCTGGTTGCTCTCTCGGGTCCTACACATGCGGAGGAGGTCGCAAAAGACATTCCAACTACAATTGTGTCTGCCTGTGAAGATATGGAGGTTGCGCGGAAAGTTCAGGACATCTTCATGAATTCCTGCCTTCGAGTTTATACGAATCCCGATGTTCAGGGTGTAGAGCTTTGTGGCGCTATTAAGAATGTAATTGCTCTGGCAGCGGGAATTGCTAGTGGCCTTGGCTATGGAGATAACACAAAGGCTGCACTGATGACTCGTGGTATGGCAGAGATGACTCGTCTCGGTAAAGCGATGGGGTGCTATGAACAAACTTTCTCTGGCTTGGCCGGGATGGGCGATCTGATTGTAACTGCTACAAGCGAACACAGTCGCAATAATCGATGTGGTTATCTTATTGGACAAGGCGTCAAACCAGCTGATGCTGTGAAACAAGTTGGGATGGTTGTAGAAGGGATTAATGCGCTTCCTGCAACTCTTCAGCTTGCTGAAAAATATAAAGTTTCAATGCCAATCACAGAGGCGGTGAATGGAATCGTGAATGAAGGGAATGAACCCCGGAAAGTTGTTGTCGACTTAATGAACCGAGATAAACGGTCTGAGATTGGTACAACTATCAATTATGAACATGCACTATTACAGAATAGGAGAAATACAGGCATGAAAAGAGTTATCACTTACGGAACATATGACCTTCTTCATTATGGTCACATCAATTTACTTCGAAGAGCGAAGGCTCTTGGTGATTATTTGATCGTCGTACTCTCCTCAGATGAATTTAACTGGAATGAGAAGCACAAGAAAACATATTTCACCTATGAGCAGAGAAAACAGCTTCTTGAGTCTATCCGCTATGTGGACCTCGTGATTCCGGAGGAGAATTGGCAACAAAAGCGTTCTGATATGCACGAGTATCACATTGATACATTTGTTATGGGTGACGATTGGAAAGGAAAGTTTGATTTTCTGAAAGAGGAAGGCGTCGAAGTTGTTTATCTTCCGAGAACCCCTGAGATCAGCAGCAGCCAGATGAAGAAGGATCTACATGATGCTGATGGCGTAGACGGTGAGAGCAAGGTGACTCACGATGATCTGGATACTGATCCACAGTGACGGAGGCTACAGTCTATGGGAAATATAGATTTACTCCACCAAGTTGATTTAGGCATCGTAAAGGAATTTATACAGTTTTGCGAGAAGAATGGTTTGAGATATTTCATGCTTGGTGGAACAATGTTGGGAGCAATTCGTCATGGGGGATTTATTCCTTGGGATGACGATATTGACTTGGGAATGTTTCGAGATGATTATGAGAGGCTTTTAGAACTATCATCTGAGTTTCCTGATAATCTAAAAGTGGTTAACTATAGGAATACGCCGTCTTATCAGTACTACATTACTCGTATACTTGATACCGAGACAAAAGTTGAAGAGGAACGTATTGGTAACGAGAACCGTTATACTAACGCCTCTATAGATATTTTTCCTATTGATGGAACGCCTAATAATAAGGTGCTGAGAAAAATCTATTTCTTCCGAGTACTTTATCACAGGGCACTTATGTCTCTTTGTTATAAGGATTCAATCGACAGGAAAAGACCAAGAGGAACAGCTGAAAAGGCTTTGTTGTGGGTCATGGAACGGTTACCGATTGAGAAAATGACAACTCCTTACAAGCAGAAGGTAAAGATAGATAAGCTTTTACGGAATCAGAAAGTGGAAGGTTCCAAATTTATAGGTAATATAATGGGCGCGTATCGGACTAAGGAGATTGTACCTGCGGAGTTTTATGGCGAAGGGAAAATGTATTCATTTGAGGATATTGAGCTCCGTGGAATGGATATGGCCGACGAGTACCTGAAATGGACTTATGGCGATTATATGCAGTTGCCACCAGAAGGTAAGCGTAAGACGCATTTTAAGATTCTGGAAATACAAGGGAAGAAGATAGAGGATTGACAAATGGGACTTAAAGAGACATTCCAAAAACAGGGCGGGATGAAATTAATAAAGCAGTACGCTAAGAGTGGCTCTTTAGGAACAGCTGTTGGTGAATTTGCTCTTTTGGGCAAGAGCAGAACTGCTCTTGAGATCCTTCGTTTGTCAACTCAACTGAAAGCAAAACAAAAACTCGAAAAGAAATATAGGACAACTCTGGAAGCTTTTGACAAACGCTACGACGTTTCTCTTCCTCACGATAGTAGTAATAAAGTTTGGATATGTTGGTTTCAGAGGATGGAGAATGCCCCGGCGCTTGTTCAGAAATGCTTTGACTCTGTAAAGAGCAACCTTACTGATCGCGAGGTAATTCTGATTACCGCTGAAAACATGGATCAGTATGTTTCATTTCCTGATTACACCATTGAAAAGTGGAAAGCAGGAGTAATCACACATACTCATCTCACAGATCTCCTCAGACTTGAGCTGCTAATCAAGTATGGTGGTATGTGGTTGGATGCCACGGTGTTCTGTAGCGAGGAACGGGACGGTATTCCTGATTACTTTTTTGATTCGGATTTGTTCTTCTATCAATGTCTAAAGCCTGGAAGAGATGGACATTGCCAATATATCTCAAGTTGGCTTATGAGTGCGAAAACCAATAATAAAGTGCTTATGGCAACTCGTGAGCTCTGCTATGAATATTGGAAGAAGAATAACAGTATGGATGACTACTTTCTCCTTCACGACTTCATGTCAATTGTGTTGGACAAGTACCAAGATGAGTGGAAGGCAGTTATTCCGAGGGATAATGCTGCACCGCATGTCCTGTTGCTGAGCTTATTCGATAAATATGATCAGGGGATGTGGTCAGCTATCAAGGAACAGACGCCTTTTCATAAGATGACATATAAATTCAAAGAGGAAGATACAAAACTACAGGACACCTATTATAAGGTGATATTTGGGTAATACTAGGAGCTAGTTGATGAAAAAGGCTGGATTATGTGTCCGATATGATTGTGATAATTTTGGTAGTATGTTGCAGATACTTGCTACTCAAAAAGCAATCAAAAAAGTAGGATGGGATTACGAAATCATTAGGTACGATAAGAGAACCCCTTTGTTCTATATTACAAATCTCACGCGAGTTTTCAATCCGTATTTCATGAAGGGGAAAATAGATACATTTGAAAAGAAAAAGAAACTGAAGAGATATCCCGAAGTCCAGAAAGGAAACTCGATAAGAAATAAATGTATTGATGCTTATAGAAAACAGTATATTGGTCCCTACTCAAAGGTTTATAAGGGATATGGAAACCTTGTCAGTGGAGCGGAAAGCTATGATGCTGTCATCGTAGGAAGTGACCAACTCTGGACACCTGCAGGAATCAAAAGCAAGTTTTATAACCTCCTGTTTGTTCCAGATCGAATCAATAAGGTTTCATTTGCCACAAGCTTTGGTGTGGGGGAGGTTCCTGTTTCTCAGAAAAAAAAGACTATGCAGTATTTGAACAGAATCGATCATGTTTCTGTTCGAGAAACTCGTGGTGCTGAGATTGTGAAAAAGCTTACAGGAAGAGATGCAACTGTCGCGCTCGATCCGACCCTGCTTTTCACCGGAGATGAGTGGCGTGAGATCTTCCCGGAGCAGCGCGTAATTGAGGAACCTTATATACTTGCGTACTTCCTCGGCAGTAACGAGGAGCATAGGGATGCTGTAGAGCAACTAAAGAAAGATACAGGACTTAAGGTTATCACAATTCCGTTTATGGATGTGTTCGTTGAACGCGATCTGACCTTTGGAGATGAGAGATTATTTGAAGTCGGACCAGTAGAGTTTTTGAACCTTATTAGAGGGGCCGAATACATCTGCACGGATTCCTTCCATGGTTCTGTTTTTTCAATCCTTAACCACAAGCAATTCATTACTTTTAATCGCACCAACAGCAACGATAAGCAGACAAGGAACTCCAGAATCGACAGCTTGTTTGGACTGCTTGGTTTGGAGAAACGTAGGTATCAGACAGGAATGAGATTGAAAGATGTAATCGACCAAACAATCGACTATGATGGCGTAGACAAAAAACTTATCGAATTACGAAGAGAAACGGTGGGGTTCCTGGATAATGCCCTGAACTCTTGAAAGCGAGAATATGATAGAGCTTCAAAGAAAAGAAGAGTGCTGCGGATGTACTGCCTGTGCAAGCGCTTGTCCCGTAAACTGCATTGAAATGCAAGAAGACCAAGAAGGCTTTAAATATCCGCAGATAAATAAAGATCAGTGTATCAACTGCCACAAATGTGAAACGGTTTGTCCCGTAATAAACAGACCGGTGCAAGGCGAGAAGCCCACAGCGTTTCTTGCGAGGACAAAGGACACAGAGCTTCTTCAAAAATGCACCTCTGGTGGTGTTTTTACCGAAATTGCAAGAGAGATGGTAGAACATGGCGGTATCGCCTATGGTGTAGTGTATGGGGAGAAGTTTAAGGTTCAGCACGAGAGAATAGAGGACTTGGCGGATATTGAGAAGTTGCCGGGGTCAAAGTATGTGCAAAGTGATGTAGGAAAGATATTCTCACAGGTAAAGAAGGATGTAGAGGATGGCAAGAGGGTTGTTTTCTGTGGCACTCCATGCCAGGTTGCAGGATTAAAGAACTTCCTTGGAAAGAAGAGGGATAATCTTCTTCTAATTGACCTTGTGTGCCATGGAGTACCTTCACCTAAACTCTGGAAGTCCTATGTCGAGCTTATTGAAGAAAAGCATGGAGAATTAGCGTATGCAAATTTCCGGAGCAAGAGACTCGGATATCATGTCTCGGTGATGGAAGAGAGATTTGCATCAGGCAAGTCACAGATCGGTTCCGCGAGGACGAATCTGATGTCCAAGTGTTTCTTTCAAAACGCTGCTGATCGTCCTATTTGCTATGATTGCCCATTTAAAACGATTTCTCGTTGCAGCGACCTAACAATCTTCGATGGCTGGCATGCTACAGAATATGTTGACGGTCTAAAGGATGATGATAAGGGCTACACCATCATTCTTACACAGTCGGAGAAAGGCAAGCGATTTGTTGAAAATGCCAAAGACCTTATTCTCTATGAGATTGATACTGACCGAGCTATATCGTTAGATGGGAAGATGGCGGTGGCATCCGTACTAAGGCCAGCGAGTCGTGCAGAGTTCTATGAATTGCTAGAGCAAAGAGGGATAGAGGATACGGTACAAGCACTGTTTCCGATTTCAAAGAAAGATTACATGATCGAAAAGAGTAAGCTGATCCTTGACAAGGCTGGGATTCTTCAAAAGGTTAAGCGTATGAGGGGATAGAGACAAATGAAGCCAGCAAAGTTCATCTTAATTGATACAGGCTCAGAATCCAACCAAATCATGATGAGTGATGTTGGCAAAATGGAGAACGGAATACAACGCTCAAAGACCTATGAGACAGGCAGTAGGTTTTTGGATGCCTTAATTAGGCTTCATTTCAGCTATGCGATTACACAAATGATTAATCTCCCGGGGAAGTCTATCTGGAATAAATATTGTGTCTTAGATAAGCTGACATTAGATGACGAGTATGAGTATTTTATTATTATAGTAAATAATGCAATTCACAGATTATCTGTAACGCACTTGAATAAGTTGCAGGAGAGGAAGAATATCCGCATCTTTTCGTTACTCCTCGACCCGTTTGAGCACTTGCCCAAGAATGTACAGAAACAGTTAAAAACTGTTAATTGGGAAAAAGTGTACTCTTTCCAGAAAAGTGATTGTGAAAAGTATGGTTTTGAATTTACAGATAAAATATATTCAAAGGTCGATATAGAAAAATATGCAGTAGAAAGTGACCAAAAGAGTGATGTCTATTTTATAGGCTTAGCAAAAGACCGAATGGAGAAGATATATGGTATTTTTCAGAAACTTACGGCCGCTGGTTTTACGTGTGATTTCACAGTAATAGTGAATAAGATTAATAATTATCAGAAGATGTATCCAGGTATTACATTTAAAACGAGTCGTTTATCATACTCTACGATACTTCGAAAGATTGCTGCGACAAAGTGTATTTTGGAAATATGTGCAGACGGTCAGGATGGCTTAACGATGCGTTTCTATGAAGCTGTATTTTATAATAAAAGGTTAATCACAAATAATCGGTCAGCTAAGAAGAGCGAATTGTATAATGCAGATTATATGCAAATCATTGAAACCGATGATGATATATGTCTAGAGAGAGTCATTGGTCAAGAGGAGACGGAATATAATTACCAAGGTGAATTCTCTCCTAGTTATTTTATTAAGAAATTGATTATAGAGGGTTCATAATGAAATTGAAGTTACGGCCTAGATATATATATTTATTCTTTCTGCTTTTTCCGTTCATCCGGCATTTCTCTACCCAGGAATGGCCGCCTTTTCTGGTAAACGTGTTAGAGTATTGGACTGATTTTTCAGCTGCATTGATATATGTTCAGGCATTACGAACCAAATTTCGAAAAGTACCTATCAACAGGATTTACCCCTTGCTGATATTTTGGGCTACTTATCTTGTCACAACTATTATTGCAGATTTCAGTATGTTTTTTGGAACTGGACACAAAGTATTTGTAATGGTGGCCATCGTCATACTAATAAGCTCAGAAATGAATAAGAATAGTGATGATGTATTGAGCGTGCTGACGTTTATTTACACAACATATATGTTGATAAACAATATTTTGGTTCAGATTTATCCTAATGGTATTTATACAGTTAAAACAAGTAGAACACATTTGGGACATCTGCTAGGAACGGATAATGCAATTGTTTATGTAGCACTGCCTGGGATTATACTTCTATGTATATATTCTGTATGTAAAACCGGGAAGATATCCAAGTTTGCACAGTTTAATATTTTGCTGTTAATTCTAACTCTTGTTAGGTTATGGGCTGCTAGT
Source organism: uncultured Lachnospiraceae bacterium (assembly GCA_902793995.1). GTDB lineage: Bacteria > Bacillota > Clostridia > Lachnospirales > Lachnospiraceae > UBA6987. Next base: position 17,593 of record CADBFP010000007.1, on the reverse strand, counting down.
GGATTGGTAAGCGTTTTAGTATTCACGTTTTTATTATTTTATATGTTGAAAGTTAAATACCTTGAACCGTCTGTATGTTTTTGGGGCATGTCGTTTTTGATTCTTATTATCTTTACGATGGGAAGTGCCATACCATTTTTCGGTAGATTAATTACTGATGTTCTTCACAAAGATTTAACTTTTTCTAATAGAATATACTGGTGGGCGCATGCATTTTCTGTGATCAGACAGAAGCCTTTGTTTGGCTGGGGAGGTTATTTTTCTAAGGGGGCCTCTACACTTGCATATGGAACGGTAAAATATCCTGTCCATTCAATGTATCTACAAATTCTGGTAGATGGAGGTTTTACTCTATTTTTGACTTTTGCTTTCTTAATTTACAAATGCGCAAAAGCAATTGAAAAAAATAAGCGGAATGTTTATGGGGCTGTTTTTTTAGCCGGTTTCATGGGGATAATGCTCAGTTATGCATTTGAATGGTCTCAATATTACCATCTTATGATTCTTTGTTCTGTTCTTCTTAATGTGGACAAGCTAATTAAAGCGGAGGAAAAATAGAATATGGTAACGAAAGAGGCCATAAAAGCTGATGACAGATTTTATATTGATGACTGGAACTTGGAACGGATTACTAAAAGAAAAATTATATCATATAGAGTTGAAACTATTCCGGTGGGGAATATTTGGCGATTAATTGAGGGCAAGATAATACCCTTACGTGAGACGGATGTTTATAAATACCTTGATGGAGATGAAATCGCTAGAAAAAAATATGAAGCATATTGTAACAGTGAGCTATGTCAAGGAAATGACGCGAGAAGTGTGAGGGCTTATGAGAGCTTGATATCATTGCTCCGCAGTGAAATGTATGATATGGAACGTGGTGCCATCTTCGTAGATCAGCTTAATATAATTCTTGAAGGTCAACATAGGTCATGTATTTTACTTAAAGAATTTGGACCAGATTATCGGATTCCTGTTGTGAAAGTACAGTATGAAGGGCTTTATATCAGGACAAGGCTAAAAAAAATAATTGCATATATAAAATATTGGAGGGTTAATTAATGCAATTAATGAACCTGAAACGGCAAATCACTTATTGCATTTCACTATGCATTCCTAAGAGAAAGGGCAGATGGACTTTTGGAGCATGGATGGGAGGTAGATTCTCCGACAACCCTAAAGCATTTTTAGACTATATGGTCAAATCGCATCCTGAATACGAATACTCTTGGGTGATTAATGATCCAGATTCAATTGATAAGAGGGGCTTTGAAAATGTGACGTTTTTGAGAAGAGGTTCTTTCTCAGCCTGGAAAAGAGTAGTGACATCCGAATATCTTATAATGAGTCACGGATCAAGGGATTTTGGAAAGTATAATTGGAATGGTGGCGCAAAAAAAATATATTTTGATCATGGAACTCCATACAAATTATATGGACTGGACAGCTTCAGAAAGAGGAGAGAAGGATTTGTAGAGAAACTGCGGTATATAATCAAAATGTGGGCGGTCAAACTTGAACATCATGCAGATTATTATGTAGCTTCTTCAGATGTTTTCAAAGAAATAATTGAGAGAACACTATGTACAGGTAAAGCGACTATTATTCACGCAGGTTTGCCAAGGAATGAAATACTTTACGATTCACAGAAACGAATTGAATTAAGGAAAAGAATTCTTTCACGACTGGGCTTTGATGATACAGTGAAAATCATACTTTATTTACCAACATTTAGAGATAGCGGCAAGAGGTGTTTTTCTTTTTTCGATGATGCTGAGAAATGGGATAGTATATTAGAGAATGCAATTATTATTGAGAAGAACCATTTTGCTGACAAGTTTTCGGGTGACATCGTGCGGTCTAATCGTATCTTTAAGGGAAATGAGTTTGATACACAAGACCTTATTGCAATTTCAGACATGAGTATTACAGACTATTCAAGTTGTTTTTTTGATTTCCTAATCACAGATAAACCTGTTTTGTTATTTCCTTATGATTATAAGGATTACTCTGAGATTGAGCGAGGAGTATATTTTTCAATTGATGAATTAGATTGTGGCCATGTAGCCTACGATGATCTTTCGTTGTTCGATATGATTCGTGATTTTGTAATTAATAGTTGGCCATTAAGTGAGAAACAGATCAGAGTTAAAAGAAAGTATATTACATATGAATCGGCTGAGAATTCAAAAGTGATATATGAGGCAATAAGCAATAAATCCAACTAAAGTTGGCAAGGTGTAGAATGAGTAAATATGTGCGTGATAAGGTTATTAAAATAAGGGAAATGTCCGTCCCGGCAAAAGCTACTTTTGCTTATCTTATTTGTAGCTTTTTACAGAGAGGAATATCTACTTTAACCACCCCTATATTTACACGGCTTCTAAACACTGACCAGTATGGATATTATAGTATATTTAATTCATGGTTGGACATCGTTGCCGTATTTACAACACTTAAGCTTGGTGGCGCTGTATTTACTCAGGCTCTTGTAAAGTTTGACAAAGAGAGAGATATTTATACAGCCTCTACTGCCGGGTTGGGGACTTCCTTATCTTTGCTTGTCTTCCTGATTTACTTTCCTATTCGATCGTATGTGAATCGTTGGATGGGAATATCTACAGACATAATGGTATGTATCATAATTGCATCTTGGGCAACTATGATTTTCGAACTGTGGGCTGCAAAACAGAGAGTTGAATATAAATATAAAAGCCTTGTAGCATTATCTCTGTTTACTTCAATAGCAAAACCTATATCAGGAATAGTCGCAATATTATGTGTTCCGAATGAGTTTAAAGCTCAGGCAAGAATTATTTCCCTTGTAGTGGTCGAGGTTGTTTCATATACATGGATATTTTTTGTATTTCTTAAAAAGGGGAAAGGGTTTTACCATAACAGATATTGGCGATACTCTTTGTCGCTTAACATTCCACTAATACCACATTATCTTACAAGAACAATTCTTAATCAATGTGATAGATTAATGATTCGTTCTATGATTGGACTAGGAAGTGCCGGTATATATAGTCTAGCATATAACTTAGCTTGGATGCTTACGCTCTTCACGAATGCTATACTTAGTACTTTTAATCCATGGATATATACTAGGATCAAGAATAAAGAATATAAGCAAATTGGTAAAATGTCGTATGCGTTATTGGGAGTTGTGGCAATCTTGGGGCTTGGCTTGATTTCATTAGCTCCGGAAGTGATAAAAATATTTGCCACGGATGAATATTATGATGCGATATGGATCATTCCACCTGTTACAGCAAGTGTATATTTTTTGTTTCAATATAGCTTGTTCTCATGTTTTGAATTTTATTTTGAAAAAACTGAATTTGTATCAATTGCATCAACCGTCGGGGGCATTTTAAATGTTATTTTAAATTACTTTTGCATACAGATATTTGGCTACATTGCTGCGGGCTATACAACGCTAATATGTTATATCCTATTTGCAGTAGGTCACTATTGGGCCATGAGAAGAATTCAAATAAAGAATAAAATTGAGGAGAAATCATATAACGTTTCAATCCTGCTTGGGATATCGATCACATTTCTTGCAGGCGCTGCAATTATGATGGCAACATACGAGATGGTTATTATTAGATATTCAATTATCCTTGTGGCTGCTGTTATTGTATTTGTTAAAAGGATGCAGATTATTGCAGTAATCAAGGAAATTAGGACAAAGGAGTAAAAGGAGTAGATTGTTGCAACCAAATATGTGCTAAAGACATTTTAATCATTAATTATATTATTCGAAAAGATAATCATAATGAGCCATATTCTATGGTTTATTTACCTACTTAAATCACATTTCTAAGTGTACTAAAAGTGTGTTGTACGAGAATATAAACAATTGAAGAGGAGATTTAATGATGACCATCATCGTCACAGGTGGAGCCGGTTTCATCGGCGGAAACTTCATTCATTACTACTTATCCGCACATCCTGAGGATCGTGTGATCTGCGTTGATAAATTAACTTATGCAGGCAACCTTTCTACGCTTGCTCCCGTGATGGATAATCCAAACTTCCGCTTTTGCAAACTTGATATCTGTGACCGTGAGGGCGTTTTTGCCCTCTTCGAGGAGGAGAAGCCTGACGCGGTAATCAACTTTGCAGCAGAAAGTCATGTGGATAGGTCTATTGAAAATCCGGAAATCTTCCTTCAGACCAATATCATCGGCACGGCGACAATGATGGATGCTTGTAGGGCATTTGGGAACGTCCGTTACCATCAGGTGAGTACCGATGAGGTGTACGGAGATCTGCCTTTAGATCGTCCTGATCTGTTCTTCACGGAAACTACGCCGATACATACATCAAGCCCTTACAGTAGCAGTAAAGCTGGAGCTGACTTGCTGGTTCAGGCTTACCAAAGAACTTATGGTTTGCCGATCACCATTAGCCGTTGCTCCAACAACTATGGTCCCTACCACTTCCCGGAAAAGCTCATTCCATTGATGATTGCCAACTGCTTAAATAATAAGCCGCTGCCAGTTTACGGCGAAGGCCTGAATGTCCGGGATTGGCTCTATGTGGAAGATCATTGTAAAGCTATTGACCTCATTCTCCACAAGGGACGGATTGGCGAGGTCTACAATGTTGGCGGTCACAATGAGATGCGTAACATTGATATTGTGAAACTGATTATCCATGAGCTCGGTAAGGATGAGAGTCTCATTACTTATGTGACGGATCGAAAGGGTCATGACCTCCGCTACGCGATTGATCCTACTAAGATCCATGAAGAATTGGGTTGGTTCCCGGAGACAAAGTTCCAGGACGGCATTAAGAAGACAATAAAGTGGTATCTGGAAAACCGGCAATGGTGGGAAGAAATCATTTCAGGCGAATACCAGAACTACTACGAAAAGATGTACGGAAACAGGTAACCACACCACCTGAGAAGAGTGGCAATGGTGTGGAAAAGACGGATATAGGAGCCGATAAGGTTAAACGGTTTATTGAAAGTTTTTGTAACTGGTGTGAATGGACAACTAGGTCATGATGTTGTCAAGGAGCTATTGAAGCGTGGGCATGCCGCGATTTGTAGCGGTAGTGGTCAGAGTTATAAAGGAGCAGACGATTTGAAGGTATTTGTAACAGGGGTTGGAGGACAACTCGGACACGATGTGGTCAATAATCTGGCCGCTCGTGGGCATGAAGCTGTTGGGTCTGATATACAGGCTACCTATGCAGGGATACAGGATAATAGCGTAGTTGTGAGCGCACCGTATGTTCAGTTGGATATTACGGACAGAGAAGCGGTGGAAAAGGTGATCGGCGAGCTTAGCCCGGACGCCATCATCCACTGTGCTGCATGGACCAATGTGGATGGCGCAGAAGACCCAGAGAAGAAAGGCATCGTCCACAAAATCAACGCAGAAGGTACGCAGAACATTGCTGATGCTGCTAAGGCCGTCGATGCAAAGATGCTTTATCTCTCCACTGACTATGTTTTCGATGGCCAGGGTGAGCGTCCTTGGGAACCAGACGATAAGTGTTACGCGCCCCTCAATGTATACGGTCAGAGCAAGCTGGACGGTGAGCTGGCAGTAAGCAGGACACTGGAGAAGTACTTCATCGTCAGAATTGCCTGGGTGTTTGGCCTTAACGGAAAGAACTTTATCAAGACGATGATCAACGTTGGTAAGACCCACGATACTGTGCGCGTGGTCAACGACCAAATCGGCACACCTACTTATACTCTGGATCTGGCAAGGCTGCTCGTGGATATGATTGAGACGGAGAAATACGGCTATTATCATGCCACGAACGAAGGTGGTTATATCTCCTGGTATGACTTCTGCTGCGAGTTTTATAAGCAATATGGGTTGAAGACAACCGTCGTCCCGGTGACAACGGAAGAATACGGGTTAAGTGTTGCGGCACGTCCGTTCAATTCTCGCCTTGATAGATCAAAACTTGTTGAGGTCGGTTTCGAGCCTCTTCCCACATGGCAGGATGCAGTGAGCAGATATCTGAAGGAGGCGAAGCTGTGACATGGGTCAGATAACAGTTCAAAAAGACATTGATGGAATTAAAGGGCTATGTGTGATTATCCCGGCAGTCCATGGCGATAGCCGTGGATATTTCATGGAGACGTACTCAGCCCATGATATGGCTGAAGTAGGCATTGATATTGTATTCGTCCAAGACAACCAGAGCATGAGCACCAAGGGTGTTCTTCGCGGTTTGCATTTTCAGAAGCAGTATCCACAGACGAAACTTGTTAGAGTAATCAAGGGCGAGGTCTATGATGTTGCTGTGGATCTGAGGGCGGATTCTCCAACCTACGGGAAGTATCATGGGGAGCTCCTTACGGAAGAGAACAAGAAACAATTCCTGATTCCCCGTGGTTTCGCACACGGCTTCTTGGTGCTATCTGACATAGCGGAATTCTGCTACAAGTGCGATGACTTCTATCATCCCAATGATGAGGGCGGAATGGCTTGGAACGATCCGGAAATAGGTATTCAGTGGCCAAAACTGCAGGGAGAGTATAGAGGATCAGCGAGTGCTGAGGGATACACTGTTGACGGTGTTGCACTGAATCTCTCTGATAAAGACCAAAAATGGCTCGGCATCAAAGATACGTTCAAGTTTTAAGGAGGTAGGAGATGAAAGGTATTGTATTAGCTGGCGGTAGTGGAACCCGTCTTTACCCTCTCACAAAAGTGACCTCCAAGCAGCTCCTCCCGATATATGATAAACCCATGATCTATTACCCGCTCAGCACGCTCATGCTGGCAGGGATTAAGGATATCCTGATTATCAGTACTCCGGATGATACGCCGCGGTTTAAAGCGTTACTCGGTGATGGCAGTCAGTTTGGGATCAGTCTCAGCTACAAGGTTCAGCCTTCTCCGGACGGTCTTGCACAGGCGTTTATCCTTGGCGAGGAATTCCTTGCTGGTGAAGCCGGGGCTATGGTTCTGGGCGATAACATCTTCTACGGAAATGGTTTCCGGACACTGCTGAAGGCAGCAGTGAAGGATGCAGAAGAAAACGGCAGAGCGACTGTATTCGGCTATTACGTTCCCGATCCGGAGCGGTTCGGTGTCGTGGAGTTCGATGAGAATGGAAAAGCCCTGTCCATCGAAGAGAAGCCGAAAGAGCCGAAAAGCAACTATGCTGTGACGGGGCTGTACTTCTATCCTGCAGGTGTAAGCGCAAGAGCCAATCGGGTTAAGCCGAGCGCAAGAGGCGAGTTGGAGATCACCACGCTCAATGAGATGTACTTGAATGACGGTTTGTTAGATGTTCAACTGCTCGGCCGTGGGTTTGCTTGGCTGGATACAGGGACGATGTCTTCACTCCTCCAGGCTGCGAACTTTGTGGAGATGATTCAGTCGAGGCAGGGCATTACGATTTCTGCGCCTGAAGAGATTGCGTACATAAACGGTTTCATAGGAAAAGAAAAGCTGCTGGAGAGCGCCAAAGCTTATGGAAAGAGTCCTTATGGCGAACACCTGAAAGCTGTGGCAGAAGGACGAGTTAAATACTGATACCCCAAAGGGGATTAACAATCCCCTTTTCTTATAAAGATATGTTCACGAAAACAGAAAGGAGATGCGTTCATGAATTTGCATGAGTCAGACATTTTGCGAACATTGATCTATGAGCCATTTGTTAATCAGCGTATCCTGGCAGAAACATCAGGACACAGTCTCGGCGTGGTGAACAGAAGTTTGAAGCAGCTGATTGAAGATGGATATCTGGATGATAAAGCGCATTTAACGAGCAGAGCAAGGGAAGAAATAAGGGATAAAGCGCCTAGAAACGCTATCATTCTTGCTGCTGGTTTTGGCATGCGTATGGTGCCGATTAATCTTTCTACCCCGAAAGCACTATTGGAGGTAAATGGGGAGAGACTGATTGACCGAATCATCACACAGCTTCATGATGTTGGAGTAAACGACATCACAGTTGTTGTTGGCTTCATGAAGGATCAATTTGAGTACCTGATTGATGAGTACGGTGTGGAACTGGTGGTCAATGAAGAGTATGCCTCATCAAATAACCTTCACAGTCTTTCTCTTGTTGCCGACCGCATACACAACACTTATATTGTCCCTTGCGATATTTGGTGTGACAGTAATCCATTTAATAAAACGGAGCTTTACTCCTGGTATATGGTAAGCGACCTTATTGAAGAAGAGAGTAGTGTAAGAGTCAACCGGAAGATGGAACTTGTTACGATCCCAGAGAGGGAAGCGGGCAACGCCATGATAGGCATTAGCTATCTCTTAGAGCCAGAAGCTGGCATAGTCAGCGAAAAGCTAAAGGAGATGGATGATGATAAGTATTCTGATTGCTTCTGGGAAGAAACTCTATATAAAAAAGATCGTATGATCCTACAGGCAAGAGTTGTGAGAAGTACAGATGCGGTGGAGATCAACACTTATGAGCAGCTTCGAGATCTTGACTCGGATTCCAACCATCTGAAGTCGGATGCCATTCATACGATAGCCAGTGCCCTTAGCTGCCGTGAGGAGGATGTTGTTGATATAACCGTACTGAAGAAAGGGATGACAAATCGCTCATTCCTGTTCTCTGCCAACGGTTTAAAATACATCATGCGTATTCCAGGCGAAGGCACGGATCAGCTGATCAATCGGAAGAATGAAGCCGCTGTGTTTAAGGCTATTAGTGGTCTCGGTCTCTGTGATGACCCGGTATACATCAATCCGGAGAACGGATACAAGATTACAGCATTTCTTGAAGGGGTGAGAAGCGCAGATCCTGATAGCGTTTCTGATTTGAGGAAATGTATGGAGAAGTTAAGGCGTTTCCACGAGATGCGCCTTACGGTTCCCCACACCTTTGATGTCTTCGGACAGATTGAGTTCTATGAAACGCTGTGGGATGGTGAGCCATCCATCTATAGGGATTATGCCAAGACGAAGGAGAATGTGCTGAGTTTGAAGCAGTTTGTAGATGGTTTGGAAACGGACTGGTGTTTGACGCATATCGATGCTGTTCCTGACAATTTCTTGTTTTATACCGATAAAGACGGCGCAGAGGCGCTCCAGCTTACTGACTGGGAGTATTCTGGTATGCAAGATCCTCATGTGGATATTGCTATGTTCTGCATCTACAGTCTGTACAACAAGCGACAATGTGACCGGCTCATTGACATTTATTTTGACGGCAAGTGCGACCGTATAACGAGGGCAAAGATCTATGCGTATATTTCTATGTGCGGTCTCCTTTGGTCGAACTGGTGCGAATTCAAGAGGAGACTCGGCGTAGAGTTTGGTGAGTATAGTCTGCGGCAGTACAGGTTCGCTAAAGACTATTTTAGATATGCGAAAGAGCTGATGGAGCAGAGCTCCGGTGAGGAGGCACAGGGGTGACAGAGGAAACACATATGGTAAAACGCGCCATAATCATGGCAGCTGGGATAGGTAAGCGGATGCAGCCACTGACCTTCAAAACCCCGAAACCGTTGGTAAAGGTGAATGGCGTAAGGATGATCGACACAGTCGTAGATGGGCTGAAGCAAAATGGAATCAATGAGATTTATGTGGTTGTTGGTCATCTGAAGGAACAGTTCTTCGAATGGGGTGAAGGTAGAGCTGGAATCACGATTATAGAGAACCCATACTATGATACATGCAATAATATCAGCTCCCTTTATGTGGCTCGTGAACATCTTGGTGAATGCATTATCCTGGATGGGGATCAGATCATCTACAATCCTTTAATTCTCGACCCAACCTTCACTCTGTCCGGTTACAATGCTGTTTGGTGCGAGGGTGAGACAAATGAGTGGTTGATGGACGTAAAGGATGGAGTGGTGAGGAGTTGCTCCAGAACTGGAGGATCTCGCGGATGGCAGCTGTATTCAATATCTCGCTGGACAGCAGAAGACGGAGAGAGATTAAGGAAGCATCTGGAGTATGAGTTTGATCGTGGCAACCGGCAAATCTACTGGGATGACGTTGCAATGTTCTGCCATTTCAAGGATTACAAGCTGGGCGTCCAGGAAATGCATAAGGAAGATATCATTGAGATAGATGGACTGGATGAACTTGTGGCAATAGATCCATCATACAACATTTACCTGCAAAAGCAGGAGAAAGCGGAGGAATGAATTGATGAGTAATAATAAGACAGCAGACAAGAGCAGAATCGACTGGATGATAACACTAGTACCATTCATCCTGATAATGGCGCTGGCCGTTTATCTTTTCATTTTCCCAGACCAAGCAAATGGCGTAATATCTCAGGTACGATTCTTCTTCGGTGATACGCTGGGAGCCTATTATATTATTATTGGTCTTGGTGTTCTGATCGTATCCATTTTCCTTTCATTTTCCAAGTACGGCGATATCGTCCTTGGTGAGCAGAATGAGAAGCCGAAATACAACTTCTTCACTTGGGGTTCCATGATGTTCACCTGTGGCCTTGCAGCAGACATCCTGTTCTACAGTTTCGCTGAGTGGACTATGTACGCAACAAATCCACATCTGGCCGAAATGGGTGGTAGCATTACAGAATGGGCAGGCGTTTTCCCACTGTTCCATTGGAGTTTTATTCCATGGGCGTTCTACCTTGTGCTCGCCGTAGCGTTTGGTTTTATGCTGCACTGCCGGAAAAGAGAGAAGCAACGCTACTCTGAAGCATGTCTTCCTGTCATCGGAGAGAAAAATGCCCACGGTTTGCTTGGACGTGTCATTGACCTTTTTGCGTTGTTTGCTCTACTTGCTGGTACCGCAACAACATTCTCTGTAGCCACGCCTCTGATGGCCGAGATTATTGTTACTCTGTTTGGAATTCATATCTCCCGTACTGCAGTTACTATCATTATTCTGCTGATTACCTGTGCCGTATACACCTATGCTGTACTCCATGGCTTTAAGGGCATCAGTTTCCTGGCGAAACTCTGCATTTACTTGTTCTTCGGCCTTCAGATAATTGTTCTGCTTTTTGGCGGTCAGGGGCGGTTTATCATAGAGGATGGTGTGCAGTCCCTGGGAAAGATGGTGCAGAACTTCATCGGCCTTTCCACATATATGGATCCTGTTCGGACTAATAACTTCCCGCAGGATTGGACGATTTATTACTGGGCTTACTGGATGGTATGGTGCATTGCCGCGCCGTTCTTCATCGGTAATATTAGTCGTGGCCGTACTATCAAACAGACCATCCTTGGCGGTTATGTCTTCGGAGTTGGAAGTACTATCAGTTCATTTATTATCCTTGGTAACCACGGGCTTGGTCTTCAGACAAAGGAGGCGGCTGACTTCATCGCTATGTACAATGAGAGCGGTGATCTGTACTCGTTGATCATTAACATAATTAAAACCATGCCGGCAAGCACATTCATTCTGATCCTCACTATGGTCTGCATGATCGCTTTCTACGCGACCAGCTTTGATTCCATCGCTTACACTGCGGCTTGCTACAGCTATAAGAAACTTGGCGAGAATGAGAAGCCGCACATGGCAATCACCCTGCTCTGGTGTCTGCTGCTTATAGTTCTTCCGATTGCGCTGGTTTTCTCGGAGAGCAGTATGAACAATATTCAGAGTGTAAGCATCATCAGTGCATTCCCCATTGGTATCATTATGATCTTGATGATCTGGAGCTTCTTTAAGGATGCAAAGAAGTATAGGGTTGAGAAAGGCCTCGATAAGGATTGAGTACTGGGAAAGAGCCGGAGGGCAACTTCCGGCCTTTTCTTCTCAGAGCTATGTTGTTTTGTGATGTTTATTGTGGTAGAATTGCAAAGAAGGGGAGTGTAGCGTATGGGAAGGCAACCAAAATATGAAAATCCAGAAGAAATAATCTCTTCCTTCTACCAATCCATTTCCGAATCTTATAACGCTCCAGGTGAAGGAGAGCAAGGCCGGGACGGAAAGAAAAAGCAGGAACTGCTGGCAGAGGAGTTCGGCATCTCCAGGATCAAGGTGAGGAAGATCCTCATCACCACGGGAGACATGAGATATTCGGAGACGGCACAAATACAGAAGCTCCTGGCAGAGAGCCAGAAGATGTCCGTTGTGGCTGAGAAAATGAACCTCTCCATATCCACTATTAATTCGCTGCTCCCATACTCCAAAGGCGTCTATGGATTGGATGTTTCGGCTGCGGCAGACCGAACAGCTATCTACAGAGCACGGAAAGCGGCACTGGTAGTTCTGAAGGATGATCCCTCCAGCGTCAACCTCTGGCGTGCTGTTTGCTTCTTCGACGGGTATCCTTTCACCACATCGGGGCGTGGGTCAGCGCCTGGTGCTCTCTTTAAATACTGTGTTTCGGCTCCAGGCGGCGCGGGAGGAAGAAGATATAGATTGGGTTGTTGATATAGACGATCGGAGTCTGAACATGCCATCCTGATTATGAGAATCAGATGCATGGAGCAATTCTTACGAATGCAAGCGTTACTGTAGATGGGAATATCATCACTGGTCAGGGACTTGGAGCTACATTCGATTTCGCCTTTGAAGTTGTAAGACAACTGATAGGAGAAGAAAAAGTTCATCAATTAAAGGCTGCTATTTGCTATAGGGGTTAGTGATAGGGAGAAGAATAATTGCAGATTTATATAGTCCGTCATGGCGAGACAAGGGCAAATGTAGATGGATATCTTCAAGGATGGAGCGACGATCCATTGAATGAAAATGGCATTCGACTTGCGGAGATCACAGGGCAGCAGATGACGGGCATTAAAATCGATTGCTGCCTATCGAGCCCATTGAGGAGAGCAAAAGAGACAGCAGAGATTATTCTACGAGAGTCCGCCAATAGGGATGTACAGATCGAGATAGATGAACGAATAAAGGAAATAAACTTTGGTTCCTATGAAAGAATCAGCACAAATGCCCCTGAAGTCAAGCTGTTCTTTCCGGATCCGTTTCAGTGCCCGCGGTTTCCGGATGGCGAGAATGTTCAGATGGTGATGGCAAGGACACAAGAGTTCCTGAGGAAACTGATACAGAGGAATGATGAGAAAACTTATTTGATTGCTACCCATGGATGTGCATTAAGAGCGATGCTCAACTTTCTCTATGAGGATTCTGCTGATTTCTGGCACGGTCATGTTCCATACAATTGTAGCGTGAATATTGTTGAAGCAAAGGATGGAGTGGCAAAGCTGATAGCAGACGATAAGATTTACTATCCGGAGGAAATGATAGTAGACCGATACAAATAGTGAAAGGCTTTTAGAAAGAAAGTCACTGATTCTTTATCACCTACAACCCTGAATAACTTTACACGCGGTTCCGGTGGGGCGAGAAAACACATTACCACAGACGAGGAATGAAAATGAGATTTGAAATCACAGGACAATGGAAGGACGGATATGAGCATGACGGCTTGCTCTACTGTGCCCAACGTATAGAAGAGATGCTTATGAACTATACGTCTCATCTCTATAAAGTTCCTGTGTTTAATTCCTTCCTTCTCTGTACGGAATATCTCAGGGTTTACGATCTTGTCAAAGAGGGAACGATTGATGGCTCTCACCTTTCCAACATCCTGGAAGAGTTTATTGACACGTTCAGCTCAGATATTGTGATAAAGGATCAAATTTCAAGTTCTGAAATCCAGCAATATATCAGCAAGCTGAAAGGAAACTCACTTCCTGAGCAGCGAAAAATGATGTACTACCTGTATCATATCATGGGTGCTTATCCAGTATGGGCAGCGGAGACCCTGAAGAATACAATACAGAAGCCAAAGGACAAGAAGAAAATTGAAAAAGCATTACGATCATACGTTCCGATGATAATTGGTCTTGGATATCAGCCTGTACACATCTACAGGTATTGTAAACAGTTCTTTAAGGATCAGGAGATATGTGACGAAGCGTGCCTTGAACGGTTTATTAACCATTTCGATGGCTCCGATATAGATTATACTGTTTACTTTGCTGTAGATAAGCGAGTACTGAAATTCAAAACAATACTTGAGTCGCGGCTTGGAATATCTTTTGACAAAGACAATTTCTCGGAAAAACTGAGATTCGACCATAATAAGTATATTTGCGTAAACTTGCGTTGTAGCGCATTGGATCCCAATGGTGCTGCCATCAGAGCATATAATGCATTCAATATTTTCATGCGGTTTTACAAATTCTTAGGGAATCGAGATGAGGATTGGTGCTGGGATACCGCATTGGTAAAAGACCCGGATGACGTGGTGGAATTCCCGCCGTTAAAGCCAGATCACTATGCAGTTTCAAAAGACTATGATGATAGAACGCTTGGGAATAATTCCGAAAGGATAATCAGTCAGCTGTTAGAGAATGCTGCTGGTAATGATTTCTTCGTTATCCACAAGATAATCGAAACACATAACACGGCCATAGAAAGCCAGGATGCAAAGAATGCGTTTTTGAATCTGTGGTCGATTGTAGAAATCATCGGAGTGTATGACCATACGGACTCAAAGATTAAAGAAATCCTTCGGTCTATAGTTCCGGTCTTGAAACGGAACTACGTTAACCGAGTTGTTGAAGAACTCCATGATTACATCAAAGCCAATGTGGATTCTGCTGAATACAACAGAATTATCAGCAGTCTGAATCTTACCGGAAGCGAGGAATTCAAAATAGCCTGTCTGCTGATTCTTCCTGAACATGAAGATAAGCGTAAGGAAATGTATCAGGCATTATCTCAACATCCGCTTATTCGGAGCAGAATCAGTCAATTATATGAAGATGTATTTAAAGACAAGAAAAAGTATGTAACTGAGCTGAATCGATATGCGCAGCGATTAACTTGGCACATTCAGAGACTGTATCGGGTGAGAAACTCAATCATCCATTCTGGAGATACAGATGATAACCTGAAAGCACTAGTAGAGCATCTACACAGCTATGTTGATGAAATCATTCTGGAAATAATGGATCGACTCACACAAGAAAACACTCTCGGGTCTATCTCGAATGTTCTGATAGATGCGCAGGTGTATTTGGAGAATATCGAAAAGGAATGGAAGAAGAGTGATGCATTTGCGCTGGATGATGTCCGGAAAATGCTTGCTTAAGGAAACGATATGACACTATATGACTATTCGGGAAGAGCGGTTGCCTATTCCGATGACGGAGAAACTATATACCTGTTTAATGGAACACCTGTAGCATATTTCTACGGGAACATGGTTTATGGCTTCAGCGGGCGACAGCTTGGAACTATAAACAACGGATGGATACGTGATAACAGAGGTCTGTGCGTGTTTTTTACTGAGAATGCCTATGGCGGCCCGATTAAACCTATCAAGCATATAAGGCCAGTAAAAAGTGTCAAACACGTAAGGCCGTTAAAGAGCGTAAGGCATGTTCCTTATGTTAAACCAGTTGATCAGCTTGGCTGGTCGAGCATGTCAGGAGAAAAGTTTTTCTTGTCGGTATAAGAAATGCAAAGAAAGAAAAACGACAACACCCCTCTCTGTGGCAACTACCACAGAAATCAATAAACCACAGAAAGGAAAACAACTATGACCACCTACTTAGTAACTGGCTGTGCGGGTTTCATCGGAACGACCTTCGTTCACTACATGCTTAACCGCTAAACTGACATCAAGATCATCAACCTTGATGCTCTCACCTATGCCGGTAACTTGGAAAACCTGAAAGATTTGGAGGATGACCCCAGACACATCTTTGTACACGGAAATATCTGTGATAAAGACCTCGTCGCAAAGCTCATTGCAGATTACGATCCCGACTACATCATCAACTTTGCGGCAGAGTCCCACGTTGATCGTTCCATCGCAAACCCGGAGATCTTCGTGACCACCAATGTGATGGGCACGGTGAACGTGCTCCAGAGGGCGAAAGAAGCCTGGTACGATGCCGGCCAGAAGACTTGGAAAACTGGGAAGAAGTATGTACAGGTGAGCACAGATGAGGTCTATGGTGCGCTGGGAGCAGAGGGTTTCTTCACAGAAACCACGCCGATTAATCCACATTCCCCGTATTCTTCCTCCAAGGCATCCGCGGATCACTTTGTGAAGGCTTTCCACGATACCTATGGGATGCCTGTGAACATCACGTGCTGTAGCAACAACTACGGCCAGTTTCAGTTCCCGGAAAAGCTCATCCTCTTGATGATAAACAATGCCAAGAACCATAAGCAACTCCCGGTCTACGGTGATGGTATGCAGATCCGTGACTGGCTCTATGTGGAAGATCACTGTAAAGCAATTGATATGGTAGCGACTGGCGGCAAGGTCGGTGAGGTCTACAACATTGGCGGGCACAATGAGAGGCCGAATATCTTCATCGTGAAGACGATCATTGCTCAACTGTCGGAGCGGCTCCACGATCCAGAGATCAATGAAGGGCTCATCAAGCATGTAGAAGATCGTCTTGGCCATGACCGGCGCTATGGTATCGATCCCTCCAAGATCAAGGCGGATCTGGGCTGGTATCCGGAGACGACCTTTGAGGTTGGCATTGTGAAGACCATCGACTGGTATCTTGCAAATCAGGAATGGATGGAGAGAGTGACGAGCGGTGCATATCAGCAGTACTATGCTGAGATGTACAAGAATCGTTAAAACTCCACTGTGCGGATATACACAGAGATAATAGGAGCCAATAACGGCACGAGGGTTTGAAAGTCTTTGTAACTGGTGTGAATGGACAACTCGGGCATGATGTTGTCAAGGAGCTATTGAAGCGTGGACATGCCGAGATTTGCAGCGGTAGTGGTCAGAGTTATAAAGGAGCAGATGATTTGAAGGTATTTGTAACAGGAGTTGGAGGACAGCTCGGGCACGATGTGGTCAATAATCTGGCCGTTCGCGGACATGAAGCTGTAGGGTCTGATATACAGGCCACTTATGCAGGAATTCAGGATAGTAGCGCAGTTGTGAGTGCGCCATATGTTCAGCTGGATATTACGGGTAAGGATGCGGTCGATCGAACCATAGAAGAAATCAAACCAGACGCGATCATTCATTGTGCTGCATGGACAAACGTGGATGGCGCGGAAGATCCCACCAATAAAGAAAAGGTGCATGCCATCAATGCACTGGGAACACAGTATATAGCTGAAGCAGCTCGTTCAATTGACGCCAAGATGCTGTACCTTTCCACAGACTACGTGTTCGATGGTCAGGGTGAGCGCCCCTGGGAGCCAGACGATAAGTGTTATGCGCCGTTGAATGTCTACGGTCAGAGCAAACTGGATGGTGAGCTTGCGGTTAGCTCCATTCTGGACAGGTTTTTCATTGTCCGCATTGCCTGGGTGTTTGGCCTCAACGGTAAAAACTTTATCAAAACGATGATCAATGTAGGTAAGACGCATGATACCATTCGGGTGGTGAACGATCAGATCGGAACGCCCACGTATACGCTGGATCTGGCGCGGCTTCTGGTGGATATGATAGAGACTGAGAAGTACGGTTACTATCATGCTACTAACGAAGGCGGTTATATCTCCTGGTACGATTTCTGCTGTGAGTTTTATAAGCAATACGGGCTCACCACTACTGTGGTTCCCGTTTCAACTGCCGAATACGGACTCTCTGTGGCAGCGCGTCCGTTTAACTCTCGTCTTGATAAATCCAAGCTGGTGGAAGCGGGTTTCACTCCGCTCCCGGATTGGAAAGA
>CADBFP010000006.1 GCA_902793995.1 uncultured Lachnospiraceae bacterium | reverse complement strand
GAGCCTGAGGAAAGAGCGGAAATAATCGAAAAACTAAAGGATTTGCGGTATTATGTCTGGCTCCCGGATCCGTCTGTGCTAATTCCCCGCGGCGGATGGGAATATCGCTTTCGATTTCATCGGGAGGGAGAGACCACATCTTATTTTTTCGGTGACAATTTCATAATCGCAAATGGCTTCGTATATTTGGTTGACCAAGCGCAATTGGAATCATTTGCACAAGAGATTCAATAGATATGCATAAAAATCCGCCGGATTCTGCGGGCGGGCAATGCCTTCCCCTACGGGGCTTCCCCTTCCGGCAGGCGGGCCAGGAGGCGGCCGCCGTTTTCCTTCAGCCATTTGTCCCATTTGCGGTATTCCGGATAGACCCGCAGCACTTCTTCGTAAAAGCGGGGCGGGTGCCCGGGGACTTTTCGGTGGCAAAGCTCATGAACCACCACGCTGTCCAGCACCTCTGGCGGCGCCAGCATCAGCAGGCAGTTGAAGTTCAGATTTCCCTTGCTGCTGCAGCTTCCCCAGCGGGTACGCTGGTTGCGGATGGTGATCCGGCCGTAGCGTACGCCCACTAAGGGGGCATAATGCGCCACCCGGGCCGGAATCACTCGGACAGCCTCCCGGGCCAGATCCTCCAGCTGGGTCCAGCTTAAACGGGGCTCGCTTTCCAGGGCTTCCCGCTCCTTCCGGGCCAGTTCCAGATGCTTGTCAATCCAGCCCTGGTGCTGCCGGATAAAGGCCATTACGTCCTTTTCGCTGACCCACAGGGGGGCGCGGATGATTAAACGGCCGTCCTTGATCTGGGCCGCCAGGCTTCGTCGTTTGCTGCGTATGAGTTGATAATCCATCTATCCTTCCCTTCCGCCATGGACTCTTTGGCAAAGGCATTGTATCACATTTTGTTCATTTTTTTCTGTCATTTGATAAAAAAAGGTAGGCGAACGGTTTCTTTTCTGCTATAATGTGCCTCGCAGAGTGCGGCCTGATTTTTGTACAGGAAAGGCCGGACAATCCGGAACAGACAAAGAAGGTATTTATGAGCAAGCAGGACAGCGGGAAGAGCAGCTACATCCAAGCCCAGCTACAGCGTTATATAGATCAGACCGATGAGATATATTCCCTTACTTCGCCCCAGATCCGGGAGATCAGCGAAGAGGACGAGTACCGCACCCATCTGGTGCGGAATTTTCAGCGTATCCGGGAACTGGCCCGGGACAACGGGGAAATCTTATCGCGATATTATTATCCCTTAATCAACAATGACATCAAACTGGAAGAAGAGGATCTGGAACTGATGCAATTCTTTGCGGCCTCCCTGATCAACGCGGCCAGTCTGCACAATCTGGACATGCCCCTGGTGTATCTTCAGGCTACGCGGCTGCTGAAAGAATCGGAAAAACAGGAGGATGTGACGCAACGAATTCTGGCCCTGGACGGCATGGTAACTGCCTCTTATTTATTGCTGAATATCACGGCCCGGTTAATGCCGGAAAATGATATCTGTTTTCTCTTTCATGAAAGCGGCCTGAAAGCGGGGGAAGAACTGCTAACCTATCTGGAAGAAGATAAGTTCCGCTTGCTGCCTCCGGAAATGCAGGAGCTGATTTTGATTAATGCCCGCTATATCCGGGTGGTGCTGGAAATCGAAGATGTGGACGATACGCCGGAGCAACGGGAGATGATCTTCAAGCGGATGATGGATGCCCTGGCTTTGGAAGAGAATCCCTTTTACCGGGAACAGCTGCCGGGCTATGACTGGCTTCGGCACCGTTTCCGCTGCTATGAATACATATGCAGTCTGGCGGATTTGAATAACCGGAAAGGCTATAATGAGGCTCAGCTGGCCGTTATTCACGACTGCAGCCAGAAGATGCTGGCGCTCTTCGAACGGACAGACTACGATTTTGATGCCATGCACAATATCAAAACCGTGCATCTTTATGCGCTGCGCAATGCCTATCTGGCGGGGCAGATGAGTCTGGCAGTTTACAAAGAAAAGCTGGAGGAGATGATTTACCGGAATATCCGGGAAAACCCCGGGCGGCAGGTGACCTTGATTTTGCTGCAGGCTCCCCTGGAATATATGCTGGTGCTGGATAAAGAGCATCTTTCCCCCGGGGAAATCAAGTGCCTGAACACCTTTTATACCCATTTGATTTCTCAAATGCACCGGGCACCCAAGAAAGATATGCTGACCTTCCTTTTGTCCTGCCTGGTGCTGATTCTGAAATACTTTGTGGAAGTACCCGGCGGCATGAATCTGGAGACCATGGGGCTGAGCCTCATTGCTGCCATTCATCCCATGTCCTATGTGCACACCCTGATGGTGGCGGATATTTCCTATGCCATGGCCAAGGAGCTTCTGGAAAAGGATCCGGACCGCTTTATCGGTATGCCCGGCTTTGCCAGCCGGGAAGCGGTGCTGGCAGGCCGGGAGGAAATCCTGGAGTATGTGCGGCACGCCGCCCTGTGTCATGATTTCGGCAAGCTGTATATAGCGGAAATCATTCTGACCTACGGCCGCGCTCTTTTACCGGAAGAATTTGCCCTGATCCAATCCCATCCGGCCATCGGGGCCCATCTCTTGTCCTTGCATCCCTCCACCGCGGCTTATGCGGATGTGGCCCGGGGGCATCATATGTTTGCCAATGGCCAGGGCGGGTATCCGGACAACTTTGACCCCAATTCCAGTCCTTACAAAACGGTCATCGCCCTGGTAAGAGGCGCGGATTGCCTGGATGCAGCCACGGACCAGGTGGGACGCAGTTATAAAGAAGGGAAAACCTTGCATCAGGTGGTGGAGGAGTTTAAGGAAGGCCGGGGTACCAGCTATGCGGATTATATGGTGGATTTATTCCAGGATGAAGATTTTTGCGATGATATCCAAAGCTTGTTGTTTACGAAGCGGGAGGTTCACTACCGGGAAACTTTCCGATTGCTGAAGGATAGCGAAACAGCGGGGGACGAAACATGAGAAGATGGTTTAAATATGTGAAACCCTACTGGCCCTGGTTCGTGCTGGGGCCTTTGTGTATGATAATCGAAGTGATAGGGGAAGTGCGGATGCCCACCTTCCTGCAGCGGGTGATCAATGCGAAGGAAGCCGGCACCCTTAGCTCCGCCATGGGCTGGGAGGCCATGGGGGGGATGATTTTCACTGCCCTGTATATGATGGCGGGGGGCATAGGGGGCGCCTGGTTCGGCGCCAAGGCCACGGTGAACTTTGCCGGGGATCTGCGGGAGGACATCTACCGCCGGATCCAGACCTTTTCCTTTTCCAATATCGATAAGTTTTCCACCGGCTCCTTGGTGACCCGCATGACCAACGATGTGACCCAGATCACCAACTTCGTAGGCATGCTGCTTAGGATGATGCTAAGGGCCCCGGGGATGATGATCGCCGCTTTGATTATGGCGATCCGCATCCGTCCCTCTCTGTCGGTGGTTTTTGCCGTCAGCATCCCCCTGCTGCTGGTGGGGATTGTAGTGGTGCTGCGGATAGGCTTCCCCCGCTTCCAGAAAATGCAGGAATGTGTGGATGATATCAATACCACCGTGCGGGAAAATGTCACCAATGTGCGGGTGGTGAAAAGCTTTGTGCGGGAAAGCCGGGAAGAAGAAAAATTCGGGGTGGTGAATCGGGGCCTGAAGGACGCCAGCATCTCCGCCGTCAAGGTGATGATCACTACCCAGCCCTTAATGACCCTGCTGATGCAGGGCACCATTTTAGCCCTGGTGATAATCGGCAGCCCCATTATTCTGCGGGGTGATATGCCCGTGGGAGATCTGTCTGCCTTTATTTCCTATGCCACCCAGATTTTGATGTCCCTTTTGATGATGAGCTTTATGCTGATGTTTTCTTCCCGGGCTATGGCCTCCGGAAAGCGGATTTTAGAGGTGCTGAAGGAGGAGAGCGATATCCGGGATTTGCCGGAAGCGGACGGTGAGCAGCGGGTAGCCCGGGGCGCCATCGAGTTCAAAAATGTCACCTTCCGTTATTATAAAACCAGCGAGGATGCGGTGCTGCATGGCATCGATCTGAAAATCCCCGCCGGGTCCACCGTGGGCATTACCGGCTCCACGGGCTGCGGCAAATCCACCCTGGTATCCCTCATTCCCCGGCTGTATGACCCGGACGAGGGCTGCGTGCTGGTGGACGGCGTGGATGTAAAGGAATATAAGCTCCACAACCTGCGGGAAGATGTGAGTATGGTGCTGCAGAACAACACGCTGTTTACCGGCACCATTGCGGATAATCTCCGCTGGGGGGATCAGTCCGCTTCCGAGGAAGAAATCCGCCGGGCGGCGGCTTATGCCCAGGCGGATAAGTTTGTAGATAGTTTCCCTGAAGGTTACGAGACCGTGGTGGAACAGGGGGGCACCAATCTGTCCGGCGGCCAGCGTCAGCGGCTTTGCATTGCCCGGGCTCTCTTAAAGAAACCGAAAATCCTGATTTTAGACGATTCCACCAGCGCCGTGGATACCGCCACGGAGGCCATGATCCGCAAAGCCTTCCGGGAGGAACTAAGGGAATCTACGAAACTGATTATTTCCCAGCGCATAGGCTCTGTGATGGATGCGGATATGATTGTAGTGATGGATGAAGGCCGGATCAGCGGCGTGGGCACCCACGAAGAGTTGTTGGCTTCCAACGAGACCTACCGGGAAATCTGCGAGTCCCAGCTGGAAAGAAAGGAGGCGTGATATGGCGAGAAGCTTACAGGAACTTCAGGAACGCTATAACAGCGCCGCCAAGCAGAAGCAAATGGAAACGGAATTCCGGCGGCAGACCCGGGGAGGCAAGGGCAGCGGCCCGAAAAACGCCGGGGCAGCCATCCGCCGTCTTTTCACCTATATGAAGGGCTACTGGGGCTTTATGGGCCTGGTGCTTTTCTGCATGCTGGTGAGCACCCTTACTTCCCTGGTGGGCACCTATATGATGGCCCCCATTATCAACAAATTGTATTTGGCAGTGGCGCCGGATAAGGCGTTGGCCTTGTCCCCTATGGAACAGCTGGCGGACCGGGTGGTTATCTCCTTTACCGGCGGCACGGGGGTGATGGATTATATTATTACGGCGCTGATTGTCCTGGCCTGCGTGTACGGGGTGGGGATCATCACTACCTATCTCCAGGGACGGCTCATGTGCCATGTGGCGGAGCATGTGATGGAGCGCCTTAGGGGGGATTTGTTCAACAAGCTGCAGCGGCTGCCCCTGGGATATTTTGACGGACACCCCACCGGGGAGATCATGTCCCGCTTCACCAATGATATTGCCACCATCGACGGCATGTTCAGCAATTCCCTCACCACCATTGTGTCCGGGGCCGTGACCCTGATCGGCACCCTGGTTTTCATGTTTACCACCAACTGGATTTTAACCTTGGTGGTAGTGGTATTTATTCCCCTCTTTTTGCTGCTGGGCCTGATGATCGCAAACTTCTCCCGGAAGCATTACCGGAGCCTGCAGGCGGCCCTGGGGGCGGTGAACGGGTATATTGAAGAAAATGTCAGCGGCCAGAAAGTGGTAAAGGTATTTAACCATGAGGAAAATTGCGTGGAGGAATTCGCCTGCCTCAATAATGACATGCGGGATAAACAGTTCAAGGCCCAGTTCTGGGGTGGCATTATGGGCCCGGTGATGGGTAATACCTCCCAGATTTCCTACGGCGTGACCGTGGGCGTGGGGGCGCTGCTGATGGTGGCGGGCCGGCTTTCCCCCGGGGGTCTGACCCTCTTTGCCCAGTACTCCCGGCAATTTTCCATGCCCATCAACAACCTGTCCCAGCAGATGACCACGGTATTTGCGGCCCTGGCCGGGGCGGAGCGGGTCTTCGAACTGATGGATACGGCGCCGGAGACGGCGGATAAGCCGGAGGCGGCGGATATGAGCGGCATGGCCGGCCATGTGGTATTGACGGATGTTTCCTTCGGCTATGTGCCGGAAAAGACGGTGCTAAAGCATATCAATGTATATGCCAAGCCGGGGCAGAAGATTGCCTTCGTGGGCTCCACCGGCGCGGGTAAAACCACCATTACCAATCTGCTGAACCGTTTTTATGATATTGAAGAAGGCTCCATCACCATAGACGGGGTGGATGTGAAGGATATGAAGCGGGAGGAGCTGCGATCCAAGATCGCCATGGTGCTCCAGGATACCCATCTTTTTACCGGCACCGTGCGGGAAAATATCCGCTACGGGCGCCTGGATGCCACGGACGAGGAAGTGGAGCAGGCGGCCAAAGCGGCCTCCGCCCACGGCTTTATCATGCGGCTCTCCGACGGGTATGATACGAAGATTGAAGGGGACGGCACCAACTTGTCCCAGGGGCAGCGGCAGCTCTTAAATATTGCCCGGGCAGCCATTTCCAAGGCTCCCATTTTAGTGCTGGATGAGGCCACCAGCTCCGTGGATACCCGTACCGAGCGGCAGATCCAGCGGGGCATGGACCGTCTGATGGAAGACCGGACCACCTTTGTGATTGCCCACCGGCTCTCCACCGTCCGGGATGCCAATGCCATTATGGTGCTGGAGCAGGGGGAGATCATCGAGCGGGGCACCCACGAGGAGCTGCTGGAAATGAAGGGCCGGTATTATGAGCTGTACACCGGGAAACGGGAGTTGGATTAAGATTATGCCGTATCAACGCATACAACTCATTCTTCTATCCCTCTGCCATCTGCTGGTGGACGGGATTTGCGCCACGGTGCTGATAAACGATCCGGGGGATGCCGCCTGGGCTGCCTCCCTGCTCCTTTACAACACCATGGCCTTCTCCACCCAATGCCTCACAGGCATGCTGCCGGATAAATACGGCCGGGGGGAATCCTTTGTGTTGCTGTCCGCCCTGCTATTGGCTGTGGGTGCGGCGGGCGCTTCCCTGCCTTTGCTGCTCCGCAGCGTGTTTTTAGGCCTGGGCAACAGTCTCTTTCATGTGAGCGGGGGATATATCACTTTAAAAGAATCAGATAATATGACCCCCTTAGGCATCTTTGTGTCCCCCGGGGCGGTGGGCCTGTTTTTGGGCGGCACCTTCCCCGGACTCCGGATCCCCTTCATGGGGCTTCTGATGCTGCTTGCCGGGCTGTTGGCTCTGGGAGCGGAAAAACGCGGGAAAGAGGAGAGAAGTTCCGGGGAAAAGCCGGGAATCCAGGCACCGGTTCTGCCGGAGGACAGCCTGACCTGGAAAGGCGCCGCCCTTTATGCAGGCTTTTTGCTCCTGGCCATTGCCGCCCGGGCCCTGGGGGGAGCCGCCGTGAGTTTTCCCTGGAAGAACGGCCTGCTGCCGGCCCTGCTTTTGACTTTAGCGGTGTTTTTGGGCAAATGCAGCGGCGGCTTTCTGGCGGACCGTTTCGGCATCAAAATGATAGCCCTCCTGTCTGCCCCCCTGGCCATGATCCTTACCGCCTTTTGCGGCCAGTGGATGCTGCCCTCCCTGCTGGGACAATGGGCCCTGAACCTGTCCATGCCCATCACCCTCTACCTGATTTACAGGCTCTACCCGAACAGTCCCGGTTTTGCCTTCGGCCTGGCGGCTTCCGCCCTTTGGCCCGGAGTGCTTTTGGGTAATATAGTCAGGCCCAGCGGCTTCTGGGCCACGCTTATGGTCCTGGTCTGTCTGGGAACGGGCCTGGCCGCCATTCTTTTAACGGAAAGGAGATTGACCCATGAAAAAAACTGAAAAGATCCTCTTGCTTCTGCTGGGGGTTTTATGCGTTTCTCTGCGGGCCAAAGCGGATGCCATCGCCCCCTTTGAAGCGGCTGCCAGTAGCCCCGTGTTCTGGCTCGTGCTCTTTGCAATAATCATTATCGTGGTCATTTTAATGAATAGGAGGGCCAGATGA
Source organism: uncultured Lachnospiraceae bacterium (assembly GCA_902793995.1). Lineage (GTDB taxonomy): Bacteria > Bacillota > Clostridia > Lachnospirales > Lachnospiraceae > UBA6987. The sequence continues at coordinate 71,559 of CADBFP010000006.1, read as the reverse complement.
TGATAGCGGCGGATGTCATTGCGGGCCCCGGTATCCTGGAGGTTCTTTCCTACCCCGGTGTCTGGCTGATTCTGGCGGCTATTGCCCTGATCGTGGTGATCCTTCTGAAAAAGCGTAAAAAGTAGAGGGATGCTCCCATGATCTACACAGCCTGCGGTCTGACCCTGCTCATAGAACTCTTGTTTTTCGCCTGTACCCCCTACCGCCGGGAGCGGTATTTTATGCTCCTCTGCGGAGCGGTGAATGTGGCCAGCAATCTGAGCCTCAACCTTTTGCTGCCGGCCCATCCGGCCTGGTGGATGATCCTCCTGGGAGAGGGCCTGGTGGTGGCGGCGGAATATGCCGTTTATGCAATAGCCTGCGGCGGCTCCCGCAGGCTGTTGCTGTATACCTTCCTGGCAAATCTATTGAGTTTTTCCATCGGATTAGTGATATTTCCCCTTAAATGTTTTTCTGTGTGACTGATCTCTGAACAATAGATGGGACTGCAATTGAAACATATTCGAACTATGCTATTGTTGACAAAGACTAATTATGATGTTATCCTACACTTAATTATATTAGGTGAAGGAGTTAAGAATGAATAAATTATTATTATTGTGTTTGTTGGTTCTGTTATTTCTTGTACCTTCTCTTGCTGTGCAAGCACAAGAAGAGGAGAAAAGTATAGTATTTGATGATATAGAGTGGAAAGATATACACAATGCAGAACTGCTTCAGAAAAGAAGACAATTTGGGAACATGAGTGTTGAGGAAATTGATGGTTATATTACAGATTATAGGGGTGGTTTTATAGATACTTTCAATTTTGAATTGTGGAGATATGAAGACTTGTTTACTTCCATTGTGAATAACTGGGCGTTTCTTTGTCAAGCAATATGGGTCTTGCATCCCATTCATGTAGGGATTCTTTTTGTTGCAAGATGATTACCTACTATGAAGAGGATTGTTATTAAAGGCTTGATAATAATACTGATTTCGATCGCCCTGTTTTTGTTGTTCAACAGTCTGATTCTTATGAAACCGGGGGACATGAAGCACCTGCGGCGCGACAGCGGGATCGCCCTGAAGGAAAAGAATGTCCTGCAAACAAACTCGGTTATTCATGACTACGGCGAGGGGATACACGGCGACGGCTTGTTATACCTGGAACTCCGTTTGGACGATCAGTACCACGGGGAATTTTTGAGATGGGAGCCATTTCCCCTGTCTAAAGAGGCGGAATCCTTGATAGGTATTTATTTGGGCGATTTGCGTCTGCCGTCATTGGAAAATGCATATTGGAAGCTGACAGACAGAAGCCCAAAAAACTGGAAAGGGGAGATACCTTCCAACGCATCCCTTTTGGTTTACGATGCGGATACGAGAACTCTGTATTGGATTTGTTATGATATCTGAAGTATTTAGGTATGCGGGCCGGGCGGTGAGAGCCAATGGCCGCCCTTGCTACTGCCTACTGCCTACTCCCTACTGCCTAAATCACAACTCCGGATCCGGAATGGGAGCGGGCAGTCCCTGTTCCATGATTTCAGGGTTTGCATACAGCTGCTTTAAGCGGTGGAAACTCTCTGCAAAATAATGGCCGGAAACAATGCGGTCATCCATCATCATCCCGATGGGAATGCAGTGCTCAAAAACCACTTCCCCGTTCTTCTGACGGGGCACATAGCGGGGATTCCCCGCTGCAAAGGACATGCTGGTGGTGCCGAAATCATAGATATGATGGAAAATATGGTTGGTGCGGATGCTGGCTAAATTGGTAAACAGCATGGAAGCATGGAAGGGGCTGGCATCAATCACGGAGCGCGGCAGCAGATTGTGTTTATCCGCAAAACGGGCCAGATTGGCAATGAGGCGGATGGAGCCGGGAATGCGGGTGACGGCATGAATCAGCCGTTCGGAAGAAGTGTCTCCCACGCGGTTTTCCGCAATATATTTCTCTATTCTTTCATTCATCTGAAAAATAGTATCCGTAGGTTCAAAGGTGATTTTGGACATGGTGCCTTCATTGGCGGTGCCATCGTTTTTCTTATAACCGGCTACCACCATGCTGACGGTGATTTTCTCCCGGCTGTAAACCCGTTTGTTTACCACAAAGCGGTTGATGGCGGGGTATTCCGCCGTGAGCCGCACCAGCCCCGCCAGAATCACCGTCATATTGCTCATGGCGATGCCTTCCTTTTTCTTGGCCCGGACATATTCCCGGATGGGTTCATAGGGAATGTCCAGGGTGATGGCGTTCATGGCGTCGCTGCGCCGGGGCATCGCATGTACGGCTACCTGGTACATGGGATCGGTGTGCTTCAGTTTTTTTCCGTCGGGGCGTCCCATCATTAGATCCTCTCTGCTGCATTTGATCTATATGGTTTTTTTATAACACAGCGGTCTTTTATTGTAAAGAGGGACGGTGTTGGGAAACGGTGGGGAAGACCCGTAGGGGCGGGCATTGCCCGCCCGAGGGCCCCGGCAGGAGGAAGAATTAGGGCGACTGATAGTCGCCCCTACGAGGCGGGAGCAGCGGATATTTGCAACCACCCGGTAAGGAAGATGCGTAGGGGCGGGCATTGCCCGCCCGAGGGATGAAAACGCGTCAAGGACGAAAGAAAAAACGTTGACAAGAATAGACTACTGTGATAGTATAAGACTACAACAATAGTCTCGACAGGAATCAGAAGGGCATTTTTATGGAAGATCATCTCTTTGACAGTGAAATGAAATTGATGGAATATCTTTGGGAGAAAGGCCCCCTCAGCGCCAAGGAACTGAGCCTTCTGGCGGGGGAGCAGCACGGCTGGAACAAAAACACCACCTACACAGTGCTCACCCGGCTGGTGAGCAAAGGCCGGGTGGAGCGGCAGGATCCCGGCTTTATCTGCCGGGCGCTGGTAAGCCGGGAGGAGGTGCAGCGCTCGGAAACCAGAGGCCTGCTGAACCGCTTCTTCGGCGGTTCCAAAAAGGCTCTCTTTTCCGCCCTGCTGGAAGATGAAAGCCTAAGCCAGGAAGACTGGGATGCCCTGAAGAAAATGATAGAGGAACATTAAGATGGCGGAAATCTTCTACTGGTTTTTGAATATGCAGATCATAGCCTCCCTTTGCGCCCTGGTGATATTGCTGCTGCGGCGCTTTCGGCGGATCCCCCGGCGGCTTATCTGCTGGCTCTGGCTAATACCGGTCCTTCGCGCCATCCTTCCCTTTGGCGCGGGAGGCGCCTGGGGCAGCTACGGCCTGGTGGCCCTTTTATCCCGGATCTGGGGCAGGCCAGGCCGGATCAGCGGCCTTTCTTCCCAGGTGCCTTTGTCTGTTTCCAACTACTTTGCCGTAGCGGAAAGCTACGATCCCCTTACTTTTCCCCGCTCCTGGCAGGAGGATTTGTTCCGATGGGGCGGCTATATCTGGCTGCTGATTGCGGCAGCATTCATTTTGGCTTTTATCCTGATCTACGGGATGACGATAAAGGAACTGAGGGATGCCTCTCCGCTAAAGGATCATAAGGGCGTGTGGGTCTCCGAAAAGCTGCAGGGCGCCGCCCTTTACGGCATCCTGCGTCCCCGGATCCTGCTTCCGGCAGGGACGGAGGCGTCCCCCCATCTGGCTTACATCCTGCTTCATGAGGAAACCCACCGGGCCAGAGGCGACAACCTGCGGCGGGTGCTGGCATTTTTGGCGGCAGGAATCTGCTGGCTGAATCCCCTAAGCTGGCTGTGCCTGAAATGTTTTTTGACGGATCTGGAGTTGGCCTGCGACCAGCAGGTATTAAGCCGGATTGGAGAAGAAAAGAAGAAGGAATACGCCCTGGCGCTGATAGAACAGGCAGCGCCGAAAAACCTCTTTGCCTGCGCCTTCGGCGGCGCCGCCATCCGGCTGCGGGTGGAGAATATTCTTTCCTTTAAGCGTATGGGACTGCTGGCGATGCTGGCCATGGCTTCTTTTGCCGCCTTGCTGGCCTGGTTTTTACTGACAAATCCTACTGGAGGTGTAAGATGAAAAAACAAATCGGAATGCTGGTGACGGCCTTGCTGCTGATGGGCCTTCTGGGGCTGGCGGGCTGCGATAGAGTCAAGGAAGGAGCACTCTCGGATATCGATATGAAAAAAATGGCTTATTTAATGGGGGAGAAGGATCCTGCCACTGTCCTTTGGGAAAAACTGGGGCTGGAGGGGGAGACGGCGGATGAACTGCTGGCAGCAGCCAAATCTTTTCCTCTGGCGGGAGAGATGGTGGTTATGGAGAACAGTCAGATCACCGCCGGCAAAGAGCTGCTGGAGGGCTTTTATGAAAACAGCCGTCAGGGAGAAGCCGGCATCCTGCTGCTGCTTCAGTATTACAGCCTGACAGGCCAGCGCACGGGGGTAGAGCTTTTCGAAGAGGAAATCTCTCAGTATCCCTGGGCCTTTCTGTCCCTCCTGGAGTATGACGGGAAGGAATACCGCTACCGGACGCGGGAGAGCGGCAGCCGGGAAATGGAGGAGGGGGCTGATGTGCGCTTCCCCTATCTGATTCATGATACGGAGGAGCTGCCCGCCTATGCCCGCTATGAGAAAGGCGAGCATTATGCCCTGGTTCACGATGAAAGCCTCACTTGGAAACAGCTGAAGCACAGCATGTTCAGCTCTGACCTCCGGGACCATATTTCCTTCCGCAGGGTGGCATCGGATTATTATAACGAGTCCCTGCCGCCGGAGGGCTCTTATATCCCGGCGGCAGAGGAAGTGAAATGGTGGTTCCCCCTGGAAGGCTTTGAAGCCGGAGAGGCGTCCTTTGTCATGACCAGTCTGGAGGGGGATGAGGCCCGGAAGGTTTTTCCGGCGGAGGCATCCGGAGGAGCCCGGAGCCTGATTGCTTACCGGCAGGGAGAGCGGATTCTATGGCGGAAAGGGCTGTCCTTTGATTTCTGGCAGTCCCGGCCATTGGACGGGGGCATTTTGATCAGCGGAAAGCAGGATGCGGCTTATCTTGATCCTTCCGGCCTGGTATGGCATGCCCATCATCCAGGATCTGACGACAATCTCCGGGTATTGCTGGGGGCCGAGCGGATAGGAGAGAATACGGTTTTGGCCTTTCGTTATACCGAAGATACAATCAACCGGGCAGAGCTTTGGACCCTGGATTCGGAAGGAAAAATCCTGAATATCCATAAGGCGGAGCTGGGAAAGGGCATTGTCCGGGCCGCCTGCGTGGTTGATGGAGGCGCCTATTATGTGCTGCAGGACGGTCATTATTCCGGTACTGCCCGGATGGTGAGGGTGGATCAGGCCCACAGCGAAGCGCAGCCCGCCCCCCTGAAAATGCCGGAGGCTCCGGAGGGGCAGATCCTGGTGGTGCGGGATCTGTATCAGCCCCCGGAGGATCCCGGGCACATTTATCTTTCTGCTTATTTCTGCGAAACGGAGGCGCAGGAGGGCTATGGCAATCGGGAGGAAGTGCAGGATGCGGTGGAATACGGTTTTAAGCATCTGGATTTCCAGGATAACGGCGTTGCCTCTTCGCCGGAGCTTACCCAAATGGTGCGGGAACGATACACGGCAGCCCTGTATGTTTATGAGATGCTTATCCTTAATAGCAGTCCCTCTCCCCTTGTTCAGGGGCGGCTTTTGCGAACCTGGCCCGGCGCCTTAGGGGGCCTGCTTTATACCAATCAGGAGGGAGAAGTGGTCTGGGAAATCGAGGAAATCGGCGAAGTGAGCTATTATCTCGCCATCTCCGCTTTCACCTTTCAGGCACCTTGCCGGGTGATCCAGTATTTTTATCATCCGGGGGAGGAAGAAGGGGCGGCCCTGCTGGGATTTGAGCCCGGCGGATATAGATTGACGGAAAAGCGGGTGTATTTTAGGAGGTAGGATCCAAGTCGCCCCCTCCTGTCATGGCCTGACGGCCGTGCCGAGGGCAAGGGAAGTGCCCCTTCCTTTTTATCCTCATATGTTTTATAATAGGCTCCGGAAGAGGTGCCATTATGAGTCGCTCGCTTAAGTCCAGTAATACTCAAATCATCGAGAAGCTCTTTTTTAAGATGCTTCCGGTGCAGAGTTTGATTTTTGCCGTATCGTCCGTCAATGTGATTGTGGATGGCGCCATCGCCGGCCAGTTTATTGATGCTGCCACCGTGGGGGTCATTGGGCTGTATTATTCCATGGCCTGTTTCTTTATGGCCGCCGGCAATGTGCTGCTGGGCGGCACGGCGGTGCTTTGCGGCCGCTATATGGGACGGGGTGAACTGGAAAAAACCCAGGGGGTCTTTTCCCTGAATCTGACCCTGTCCTTTTTAGTGGGGGCCTTCTTTACCCTGGCCAGTTTTCTTATCCCCGGCGTCATCGCCCGGATTTTAGGGGCCAATGATGTGCTGGCGGGTCCTTTAACAAGCTATATCCGGGGCTTTGCCATCGGCATCATTCCCATGCTCCTGGCCCAGCAGCTGGCGGCCTTTTTGCAGATGGAAGGGCAGAATATGAAGGGATATCTGGGCATCGGAACCATGCTGGTTTCCAATATAGCCCTGGATATCATACTCATAGTCTGGCTGAAAATGGGGGTCTTCGGGCTGGCCCTGGCTTCTTCCCTCAGCAATATATTTTATATGCTGATCCTGCTTCCCTATTTCCTGGGCAAGAAAACCAAGCTCCACTACCATCCCCGGGAGAGCCGCTGGAAGGACGCTATGCCCATGATCCTGATCGGATCCCCCGGGGCTCTTCTGATATTCTGTATCTCTTTAAGAGGCATCGTGCTGAACCGCATTCTTCTGGCCTATGCAGGAAGCGACGGTCTTTCCGCCATGTCCGCCCTGAACATGGTAAATGGTTTATTTATCGCCTATTGCCTGGGAAACGGAGCGGTGGTGCGGATGCTGAGCAGCATCTTTTACGGCGAGGAAGACAAGCATTCCCTGCGTGCCTTGCTGAAGGTGGTGCTCACCAAGGGCATGCTGGTGTGCCTGCTGATCACGGGGCTGGTGCTGCTGGCCTCCTCCTTCCTGGTGCAGCTGTTTTTCCCGGACAGGAGCTCCCAGGTTTATCAAATGGGGCGGCAGCTGTTTATGATTTACGGCGCCTGCATCCCCCTGATCCTTCTTTGCCAGGTGAGCACCAATTATTTCCAGGCCCTGGGGCACACTCTCTTTGTCAATGTGATTTCGGTCTTTGACGGCTTCTTTGCTATGATCATTCCGGCGCTGATTCTGGCGCCGCTTATGGGGGCCACCGGCATCTGGCTATCTTCGCCTATCGGGATTCTTCTGACCCTTTTGCTGCTGCCGCTGTATGCCCTTCTGTACTGGAAGCGCCGGCCCCGGAATCTGGATGAATGGATGTTTTTAAAGCCCGGTTTCGGCGCGGCGCCGGAGGATTCTTTGGAATTGTCCCTGCATAATCTGGAGGAAGTGGCGGAAAGCAGTGAAAAGCTGCAGCATTTCTGCGAAGACCATGAGATGGAGAAAAAAATAGCCTATCATGCGGCCCTTTGCATGGAAGAAATGGCAGCCAATGTGGTGCAGCATGGCTTTACCCATGATCAAAAGCCTCATTCCCTGACTCTCAGGGCGGTGCGGAAGGAGGACGGCATTCTGCTACGCCTCAAAGACGACTGCACCCCTTTTGATCCCGGGGAAATGGCCCGGATTCAAAGCAGCGAGGAAGGGCTGGGGAGCATCGGCATCCGCATGGTGCAAAAGGTGGCGGATGAAATGACTTATCAGCGGATGCTGGGTCTGAATGTACTCAGCATTCTGATCAAAGAAGAGGACCTCAGAACAAAGGAAAACACGGACTTTTTGCTGGAAAAAACCTTAAAAAAGCTGAATCCGGCGCTTCATGGCCGCTTCCGGGACGCGGTCTTTACCTCCCGCCGCATCCTGACCCGTTTTAAGCTGCTCTTCCCGGAATATACGGATCATTCCGAGTTCCACAGTCTGGATGTGATCGATGCCTGCAACCGGCTCATCGGTCCGGAGCAGGTTGGGAAACTGAATCAGGACGAAATCTACATCCTCTTAATGGCCTGCTATCTCCATGATGTGGGTATGGGCATAGGGGAAAAGGATTATGAGGAGTTTAAGGCGCAGCTGGGGGAAGAGGAGTATTTTGAAAGTCACCCTCAAGCGGACAGAGCCGATTTCGTCCGGGATAAGCACAATGAATTCAGCGGGGCCTTCATAGAGAAATATGCGGATCTGTTCGAGTGCCCTTCCCCGGAACATGCCTATGCCATCCGCCAGGTGGCCCGGGGGCATCGAAAGACGGATTTATTTGACGAGAAAGAATACCCGGCGGTGTATCCCCTGCCGGACGGGAACAGGGTCTGCCTGCCGTATTTGGCTGCTATTGTGCGGATTGCGGATGAGATTGATGTGGTGGCTACCCGGAATCCCCTGTTGCTGTACGATATCGGCGCCCTGACGGATGAAAAGCAGATTTTGGAAAATAAAAAGCTTCGCGCCGTGCAGTCCATGAAAATGACCGGAGAGACACTGATTCTGACGGCCCGAACCCAGGAGCCGGCGGTGGAAACCGCTGTGCGGGAGATGGCGGACAAGATGCAGAGGACCCTGGATCTGTGCCGGGATGTGATCCATAAGCGGACGGACTTCAAACTGAGCCAGAAAAAAGTGGTTTTACAGTTTGAAAAGGATTGAGGAAAAGTTTACAAAGCGGAAAAGCTATGATAAAATGATTCCCGGAGTTTTGGATTTCCGGAAATGGGAGGAAAAAACATGGAAAAACATCGCAGAGTTATCCTGAAACTCAGCGGGGAAGCCCTGGCGGGGGAAACCCGTTTCGGTTTTGATGAAAGCAAGGTGCGGGATGTGGCGGCCCAGGTGCTGCCGGCGGTCCGGGAAGGGGTTGAGCTGGCGGTGGTCATCGGCGGCGGCAACTTCTGGCGGGGCCGCTCCAGCAAGGATATGGACCGCTCCAAAGCGGATCAGATCGGCATGCTGGCCACGGTGATGAACGCCCTGTATGTATCGGAATTTTTCCGGGCAGCGGGGATGGAAACAGAGATTTTTACCCCCTTTGCCTGCGGCGGCATGACCAGACTCTTTTCCGAGGACGAAGCCAAGGCGGCGCTTTCCGCCGGGAAAGTGGTGTTTTTTGCCGGCGGCACCGGCCATCCCTTCTTTTCCACGGACACGGGGATTGTGCTTAGGGCTTTGGAGCTGGAAATGGATGAGATCCTGCTGGCTAAGGCCATAGACGGGGTGTATGACAGCGATCCTGCCAAGAATCCGGCGGCGAAGAAGTATGAGACCATTTCCATCGATGAGGTGGTAGAGAAGAAATTAGGGGTGATTGATCTGACGGCTTCCGCCCTTTGCGCGGAAAACCGCATGCCCCTGGCGATTTTTAAACTGGAAGAAGCAGGAAGCATTACCCGGGCCCTGAAAGGGGAAATCAACGGGACGAGAATTACGGTATGATATGTGCTCGTAGGGGCGATTACTAATCGCCCTTGGAATTGCAGTTCGTTAGAGATTGAAGGAGGAAGAAAATGGACGATTATTTAGTATCGGCAGAAGAGAGAATGCAAAAGACCTTAGATAACCTGAATGAGGAGTATGTGACCATCCGGGCGGGGCGGGCCAATCCCGGCGTGCTGAATAAGATCCTGGTGGATTATTACGGCACCCCCACCCCCATCCAGCAGATGGCCAATATTTCCATTCCCGAAGCCCGGATCCTAGTGATTCAGCCCTGGGATCGGAGCGCCATGAAGAATATCGAAAAGGCCCTGCAGGCCTCGGATATCGGTATTAACCCCAACAACGACGGCACGGTGATCCGCCTGGTATTTCCGGAGCTCACCGAGGAGCGCCGTAAAGAGCTGGTGAAGGATGTGAAGAAGAAGGGGGAAGCTGCCAAGGTAGCCCTCAGGAACATCCGCCGGGATGTGGTGGAAAGCATTAAGAAGGCGGAAAAGGCCGGGGAAATCACCGAGGATGACCGGAAGGCAGACGAGGAACAGGCCCAGAAGCTGACGGATAAGTTTGTGGAAAAGGTGGACAAGGCCATCGAGGAAAAGACCAAGGAGATCATGACGGTATAAGAAGTCGTGGGGCGGCCCTTGGCCGCCCTTTTAAAGGATAATCATATGACGACGAATCAAACAGTTCCGAACCATATCGCCATCATTTTGGACGGCAACGGCCGCTGGGCCAAAAAGCGCCGCCTGCCTCGGGCCCTGGGCCACAAGGCGGGCTGCGAAACCTTAAAGAGCATCTTAGACAGCTGCAACGACATTGGCCTGAAGTATCTGACGGTTTACGCCTTTTCCACGGAAAACTGGAAGCGGAGCCAGGATGAAGTATCGGCCCTGGTGCAGCTGATCCGCTATTATATTCCCCGGCTGGAAAAGAAGGCCATGCAGAAAAACACCCGGGTGCTGATTATGGGAAACCGGGAGCGTTTTGCCGAGGATGTGATCCGTATTCTGGATTCCGTGGAGGCGGCTACCAGGGACAATACAGGGCTCACCTTTATCCTGGGCTTAAACTACGGCGGCCGGGACGAAATCCGCCGGGCTATGGTGAAGCTGGGGCAGGAGATTGCCGCCGGCCGCTTAAAGCCGGAGGAGATTACGGAAGAGATGATCAGCGCGAAGCTGGATAATCCTCAGGTGCCGGATCCGGATCTCATTATCCGTACCAGCGGGGAAATGAGGCTGTCCAATTTCCTTACCTGGCAAAGCGCCTATGCGGAGTTTGAGTTCCCGGAGGTGCTCTGGCCGGATTTCGGGGATGAAGACCTGGAGGAGGCTATTGCCCTTTATAACAATCGGGACCGCCGCTTCGGCGGGAGGAAGACGGATGGATCGTAATTTCTGGGTGCGGCTGGCCAGCAGCATCGCCATTCTGGGCAGCGCCATTTTATTCTTTTATTTCGGGGGGGTTCCCCTCTTTGCCTTGCTGGCGGTAGTCAGTCTGATAGGGCTTTTTGAGTTGTATCAGGCGGCAGGCATGGGGAAAACGGCCTTATCCGCCGCCGGCATCATGGCAGGGGCGCTGCTGCTGGAGGCGGTGTATCTCAAATGGGATGCCTGGCTTTTGTTTGTGATCTTTTTGGGCCTGGTGCTGATAATGGGGACCTTTGTGTTTACCTTCCCCCGTTATCATTTCCAGCAGGCTGCCATCAGCTGCTTCGGCCTTTTGTATGTACCCCTGATGCTGTCCTATCTGTACCGGATCCGTTCCATGGAGGACGGTTTTTCTCTGATCTGGCTGGTGTTTATTGCCTCCTGGGGCAGCGATACCCTGGCCTACTGCGCCGGGCGGCTCTTCGGGCGGCATAAAATGACTCCGGAGCTTTCTCCTAAGAAAACCTGGGAAGGAGCCGCCGGGGGCGTGCTGGGGGCCGCCCTTTTAGGCTTTTTGTATGCCCTGGCCTTCGGCTCCCACCTGAACTTTTTGGGAGCGCCGCTTTTGTGGACGCCTTTGCTGTGCGGGGCAGGCAGCGTGGTTTCCCAGATCGGGGACCTGGCGGCTTCCGCCATTAAACGCAGCGTGGGGGTGAAGGATTACGGTCACTTGATTCCCGGCCATGGCGGAATTCTGGACCGCTTTGATTCCGTTATCGTGACGGCGCCGCTGGTGTATTATTTGTTGCTGCTGCTAAAGTAATTACGGGCGTCTGGCAGGTGCCCCTGCGGGTGGATGCGGACGAGGGTATTCCCCAAGCCACCGTAGGGGCGGCCAGTGGCCGCCCGTTGTAATGAGGTTTTTATGTTACCTGGCATTATTATCGCTATCGTTGTTTTCAGCATCCTGATTCTGTTCCATGAATTCGGCCACTTTATCATGGCCAAGGCCGTGGGCATCGGGGTGACGGAGTTTTCCCTGGGGATGGGTCCCCGGATTTTTTCCTTCGGCAAAGGAGAGACCAAATACTCCCTGAAAGCCTTTCCCTTCGGCGGTTCCTGCGCTATGGTGGGAGAGGACGACCCGGATGAAACGGCTCCTAATTCCTTCGGCTCCAAGCCTGCCTGGGCCCGCTTTTTAGTGGTATTCGCAGGGCCGGCCTTCAATATCATCCTGGCTTTTGTTGCTTCCCTCTTCCTTCTGGGCTTCGGGGGCATCAACCGTTCCACGGTGCATGCGGTCAATTCCGGCAGCGCCGCCCAGAAAGCCGGCATTGAAGCCTGGAAGGACGAAGTGGTATCCATCAACGGCAAAAAGATTTCCATGGGGCGGGAGATGATGATCTATCTTCTGGCCAATCCCCTGGACGGCAGTCCCGTGGAGCTGGTTTTAAGGCGGGACGGCGCAGAGCGGAGCATCAGCCTGGATCCCCATGTGAAGGGATACCGGGTGGGGATCAGCTATATGGCGGGGGAAGAAGCCGCCAGCCTGACGGATGTGACCCCCGGCGGTCCGGCGGACAAAGCAGGGCTGAAGGCCGGGGATGTGATTGTCTCCCTCAACGGATATGAAACCCCCAAGGGCTCCGATATGCAACTGTATTTTGCGGAGCATCCCCTGGATGGTACCACCATGGTCTTCCAGGTCAAACGGGACGGGGAAACCCAGACTATATCCATGACCCCGGAACCTTACGAGACCAATGATCTGGGCTTTTCCGCTTATTATGTATATGACGACTGGGACGGCAATTTCTTCCATCTTTTAGGGAGTGGCCTTAGGGAAATCCGTTATTGGCTCAGCTATACCTTCACTTCTTTGAAAATGCTGGTGACGGGAAAAGTGGGCGTGCGGGATCTTTCCGGGCCGGTGGGCATTGTCAGCACCATGGGCCAGGCGGTGGAAGCCGGGGTGGAAAGCGGCGGCCTGGGAGCGGCGGCCCTGAATGTCCTTACCATGATGGTGCTTCTGAGTGTAAACCTGGGGGTTATGAATCTGCTGCCTATCCCGGCTTTGGACGGGGGACGGGTCCTCTTTATCCTCTTTGAGGTGATTTTCCGCCGGCCGGTGCCTCAAAAAGCGGAGGCCATCGTGCACTTTATCGGATTTGTTTTGTTAATGGTTCTGATGGTGCTGATTTTGTTCAGCGATGTACTGAAATTATTTGGGAAATAATATGGAACGAAGGAAAGCAAGACTTGTATATATCGGCGCCCGCCCCGTAGGCGGGAATCACCCCATTGCCATCCAGTCTATGTGCAATACCAAAACTGAGGATGCGGCGGCTACGGTAGCCCAGATCCTCCGCCTGGAGAAAGCGGGCTGTGAAATCGTCCGGGTGACGGTGCCTTCCCTGGAGGCGGCCCGGGCCCTGCCGGCCATCAAGGCGCAAATCCATATCCCCCTGGTGGCGGATATTCATTTCGATTACAAGCTGGCCATTGCCGCCATGGAAGCGGGGGTGGACAAGGTCCGCATCAACCCGGGCAATATCGGCTCCCCGGAGGGGGTAAAGGCCCTGGTGGAGCGGGCGGCCCGGGACAATATTCCCTTGCGGGTGGGGGTCAACAGCGGCTCTCTGGAAAAACGCTTTATCGAGAAATACGGCGGAGTCACCCCGGAAGGTCTGGCGGAAAGCGCCCTGGCCCAGGCGGCCATGATAGAGGCTCTGGGGTATCAAAATCTGGTCATCAGTATTAAATCCAGCCGGGTGCCCATGAGCATCCGGGCCCATGAGATCGTGGCCGGGCGCTGCGATTATCCTTTGCATGTGGGCATCACCGAAGCCGGCACCCTCTACAGCGGCACCGTGAAATCCGCCGTGGGCATCGGGGCCATTTTGTCCCGGGGCATTGGCGATACCATACGGGTTTCCCTCACCGGCGACCCGGTGGAGGAGGTGAAGGCGGCCAAGCAGATCTTACAAAGCCTGGGGCTGCGGCAGGAGGGCATAGAGGTGATTTCCTGCCCCACCTGCGGCCGCACCCAAATCGATCTTATTTCCCTGGCGGAGCAGGTGGAGGCCATGGCCGCCCGGTATGCGGACAAGACCTTGACCATAGCGGTGATGGGCTGCGCCGTTAACGGCCCCGGAGAGGCCCGAGAAGCGGATCTGGGCATAGCCGGCGGAAAGAAGGAAGGCCTCTTGTTTAAGAAGGGGGAGATTCTGCGGAAGCTGCCGGAGGAAGCGCTTCTGAAGGCCCTGGAAGAGGAAATCCAAAAGTGGAGCGAAACCCATGTTTGATTATTCGGCCATGAAGCCGTTAAAGGAAGTGATTCCGGGTTTAATGACCGCCCAGGCCATATTGGACAGGGCGGACCGGATTTATATTGAAAAAATGCTGATGCCCCGGAGCCGGGATAGGCTGCGGATTTTTCTGCATGCCCCCTTTCTGATTGAAAAGCGGGATATCTGGGCCCTGGAAGCGGCCATCAAAAAACAGCATTTCCGGAACAAGGATGTCAAGGTGGAAATCATTGAGCATTTCCATCCGGAGGAGATGAGCCTGCAGGAGGCATACGAGGCCTACCGGGACAGCATTTTTCTGGAACTCAAAAGCAGCCGCCTGTACGAATACAATCTGATGCGGAAGGCCTCCCTGGATTTCTCTAAAGGGGAGGTGGTGATGCTGGAGCTGCCGGACCTTTCCGTGCTGGCAGCCCGGGGCAAGGCCCTGGCGGAGTATCTGAAAAACGTGTTTCAGGAGCGGCTGGGCTTTCCTGTGTCCATCCGTCTGAAAACCGCCGCCTATCAAAAGATCCAGCGGCAGGATGAAGCCAGCGAGGAAGCCTTGATTCTCTCCATTCTGGATCAGTCCATCCAGGCGGAAAAGAGCGAGGAGCAAAAGGCGGAGAAAAAGACGGAAGCCCGCAGCTTTACCCCCAAGCGAGCCAGACTGGACGAGGCGAGCGGCTGGGGCCGGGATTTTGAAGGCGAGCCCCTTCCTCTTTCGGAAATCGTGAGCGAAATGGGAGAGGTGACGGTGCAGGGGGAGGTCCTTTCTCTGGAAAAGCGGGAACTCAAGAACGGCAATACCTTATACAGCTTTGTCCTGACGGATTATACGGATTCCATTAAGGCGAAAATATTCGGCAAGCCCCAGGAAGAGGAGCAGCTGAAGCGGCTTTTGGCTCCGGGTTCTTTTCTGCGTCTGAAGGGGGTGGTGCTCTTCGACCAATATGACAAAGAAGTGCAGATCTCCTCGGTGAGCGGCATAAAACCGGCGCAGAACATGCGCAGTGTCCGTCGGGACGAGGCTCCCCTGAAGCGGGTAGAGCTCCATGCGCACACCCAGCTCAGTGAAAAGGACGGCCTCACCCATACGGATGCTCTGGTGCGCCGGGCGGCGGAATGGGGCCATGCCGCAGTAGCCATCACGGATCATGGGGTGGTGCAATCCTTCCCGGCGGCGGAAAGGGCAGCCAAAGCCATGGCCAAGGAAGGAAAAGATATCCAGATCCTTTACGGCTGCGAAGGCTATTTAGTGGATGATGCCCCGGGAATGAGCGAGGAGGATATCAAAAAGGCTCCCAGCTATCATATTATTCTTTTGGCGCAAAACGATACGGGACGGGTGAATCTCTACCGTCTGGTGTCCGAATCTCATTTGAAATACTTTAACCGGCGGCCCCGGATTCCCCGCAGTCTCTTAAAGGAATGCCGGGAAGGGCTGATTCTGGGCTCCGCCTGCGAGGCGGGGGAATTGTACCGGGCCCTGCTGCGGGAAGCGGGGGAAGAGGAACTGAAAGATATCGTGAATTTTTACGATTATCTGGAGGTGCAGCCCCTGGGGAACAATGCGTATCTTACCCGCACAGGCCGGGACGGCAAAACTTATACGGAAGAGGATTTAAAGGGCTTTGTCCGGCGGATTTTAGAGCTGGGCGAGCAATATGCCAAGCCGGTGGTGGCTACCTGCGATGTGCACTTTCTGGATCCGGAGGACGAAATCTACCGCCGCATTCTCCAGGCGGGGCAGGGCTATGCCGATGCGGACCAGCAGGCGCCTCTTTATTTCAGAACCACAGAGGAAATGCTGAAGGAATTTGAGTTTCTGGATTATGCCACTGCCAAGCAGATTGTGATTGATAATCCCAATCAGATTGCTGTCCGCTGCGAAAAGATTTCGCCGGTACGGCCGGATAAATGTCCGCCCACAATCCCCGGTTCCGAGGAGGAGCTGGAAAAGATTTGTTATGAACGGGCCCATGAGTGGTACGGGGATCCACTGCCGCCTCTGGTAGCGGAACGGCTGGCTAAGGAGCTTCATTCCGTTATCAGCAACGGCTACGCAGTGATGTATGTCATTGCCAAGAGGCTGGTGCAGAAATCCAATGAAAGCGGCTATGTGGTGGGGTCCCGGGGCTCTGTAGGCTCCTCCCTGCTGGCTTCCCTTTGCGGGATTTCCGAAGTGAATCCCCTGCCGCCCCATTACCGCTGCCCGAAGTGTAAACACAGCATTTTTGACAACGAGGAAACCCGGAAAAATGCCGGGGGGGCCGGGGCGGATATGACGCCCTTGAACTGCCCGAAGTGCGGAACCCCCATGATTCCCGACGGCTTCGACATTCCCTTTGAAACCTTCCTGGGCTTTAAGGGAGACAAAGAACCGGATATAGACCTGAACTTCTCCGGGGAATTCCAGAATCAGGCTCATGAATATACGGAGGTGCTTTTCGGCAAGGGATATACCTTTAAGGCTGGCACGGTGCTGGGCATTGCAGAGAAGACAGCTCAGGCATACACCTACAAATATTATGAGGAGAGAAATCTGCCGAAGCGGCGCTGTGAGATTGAGCGCATTGCCAAGGGGCTGGAGGGAACCAGGCAGTCCACAGGCCAGCATCCCGGCGGCATTGTGGTACTGCCCCAGGGAGAAAATATTTATTCCTTCACGCCTGTTCAGTATCCGGCAAACAAGGCTGAAAACGGGGTGGTGACCACCCATTTCGATTATCATTCCATTGAGCATAATTTGCTCAAACTGGATATTTTAGGACACGATGATCCCACCATGCTGGGGCGGCTCCAGGAACTGACGGGGAAAAAGCTGGAGGATATTCCCATCAATGACGCCAAGGTGATTTCCCTCTTTAATACCTGCGAGCCTCTGGGCATTAAGCCGGAGGATATCGGCGGGGTGCAGCAGGGGACCTTAGGGATTCCGGAATTCGGCACGGGCTTCGCCATGGGGATCCTGCGGGACGCTAAACCGAAGAGCGTGGCGGATCTGGTGCGGATTGCTGGGATTTCCCATGGCACGGATGTGTGGAAGGGAAATGTGCAGGATCTGATTTTAAGCGGCACCGCTACTCTGCAGGAATCCATCTGCACCCGGGATGATATTATGCAGTACCTCATTGGAAAAGGCATGGAGCCGGCCCTGTCCTTCAAAATCATGGAAAGCGTGCGGAAGGGAAAGGTGGCCAGTGGGGAAGAAGGGAATTGGCCGGCGTGGAAGCAGGCCTTGACGGAACAGGGGATTCCGGACTGGTACATCGGCTCGGCGGAGAAAATCCAGTATATGTTCCCGAAAGCCCACGCGGCGGCCTATGTATCTAACGGCCTGAAGGTGGCCTATTGCAAGCTTTATCACCCCCTGGAGTACTATACGGCTTATTTCAGCATACGGGGAGACGGCTTCCGCTATGATCTGGTTTGCGGCGGGCCGGAGGAGATCCGGAAGAATCTGGCCTCCCTCCGCCGAAACAGGGACAATCTGACGGATAAAGAGCGGCTGGTGCTGCGGGATATGCGGCTGGTGGAGGAGATGTACGCCCGGGGCATTGAGTTTATGCCTATGGACATCTACCGGGCCAAGGCTGACCGTTTCCAGATTATTGAAGGAAAGCTGATGCCTTCCTTTATTACCATTCCCGGCCTGGGTCTCCAGGCGGCTTTGAGCCTGGAAGAGGAGGCATCCAAAGGCCGCTTCCTGTCCCGGGAGGATATGGTGCAGCGGAGCAAGGTCACCTCCTCCGTGGCGGATTTGATGGCAGAGCTGGGGATTTTGGGCGAAATGGCAGTGAGCAACCAACTGTCTTTAACGGATATCCTGTTTGAATGATCGGACACAAAAAAGGCGGCCCTTGGGCCGCCCTGATTTTTGATTCAGCAATTATTTCTTTTTGCCTTTCTTGGGAGCGTTTACCACATCCTTCAGCACGTGGCTGGGCTTGAAAGCAGGAGCCTTGCAGGCAGCGATCTTAACGGTTTCGCCGGTGCGGGGGTTCTTGCCGGTGCGGGCCTTGCGCTCGCGTACTTCGAAAGTGCCGAAACCGGTGATGCTCAGCTTGTCGCCGGCGGTCATCAGCTTGGTGACTTCTTCGAAGGTGGCGTTGATAACAGCCTCAGCATCCTTCTTGGTTACGTTGGCGTTTTCTGCAACTGCTGCAACAAAATCTTTCTTGTTCATGTTATGATCTCCTCATAATGAAAAACTTCGTCCCTATAATAGCATAAAGTGCCGAAAATGCAAGTGTTTTCAAGGATTTTTTCTATTTTTTATGAAGTTTTTTCGAGGACAGTGGAACCAAGGCGATTTGCCGTGAACAGTCCGGGGGCTCCGGCAGTTGTAATCCCTCGGGCGGCTGGTGGCCCAGGCCACCTTCTCTTGCCCCTGCGGGGCAATTCACCTTGTAGCCGCCCCTACGGGCCCCTGCTTTTACCCCAGATAGCTGTGCTCCGACTGCACGGCCAGGGCATCCTTGTACTTGCGCTGGGAGGTGTAAAGCTGCACCAAATAAGTGGAAAAGAGGCGCCGGTATCCTTCTCCCAGGGAGGGCTCGTCGCTCTCGTACAGTTCCCGCAAGGCGGCTTCGTATTGCGGCGAGAGCGTGTCCTTCCGCACATAGCGCAGGCGGGTCATGGTCAGAAGCCTGTCGTAAATCAGAGGCATCCGGGGGAACTTCATCTCCGATGCGCTTTGCAGATACTCCCGGCCCAGCTCCTCCCGTCCCAGTTCAAAATAGCAAATGGACAGCTTCTGGGCGGTTAAAAAGCGCTGGCCGGGGCCGGCTTCCTGAGGGGTCAGAGAGGAGAGCAGCCAGGGCACCGCTTCCTGATAGCGGGCGTGCTCCAAAAAAGCGGAGCCGATCTGGTAATCGATGAGGGCGGTGACGGTGCTGTCATAGCTGCGGGCCAGCTCCCGGGCCCGTTTGTAATAACGCTGCATAAAGCCCAGGTCGTTAAAACCGGCGTAGCAGGCCCCCAACAAATAGCTGCTCCAAAGCAGGATGGGCAGATTTCCCTCCTCCGCAGCGGCGCTGAAGGCCCGCTCCGCCGCCGCAATGGCTTCCATATATTCCTTTCGGGCATAGTGGGTTTCGGCGATGCTTTGCTTCACAAAGCTGGTGGCATAATAGGTTTCAGCCTTCCGCAGAAGCTCCAGCTGATTCTCGGACTCCACCTGGCCGGCTCCGGCATAATAATAAAAGAGCTGATCCTCCTCCATATAATCCAGAAAGCGGACCAGATAGGCGCTTTCCTGATGGCAGAGGGGGGCTTTTTTGCCGTATTTCTGCAGCAGGGCATAGAGATGGTAGAGATGCCAGCTTAAATGGAGCTCACTGTTTTCGATTTCCTGCCGGTGGGCGTTCAGCCAGCTGCTTTCCTTATCCGCCGTTTCGGAGTGGAAGTATTTGTCGAAGTAGGCCTCCAGCGTTTCCTGGGCCTGCCGGAGCAGTTCTTCGTCCTGGTTATAGCTGATGCCCAGGGTCATGATCAGCTCCCGCAGAATGGCGGGGCTGGGGCGGCTTAAGCCCTGCTCGATTTTACTCAAATAAGAAACGGCGCAGATGCCCTTGCAAAGGGCTTCCTGGCTGAGTCCCTGGCGCAGCCGCTGCTGTTTAATCAAAAAACCGGTAAAATTTTTCATAAAAAGTCGGTCTCCGAAGGGTTAAAGTCTGTATTTCAAACTATACAAGGAAAAATCGCCCAAGACAAGCCTTTTCAGGAAAAATGTGCTATAATCCTTTGAAATGAAAGAGGAGCTGAGTATCATGCAGCAAGCTTATGAAAAACTGGGGATTTCCCGGGAGGTTTACGAACGGGGACAGCAGGCCCTGCAGGGGCTGGAAAATGTCTTCCGGGAAATTGACGAAATAGCCGAATATAACCAGCTGAAGGTGCTGGACGCCATGATCCGGCAGGGGGTGGCGGATTATCACCTGGGGGGCACCACCGGCTACGGCCACAACGATCTGGGCCGGGATGCTTTGGAGCAGGTCTATGCGGCGGTATTCCATACGGAGGATGCCCTGGTGCGGCCTCAGATTACCTGCGGCACCCACGCCCTGTATCTGGCGCTGTCCGCCCACTTAAAAGCGGGAGACGAGCTGCTTTCTCCCGTGGGAGCTCCCTATGATACCCTGGAGGAAGTCATCGGCATCCGCCCTTCCATGGGGAGTCTGGCGGAAAACGGCATCACTTACCGTCAGGTGGATCTGCTCCCCGGAGACGCCTTCGACTGGGAGGGCATCCGGGCCGCCATCGGGCCCCGGACCCGCCTGGCCACCATCCAGCGCTCCCGGGGCTACAGCGGACGGAAGACTTTTTCGCCCCGGGAAATCGGAGAGCTGATCCGTTTTATGAAGGCGGTCAAGCCGGATCTTACGGTAATGGTGGACAATTGCTACGGAGAGTTTACGGATCTTAAGGAGCCTTCGGATTACGGGGCGGATATGATCGTGGGGTCTCTGATCAAAAATCCCGGCGGCGGCCTGGCGGCCAGCGGCGGCTATATAGCCGGAAGCCGGGAGGCGGTGGAGCGCTGTGCCCACCGGCTTACGGCCCCGGGGCTGGGGAAGGAAATCGGGGCCAGCCTGGGGATGAACCCCAGCTTTTTCCAGGGCTTTTTCCTGGCTCCCACGGTGGTGGCGGCGGCCAAGAAGGGGGCGGTTTTTGCGGCGGCTCTCTACGAGTCCCTGGGCTTTGGCGTCAGCCCCGGCCCCCGGGATCCCCGCTATGACATCATCCAGGCCATCGATTTAAGGACGCCGGAAAACCTTCTGGCCTTCTGCAAAGGCATCCAGGGAGCAGCCCCGGTGGATTCTTTTGTGGATCCGGAGCCTTCTCCCATGGCGGGCTACGGAGATCCGGTGATTATGGCGGCGGGCACCTTTATCCAGGGCTCCTCCATAGAGCTTTCGGCGGACGGTCCTCTGCGGCCGCCCTACCGGGTTTTCTTCCAGGGAGGCCTCAGCTGGTTCCATGCCAAGGCGGGGATTCTCCTGTCTTTGCAGAAATTAGTGGACGCAGGTTTTTCCCTGTGATATACTAATAACTCCTTTCGGGATTCTTTAGGGAGACTGGGAGGAGATTATGTCAAAAGAAAAAACGAACCCCAATACCATGAAGTCCCTGCCCGTTTCGGAACGGCCCTATGAGAAGTGCCTGAAATACGGCCCCGGCGTGCTGTCGGATGCGGAACTTCTGGCCACCCTGATCCGCTCGGGCACCCCCCGTTATTCGGCGGTGGAGGTGGCCCGGAAGCTGCTGGAAACCTACGGAGAAAAGGACGGACTGGCTTGTTTGATGCGCCTGTCCCGGGTGGAGCTGAGTCTCCTGCCGGGTATTGGGCCTGTGAAAACGGTGGAACTGCTGGCGGTGGCGGAAATGAGCCGCCGCATAGCCCGGAGTGCCAGAAGGCATGCCATCTGCCTGCAGAATCCGGCCTCTATCGCTTCCTATTTCATGGAAGAGCTGTGCTACCTCCCCCGGGAGGAAATGCATGTGGCCATGTTTGATACCAAGAACCGGCTGCTCCATGAAGCGGCCCTGTCCCGGGGTACGGTAAATGCGTCCCTGCTTTCTCCCCGGGAGGTGTTTTTGGAAGCCCTGCGCTACGGCGCCGTGTATTTGGTGCTGCTGCACAACCATCCCAGTGGGGATCCTTCCCCTTCGGAGGCGGATGTGCGGCTGACGAAGATGATGGCCCAGGCCGGGGAACTGCTGCATATTCCCTTGATGGACCATATCATCATCGGAGACCATTGCTATACCAGTCTGCGGGAACAGGGGCTTTTGCCGGCCCCGGCGGACTATCCCTGATTGAGGAAACGTACATGGGTGAACCCTATAAAAACCGAGGTCCCCGGGGGGGATTGCTGATTGTCATAGGCATCTGTCTGTTTTTGATGCTGTTAAGCTCCCTGAGCCCGGGTTTTAACCGTATCCTCCGGGACGGCATCGGAACGGTTTTGATGCCTATGCAGAAGGGCATGAACCGGGCGGGGAGTTATCTCTCTTCCCGCCTGGACAGGCTGCGGGAGCTGGGACAGGTGCGGGAAAACAACGACCTGCTCCGGGAAGAGGTAAACCGTTTAAGGGAAGAAAATGCCAAACTCAAGCTCAGCGAGCGGGAACTGATCGAGATGCGGAGCCTGCTGAATCTGAAGGAGCAATATCAGGAATACGAATCCCTGGGGGCCCATATCATCGGCCGCAGCTCCGGTAACTGGTATCAGTCCTTCCTGATCGATAAAGGCAGCCAGGACGGCATAGAGGTGGGCATGAATGTGCTGGCCGGCGGCGGATTGGCGGGGCTCATTACGGCGGTGGGCAATAACCATGCCACCGTCAGCACCATCATCAATTCCGGCCGCTATGTCAGCGCCATGACCACCCGCAGCGGCAGCAGCTTTATGGTGGCCGGCTCCCTGGAACTGTACGCGGACGGTCTGCTGGCGCTGGAAAACATTCCCCTGCAAGGGGATGTGGAACACGGGGATATGGTGGTGACTTCCAATATCAGCGATGTGTACCTGCCGGGGCTTTTAATCGGCTATGTGGAAGAAACCAAAACCGATGCCAACCGGCTGCAGCGCTCCGGTTCCTTAAGGCCGGTGGTGGATTTTGACAATCTGGACATGGTGCTGGTGATTACCACCTTGAAGGGAACGAGGGAAGAGCCGTGAAGCGCGCCCTGGCCTATGCCTTGCTGATTTTAGGGGTGTTTTTGGTGCAGAACAATGTCTTTGCCGCCTCTCCCCTGGTGATTACCGTGCCCAATCTGCTGCTGATCCTGGTTTTTTCCTTCGGTTTTATGCGGGGCAGTTTCGAAGGCATGCTCATCGGTTTTGTCTGCGGCCTGCTGACGGATCTGTTTTTCGGCAGCACCATCGGCCTTTCCGCTCTGATTTTTGCGGTGCTGGGCTATGGCATCGGTCTTTTGGGCCGCACTTACTATACGGAATATGTGAGCCTGCCCCTTTTGCTTTGCCTTCTCAGCGATCTGGTATATCTGCTGGGGGTTTATGTATTTGCCATTCTGCTGGCGGGAGGACGCGGTTTTATTCCTTATCTGACCAAAATTGTACTGCCGGAAATGCTTTATACCGGCCTGATGGCGATCCTGCTTTACCCGCTGTTCCGGCGGGTGGAGAAGGGCATCAGCCGCTGGGAGACCAAGCGGACACAGAATTATGTTTAGAGAGCTACTGGAATTTTTATTATATAAACTGAAGCAGCTGGTCACCTCCCGCTTATTTCCGGTGATCCTGCTGTTTTTGGCGCTCTTCGGGGCGCTGTTTCTGCGCATGTTCCGGCTTCAGGTGGTGGGCGGGGCGGATGCCCAGCAGGAGGTGGAAAACATTATCACCCGAACCGTGACGCTGCCTCCCACCCGGGGGAATATCTATGACCGGAACGGAACCCTCCTGGCCTATAATCAATTGATTCAAAATGTGACGGTGACGGACGACGGCAGCTATGCCAACGGCTATGAACGGAACGAAATGCTGCTGCGGCTCATCGCCCTTTTGGACCGCTTCGGAGAGGAAGTGGTGCCTACCATTGGCATTTACTATGATGAAAGCGGCCAGCTGAAAGAGCGTTTTGCTTCGGCCAACGAAAGGCTTCGTTTCCTGCGGGATATGTACGGAAAAAAGAGCATTGAGGAACTGAGCGCGGAGCAGATAAACACGACCGCCCGGGAGATTCTGCAGCATTATGAGGATTTCTTCGGGGTGGGCAAACGGGCCGACGGCAGCGAGTATTACGTGGACGCCCCTTCCGCGCTGAAGCTGATTTATATCCGCTACAGCCTGTATGCCAATTATTATGTGCGCTACCATGCCAGCGTTGTGGCGGAGGATGTGAAAGAGGAGACCATTGCCGCCATCCGGGAGCATGCCCTGGAATTAAAGGGGGTGGATATTGCCCAAAGCAGCCGCCGGGTCTATAACGATGCCATGTATCTTTGCCATATTCTGGGTTATACCGGCTATGCCAGCACGGAGGAAATCGAAAGCTTAAACAGCCAGGGCGGCAGCTATCAGCCGGGGGATGTGATCGGCAAGGCCGGCCTGGAAGCCAGTCAGGAGCTGGCCCTGCACGGGAAAAGCGGTAGCCGATCCCTGTATGTCAACAACCTGGGGCAGGTGAAAAAGGTGACCCGGGAGGAAGAACCGGTGGCGGGTCATGACATTTATCTTTCCATTGATCTGGAACTGCAGAAGGCCATTTACCACCTGCTGGAGCAAAAACTGGCTGGGATTCTGATTAACCATATGAAGAATGAGGATGTGGACCCGGGAGAGGAAGAACACTTTATTCCCGTCAAACAGGCCTATTTTCAGCTGATCAACAACCAGGTGCTGGACTATTCCCGCTTTGCTTCCCCGGAGGCGGGGGCTGCGGAGAAGCGCCTGTATCATCATTTTTCCGAAAAGCAGCAGGAAATGCTGGGAAAGATCCGGGCAGAACTGACGGGGGCGGGAGCGCGGCGTTTCGTGGCGCTGGACGAGGAAATGCAGGCCTATTTTACGGAAATGTACGAGGTACTGCTGAGTGATAAGCTGCTCCTTCGGGAACGGGTGGATACGGACAGCCAGCTGTATATCGCTTACCGGAACGAAGGCAGCATCAGCCTCCAGGCCTATCTGCGGGGGGCTCTGGAAGCGGAATGGATCGATGTGTCTCTTCTGGGAATCGAAGGCCGGTATTCCAGCGTGGAAGATGTGTACCGGCATCTGGTGGATTATGTGTTAAAGCGGCTGGAGGACTCCGTGGGCTTTTCCAAGGCCCTGTACCGCATGCTGGTATATGACGGCGTGATCAACCCCTGCGACCTGGCCCTGGCCTTGTATGAACAGGGGGTTCTGGAAGAGGATAAGGAGTATCAGCGGAGGCTGAATCAGCGGAACCCGGATCTGGCTTTCCGCTTTATGCTGGATAAATTGAACAGCATAGAAATCTCTCCGGCCCAGCTGGCCCTGGATCCTTTTTCCGCCTCCGCCACCGTGGTGGATGTGAATACGGGCAAGGTGCTGGCCATGGTGTCCTATCCGGGTTATGACAACAACCGGATATCGGAAAACGGCTACTATGCCCGGCTGCTGGAAAACCAGTCTACCCCTCTCTTTAATGTGGCCACCCAGGCCCGTACCGCCCCGGGCTCCAGTTTCAAGATGGTGACGGCCGCCGCCGCCCTGGAATTGGGGGTCATCAGCCCGGAAACCTATCTGACCACCCACGGCACCTTCTCCGCCGCCGGTATGAAAGTGGATTGCTGGTATTATCCCAATGCCCACGGGGACGTAAATGTGAGCGATGCCCTGATGGTGTCCTGCAATGACTTTTTCGCTCAGGTGGGTTATCATTTGTCCCAGCTAAGCGGCAATTATAATGATGCCGCCGGCATGGAAAAGCTGGACGCCTATGCCCGACTTTTGGGATTGGGAGCCAAGTCCGGCGTGGAGATTCCGGAGTCCAATCCGGTGATTTCCGATGTTTCCGCCCTCACCTCCGCCATTGGCCAGGGAACAAACCTGTACTCCTGCAGCCATCTGGCCCGCTATGCCACGGCCCTGGCCACCCGGGGAAATATCTATAATATGACCCTGCTGGACCACGAAAGCTCCGCTGCCGGCAGCCTGATTCAAAGCTACCGGGGGGAACTGGTTTCCCACACGGAGCTGAAAGACAGCACCTGGGACAGCATCTGGGACGGCATGCGCCGTTCCGTCACCAGCGGCAACCACGCGGATGTGTACAGCCAGAAGGTAACCATTGCGGCCAAAACCGGCACGGCGGAAGAAAACGAACTGCGGCCGGACCATGTAACCTATGTGAGCTTTGCTCCCTATGAGAATCCGGAAATCAGCGTGGCATTGATGATTCCCAACGGCTATACCTCCGGTAATACCTCGGAACTGGCGGGATACATTTACGATTATTACTACGGACATATCACTTATGAAGATATTCTGGAGGGCCATGCCCGGGATGCCGGCGGCAATAATATAAACGAATAAAGGATGCCTATGTTTGCCTTTGATAAGTATAAAATCCGGAACTTCAATTTAGCGCTGCTGCTCTGTACGGTGGCCCTGTGCATATTGGGCTATATGGTTTTGGGCAGCGCAGTGGTCAATGACGTGGATGGCGCGGAAACCATGCAAAAGCAGCTGATGGGGATGGTCGGCGGCGGCCTTTTGATGGCTTTTCTCACTTTAACGGATTACCATTTCTGGCTGCGGCTGCACTGGGTTCTTTACGGAGGCTCCCTGCTGATTTTAGGGCTTTTGTTCACGCCTTTGGGCTATACTACCAAAGGGGCTACCCGCTGGCTGAACCTGCCTTTCATGGGGCGGCTTCAGCCCTCGGAATTTGTGAAAGCGGCCATGATCGTTTTTCTGGCCTGGTTTTTCCAGAAGTACCGGGAGCGGATCAACAAACCGGCGGTGGTCTTCGGGGTGCTGGGGCTTTTTGCCCTGCCGGCGGTGATGATTTTCCTGGAGCCGGATTTGTCCACCACTTTGACTTTTGTCATTCTTTTCTTAATCATGCTGTATATGAGCCAGATCAGCTATAAATGGCTGGGAGGCATGGTGGCTTCCGTGATTCCCGTGGCAGGTTTTCTCCTTTGGGATTCCATGCAGGAGAATCCTCTGATTCTGAAACGCTATATGCTGAACCGTCTTTTCAGCTTCCTGGATCCGGAGGCCTATGCCGCCTCGGGCCTTACGGGCCAGCAGGACCGGGCCGTAATGGCCATTGCTTCCGGTCGACTGCAGGGGAAGGGACTCTTTAATGCCAGCTTTGACTCGGTGAAGGCGGGGAACTTTCTGTCCGAAGAAAACTGTGATTTTATCTTCGCCGTGGTGGGGGAGGAGCTGGGCTTTTGGGGCAGCGCCGCCATCCTGCTTCTGTTTGCTTTAATTGTATTTCTTTGTTTCCGCACCGCCGTGAAAGCCCCTGATCTGGCGGGGCGCCTGATCTGTGTGGGCTCCGGGGCCTTTCTGGGGCTTCAGGTTTTTTTCAATATCGGCGTTACCAGCGGCATCCTGCCCAATACCGGGGTGGTGCTGCCCTTCTTCAGCCATGGCATCAGTTCCCTGCTCAGCGCCTTTATTTGTCTGGGACTGGTGATGAATGTGGCCCTCCAGCGCCGGGAGGCGGAGGGAGTGGAATGGTAAAAAGAACCGCCATAAGTTTTTCTTGTGTTTTCGGCTCCTTTTTACTATAATGGAGAAAACAGCATAGACAATGACAGATGAGTCTGAATACGATATTTTTTTCAGGAGGACATGCATTATGGTTCAGATTATTGCCGGAGAAAAAGGCAAAGGAAAAACCAAACATCTTCTGGCTATGGCCAACGAGGCCATGAACGCCGCCCACGGAACCGTGGTCTATCTGGACAAAAACAGCAAGCATATGTTTGAGCTGGATCGGAAAATCCGTCTGATTAATGTTTCCGAATATCCGGTCAATTCAGCGGAAGCGTTTCTGGGATTCTTAAGCGGAATCATTTCTCAGGATCATGATTTGGAAGTTCTGTTTCTGGACAGTTTCCTGACCCTGACGGATGTGCAGGAAAAAGAGGAACTGGCGGAAATCGTAAGGGATATAGATATCATCAGTGAAAAATTCGGGGTGCGTATGGTATTAAGCGTGTCTATGAACGGGGACGATCTGCCGGAGTCCATCCGTTCCATGGTGCATATGGCCCTGTAAAAAACCTTTGGAGTTGTTGTGGCCACCACAGGAAACAGACAAACAAACAAAAGCGGAAGAAATGCCAGAAGGGAAGGAGCCAAGATCCTTCCTTTTCGGCGTGAAATCAGCCTGAATTTAGGGGTTATTATCTTCCTGTTCATTTTGCTGTACCTGGTGGTTTCCCTGGTCCGTTCCGCCACCCGGGAACCTTATTCCCTTTATGAAGTGGGGCGGGAAGAGGGCCTGAACACTTCTCAAAGCCATAGGGCTTTGATCCTGCGCAGCGAGCAGGTGGTTAGCTCCCGCTGGGCGGGGTATGTGGATTTGTTTGCCCCGGAAAGCGGCCATGTCAGCGTAGGCAGCGTGGTCACCAGTGTGGACGAGATCGGCACCTACAGTCAGAAAATCAAGGAAGTGGCGGAGCTGCAGAGCCTGAATAAGGAGGAGCTTCGCAGTTTCAAAACCCGTCTGCAGAAGCTCTCTTACGGCTACTGGGGGCAGGAATTTTCCCAGGTATATGAATCCCGGGATACCATCCGGGCCTTCTTCTCCACCCATATCGGCAAGGCCTCTCTGGAAGTGCTGGAGGATAATGCCTTTCTAAACGAGTTTTTCCATGTATATAAGTCCGATACCAGCGGCCTGATCCTTTATTATAAGGACGGCTTTGAAGGGAAAAAGCCGGAGAATATCACGGCGGCGGACTTTGAAACCCAGGATTATCAGCGGGAGAGCGCCAGGGAACTGGTGACACTGGGCGATTTCCTGTACAAGCTGGTGGATTCCGAAAGCTGGTCGCTGCTGCTGCCTTTGGATGCGGAGGGGGCTGCCCGCTACGGGGCGGTGAATACCTTGTCCATTACCTTCCTGAAGAACGGTTTGAAGACCACGGCGGATTGCCGGGTGATCAACGGGGCGGACGGATCTTTGCTGCTGCAGCTGGATCTTTCCCGTTATCTGGTCCAGTTTGCCACGGAACGCTTTACGGAGATCCGCATCGATACGGAAGGGGAACAGGGCTTTAAGATTCCTTTAAGCTGCCGGGTGGAAGAAAATGTGTATTTGATTCCCCTGGAATACGAGGCTTTCCTGCCGGACGGTTCCTCCGACGGCTTTTATCAGGAAATCCGGAACGGGGCGGAGACCACCGTGCGTCACATCCAGCCCCGGATTTTCAAACGGGATGACAGCTATTGCTATGTAAGCCGGGAAGATGTGCCGGCGGAAAGTGTTTTGATCAAACAGGATTCCCAGGACCGCTATACGGTGCGCCTTACCAGCTCCCTGCTGGGGGTCTATCAGGCCAATACCGGCTATACGGTTTTCTGCCCCATTGATATCCTCCAGGAGAGCAGCGAATATCTGCTGGTCAGACGGGGCACGCCCCACGGCATCAGCACCTTCGATAAGATCCTGCTGAACGGAAGCCGTTACGGCGCGGGACAGATTCTTCGCTGACGACGCAAAGGAATGGCCGAACTGTCATATATAGGGCTTGACAAGCGGGCCAACTACAATATAATGTTATTAAAGACCGAAAAGGGGAGAAAAAGATGGCGAATATTTTTGACAAGTTTTTGAACTCGATGCGTTTATATGACGAAGAAGAAATCGAAGATGATGTGGAATACCTGGATGACGAAGCGGAAGAGGAAGTGGAAGAGCTGCCTCCGCGGCCGGAACGGATAGAGCGGCCCGAACGGGCTGAGCGGCCGGAGCGGATTGAGCGGACGCCGGAACGCAGCGAGCGCCAGCCCAGACGAAGCCGGGTAGAAGACGCGGAGGAGGAAGCGGCGCAGCCCCGTCCGAGCCGCAGCGGCCGCCGCGGCAATGTGACGGCCATGCGCCAGACGGCCCCCCGGGGAGGTTCTGTAATGGAAGTCAGTATGGTAAAACCCACCTCTATGGAGGATGCCCGGGATATCTGCGATATGCTTTTGTCCGGCCGGGCGGTGGTGATCAATATGGAAGGGGTTCATGTGGAACTGGCCCAGCGCATTATCGACTTTGCTTCCGGCGCCTGCTATTCCATCGAGGGCAACTTGCAGAAGATTTCCAGCTACATCTTTATTGTATCCCCCAACAGCATAGAGTTGTCGGGAGATTTTCAGAATGTCATTAATTCCGTCAGCGGGAGCAATTTGCGTTTAGATGGCTAAACCGAAGCAAAAACATGCCCCCCTGTACTATGCGGCAGGACTCCTTTGGGTCCTGCTTTTGGTGTTTTTGGATCAGAAATCCAAGGCTCTGGCGCAGGCTCAGTTCCAGGGCGGCGGGACGCAGACCCTCATTCCCGGCATTTTAGGCCTGGGCTATGTGGAGAACCGGGGCATGGCCTTCGGACTGCTGCAGGGGGGCCGGGTGCTGTTTATCGCGTTGACCGTGCTGATTTTAGTGGTGCTGGCTCTGGCCTATCATGCCATTCCGGAGAAGAAACGCTTTTGGCCCCTGTCTCTGGGGGTGCTTTTTATCAGCGCCGGCGCCATAGGCAATTTCATTGACCGCCTGCGGCTGGGGTATGTGATTGATTTCTTCCGCCTGGATTTTATGGATTTTCCCCTTTTTAATCTGGCGGATTGTTTCCTTACCTGGACGGCTGTCATTCTGGCCCTGCTGCTGGTGTTCTTTTACAAAAACGAGGACTTCAAAGAGATTCATTTATGAATGAACTTCAGCTGATAACGGAATGGGAAGACGGCGGCAAGCGCCTGGATGCATACCTCTCCGCGTATCTGGAGGGGTATTCCCGTTCTTATGTGCAGAAACTTATAGAACAGGGGGCCGTGCTGGTGGAGGACCGGCCCCGGAAAGCGTCTTTCCGCTTGGAAGGAGACATGGAAATCCGGGTGAGGCTGCCGGAGCCGGAGGCTTTGGGGGTGGAAGCGGAGGACATCCCGCTGGATATCGTTTTTGAGGACGACTATCTGATGGTGGTCAACAAGCCCAAGGGGATGGTGGTGCATCCCGCAGCGGGGCACAAAAGCGGCACCCTGGTAAATGCGGTGCTGCATCATGCGTCCGGGAGCCTTTCCGGCATTAACGGGGTGCTCCGGCCCGGTATCGTGCACCGCATCGATAAGGATACCACGGGCCTGCTGCTGATTTGTAAAAACGATCTGGCTCACGAGAGCATTGCCGCCCAGCTAAAGGCCCATAGCATTACCCGGCGCTATACGGCTTTGGCGGAGGGACATTTCAAGGAGTCGGAAGGGGAGATAGACGCCCCCATCGGCCGGGATCCCCGGAACCGACTGCGGAACTGGGTGGATCCGAAGAACGGAAAGGAAGCGCTGACCCGCTACCGGGTGGTACAGACTTTTCGGGAATACAGCCTGCTCCACTGCCGGCTTCTCACCGGCCGGACCCATCAGATCCGGGTGCATATGGCTTATCTGGGACATCCCCTGGCGGGAGACCTTCTTTACGGGGGGCACAGTCTGGGGAAAGAGCCGGGACAGTATCTTCATGCAGGGCTCATCGGTTTTCAGCACCCTGTTTCCGGGGCTTATATGGAGTTTGAGGCGCCCCTGCCCCCTTATTTTGCGGAACGATTGAAGAAACTGGAACCGTAGCCCGCCGCCCGCTGCCAAACACATAAAGGAGACTATCACTTTGAAAAAAAACATTATCCTGATTTTACTCATATACACCTGGCTGCTCACCCTTACCGCCTGCGGCGCGGAGTCGCCCACCGCCGCACCCGGCACTCTGCCGGGGATGGCAAGCGTGGCGCCCGCTTCGGCGGCCCCGTCCCATTCGGCGGCGGAAACCACCCCGGCCCCTTATACCAATCCCCCCACCCGTCCCCATGGGGGCAGCACCGAAATGGTTACCGGCACTCCTCCGGCTTCGGAGAGCGCCAGCGTTTCCCTGCCGGCTACCTCGGCTCCTTCCGAAAAGAACGGTTATTTGGTCTGCCTGGACGCAGGGCATCAGGGGAAAGCCAATACGGATCAGGAGCCTTTAGGCCCCGGATCCTCGGAAATGAAGACCAAGGTATCCACCGGCACCCAGGGCCGTACCAGCGGGGTGGCGGAATATGTGGTGAATCTCCAGGTGGCGCTGAAATTGCAAAAGCTTTTGGAGGCCAGGGGCTATGAGGTGATGATGATCCGCAGCGACCATGAGGTGAATATCTCCAATGCGGAGCGGGCCCAGATGGCCAACGAGGCCATGGTGGATGCCTTTGTGCGGATTCACTGCAACGGCACGGACAATACGGGGGTGAATGGTTTCCTGGCCATGATCCAGACTCCGAACAATCCCTGGAACGGGGGCCTGTACGGGGAATTCAAACGGCTGGCCCAGTGCATTGTGGATGAGGCATGCAAGGTGACGGGGGCTAAAAATATGGGGCTTCTGGAGACGGACGGCATGACGGGCATCAACTGGTGCCAGCGTCCCACGGCTCTGGTGGAAATGGGCTTTATGACCAACCCGGAAGAGGATATGAAGCTGGTGAATGATGCCTATCAGGATTTGTTGGCGGAAGGAATTGCCAACGGGCTGGATAAGTTTTTCGGGATTGAACGATAGTTCTGCTGACGGCACTCCTGTACGAAAACTTTCTCGGCCCCGAAAAAGGGGCCATCGAAAGTATTGTGCAGGAGTGCCTGTTGATAAGTCCTGTACGAAAACTTTCTCGGCCCCAAAAAAGGGGCCATCGAAAGTATTGTACAGGAGTGCCCGTTGATAAGTCCTGTACGAAAACATTCTCGACCTCGGAAAGGGTTATCGAAAGGTTTGTACAGGAGTGTCGTCTTAAAGCGGGCAATCCCTTGGCGGGCGGTTGCCCGCGGGGGTAGGTGAAGGGAGCTGTGATGGTGACTTTGTTTGTGAATGTTTGCGTGCGGGAGGAGTCCCGGACTTTGGGGCTGGCGAAGGCTTTGCTGGAGCGGCTGCCGGGCGAGGTGATAGAACTAAAGCTGGAGGAGGAGAACCTGCTGCCCTTAAACGGGGAGCGGCTGGCCCGGCGGGATAGTCTGCTGGCGGCCAGGCAGTTCGGCCATGGGATGTTCCGCTACGCGCGGCAGTTTGCGGCAGCGGATACCGTTGTGGTTGCGGCGCCTTACTGGGATCTGTCTTTTCCCGCCCTGCTGAAGACTTATATGGAAAATGTCTCCGTGGTTGGCGTAAGCTTTGATTACAGCCCGGAGGGGATCCCCTTCGGCCTTTGCCGGGCCCGGCACCTGTATTATGTGACCACTGCCGGGGGACCTTTTCAGCCGGATTTCGGCTTCCGCTATCTGGAAGCCCTGTGCCGCCAGTATTACGGTATCCCGAACTGCCACTTGATTGCCGCGGAAGGCCTGGATATCCTGGGAAATGATCCGGCGGCCATTCTGGAAAAAGCCCGGAAGGCTTTGCCCGGAGAAGAAAAGTCAGGACAATAAAAGTTAAAATAATAAAGAAAAACTCTTGACAAGCACCCGTCCGGGTGCTATTTTATGGGTAGATGTTAGCACTCTAACCGATTGAGTGCTAACAAACAAAGGAGACCATGGTGATGGAACTGGACGCCAGAAAAAAGGAAATCCTTTACGCCATAATAGAAAACTACCAGGAAAGCGGGGAACCGGTGGGGTCCCGCACCATTTCCAAACTGGAGGGCCTGAGTTTTTCTCCGGCCACCATCCGGAATGAAATGGCGGATCTGGAAGAGATGGGGCTGATTGTGCAGCCCCATACTTCCGCCGGCCGGGTGCCTACGGACAAGGGCTACCGCCTGTATGTGGACAAGATGCTGGCGGAAAGGGAAAACGGCCGGGAAGTCTCCCGGGAGCTGCCCGCCCTGCCTATGCAGGAGCTGCTTTCCAAGCGGATCGACCGGGTGGAGGAAATGCTGCTGAAAATGGCCCAGGTGCTGGCGGCCAATACCAATTATACCGCCATGGTGACGGGACCCCGCAGCCGGGGCAGCAAGCTGAAATTTCTCCAGCTTTCCCCCCTGGATAAAGGGCGGATTCTGGCGGTGGTGGTGCTTTCCGGGGACATTGTAAAGAACAATATCCTGAGCTTGGACGAGGATATCAGCAGCCAGGAACTGATGGATCTGAACTTCATCCTGAACAAAGGCTTAACGGGCCTTAGCCTGGAAGAGATCAATCTGAGCGTCATTGCGGAGCTGAAAAGCGAGGCGGGGGCCCATACGGAGGTGGTTTCCAAGGTGCTGGATGCGGTGGCGGAAACCTTTGCCAAGGAGGATTCCTACCCGGTGTACACCAGCGGCGCCCCCAATATCTTCCGCTATCCGGAGCTGACGGGGGGCGATAAGGCCAGCGAGCTCATCAGCACTCTGGAGGAGAAGAAAACCCTGGGCAGCGCCATCGGCTCTTTGAGCACGGAGGGCGGCTCTCAGCAGGATATCCAGGTATATATCGGGGAGGAGGTGCCGGTGGATTCCATGAAGGATTGCAGCGTGGTGACCGCCACTTACAGCCTGGGAGACGGGGTTCAGGGGAAAATCGGCATCATCGGTCCCAAGCGGATGAATTACCAGAAGGTGGTGGACACCTTAAAGGAAACCATGAGCCATCTGGACGGCATATTTTTAAACACGGAGGATTAGAAGGTGGGGGAAAAGAAGATTGAAATTGAAATAGAAAAAGAGGAAGAGGTCCCCGTAGAGACGGAGCTTGATTGCCCGCAAACGGAGGAAGCTGACCCCGCAGAGGCGGCCGTCGATGGCCAGCAAAAGGAGGACGATGACCCCGTAGGGGCGACCATTGGTCGCCCGCAGACCGAGGAAGATGCTCCCCCTGTCAAGGAAGAAAAAGAAAAGAAAAGCTTCTTCAAAAACGCCAAAGCGGAAAAGGCGGAAAAAGCCTTAAAAGAAGCCGAGGAAAAGCTGGAAGAAGCGAAGGACCGGATCCAGCGGCAGATGGCGGAGTTTGACAACTACCGCAAGCGCACGGACAAGGAAAAGGCTGCTTCCTTTGAGCTGGGAGCCCGGAGCATCATCGAGAAGCTGCTGCCGGTGGTGGACAGCTTTGAACGGGGCCTGGCCAGCCTGGATGAAAAGGACAAGGAAGAGCCCTTCGAGACCGGTATGGTGCAGGTGTATAAACAGCTGGAAAAGATTTTCGAGGAACTGGAAGTGGCGCCCATTGAGGCGGTAGGACAGCCCTTCAATGCGGATCTGCACAATGCGGTGATGCATGTGGAAGACGAGGAGCAGCCGGAGAACACCGTGGTGGAAGAGTTCCAGAAGGGATATACCTTTAAGGGCACAGTAATCCGCTACAGTATGGTGAAGGTGGCCAATTAGCGGGAGGGCTTATCCGGCCGGACAAAAACTTTTCTCACTGACGCTATCCGCTATGCGTTCGAAAAGTATTGTCCGGCCGTGCAAAGGCCTGACGCAGCAAATTGGCTTTACATATAAAACAACATTTTAAACAATCAGGAGGAAAATACAATGAGCAAAATTATCGGAATCGATTTAGGAACCACCAACTCTTGCGTAGCCGTGATGGAAGGCGGCAAGCCTGTAGTCATCGCCAACACGGAAGGCGTCCGCACCACCCCTTCGGTGGTGGCCTTCTCCAAAACCGGCGAGCGTCTGGTAGGGGAACCCGCCAAGCGTCAGGCTGTGACCAATGCGGACAAAACCATTTCTTCCATTAAGCGGAAAATGGGCACGGACTATAAGGTCAATATCGACGGCAAGAACTACACGCCTCAGGAAATCTCCGCCATGATTCTGCAGAAGCTGCGGGCGGATGCGGAAAGCTACCTGGGGGAGAAGGTAAACGAAGCGGTGATCACCGTGCCGGCCTATTTCAACGATGC
The DNA here is from genome assembly GCA_902793995.1 of uncultured Lachnospiraceae bacterium. Lineage (GTDB taxonomy): Bacteria > Bacillota > Clostridia > Lachnospirales > Lachnospiraceae > UBA6987. Next base: position 35,986 of record CADBFP010000006.1, on the reverse strand, counting down.
CCAGCGCCAGGCTACCAAGGACGCCGGCAAGATCGCCGGCCTGGATGTGAAGCGTATCATCAACGAGCCCACGGCGGCGGCCCTGGCCTACGGCCTGGACAATGAAAAAGAGCAGAAGATTATGGTCTATGACCTGGGCGGCGGCACCTTCGATGTATCCATTATCGACATCGGTGACGGCATTATCGAAGTGCTTTCCACCAACGGGGATACCCAGCTGGGAGGCGACGACTTTGACAACAAGGTGATGGATTGGATGCTCCAGGAGTTCAAAAAGAGCGACGGGGTGGACCTCTCCGGGGATAAGATGGCCATGCAGCGGCTGAAGGAAGCGGCGGAAAAGGCCAAGAAGGAACTCTCCACCGCCACCACCACCAATATCAACCTGCCCTTCATCACCGCCACCAGCGAAGGCCCCAAGCATCTGGACCTGAACCTGTCCCGGGCCAAGTTCGACGAGCTGACCCGCGACCTGGTGGAACGGACTGCGGTGCCGGTGCAGAACGCTCTGCGGGATGCAGGCCTGACGGCGAATGATATCGGCAAGGTGCTGCTGGTGGGCGGCTCCACCCGGATTCCCGCGGTGCAGGAAAAGGTAAAACAGCTGACGGGCAAGGAACCCAATAAGAGCCTGAACCCGGATGAATGCGTGGCCCTGGGGGCTTCCATTCAGGCAGGCAAGCTGGCGGGCGACGCCGGCGCAGGGGAAATCCTGCTGCTGGATGTGACCCCTCTGTCCCTGAGCATCGAGACCCTGGGGGGCGTGGCCACCAAGCTGATCGAGCGGAATACCACCATCCCCACCAAGAAGAGCCAGATTTTCTCCACGGCGGCGGATAATCAGACTTCCGTGGAAATCAATGTGCTCCAGGGCGAGCGGCAGTTTGCCCGGGATAACAAGTCCCTGGGAACCTTCCGCCTGGACGGCATCCTGCCGGCCCGCCGGGGCGTGCCTCAGATCGAAGTGACCTTCGATATCGATGCCAACGGCATTGTGAATGTGTCCGCCAAGGATCTGGGCACCGGCAAGGAGCAGCACATCACCATTACCGCCTCTTCCAATATGTCGGATTCCGACATCGAGAAGGCGGTGCGGGAAGCGGCGGAGTTCGAGGCCCAGGACAAGAAGCGCAAAGAAGGCATTGACGCCCGGAACGATGCGGAAGCCGTCATCTTCCAGACCAAAAACGCCCTGGAGGAAGTAGGGGATAAGGTGGATGCGGGCTTAAAGAGCCAGGTGCAGGCGGATATTGATGCCCTGCAGAAGGTGGTAGATGAGACCGCGAATACGGAGACCCTGAGCGACAGCCAGATTGACGCCTTAAAGAGCGGCCAGGAGAACCTGATGAAGAATGCCCAGAACCTTTTTGCCAAGGTGTATGAGCAGGCTCAGGGCCAGGCAGGTCCCCAGGATTTCGGCGGCCAGGGCTTTGATCCCCAGAACTTCGGCGGCCAGGCTCCTCAGGGCGGCTCCAACCCGGATGACGATGTGATCGACGCGGATTTTAAGGAAGTATAAAGAATAACAGATAATACAATCAACCCTCCCCCGGAAGCGGGGGAGGGTGTTGCACGCAGTGCAGCAGGCGGAGGCGGCAGGCTTCCGCTTTGGGTAAGGAAGCATTATGGCAGAAAATAAACGCGATTATTACGAGGTATTAGGCATCCCGAAAAACGCCGACGAGGCGGCGATCAAGCGGGCCTACCGAACTTTGGCCAAAAAGTATCACCCGGATGCCAATCCCGGGGATCAGGAGGCGGAGGCCAAGTTCAAGGAGGCCTCGGAGGCCTATGCCGTTTTGATAGACCCGGACAAGCGGGCCAAATACGACCAGTTCGGCCATGCCGCCTTCGACGGCGCAGGAGCCGGCGGTTTTGATATGAACAGCGCCGAGTTCTCGGATATTTTCAGTGATATTTTCGGGGATTTGTTCGGCGGCGGCGGTTTCGGCGGCTTTGGGGGCTTTGGCGGCTTTGGGGGCTTCGGCTCCCGGAGCCGTTCCCACGGCGGTCCCATGCAGGGGGCCAATACGAGAGCCCGGATCCGCATCAGCTTTAAGGAAGCCATCACCGGCGTTACCAAAAAGCTGGAAATCAATCTGAAGGAGGCCTGTCCCGACTGCGGCGGCAGCGGCGCCAAGAAGGGCACCAGTCCCGTGACTTGCAGCCAATGCGGCGGCTCCGGCCAGGTGACCATGACCCAGCAGACCATTTTCGGCATGAGCCAGACGGTGCGGGTTTGCCCTTCCTGCTCCGGCAGCGGCAAAATCATCAAGGAAAAATGTCCCGGCTGTGGAGGCGGCGGCTATATTGCCAGACGGCAGCAGGTGGAGGTATCCATTCCCGCGGGCATTGATGACGGCCAGAGCGTCCGGATCCGGGGAAAAGGGGAACCGGGCCAGAACGGCGGCCCCTTCGGGGATCTGCTGGTGGAAGTCCGGGTGGCAGAGGATCCCCATTTCGCCCGGGAAGACACGGATATTTTCTCCGCGGTGCATCTGAGCTTTGCCCAGGCGGCCCTGGGGGATACCATCCGCATTCTTACGGTGGACGGAGAAGTGGAATATGAATTAAAGGGCGGCACCCAGCCCGGCACCCGTATTCGTTTGCGGGGGAAGGGAGTGCCTTACCTCCGGCAGCCTGGCATCCGGGGGGATCATTATGTGACCTTCTTTGTGGATGTGCCGCAGAAGATGAATAAGGAGCAAAAAGAGGCCCTGCTGGCCTTCGATGCCGCCATGGGAGGCAAGCTTTCCGGCGGAGACGAAGGGGGCAAGAAAAAGAAGGGCTTCTTTAAGTAAAGGAAGCAAAGGACAGCCATGTATCATTTTTTCGCCCCGGAAGGGGAAACGGAGGCCGGCCGTATCCGGATTACCGGCCCGGATGTGAAGCATATCACCCGGGTGCTGCGGCTGGGACCCGGGGATCAAATCATGGTCAGCGATGGTCAGGACCGGAACCGTCTTTGCGTAATAGCGGAGACCGGTCCTGATTTTGTGCTTTTGGAGATTCTGGAGGAGGCAATGCCCTCGCCGGAAATGAATCGCCGGCTGACCCTTTTTCAGGGACTTCCCAAAGGCGACAAAATGGATTATATTATAGAAAAGTCCGTGGAACTGGGGATTTTTTCCCTGGTGCCGGTGGAAATGGCCCGCTCGGTGATGAAGCTGGATCCCAAAAAGAAGGAGAGCCGGCGGCAGCGCTGGCAGGCCAAGGCGGAAAGCGCTGCCAAGCAGTCCCGCCGGGGATTGATTCCGGAAGTGGGGGCCGTGTGCTCCTTTTCGGAAGCCTTGCGGCAGGCGGCGGCTTTGGACGGCATCCTGGTGCCTTATGAGGAGGCCGGAGATATGGGCCTTACCCGGGAGCTTTTGGAAAAGGTGCCGGAAGGAGCCTCTCTGGGTGTCTTTATCGGCCCGGAAGGAGGCTTTGCCCCGGAGGAGATAGAAGCTCTGCAGCAGGCGGGGGCTCGCTTGATTACCCTGGGACCCCGCATCCTCCGCACGGAAACCGCCGGCCCGGCCTTTTTGGCTATGTGTACGCTTATGTGGGAAGAGTAAAAAACGCTATGACTGAAATTTATCTGGACAACGCATCCACCACGAAACCCTCCGCCCCGGTGCGGGAGGCTATGCTGGCCTGCCTTCAGGAAAGCTGGGGCAATCCCTCCTCCCTGCATCATAAAGGGGTGGAGGCGGAAATTGTGCTCCGGGGCGCTGCCCGGGCCGTAGCGGAACTGCTGAAGGCGAAAGAGAAGGAAATCTTTTTCACTTCCGGCGGTACGGAAAGCAACAACTGGGCCATCTTAGGGGCGGCCCGGGCCCGGAAGCGCCAGGGACGGCATGTGATTACTTCCGCCATAGAGCATCCTTCCGTCAGCGGCGCCTTTGACCAATTGCGGGAGGAGGGCTTTGATGTGACGGTGCTGCCGGTGGACGGCAAGGGCCTGGTGGATCCTTATGATCTGGGCCAGGCCATCCGGCCGGAGACGGTGCTGGTGAGCCTCATGGCGGTGAACAACGAGATCGGCAGCATCCAGCCCATAGCGGACTGCGGGGAAATGATCCGCCGGAACAGCTCCCTGGCAGCCTTCCATGTGGATGCAGTGCAGGCCTTCGGCAAACTGCCCTTGAATCCCAAAGCCTGGGGAGTGGATTTCTTAACGGGCAGCGCCCACAAGATCTACGGCCCCAAGGGCTGCGGCTTTTTGTATGTGGCGGAAGGGGCCAGGCTGCTTCCTATTATTCACGGAGGCGGCCAGCAAAAAGAATTGCGCTCCGGCACGGAAAATATGCCGGGCATCGCCGGCCTGGGAGAGGCCGCCCGGCAGGCCCTGGCCCATTTCGGCAGCAACCGGGCAGGGCTGTATGCCCTGCGCCACCAGTTCTGCCAGGGCTTAAAGGAACTGGAAGGGGTAAGCCTCAACGGCCCGGAGCGGGACGAGGAGGCGGCGCCTCATATCATCAGCGCTTCCTTTAAGGATGTGCGCAGCGAGGTGCTGCTCCATGCCCTGGAGGAGAAGGGGATTTACGCTTCTGCCGGCTCTGCCTGCTCCTCCCATAAGCGGGAAATCAGCCCGGTATTAAAGGCCATCGGGCTGGACCGGGCGGCGGCGGAATCCACCCTTCGTTTTTCCCTTTCCGTAGAGAATACGGAAGCGGAGATAGAGGAAACTTTGCGGGTGCTGGGGGAAATACTGCCGCAGCTGCGAAGATTTGTAAGAAAATAAATGGCAGGGGCGTAATCGGATATAGACCGCCCTCACCCGTCACGGCCCTTCGACAGGCTCAGGGCCCGTGCCACCCTCTCCCGCGTCCGGGAGAGGGCAGGGAGATTCATATGGAATATCAATCATTACTCATTAAATATGCGGAAATCGGCGTAAAAGGGAAAAACCGCTATATGTTCGAGGACCGGCTGGTGCGCCGGGCGGCGGCGGTTTTGCGGAAGATTCCGGGCCGTTTTCAGGTTTACAAATCCAACGGCCGCATTTATGCGGAAGCTTCCGAAGCCTTTGATCTGGATCAGGCGGTGGAGGCCCTGCAGCATGTCTTCGGCATCTCCGGCATCAGCCCTTTGGTGCAGCTGCCCCTAATGCCGCCGGAAGAGATGCGGCAGGCGGCGGCGGACTATTTTGAAAAGGCCCATCCCGCCTATGGCGGCAGCTTTAAGGTGGTGGCTACCCGGGCCAACAAAGCCTATCCCTGGGATTCCAATGAAATCAACCGCCAGGTGGGAGAAGAGATTCTTTCCCGCCTTCCGGAAAGCCGCGTGGATGTACATCGGCCGGAGCTGACCCTCCGGGTAGAGGTGCGGGAGAAAGTGAACTTTTACTCGGAAACCATTCCCGGCCCCGGGGGCATGCCCGTGGGAGGCACAGACAAGGCCATGCTGCTCTTATCCGGCGGCATTGACAGCCCCGTGGCGGGCTATATGGTGGCCAAACGGGGGGTAAACCTGGAAGCGGTGTATTTCCATGCGCCGCCTTATACCAGCGAGCGGGCCAAGCAGAAGGTGGTGGATCTGGCCACCCAGGTGGCTGCCTATGCCGGGCCCATCCGGCTTCATGTCATCAATTACACCGAGATCCAGCTGGCCATTTACGAGACCTGCCCCCACGATGAGCTCACCATCATCATGCGGCGCTATATGATGCGCATCGCCCAGACCTTGGCGGAGCAGAACGGGGCCCTGGCCCTTATTACCGGGGAATCCATCGGCCAGGTGGCTTCCCAGACCCTAAAAAGCCTGGTGAGCACCAATGAAGTGTGCACCATGCCGGTGTTCAGGCCCTTGATTGCCTTCGATAAGCAGGATATTATTGATTTGTCCCAGAAAATCGGGACTTTTGAAACCTCGATTTTGCCTTATGAGGATTGCTGCACCATTTTTGTGGCCAAGCATCCCGTCACCAGACCCAATCCGGGGATTATCCGTCGCTCGGAAGAAAAGCTGCTGCCGGGGATTAACGAACTGGTGGAGAAGGCCCTGGCAGAGGATGAGATTATCCTGTGTGAGTAGGGAAAAAGAAAAGGCGGCCAATGGCCGCCCTGCGCATCATTGGATGATAAAGCTTTGAATGGCTTCCAGAACTTCTCCCTTGGGGTCCTCCCCGTAGATATCCAGCTCAATGGGCTTGGACAAATCCAGGCTGAAAATGCCTAAAATGGACTTGGCATCGATGGTATAGCGGCCGGAGCGCATATCGAAGTCATTGTCAAAGAGGGTGATGGTCTGCACGAATTCCTTGACCTTATCAATGGAATCCAGCGATATTTTAACGGTTTTCATAAAACACTCCTTTCTCGCGGTTTTCGCACTGCTTTTGCGGATATTATATAAAGGATCAAAGAAAAAAACAAGTATATGGAACAGAATTCTCCCGGGCGCCGGATCGCCTTTCACAATTTAGGCTGTAAAGTGAACAGCTATGAAACGGAGGCTATGCTGCGGCAGATGCTGGCGGCAGGCTATACCTCCGTCCCCTTTGCCCCGGGAGCGGATATTTATGTGGTGAATACCTGTACCGTCACCAATATAGCGGACCGGAAGTCCCGCCAGATGCTGCATAAGGCCAAGGCCATGAACCCGAAGGCCCTGGTGGTGGCGGTGGGCTGCTATGCCCAGGTGGCGGGGGAAGGGCTCTTAGAGGATCCTGCCGTGGATTTGGTCATCGGCAATGATGAGAAAAGCCGGCTGTCGGAACTGATCCGGGCCTATGAAGGGGCCGGGGAGGAAGCGGCGGTCCTTCAGGATATCGGCGCTTCCCGCCATTTTGAAGAACTGCCGGGAGGCGGCGGGGGAGAGCGGACCCGGGCCACCTTGAAGATCGAAGACGGCTGCAACCAGTTTTGCTCTTATTGCCTGATTCCCTACGCCCGAGGCCGGGTGCGGAGCCGTTCGCCGGAAAACTCCCTGAAGGAGGCCCGGCGCCTGGCGGAAGAGGGCTATAAGGAAATCGTCCTCACCGGGATCCATCTGGCTTCCTACGGCCTGGACTTCCCGGGGGATGCGGGAGATCGGGCGGAATACGGGGCGCCGCTGCTGCGTCTGATTGAGGAAATGGCGCAGATTGACGGCATCCGGCGGATCCGTCTGGGCTCTTTGGAACCCCGGCTGATAACCCCGGATCTGGCCCGGCGGCTGGCGGCGGTGGACAAGCTGTGTCCCCACTTTCATTTGTCTCTTCAAAGCGGCTCGGATACGGTCTTAAAGCGGATGAACCGGCATTATGATACGGCAGCCTTTTACAGGGAAATGGAAGCGCTGCGGCAGGCCTTTGAGACCCCGGCTCTGACCACGGATGTGATTGCAGGCTTCCCCGGGGAGACGGAGGCGGAATTCGAGGAGACGGTCCGCTTTTTGGAAAAGGCGGAATTTTATGAAACCCACATCTTCCGTTATTCCCGTCGGAAGGGGACCGTGGCAGATGGGCTGCCGGACCAGGTGCCGGAGAAGGTAAAGGCGGAGCGCAGCGCCCGGCTGCTGGATCTGAACCGGATCCATAAGGCCCGGTTTGAGGAAGGCCTGAGGGGGCAGGAACGGACCCTGCTGCTGGAGGAACCGGACGCCGCCTTGGGCCAGGGTTTCTGGACGGGCCATACCCCGGAATATGTGAAGCTTTCCGTTTATGCCCCGGAAGGGCAGGCGGGAGAGGAAGTCAGGGTGACCGTAGGGGAAAACGGGCGGGCCCTGAAGGTCTAGGCCCGCATCAGGCAAAGGAAATAAAATGATTACAGAAAAGCTCAAAACCATAGAATCCCTTATCGCTGCTGCCTGCGAAAAGGCGGGACGGCCTCGGGAAAGCGTGCAGCTCATTGCCGTGAGCAAAACCAAACCGGCGGAAATGATGGCGGAAGCCTACGCTGCCGGCCAGCGGCTGTTCGGGGAAAACCGCCCCCAGGAGATCACGGCGAAAAAGCCCCTGCTGCCGCAGGATATTCAGTGGCATATGATCGGCAATCTCCAGCGGAACAAAGTGAAATATGTGGTGGGGCAGACCGCCCTGATCCATTCCGTGGCCTCCCTGCCCCTGGCAGAGGAGATAGAACGCCAGGCCGCTAAAAGGGAGCTGATCCAGGAAGTCCTGGTGGAAATCAATGTGGCGGGAGAGGAAAGCAAGCAGGGAGCGGATTTGGAAGAGGCCCGGGCCCTGGTGGAAACCATAAGGGAGATGCCCCATCTGCGCCTCCGGGGCCTGATGACGGTGGCGCCCTATGTGGAGGACCCGGAGCTGGTGCGGCCGGTGTTTGGGCGATTAAGGGCATTGTTGGAGGAATACCGGCCCCTCACCCGGGAACCGGCTTTATTCGACCAGCTGAGCATGGGGATGAGCGGCGATTTTGCCGTGGCGATAGAAGAAGGCGCTACCCTGGTGCGGATCGGCAGCGCCATTTTTGGAGAACGGGATTATGGAAGGAATTAAAGAGCTGCTTTTGCCCGAAAGCTAATATAATTATTTTCTTTCCTCTGTTGACTTTTTTTTCTTATGTGATATAGTAGGAGCATAACAGGAGGAAACCATATGGACCGTACGGATCGTGAACTTGTGAAATATTTGCAGGAGAATGCCCGCTATTCGCTGAAACAGTTGTCCGAGAAGGTGCATTTATCTTCTCCGGCGGTGGCTGCCAGAATCGAAAAGCTGCAGCGGGAAGCTATCATTACCGGTTTTCATGCGGATATCAATCTGGATAAAATCGGCTGCAATATTCTGTCTTTCATCAACGTGGAAATGTATTCCCCCAAGGAAAAACCGGCCATTATTCAGCTGATAGAAGCGGAGCAGTGCGTGCTGGAGTGCCATGTGGTATCCGGCAGCTATACCCTGCTGCTGAAGGCCGCCTTCCAGTCCACCCCGGATTTGGAGCGTTTTATCAGCAAATTGCAGCGCTACGGTTCCACGGAAACCCATGTGGTCTTATCCACTCCCATTGCCCCCCGGGCTATTATGCTGCAGACCGGCCCGGAGTATGAAGAATAAATCAGCGAGGAAAAGATGAATCGATCCAGCGGTGTTATTCTGCCTGTCAGCGCCTTGCCCTCCTCTTACGGAATCGGCAGTTTCGGACAGGCGGCCTATGATTTCGCAGATTTTTTAGCGGCTGCCGGCCTTGGGCTCTGGCAGCTGCTTCCTTTGGGGCCCACTTCCTACGGCGATTCCCCCTATCAAAGTTTTTCCACCTTTGCGGGAAATCCCTATTTTATTGACCTGGATATGCTGGTGGCGGAGGGCCTTCTTGCCCGGGAGGAAGTGGAAGCCTGTGACTGGGGAAATGACCCCGCCCGGGTGGATTACGGAAGGATTTATGCATCCCGCTTCCGCCTGCTGGCCCTGGCTAAGGAGCGGGGCTTTGAACGGGACCGGGAGGCGGTGGTGGCCTTTGCCCGGGACCGGGCCTGGCTGGCGGATTATGCCCTGTATATGGCCTGCAAGCGGCATTTTGACATGCGCAGCTGGCAGGAATGGCCGGAGGAACTCCGCCTGCGGAAGCCTCAGGCTTTGGCGGAGGCAAGGGCGGCGCTGTGGGAGGATGTGGAGCTTTTCACTTATATCCAGTTCCTCTTTTTTAAGCAGTGGGACAGATTAAGGGAGTATGTGCATCAAAAGGGCGTGAAGATCATAGGGGATCTGCCCATCTATGTGGCCATGGACAGCGCGGATGTCTGGGCCAATCCCCATCTCTTCCAGCTGGATGAGAAAAATGCGCCCCGGGCGGTGGCGGGGGTTCCGCCGGATTATTTCTCCGAGGACGGCCAGCTTTGGGGAAATCCCCTTTATGATTGGGTGAAGATGAAGCAGGAGGGCTATGCCTGGTGGATGGACCGGATTGCAGGGGCCGGCGGTCTCTATGATATCATCCGCATCGACCATTTCCGGGGTTTTGATACCTATTGGTCCGTGCCGCCGGAGGCTCAGACCGCCCGGCCGGGCCATTGGGAAAAGGGGCCGGGGATGGATTTAATCGGAAAAATCCAGGAGCGCTTCCCTCATTTGGCCTTTATTGCCGAGGATTTGGGCACGCCCATGGAAAGTCTGACCAGGCTGCTGGAGGAGTCCGGCTGGCCGGGGATGAAGGTGCTGGAGTTTGCCTTTGATCCGGTGAATACCAGCAGCTATGTGCCCCATCGTCAGATAGAAAACTGCATTTGCTACACGGCTACCCACGATAATCTCCCCCTGGAAGCCTGGTGGGAGGAGCAGCCGCCGGCCGTAAAGGATTATACGGCCCGTTATATCCATCAGGGGCCGGAGGAGCCCTTCCACTGGGCCATGATCCGCTGCGGCATGGGGACGGTGGCCAGGATTTTTATGGCCCAGATGCAGGATTATCTGGGGCTGGGCCGGGAGGCGACCACCAATCAACCCGGCACCCTAAGCGGCAATTGGCAATGGCGCCTGCTGCCGGGGCAGGCCGGGCCAGAGCTGGCAGACAGGATACGGGCGCTGACAAGGCTGTACGAGCGATAGATTTTGCGGGCGCATGAGGGCATGCGCCCCTACGAGTATGGCTGCCACCTGGTTTGTAGGGGGCGATGCCCTCATCGACCCGTCCCGCCAGGATATAGCTTTGCAATCTTGACATAATATGTTACAATGGAAACAAAAAAACAACCGAGGTACATGATGAAAACGGTGAAAGAAATAATCTATAAAGGGGAGCGAGCCCTCTTTGCCGCCCGGGATCTGAAAATAGACAGCTGCGTATTTGCGGAAGGGGAGTCTCCCCTAAAGGAAGGCCGGAATCTGGACATAAAAAACAGCCTTTTTCAGTGGAAGTACCCCCTTTGGTATTGTAAAGACGTAAAGATCAAGGACTCCACCTGGTTTGAAATGGCCCGGGCCGGGGTGTGGTATACGGAGCATATTAGCGTGAAGAATTCGGTGATTCAGGCGCCAAAAAACTTCCGCCGCTGCGAGGATGTCAGCCTGACGGATGTGAGCTTTACCAATGCCCTGGAAACCCTTTGGGAATGCGAGGGGGTAAAACTGAAAAATGTCACCGCCACCGGCGCTCCCTACTTTGCCATGAACAGCGAGGAAATGGAGATAGACGGCCTGATTCTGGACGGCAATTATGCCTTTGACGGGGCGGAGGATGTGGTGATCCGCAATTCCCGTATGCTCACCAAGGACGCCTTCTGGAATACGGAAAACGTGACGGTGTATGATTCCTTCATCGCCGGGGAGTATTTGGGCTGGAACGCCAAAAACCTGACCCTGATCAACTGCACTATCGAGAGCCTGCAGGGGATGTGCTATGTGAAAAACCTGGTGATGAAGAACTGCAAGCTGATCAACACCACCCTGGCCTTTGAGTATTCCTCCGTGGAGGCGGAAATCGACAGCCGGATCGAGAGCGTGTTCAATCCTTCCTCCGGCAGCATCACCGCCAAAGAAATCGGCGAGTTGATTATCGAGCCGGATAAGATCGATCCGGAAAAGACGAAGATTGTGTGCAAGGATATTGAAATTTGCTCCACCAGGCCGGAATGGATGAGGTAGGATCGCGTATGGTTGATTTTGACAGAATCATTGACCGCCGTCCCTGGGACAGCATGAAATGGAATGTGCCGGAAGGCGTCCTTCCCATGTGGGTGGCGGATATGGATTTTGAAGCGGCGCCGCCCATCCGGGAGGCCCTGAAAAAAAGACTGGAACACGGTATTTTCGGCTATACGGAGGTGCCGGAGGCCTGGTATGCCGCTTACCAAAACTGGTGGGAGCGGCGCCACGGCCTGAAATTGGAAAAGGACTGGCTGATGTTCGTGACGGGCATCGTTCCGGCGGTTTCCTCCCTGGTGCGCAAGCTCACCACCCCCAACGAGAAGGTGCTGATCCAGACGCCGGTCTACAATATCTTTTTCAACAGCATCCTGAATAACGGCTGCCGGGTAGCGGAGAGCCCTTTGATTTACGAAAAGGGCGCTTACCGCATGGATCTGGCGGATCTGGAAGAAAAAATGGCGGATCCTCAAACCAATTTGATGATTCTCTGCAACCCCCACAATCCCGTGGGGCGCATCTGGGACAGGGAGAGCCTTGCCCGGGTAGGGGAATTGGCGGATCAGTACCATGTGACCGTAATTTCCGACGAAATTCACTGCGATTTGACGGCTCCGGGAAAGGCGTATATTCCCTTCGCCTCCGTTTCCGATGCCTGCCGCCGGGTGAGCATCAGCTGTCTGGCTCCCACCAAAACCTTCAATCTGGCGGGACTGCAAACCGCCGCTATAGCGGCGGCGGATCCTTTCCTGCGGCATAAGGCCTGGCGGGCCATCAATACGGATGAGGTGGCGGAGCCCAATGCCTTTGCCTGCGAAGGCGCCGTGGCGGCTTTTGAAAAAGGAGAGCCCTGGCTGGAGGAACTGCGGGCCTATTTGTGGGAAAACCGGCGGATAGCAGAGGAAAGGCTTCTCCGGGAATTGCCCAGGTGCCATGCGGTGCCGGCAGAGGCTACCTATCTCTTATGGCTGGATGTTTCCGCTTTGGGCGGGGGGGAGGCCATTGCGGCGTATCTGGAAGAGGCGGCGGGGCTCATGGTTACCGCAGGCGGCGAATACGGGGAGGCCGGAAAGGGCTTCCTCCGCATCAATCTGGCCTGTCCCCGGGCTACATTGGAAGAGGGGCTGGATCGCTTGGTAAAAGGGGTGAAATCCCTGGCATAAAGCGGGCGGCCGAACCCTTCGACAGGCCCTTCGACAAGCTCAGGGCATCGCTCAGGGACCGCGGCCGCCCCTACGGAATAGGCGGGCGGCCGCTCCTACGAAGGAACTTATATATGTCAAAATATACATTGCTTAAAACCGAAGGCCGGGCCAAGCGGGGCCGGCTGGAAACGGTGCACGGTGTCATCGAGACACCGGTGTTTATGAATGTGGGCACCGCCGCCGCCATTAAGGGCGCGGTATCCACCATGGACTTAAAAGAAATCGGCTGCCAGGTGCAGCTTTCCAACACCTACCACCTCCATGTGCGGCCCGGAGACGAACTGATCCGGGACCTGGGAGGGCTTCATGCCTTTATGAACTGGGACCGGCCCATCCTCACGGATTCCGGCGGCTTTCAGGTCTTTTCCCTGGCGGGGTTGAGGAAAATCAAAGAAGAAGGGGTCAAGTTCCATTCCCATGTGGACGGCCGCCTGATTTTTATGGGGCCAGAGGAAAGCATGCGGATCCAGTCCCATCTGGCTTCCACCATTGCCATGGCTTTTGATGAATGCATCGAAAACCCCTCCCCCCGGGACTATGTGGAAAAAAGCGTGGACCGCACCACCCGCTGGCTGGTCCGCTGTCAGAAGGAGATGGAACGCCTGAACAGTCTGCCGGAAACCTTAAACCGGCAGCAGCTGCTTTTCGGCATCAACCAAGGGGGTGTTTATGCGGACATTCGCATCCGCCATGCCCAGGAAATCGCTGCGCTGGGGCTGCCGGGCTATGCGGTAGGCGGCCTGGCGGTGGGGGAGAGCCATGAGGAAATGTATCATATCCTGGATGAGGTGGTGCCCCATTTGCCTCAGGATAAGCCCACTTACTTAATGGGAGTGGGGACCCCGGCCAATATTTTGGAGGCGGTGGAGCGGGGCGTCGATTTCTTTGACTGCGTGTATCCCAGCCGGAACGGGCGCCACGGCCATGTTTATACCAATCGGGGAAAACTGAACCTCTTCAACAAGGCTTATGAAAAGGATACGGCCCCCATAGAAGAGGGCTGCGGCTGCCCCGCCTGCCGCCACTACAGCCGGGCCTATATCCGCCATTTGCTGAAGGCAGGGGAAATGTTGGGGATGCGACTTTGTGTCTTGCATAATTTGTATTTTTATAATACAATGATGGGTAAGATTCGCGCCGCCCTGGAAACGGGGGACTTTGCAGCTTACAAAAAAAGCATGCTGCAGGGCCTTGCGGAAGGGGCGCGGGAACAGAAGGCCCGGGAAAGGGCAGAATAAGAGAAGGAGTAAGTGTATGAGAGCTTTATTACCGGCTTTAGGCGGTGAAGGCGGCGGCACCTGGATTATCCTGGTTTATGTGGTGCTGATCGGCGCCATGATGTATTTTATGATTATCAAGCCTCAGAAAAAGCAGCGGAGAGAACAGGCGGAGCTGATGAGCAGTATGGAAATCGGCGACAGCGTGATGACCACCGCCGGCTTCTATGGGGTGATTATCGATATGACGGAGGATACGGTTATCGTAGAGTTCGGCAACAACAAGAACTGCCGTATTCCCATGCAGAAACAGGCGATTGTGCAGATTGAAAAGCCTACGGAGGTGGGTTGATTTTTAAGCGTTCATGAAAGGGAGTAAAAGGGCCTCGCTCAGGGGACCCTCCTTTTGCTTATCAGAAGGGGGATGCGCTTGAAAGACCGGAAGACTTGGTGGAATACGGGATTGGGCGGAGCGTTATGTCTGGCGCTCTTGTTTGCTTTTTGCCTGATCCTGCCTGCCATGACCGCCCGGGCGGTGGAAAGCTCTGCAGCGGCCACGGAAAGCAAGACTGTTTCCAAAACCACCAAGGCGGGAAAGACCACCAAGGCTGACCAGGGCAGTGAAAAGTCCACCGAGGCGGAGAGTGAGACGGAGACGGAAACCGAAACCGAGACGGAGACGCCGGAGATAAAGGAACCCTTCGCCCAGCTGTTTTTGCCCTACGATTTTGACGGGATTACAGAGGATCAGAAGCTGGTGATCGTGGAGCAGCCTTCGGTGAACATCCGGGCGGATGCGGGGGTGGAGCATGATATCATCGCCGTGGCCCGGAAAGATCAGGTATTAAGGCAAAGCGGGGTCCGGAAAGCTTCGGACGGCTCCACCTGGTATGAAGTGGAGGCCGTGGGGGAAGAGGACAGCGCCACCGGCTATATGGCCGCCACTATGTGCCGCTCCGTCACCCTGTCAGCCAAAGGGGATATTTATGCCAACTATCTGCGTTTGATGGGCTTTCCGGAGTCCTATATTCCTTCTTTGAAGGCCCTGCACGCCCAGTATCCCAACTGGCTCTTTAAGGCCACGGACACGGGCCTGGACTGGTGGACTTCCCTGTATGAGGAGGCGAATCCGCCCCATCATCTGGGTATTGCCCTGATTCATAACTATACCTGGCCCAATTCCTATAAGTCCTTAAAACATGACAATTTCGACTACGGGGCCAACGACTTTAAAACCATATACGACGGCCCCTCCTGGACCCTGGCCTCGGATAATCTGGTGGGCTATTACCTGGATCCCCGGAACTTCCTGCAGGAGGACGGGATTTTCCAGTTCCTGAACCTCCTTTATGACGATAACCAGACCGTGGCGGGGGGCCGCTCCATTGTGCAGGGCACTTTTATGGAGGATGGAGCTCATGTGTACGGCGAGTCTTTTTCCTATCCGGAATTGCTCCATGAGGTGGGGAAGGAACTGGGCGTGAGCCCTTACTATCTGGCGGCTTCCATTAAGCAGGAAATCGGCCTGGCGGGCACCAGCAAAAGCATACGGGGGGACAGCCCCACCATTTCTCCGGGAGGCATTCCCTTAAAGGGGCTCTACAACTATTTCAATGTCTATGCCTACACCATGATGGGGATGGATGCCAATGATGTGGGCCTTTGGTTTGCGGAAGGCCAGGACAACGGCAATACGGACTATAACCGGCCCTGGAACACCCGGGAGAAGGCCATTAAAGGCGGGGCTATGTACCATGCCTATAACTACCTGCTGGTGGGGCAGCACACCCTGTATTACAAACGCTTTAATGTGGCCAACGGCATTTACTGGCATCAGTATATGACCAATATTATGGGGGCTTATTCCGAGTCCCGGCATTTGTCTCTGGCCTATGACGGCGTGGCCCGGAATCAGGTGCTGCGCTTTGATATCCCGGTGTACCAAAATATGCCGGAATCCCCTTCGCCCCAGCCCAGCTGGGATGAAAACGCCAAAGAGAATCTGAACCCCAACAACCGCCTGGCCAGCCTGAAGGCCAGCCATACGGTTCTGAATCCTTCCGTTACGGTGGACGGCACTTCCTACAAGATTGCCGTAAAGAGCAGCGCCATCAATCTGAGTGCGGTTCCCATTGATGCAGGAGCCAGGGTAGAGGGGGCCGGAAAGCTGGCACTGCAGGAGGGGGAAAACAAAATCTCCCTGACGGTGACGGCTGCCAACGGGGATGCCCGGAGATACAGCGTTAATATCTTTAACGGGGAGAAGGAAAGCCTGGTCTTTACCACCGGCTGCGCCCACAGCGACGGCGGCTATTGGAGCGGCATTGCGCCAGGCACCCAGGCCAGGGACTTCGGCAAGCTGCTGCAGCTTCAGCCTGGCGCCAGCTATAAACTGCTGGATGCCAAGGGCAAGGCGAAAGCGGAAGGGGATTTGGTAAAAAGCGGAGACCGGCTGCGGATTTATGCGCCGAACGGGGCCCTGTATTTTACCGCTACCTGCCTGATTTACGGGGATGTGAATGGAAATGGAACCATTGATATCTTTGACTTGGTAGGGGTGCGGAATCATATTATCCGTGTCCAAGGGGATGAGTTAAGCGGTCGGGATTTTTTGGCAGCAGACGTGGATCGGAATGGGACGGTAGATATTTTTGACCTGGTAGGGATTCGCAACAGCATTATTCGCTATGCAGAAATTGAACAGTAGGAGGCTTCTGTGATGATACGAAGCAAAGTGCAAAAGAAATTGGCAGTATGGGTTCTGCTTTTGGCGGGGCTCCTTCTGATCCTTCCGGTGCGGGCCGATGGAGGAACAGCCGCGGTGTCTTCCACCACTTGTACGGTAGGGGAAGAAGTGGCTGTTACCCTTTCCGTTTCCGAACCCTTTAATGTGGGAAACATTATTGTGTTTTTTGATGGGAATCGTTTGGAGTATGTGGGCTGCACGGCCGAAAACACAAATCCCAATTTAGAAGGAAGCACCATCCATTTGATTACCATGTCAATGGACACGGATCTTCATCAGATGTCCTATACTTTGATTTTCCGCGCCATCGCGGAAGGCTCGGCTTCCGTGGGGATTTCCTCTATCGCTTTGTCCGACGGAAACGAAAACCCCATACCGATTGCCACGCTGAATGAAGGCCGGGTTGTCATTAGTCCTAAAACGACGGAACCTCCTACGGATCCTCCCACAGATCCCCCTACTAATCCCCCTACAGAGCCTCCCACGGAGCCGCCTACGGAGCCCCCCACGGAAGCCCCCACAGAGCCTCCCACGGAAGCCCCCACGGAGCCCCCTACCGAGGCCCCCACGGATGAACCGGATCCCACGGAACCTCCTACGGAACCTACCCAGCGGGTTCCTTCTTCCAATGCCCTGTTGAATTCCCTTTCTTTTACGGGGGGCGGCACTTTAAGTCCCGCTTTTAATCCCAACACCTTCCAATATCGGATGGAAATCCCTACGGATGTCCGTTCCCTTGAGGTTTCCTATGTCCTGCAGGACGCCAAGGCCAGTGCCTGGTTCAATCCCTATCTGCGCGATTTATCCTACGGAGAAACGAATTTCAGGGTTCACGTGACGGCAGAAGACGGGAGAACCACCAACGACTACTATGTGACGGTTTACCGCCCCTGGCCTCAGCAAAGCAGCACGCCGCCTACCCAGCCTGCCGCTCCCGTGACAACGCCCCCTACGGAGCCTGCGGCTACCCCGGCTACTACGGAAGCCCCTACGGAAGCCCCGGAGGAGACCACGGAACCTACGGAAGAAAGCACAGAGCCTACGGAGGAAAGCAGCGACCCTGCCGAAAGCACGGAAGTGGACGAAAAGGATTTGCTTTTAAGCGGTCTTCCCCTGCTCTTTAAGATCCTGCCCATTCCGAAGGAGGAAGCCCTGCCGGAAGGCTATGCCCTGCGGGAAATCAAAACGGCGGAGGGCAGCTTTGAAGCCTTGCTTCCCGCCGGTGTGCGGAAGCCTACTCACTATATCCTCTACGGCGTTCGAATGAAAGAAGCGGAACCCGGGGAGACCACGGAAGCTCCCAGCACCGCAGAAGGAGAAACCCCGGATCCGGAAGCCACGGAAGCTCCGCAGTTGGTGGAAGACGGCGAGCCGGAGTTTTATGTATATGATTTGGAACAGAAGACCCTGCAGCGCATGGGTCTGGTGATAGAGCCCACCACGGAACCCACCACGGAGCCTACTACCGAGGCTCCCACGGAACCCACCACGGAGCCCACTACCGAGGCGCCTACGGAGGCCCCTACCACCCTGCCGGTTACCACGCCGGCTCCCACCACCGTAGAGACGGTGCCTCCGCCCACGGAAGCTCCGGCTCCCAGCCGCTCTGTTCTGGGGAGTATCCCCTGGTATATTTGGGCGGCAGCGGCAGGCCTTCTGGGCGTAGGGGCTTATGCCATCGCCAAAGTTGTGGGCGGCAAGAAGGATAAGGACGAGGAAGAGGACGCACCTAAGCAGCCTAAAAAACCTGCCGCACACCCTGCCGCGGCTCCGGCTTCTTCCCAGTCAGGCGGAAAAGCGAAAGCCGGGGAGGAGAAAGCCAAAGAGGCGGAGCCGGAAGGGGAAAAGCACTTCCGGGATGTGAGCCAGGAAGAGCTGGGAGCCGCCTTCCAGGCGGGGCCCGAAGCCTGGACCGTGGAGGATCTGGACAAGGTGCTGGAACACGGCGCAGAAGAGAACCCGGCCATGGCAGACCATAAGAGCTGGCTGGAAGGGGAAGGCGATCTTTTCGGCACCGAGGAGCTGTTCCAGAACCACAAGCCCGAGGATCTGGATTGATGTCTAAGCAAAAATATTATGCAGTCCGCGCCGGCCGGGAAACCGGGATCTTTACTTCCTGGGATCAGTGCAAGGAACAGGTAATGGGCTTTCCCGGGGCGGTATTCAAAAGCTTTGCCGCCCGGGAAGAGGCCCAGGCCTGGCTTTTAGGCGAGCCTGCCGGAGCTGCCAATCCTTCCCTCTGCCCCCCGGACGGGGCAGAGGGTTCTTTTCTGGAAATCTATGTGGACGGATCCTTCCGGGCGGATACCGGGGAGTATTCCTACGGCATGGTGGTGTTGCAGGAAGGGGAAGAGCTCTGTTTTCAGGAGAAGTTTTCAGACCCGGAAGCCGCCGCCATGCGGAATGTGGCGGGAGAAATCCGCGGCGCCATGGCTGCCATGGAGTATGCCCTGGCCCAGGGGGCAGAAACCCTTTATCTTTATTATGACTATGCCGGCATCTGCCATTGGTGCAGCGGGGAATGGAAAGCCAATAAGCCTGCCACCCAGGCCTACCGGGCTTATTTTCAGGGACTTTCAGGACGGCTGCAGGTCTGTTTTATGAAGGTGAAGGGCCATTCCCATAATCATTACAACGATTTGGCGGATAAACTGGCCAAGGAAGCTCTGGGCATCGGTCTTCCGGAGACGAAAGATGAGCAGGAATAAATGATACGATTAAGCGTACACATTACGGAAAAGGAACAAGTGAAGAAATATGGCGCCCGCTGGAATCCGGAAGGGCGCTTTTGGTATTGGCCGGGCACGGAGCTCCCGCCGGAACTGGAGCCCTGGGCCCTAAAGCAAAAAGGCTCTGCCGGAGAGGAGGGCGGGGAAGCAAGCTTCCTGTCGGTGTCCGAACTCAGCGAGCTGATTCGGGCGGATTATTATCAGAATCCCGCCCTGCGGCAGGTGATGGTGCAGGG
Source organism: uncultured Lachnospiraceae bacterium (assembly GCA_902793995.1). Lineage (GTDB taxonomy): Bacteria > Bacillota > Clostridia > Lachnospirales > Lachnospiraceae > UBA6987. The sequence goes on along the minus strand of CADBFP010000006.1, from coordinate 16,350 downwards.
AGAGGTATGCAACCTGGACGAGGGACTGCCCCAGGACGGCAGCTGTTTTCTGCACTTCGCTCTGAAGGACGATAAGGCCTTGCTCCACTGCGTGATTTGGGGGAGCGATTGCCGCCAGGCCCTGTCCGCACCCCTGAAAAACGGCCAGCTGGCGGCAGCCCGGGGAGGGCTGGATTATTTCGGCGGCCAGGGCAAGACCCAGCTGACGGTCAGGCAAATCAAGGAAGTGGGGCTGGGAGATGCCAATCTGGCCCTGCTGAAACTGAAACAAAAGTTGGAAGAAGAAGGCCTGTTTAGTCCGGAATGGAAAAAGCCTTTGCCGAAGCACCCCCGGGTGGTGGGTATCGTCACATCCCAAAAGGGCCAGGCTTTCCGGGATATACGGGATGTGTCCGGCCGCCGGAACCCTTTCGTGCAGCTGGTGCTCTATCCGGTGCTGGTGCAGGGAAAGCAGGCAGTGGAGAGCATCATCCGGGGCATCCGTTATCTGGATGAGTACGGGGTGGATGTGATAATCGTAGGCCGGGGCGGCGGGTCCCAGGAGGAGCTGGCAGCTTACAACAGCGAAGCACTGGTGCGGGCGGTTTTTGAGACCAAAACGCCGGTGGTTTCCGCCGTGGGCCACGCCGGGAATACCAGCCTGACGGATCTGGCCGCGGATGTGCGGGCCGCCACGCCTTCGGAGGCGGCGGAACTGACGGTGCCGGATGTGATGAGCGTGCTGAACCGCCTAAAGGCCTTAAGACGGGAAGGGGAAGCCGGCATCCACTACCAGATGCTGCAGAAAAAGAGGCGGCTGGAGCGGGAGAAGGCACAGCTGGAAATCCATCATCCCCGGCATTTGCTGGAGCAAAGGAAGAACCGTTTGGCCTTGCTGAAGGCGGCTCTGCCTATGCAGATGCGGAGCCTTTGGGAGCGGCGGCAAACTCGTTTCCGCCTGGCGGTGACGGAACTGCATAGCCTGTCCCCCACAGCCAAATTGGTGAAAGGTTTCGGCTATATCCAGCTGAAGGGACAGCCCTTAACGGATGTCCGTAAGGCCCGGCCGGGAGACGAAATCCGGGTACAGATTCACAACGGCGCCCTGGAGGCGGCGGTAACGAAAATCGACGGGAGGGAAGAAAATGCCTGAGAGTATCATAGTTAAGCAGGAAGAATTCAATGTGGACGAAGCCATGGACCGGATCGAGGCCATCAACAAGCGGCTGGCCCGGGAGGATCTCCCCTTAAAGGAGGCTCTGGAACTGTATAAACAGGGGGCGGAGCTGGCCCGGAAATGCCAGGAACAGCTGGAAGGCGTGGAAAAAGAATTAGTCATATTAAATGTGTAAGGGAAATGTTCTCTCTGTGATTTTTCTGTGAAGCGGTGGTTTTTCGCCGGCTTCTTTGCTATGATATAGCTGAATAATCGTAAGGAGAACAAATATGAGTCAGACAAAAATACTGGTAGTTGATGACGAAGAGAGAATGCGGAGTCTGATTCGGGATTTCCTGCTGCGGGAGCGTTACGGCGTGATTGAAGCCGCAGACGGGGAAGAGGCACTGGAAAAGTTCTTCGATACCAAGGACATTAAACTGATCCTGCTGGATATTATGATGCCGAAACTGGATGGCTGGCAGGTGCTGGCGGAAATCCGCCGCTACAGCAAGGTTCCGGTGATTATGCTGACGGCTCTGGGGGATGACCGGGATGAGATCAAAGGCTTTGAGATGGATGTGGACGAGTATGTCACCAAGCCTTTCAGTCCCCGGGTGCTGATGGCCCGGATCGCCGCCATTTTGCGGCGCCAGGAAGAACTGAACACCACCCCGCTGGTACTGGGGGATTTGAAGCTGGACCGCATTGCCCGGGAACTGACCATTGGCGGCAAGGTGGTGGAGCTGAGCCTGAAGGAATATGAGCTGATGCAGTTTTTTCTGGAGAATCCGGGGGTTGCCTTATCCCGGGAATCCATCCTGAATCATGTCTGGAATTATAATTATTACGGGGATGCCCGTACCATTGACACCCATGTGAAGAAATTAAGAAGCAAGCTGGGAGACTACGGAGAAAAGATCAAAACGGTTTGGGGCGTAGGTTACAAGCTGGAAGCGGAGGCGCAGGATCATGCATGAAGAGGAAAGAGAGCAGCGGAAAGGGTTAAGCTTTCGGGCTAAAAACACCCTGGTTTTCGTTGGCCTCTTTGTCCTCCTGATCGGAAGCCTTTGGCTGATCAACCGCTTTATGCTGCAAAAGTATTATCTCAAACATCAGCTGGAGGATTTGGAGAATGTCCGGCTTATGCTGGAAAAGCTGATTCAGGATTCCTCTGATGAGGAACTGCGGCTGGAACTGACAAGAAAATGCGAAAGCAGCGGCATTGCCGCAAGTTTGAAACGGGAAGACGCTCAGGGCGTTCCCGTTATTTTGTTTATGGCAGGGGGAGAACGGGCTCCCTGGGGCGGCGGCAAGACCAGGAGCGGAATGAATCCGCCTCCTCAGACGATTTATAAAGAGACAGATCACTATATCGTAACTTTGATTCAGGATCCCTTCACCAAAACCGATAAAATCGAATGCCAGGGAGTTTTGACGGAAAAGGGTGAAGAATACGAGTATTTTCTGGGCCTGCCTATGGCTCATATTGCGGAAAATGTATCCATTTCCAACCGTTTTCTGCTGATAATTGGCAGCGTGATTCTGGTCCTGGGAGCCTTGCTGGTGTTCTTTTTTACCGACCGTATGTCCCGCCCTATGGAAACCATGTCCACCACCCTGGATGCTACCGTGGAGGACTTGAAAAGGGCTAATCTGGCACTGGAAGAGGATGTGCGGAAAAAAGAAGAGGAGAACCAGCGCCGAAAGGAATTGCTGGCTAATATTTCCCATGAATTAAAGACACCTATTGCCCTGGTGCAGGGCTATGCGGAAGGGCTTCGGGACGGCCTCTGCGAGGATGAGGAAAGCCGCATCCGCTACAGCGATACCATTGCGGATGAGGCAGAGCGGATGAACCGGCTGGTGCGGGTTCTTTTGAGCCTGGATGAAATGGAATCCGGCCAGATGGAAATAGAAAAGAGCCGTTTTGATTTAGCAGAAGTGATTCGGGGCATGACAGAGACCTTCCGCCTGAAGGGCAAAGGACAGCCTCCCCGCTGGGAATTGGTTTTACCGGATGCTTTGCCGGTAGAATCGGATGAATTGATGGTGGAGCAGATTTTGCAGAATTATCTTTCCAATGCGGTGAACCATGTGACGGAGGGCGGCTTGATACGGGTCAGCGCGGCTCCGGAAGGGGAGGGAGCCCGGATTGAAGTTTTTAACGAGGGAAAGCCAATTCCGGAAGAAGCCCTGGACCGGATATGGAATAAGTTTTACAAGGTGGATAAAGCCCGGACCCGGAGCTACGGGGGAAGCGGCATAGGCCTTTCCGTAGTAAAGGCTGCCACGGAGCTGATAGGCGGCAGCTACGGCGTGGAAAACCGGGAAAACGGGGTTTGCTTTACGCTTCGTCTATAGCCTGGGAAAGGCCTAATTCTTCCAGCAGAGCCCGGACCTGCCTGTCCCAGAGGGCCATCAGGCGGGCGGCGCTGGGGAAGTCCAGGCCCTGCTCGCTGATGCCTGTGGTCAGCAGCAGTTTTTCTTCCCGATAACGGATATTCAGCAACAGCAAGGGGAGCCGGGAAGGCTCCTCTTTGATGATTCCTTCCTGCATGAGGCCCCGGGTTTTCTCCGGAGGATAAATCAAGGCCAGGGAAAAGCTTTTGGGAGGAACCGTTCCCTTAATCAGCTGGAAGGCTAGAGGCTTAAGCTGCCCCCAGAGGATGTGGGATTCCGGCGCATCCAACCCAGCCGCTTTGTCCTGTTCCGCCGGCTCCGGCCTGCTGCCGTCAAATTCCGTGGTAAAGGCCGTGACAAAACGGCCAGAAGCCAGCCGGTATTCGTCAAAGCTGCCTTCCAGAAAGAGAAGACGGGAAAAGTCCCGGATAGTTTTGATATAGCAAGCAAACATGGAAACCTCGGAAATGTTGTCTGGGCATATTTTAGCACGGATAGCGCCGCAGCGCAATCTTTATCTGGCGGCAGAGGGACAGGGCAGTTTTGGGGACAGGGGGACGGTTTAAAAAAAATACTTGAAACCTGGGCTTGTCCGTGTTATACTTCTTTGCGTTCCCATGCGGAAGTGCTGGAACTGGCAGACAGGCATGACTAAGGATCATGTGATCGACGATCGTGAGGGTTCAAGTCCCTTCTTCCGCAGGAACAGGCGGATGTAGTTCATTGGTAGAACACCAGCTTCCCAAGCTGGATAGGCGGGTTCGATTCCCGTCATCCGCTCTTTTTTATACCCTATAGTTTACACCGTAGGGGCGGCTATCAGCCGCCCGGGGCGATTGATCATCGCCCCTGCGCGGGACGGATTTCGTAAAAATGATGGATAATAAATGCGCCGGTCAAAATCTTTCCCTTTCAGCCAAAACCGCCCTCCTTCTGGAGGCGGCTCCGTTGCTGACGGCCTGGTTTCGGGAAAATGTCCGGCCCCTGCCCTGGCGGGAGAATGTGACTCCCTACAGCATCCTGGTTTCCGAAACCATGCTGCAGCAGACCCGCATCGAGGCTGTGATGCGCTATTATCCCCGCTTCATGGAGGCTTTCCCCCGTTTGGAGGATCTGGCTGCCGCCCGGGAAGAAGAGGTGCTTAAGCTCTGGGAAGGCCTGGGGTATTATAGCCGGGCCCGGAATCTGCGGAAAGCAGCCCAGGTCTGCGTGGAAGAACTGGGCGGGAAACTCCCGGAAACGGTCGCGCAGCTTAAGAAACTGCCCGGTGTGGGGGCTTATACCGCCGGCGCGGTGGCCTCTCTGGCTTTCGGAGAAGCGGCCCCTGCGGTGGACGGCAATGTGCTCAGGATTCTGGCCCGGCTCACCCGGGACGAGCGGGATGTGCTGCAGCCCGCCGTGAAGAAAGAGGCGGAGGGGTTCCTGAAAAGCGTCCTGGAGCAGTTGGAGGCTCCGGGCCCCTTTAATGAGGCCTTGATGGAGCTGGGGGAGATGCTTTGCCTGCCGGCGGGAAAACCCCGCTGCCGGCAGTGTCCTCTGCAGGATTTGTGTATGGCCCTGGCGCAGGGATGCCAGGAGGATCTGCCCTTGCGGGGAGCAGCCAAGCCCCGGAGGCAGGAAAAGAAGACTTTACTGCTGCTTAGGCATCAGGGGAAGGTGGCGCTGGTAAAACGGCCGGAGAAGGGGCTTTTGGCGGGCTTGTACGCCTTCCCGCTGCTGGAAGGCCATTTGGGCCCCGGGGACATTCTTCCCTGGCTTAAAAGCTACGGCATCCCCTTCGGCCCCTTACAGGAGCTGGGCACGGCTCGGCATGTTTTTACCCATGTGGAGTGGGAGATGAAGGGCTGGGAGACGGAAACGGCGGAAGCCCTGCCGGGCTATGTGTATGCAGACCGGGAGGAAGTGGAGGCGCGTTACGCTCTGCCCTCTGCCTTCCGGGTTTTCAGGGAAATGATATAGGAATACATGATGAAAGAAAAATGGATCATTCAGAATAAAAAAGGGGACTTTGACCAAATGGTGGAGGTCCTGGGCATCGACCCTTTAACGGCCCGCATCCTGGCCAACCGGGGGGTTAAAGATGTGGACAGCGCCCGTTTCTACCTGAAGGGAACCCTGAAGGATCTGCCGGATCCCGCTTTGCTGAAGGACGGCGAAAAGGCGGCAGCGCTGCTGGAGGAGGCCTTAAGCAGCCGACTGAAAATAGCGGTGGCTTCGGATTATGATGTGGACGGTATTTTTGCCGGGCAGATTCTGAAGGAGAGCCTGGAGAAGCTGGGCTTCGAAGTTTTGGTGCTGGCCCCTCACCGGGTCCGGGAGGGGTATGGTTTAAACCGCCGGATTGTGGAGGATGCTCTGGCTTTCGGAGCCGGCATTTTAATCACCTGCGACAACGGCATCGCCTGCCGGGAGGAAGTTGCTTATGCCAAAGAAAAGGGCTTAAAGGTGATTGTGACGGATCATCATGAGGTGCCGGAAACGGAGGGGATTTTTACCCTGCCTCCGGCGGATGCGGTAATGGATCCCAAGCGGCCGGACTGCCCCTATCCTTATCAGGGGATTTGCGGGGCGGTGGTGGCCCTGAAGCTGATGCAGCTGCTGTGGCGCCGGCTGGGCCGCCGGGAGGAAGAACTGCTGGAGGCTATGGCAGCCTACGCAGCCATTGCCACCGTGGCGGATCTCATGGAACTTCGGGAGGAAAACCGCATTCTGGTGCGGGAAGGCTTAAAAAGGCTGTCCCAAACCCCGAATCCGGGGCTTAAGGCCCTGCTGGAAGCGCTGCAGCTGAGCGGAAAACCTCTGAGCGCTTATCATATCGGTTTTGTGATAGGCCCCTGCTTTAACGCCTCGGGGCGACTGGAATCCGCGGAGCTGGCTCAAAGCCTACTGAACGAGACGGAGGCGGAAAAAGCCAAAAGCCTGGCGGCGCATCTGCTGGATTTAAACCGGCAGCGGCAGCAAATGACGGAGGAAGGCGCGAAGGAAGCGGAGGCAAAGGCCTTGCAGGCGGCGGAGGATAAGGTTTTGGTAATCCATCTGCCCCGGCTCCATGAAAGCATTGCGGGCATCGTGGCGGGGCGCATCAAGGAAAAGTTCAACCGGCCCGCCCTTGTGATTACCGGAGAAGGAGAGCATTGCAAAGGCTCGGCCCGCTCCATCCCTGCCTATCCCCTGTATGACAGGATGAAGGAATGCGAATCTCTCCTGACCCGCTTCGGGGGCCACGCCATGGCGGCAGGCTTCTCCCTGCGGGAAGAAGCGATTGATGCCCTGCGGAAAAGCCTGAACGAAAATTCGGGTTTGACAGATGAGGATTTATGTCCTATAATAAAGCTCGATGCGGCAATGCCTCCGGCTTATGCCACCCGGGATAGAATCCGGCAGTGGGAGCAGCTGGGACCCTTCGGCAACGGCTTTGAGCGTCCCCTTTTCGGACGCAGCGGCCTGACAGTCCACCGCATCACGGTTCTGGGACAGCGTCGGAATGCCCTGCGGCTCCGTTTTTCGGATGAAAGCGGACAGAACTTCGAGGGCATCTGGTTCGGGGATGTTACGCTTTGGGAGGAACTCTTAAAGCAGCAGCTGGGAGAAAAAGCATTCACCATGCTGGAACGCTCCCAAACCCGGGTGAAAATGGCTTTGGCTTACCAGCCTATGGTTCATGAGTATAACGGCCTGCAAAGCATTCAGTTCCAGATCCATCACTTTCAGTTGGTGACTTAGCTCAGTTGGGATGAGCGCTTGGTCGACAACCAAGAGGTCGCCGGTTCGAGCCCGGCAGCCACCAGCAAGCCCCCTTCCCGGGGGCTTATTTTTTCGCTTGCTTTCCCGGGGAAAATCAAGTAAAATGGCAGTACAATAGTTCACTCTTGAAAAACAGGCAGGTAAGAAAGTATGGCATTATTCAGTGCTTTCAAAAAAACAAACGGCGATCCGAAGGAGGCTGGTCTTCCGGAAGTGCGGGAAGAAACTCCGGATTTTCAGGAGGAATACCGTTTTCTAAAGGAACGGGTCCATTTAGGCACAGCCCGGATGAAACCCCATTATATCGGCAATGTGATGAGCGCTCTGTTTTATCTCTGCGATGTAGACCCGGAGCGGGCTCAGGAATCCATTCTGGCGCTTTCCGGTTATCTGCGGCAGAGCGTGGAGGGGATCAACCGGGAGGATCTGTTGTCCTTCCCTTGGGAAATGGAGCATATGCAGCATTATATTGCCCTGGAGCAGCTTCGTTTTGAAGACAGAATCAAGGTGCAGTACGATGTGGATATCGAGGACTTTGATTTGCCTCCCGTTACCCTGCAGCCCTTGGTGGAGAATGCAGTGAAGCACGGTCTGGCTCCCCGGAACGGAGACGGCACCATCACCCTGCAGACCCGGCGTCTGGTGGACGGAAGCGTGCAGATCAAGCTGATTGACGACGGGGTAGGCTTCGATACGGAGAAGCTGAAGGAAGCGGCCCAGCTGCCCCACAGCCTGGAGTGCATCCGTCTCAGGCTGCAGCGGGAGCTGGAGGGAGAGATGCAGGTAGACAGCATCCCCGGCGCCGGCACCACCGTCACCATCCGCTTTAAACCGCCGCAATAAAAAGGATATACTCAAATAACAGATCACAAAGAAGGCCCCGCCGTTTCCGGCGGGGCCATTTGATTGATGACAGAACCCTTATTCGATGGTTTCGAAAATCAAGCCGAAGGAATTGGGGCCGCAGTTGATGAAGGAGGAAGCGGAACCCCGGTTCACAATCACTTCATCAAAGTGCACATACTTCTCGATCTCGTTCAGCACATGGTCCCGCATTTCCATGGGGCAGCAGTTGAAGATGACGAAAAGCCGTTTGGTATTGATTCGCCGGGGATTGGACAGGACCGAGCGCACAAATTGATCCTGGGTGCTGCGAATGTAGCCCAGCAGGAAGCGGCGGATGGTCAGTTTTCCCTTCCGGGTGATGAAAACGGGTTCTAAATTGAAGGATTTAATTGCCACCCGCAGCAGGTAAGGTACCCGCTGCTTGGTGTTGGATTCCGGCAAGGAGGGAACCAAAAACTGCAGGCTGATCTGTTTTTGATACCGATCCAGCTCCGGCAGCACTTCCTCCAGACGCACGCCGCTGCGCAGAAGTTCTGCCGCCCGGATGGCCACCATGCCCTGGGCCGCCGTAATCTGCCCGGAATCAAACACATGCACATTGCCGAAGCTTTCCGCTGCCTGGGAGGCATTCTCAAAGGACTTGCTCATAAACCGGCTGCTGGAAATGTGCAGCACGAAGCGGGATTCCGAAAGGGCCTCTCCGAAGAAGTGCTCATACTCTTCCACGGAAGCCGGGGTGGAGTGGGCGGAATTGTCGGAGGTATTCAGCAGATACTGATACAGGTTGTTGGCGTCGATTTCCGTGGTATCCTGGAAACGGCCCTGCCTGGTCTTGATATAGTAGGGCATAGTCAGGATCTCGTTTTCCCGCAGCAGGTGCTCCGGCAGATCCGTAATGGTGTCCGTGGTGACGATATAAGCCCGCTTGCTCACCTTCTCATAAATGGTGGGGCCGTCGGTCTTATCCGCATCCGTGTAATTGACTTCCACCAGATCCTCCGGCAGGCATTCCAGAAGCAAAGATTCCAGCTTGCTGGACTGGATGGGTTTGGAAAGATAGGCGGAGAAGCCCTGCTCCAGATAGAACTGGTCCCAGTTGCCGCCGGCATTGGCCGTCAGGGCAATCACCGGCGTCTCCCGGCAGAGGCCGCCGGGCTGCTGCCGGATGCTGTGCAGGGTTTCGATGCCGTCCATTTCCGGCATTTCATGATCCATGAAAATAGCGTCATAATGCTTTTCGTGGGTCTTCTCCAGGCAGACCTTGCCGGATTCCGCCAGATCCACCTGCACCTTGGTGGCCCGCAGCAGTTTGCGGCACACAATGCGGTTCATTTCGTTATCATCCACAATCAGCACCGTGGCCGTGGGCGCCTCAAAGCTTTGCTGATAATCCGGCTGCTGCCGGTCCAAAAGCCCGGGTTTCCGGAAGGTGGTGATTTCGCCCTGGGCAATCTTCTGGGGGATTTCCACCCGGAAGGTGGAGCCCTTGGTGAAGATACTGTTGACAGAGATATTGCCGCCCATGGCCTCCGTTAATTGTTTGGCAATGGAGAGGCCAAGGCCCGTGCCTTCGATATTTTTGGTTTCATTGTCCTCCACCCGGCGGAAGGCATCGAAGAGGTAAGGCAGGCTTTCCTTCCGGATGCCGATACCCGTATCCTGCACTTCCACCCGCATCATAAAGGTTTCTCCGTCCACCTTTTCGCCGCCGAAGCGCAGGGTCACGGAACCTTCCTTGGTATATTTGATAGCGTTGGACAGCAAATTGATGATGATCTGCTTGATCCGGGTCTCATCCCCGAAGAGCATAGGCGGAATATTTTCCCCCACTTCGATTTCGAAGCCCAGATCCTTTTCCGACGCCTTGTTCCAGTGGAAGTTGGTGATTTCACTGAGCATCCGGCTGGTTTCGTATTTGGCGGGCACAATCTCCATCTTCCCGGACTGGATCTTGGACATATCCAGGAAGTCATTGATGAGGGAGAGCAGCATTTTACTGGCGTTCTGGATATTCAGGGTATTTTCCAGCACTTCCGCCGGCAGCTGTTTTTCCCGCATGGTCATTTCGTTCAGTCCGATAATGGTGCTGATGGGGGTGCGGATCTCATGGCTCATGGAGGAGAAGAAATTATTCTGCACGTTGTTCAGCTTTTCGATTTCCTTCGTCTGTTTTTCCGCCCGCTGGATTTCATTCAGCAGCAGCATGCTCTGGAACTTGAACAGAATGCCGCAGAGAACGGAAACACAGGCCATGGCAATATAAGAGTCCAGGTGCATATCGTTGCCTTCCTGCAAAGGCGTGACCCATTCGGGATGCATTTCTCCCACATAGTAGGTCAGGAAGAATACTACCAGAGACAAAATCAAATAGAAGTAGAAGAGCGCCCCTTTGAAAAGCACAAAGACAAAGACAATGCCCATGACAAACCAGAGGGGCGCGCCGCTGTGCAGTCCCCCGCCGAAGAAGTAGCCTATGGGCAGGATCAGTAAGTTGGCTACAATGATAATCAGGCTGCTGCCCAGGGTAAAGCGCTTGGTCCGCAGGGTGAAGAGCATAACCAGCCCCATAAAGATGATGGCGGCCCCCAGTCCCAGGCAGAAGAGAAGTCCCTGGTTGGTGGTAATGCCGCTGAGTAATACGGCGAAAATGGATACGATGGTCACCCAGCCGGCCAGAATAAAGCGGCGTTCCTCCAGGGAGCGTTTCCGGGAAAGCGTCAGTTCGCGGATAAACTTTAACATGCGGCACCTCCGATCTCCTTCAGCTGTTCCAGCGCCCCTTCAAAATCGAAAGCGGCCACCTTATCCAGCACATCGGCCAGTACAATCTCTATGGGCCGTCCTTTTAGGGTCTGGCCTTTTACTTCTTCCAAAGCGTCATCAAAAGCTTTTTCCTCATAGGATTCCAGGCACTGGGCCAGCCGGGCTTTCAGGCCGTCCCAGTCGGCAATTTCCTTCTGTTCCGAAGGAGAAAGGTCAGGTGCTTCTTCCGCAGCCTTCTCCTCAAAGAGCTTGCCCATGGCATCCAGCACGCTGCCGTATTCCTCCAGGAAGGCGTCATGCTGCTCCTTGATGTCTGCTTCCCGGCTTTCCTTGGCGGCCATTTCCAGGCTGAAGGCCTTATCCGCCAGGGGCAGCATGCCCAGGGTTCGGGAGGTGCCTTTTACCGTATGAGCCAGCAGGGCATAGTTCTTTAGATCCATCGTGTCAAAGGCAATCTGCAGGTCTTTCTTGTACTGCTGTCCGCTACTGAAATACAGCTGCACCAGCTCCAGGAAGTCTTCCGTGGAGCCGCAGTAGGTAAGCGCCGTGTCTTTGTCAATAAAGGGCAGGGCTTCAAAGGGATCCTGCGGCAAGGCGGCGGGATCCGGAATAATCTCCGTCGTGAGGGGGGCGGGCCGCTCCGGCTCTTGGGGAACTTCCGGCGCGTTGTCCCCGGCTTTCGGTGCCGGAGGCTTGGCCTTCTCCTTTTTATCCGGCAGGCCGGCGGATTCGTTCTCCGTCAGATAGCGGATGTCTTCTTCCGTCAAATGTTTCTCGAAAGGAATAAAGCGGTACAGAACCTCGTTCAGCAGGGTCGTATCGATGGGCTTGGCCACAAATTCGCTGAAACCTTCGGAAAGGAACATTTCCCGGGAACCGGCAATGGCATTGGCGGTTAAGGCAATGACAGGCACCTGGGAGTAATAGGCTCCCTGCTTTTCCCGGATATGGTGGTAGCACTCCACCCCGTCCATGCCGGGCATCATATGGTCCATGAAGACAAAGTCGTAGTCCTGGGATTCGATGAGGGACAGGGCCTCATCCCCGGAGGTGGCGGTCACCACCCGGATCCGGTATTTCCGCAGGAGGCCTTCCACCACCTTTAGGTTCATCAGGTTGTCGTCCACCACCAGAATCTTGGCGGTAGGCGCAATAAACTTCTTCAGCTCCTTCCGGCCCTTGGCCTTGGAGCTGCGGAATTCGCCGTTTAGAATCTCCGCCAGCATAATGGCGTTATAAGGCTTATACAGCACATGGATGCGGTGCCCCGCATTGGGCACGGCGTTCCGCTCCGCCACCAGGATAATGGAAGTCTTTTCGGAAAGCTCGTCGAAATAGGCCTTGTTGGCCAGGTATTCGCTTTGCCCCAGAATCAAATGCACCCCCTGGCCCTGGGATGCCACCCGGCGTTTGCATTCCTCCAGGGTGGTGGCCCGGTAGGAGAGAATGCCGAAATAATCCGAAAAATGCTGGATATGATCCGCAAAGGAATTCCGGATGGAGGAAACGGTGGACTGGGGATTGTAATACCAGATCAGCTTAATGGAGCCGGGATGCAGCAGGGAGATGCAGGGCTCTTCGTTGATGACCTTCTGGGGAATGGCAAAGGAGAATTCGCTGCCCATGCCTTCCTCGGAATTGATGGTGAGGAAGCCGCCCATTTTTTTGATCAGGGCGGAGGTGATGGGCAGGCCCAGGCCCAGGCCGGAACTCTTGCGGTTGCGGTCGCTGTCCGTCTGGTAGAAGCCTCTTAAAATCAGTTCCTGGTCCTCTATGCTGAGGCCTACGCCGGTATCCTTGACGGATACAATCAGGTTGATGCCGTAGGCCTCCGGCCGGTAGGTAACCCGGACCGTCACGCCCCCTTCCTGGGTAAACTTGATGGCATTGCCGATGAGGGTGTTCAGCACCCGGCGCAGCTGCTGCTCATCCCCTTCCAGCTGGCTGGGGATATTGGGATCACAGTCGAAAATAATATCCAGATGCTTGGAATTGTTTTCGTACATGGTGGTATTCATCACATCATTCAGGGTGGAGGTGATGTTGTAAATGCGGGGCTGCAGCACCATGGTATCTGCTTCCAGGGCGGAGTAGTCCAGAATGTCCGTCACAATGCTCTGGAGCTCCGCGCCGGTCATCTGAATATCCAGGATGCCGTTGTGGATCTCGTCCGGCAGATTCTTCTGCAGCATGATTTCACACATGCCGGAAATGGTATTCACCGGGGTGCGGAGCTCATGGGAGGTGTTGGCCACGAAATCGTTCCGGATCCGCTGTTCCCGGAGCACTTTTTCTTCCAGATTCTCCGTGTCCTGCTCTTCCTGGATATGGTGATGGATGCGGTACACGCAAAGAACCATCAGCACCAGATAGGAAAGGGTCTGCAGCATGATCCGGCTCCGCTCCACCCTAAGATCGGGGAGTTGATAGCCCTTGACGAAAAGATGATAAAGGAGCAGGACGAAGGATTTCAGAACCACAATGTCCAGCAGGCGGGTCATTTCGAAAAGGGAAAGCAGCACGAACTCCACGCAGAGGGTGGGAATCACCACAAAGAAATCCTGGGCCTGGATGGCGTAGAGAAAAACATTGGCGGAGATAAAGGCTGTCACCACAAAGGCCCGGAAAACATAAGTGCGGAACTGCTTGACATAGAACCACCACACCAGAATCAGGCCCACCAGCAGCACGGGGATGTAGAAGAAAGGCCAGCCCTCAATGGGAGACATGATAATCATCAACATGGTGAAAATGCTGTAAGCCAGTGTAATCAGCAGTTCCCGGCGGCGCTGACGGCTTAATAATTGTTCGCTCATACTTATTCCTCTTTCGCCAGATGATCTTCCAGCTGATCCTTCAGGGAGACAAAGACTTTCACAATGGCAGGATCGAACTGGGTGCCGCTGGAATCTTCCAGAATGGTGAGTACCGTGTCAATGGAACGGATACCCCGGTGGTAAACCCGGTCCGCCGTCAGGGCATCGAAGACATCCGCCACCGCCATAATCCGGGCGCAGAGAGGGATATCGTTCCCCTTTAAGCCTTCGGGATAGCCGTTGCCGTCCCAGCGTTCGTGGTGATACAGGGCAACATCCCGGGCGATTTCCAGGTACTGGGGGGAATCCTCCACGCCCCCTAAGATGTCCTCCATGATATCCGCTCCGTAGCGGGTGTGGTTTTGCATAATGCGGTATTCGTCCTCGGAAAGCTTTCCCGGCTTCTGCAGGATCAGGTCTGTGATTTTGATCTTGCCCACATCGTGCAAAGGGGCGGCTTTTACCAGAAGGTCCACATATTCATCCGTGAGGATGTCCGGGAACATATGCCGCTGGCGCAGGGCCTTGCTCAGCATTTTCACATAGGCCTGGGTGTTTTTGACATGATAGCCCGTGCCGGAGTCCCGCTCCTCGATCAGATTGGCCATGCCCAGGATCATGGCGTTCTGAATCTCATCTATATGCTTGGTTTGCTGCTTTAAATCATTGGCCTGCTCCGCCACCACGGCTTCCAGCCTTTCCCGGGAGTCGTACAGCTCCAAAGTGCGCTGGACCCGGCTTAAAAGAACCTGGGGCACATAGGGCTTGCTGACATAATCCACGGCGCCGGCGCTGATACACTGGGCCTCGTTCTGCGGCGTCTGCTGGGCGGAGAGGAAGATGACCGGAATATTCCGGTGCTGGGGACTGGCCTTTAAGCGCTCAATCACCTCAAAGCCATCCATGTCCGGCATATTCAGATCCAGCAAAATCAGATGGGGGATATTTTTTTCCAGATACTTAAAGGCGGCGGCGCCGTTTATGGCGGAGGCAATGCGGTATTGCTTGCCTAAAATGCCGCTGGCCAGTTTGAGGGAAGTGACGTCATCGTCTACTACCAGAATGATTTTATCCATGTTTTTTCCTACCTTTTCAAAACCTGTTCACAAACAGGTCACACTATCGCTTTCAGTTTACCACATTATTAATCGATTTACTATAGGTAGAGAAAAAAACTTTCCCTGCGCCGCAGTTGACAAAAAGCGGCGGCAGGGCTACAATCAAGGGGCTCAAAGATTTGACAGACAAAGGAGCGGAAGATGAAAAAGAAACTGGAAGAGTATGTGATCACCATCCCGGATTTTCCGGAACCGGGGATTATGTTCCGGGATGTCACCGGGATTTTGCAGGATGCCGAAGGTTTAAAGCTGGCGGTTGACCAGCTTTGCGAAGCGGTAGAGGACCTGGATTTTGATGTGATTGTGGGGGCGGAGTCCCGGGGCTTTATATTCGGGGCCCCTATGGCATACAAGCTGGGCAAGCCCTTCATTCTGGCCCGGAAAAAGGGAAAACTGCCCCGGGAAACCGTGGAAGTGGAATATGCCCTGGAATACGGCACCGCGGTAATGGAAATGCATAAGGATGCCATTAAGCCGGGTCAGAAGGCCCTGATTGTGGACGATCTGCTGGCCACCGGCGGCACCATGAAAGCCATTGCCCGCATGGTGGAGTCTCTGGGGGGCGAAGTGGTGAAAATGTGCTTCGTGATAGAGCTGGCAGGCTTAAAGGGCCGGGAGGCGCTGAAGGATTATGATGTGGCCAGCTGCATTGTCTATGAGGGGAAGTAAGTGATCAGCTCCCTGTCCAATCCCCTGGTTAAGCAGGTTTTGCTGCTGCAGAAAAAGGCTTCTCTTCGGAAAGAAGAGGGCCTTTTTGTGGTGGAAGGAAAACGCTTTGCGGAGGAGATTCCTCCGGAGCGCCTGGCCCGGGCCTTTGTGACGGAGGCCTTTGCGGATTCGGAGGAGGGCCGGGAGCTGGCAGCGCGGCTTAAGGCGGAGCGGGTTTCGGAGGGGGTGATGGCCAAAATGGCAGATACGATGACCCCTCAGGGAATATTGGCTCTGGTGAGAAGGCAGGAGGCGGCGGATTTCGGACCGGGCCCCTTGCTGCTCCTGGAGCGGATCCAGGATCCGGGGAATCTGGGGACTTTGTTCCGCACGGCAGAGGCGGCGGGAGCCGGAGGGATTTTGATGGACCGGGAAACGGTGGATCCCTACAGTCCCAAGGTTCTGCGGGCCACTATGGGAGGCATTTTCAGAGTTCCTTTCCGGGTGGCGGAGGATTTGAAAAAAGAGGCGGAGGCCCTGCGGGAGCAAGGGTATTGTCTGTATGCGGCCCATCTGAAAGGGCAGGAGGCCTTTGACCGGACGGCTTATCCGGCCCGCTGCGCTTTTATGCTGGGCAATGAGGGAAACGGCCTTTCGGAGGAATTGACGGCCTTGGCGGACAGCCTGATCCGCATTCCCATGGAAGGGCAGGCGGAGTCCTTAAATGTGGCGGTGGCCGGGGCGCTGCTGTTATATGAGGCGTATAAACAACGCAGAGCGTAGACTAACTATTATAAGTCAAGCACATTTTTCAGATTGATCGGGGGCCCGCCCCCGAACCCCTGGTACCTCACCGAACAAGTTCGGCGAGGCTCGA
>CADBFP010000005.1 GCA_902793995.1 uncultured Lachnospiraceae bacterium | reverse complement strand
TTTCCTGCTTTTTTAAGCGTATTCTGCCATGGTGCCCCAAAATCATCAATAGGGTGCCTTGCGGAAGCTCAGTTTATTGCACTATACGGAAACTCAAGATCCATCATAAAACCGGGGGCTGCCCCTTGGACGAAATCTCATACTCCTTTTGAATAAGCTCTCCCTCTCTCCTTTCGATCCCGCAGCGTGTCAGAATCTGTTCCATATCATTTTCCAGCTCCGCCCGCCGGGAAAGAGACGACGCCTGATGCAAATCCGCCACCGGAACCACCCGGACAAAGGCCGATTCGTCTTCCACCGCTTTCAGGAAGGAACAGCTGATTTTTTTGATATAAGTCCTCTCTTCCTTTTGGCTGATATAAACATGAAGCGCCATGGAATAGGCGGACAAACTGCCCGGAGCAACATAATCCGCGCTGGGGGACATATTCAAAGAACCCATAGAATAAGCACAGAAAGTTTCCCCTTCCCAGACCGCCCGCTGCACCACATGGGGATGATGCCCGGCCACTATATCCGCATGTCCGGCCAGCTGCTCCATTAATGCTTCCGTATAGCTACCTGGCTCCTCATTGAATTGACCGCCGCTGTGCAAACAAATCATTACCAGGTCATGGTTTTTCTTTGCCTGGTTCAGTTCTGTCAGTATACCGGATATTTGCTCCTGTGCCGCTGGAGAGATGGGTTGATTGTCGGAATATGGCTTTATAATTCCCTGCCCCCTGCCTTGTCTCCGGTCCAAAACCTTCTGTCTTGCCCACCTACCAGGCTGGGAACAAAGAAGCCTTCGCTTCCATGTCACAATCCCGGCCTCCCGCGGAGAAAAGAAGGAATTGACAAACTGCAATTCCTCTATGCTGTGAGGAAATCCGTTTTCCTTTGTATTCATCATAGATGCACAGGAGAAAACCGCCAGCCGAAGCCCTTTAAGACATAACGTAAGAAAACGCTCCCCCATAGCTTCCCCGGCACCGGTATACAGAATATGATGCTGATCCAGCAGTGACATAGTTCTTTTTAAGCCCGGAATCCCCATATCCAGACAATGATTATTGGCCAGGCCCAGCACCAGGGGGTCTCCCAGCTTTTTGATTTCCCTTAATAAGGAGTCCGGGCTGTTATAACTGAGTATTCCCGGATTATAGCCTTTCTCCTCCCCTGCGAAAACCGTCTCCAGATTCCCGATTACACAGTCCGATTCCGAAAGCAGGGCGCCAAGTCCCTCCAGCATTCCGGAAAAAACATAGCCTCCCCCTTTTTGAAGGGAAGCCTTCAGCATTGGCCTGTCCAGCGTAATATCCCCCAAAAAACTGATTTTATGCGTATAATCCCTTTGATTATCCATTTGTTAAATCTTTCCAGCGGGCTTTCAGGCCGCCGTTTGTGTCCTGAGGGCCACAGATTTCCCAATCGTCATTTCCTTCCAGCAACCGGGGGCCCTCCGGGCACAGCACCACATCCCATCCTATGGACTGCAATTCATAAAACTGTTCATGGGCCCGGGTCACCAGGCTCTTTACCTTCTCCCAATCCGGCAGTTGGAAACCATCAAAGACAATACCGCTTAAAGGATGCTTTTCCAGTTTTTGGCCGAAACTGTCATGGGGGAATCCATATTTCATCAGCTTGCCTGTTTCCAGATCCACCCCGATCCCCAGCCCCCCCCTGGCCCGGTTGTCTACAAAACTGTCCCCATCTGCACTCAGGCGCAGGAAAGCGGCAAAGAGATTAATGGCTCCGCTTTTTCCTCGCACCGTAATGACCCGGATGGTGCTGATGCTTTTGGTCTGAAAACGCCTTAACACCTCATGCTGCCGCACCACATGCTGCACGATTAAACGGCTTCCCCGGAAAGTGGATAGAAAGGCCTCCCGGCTTCTTTCTTCTCCGTCCACCCGAAGTGTCCCTGCCCGGCATTCCACCAGCATAACACCATCGGCACATTCCCCGTCCAAAACCTTATACACCTTTTCGCCTTCTTCCGAAAGAATCGCCGCCAGGGGCATCCAGATGGATTTTTCTACGAAATAAGCCCTGTTTTGGGATATCAGAGCGTACACCGGCACCACCGCATCCCTTCCCAGAGCAGAGGCCAGATAATGATAGAAAACATATTTATCCCGTAGCAGGGCTAAATAATTGTAATCGCCGGTAGACGTCCGCTTCATAGCCTGATTGCCCCTGTCCCGGGACAAAAAGAAATCCCTGTGAGTCAGGAATTCCTCCTGCCGGCGAAAGCATTGCGCATCAAAACCGTAACTGATGTAATAAGGATTCACTTCCCTATTCTTAAACAGGTATCGGCAGTTTTCCCTTCTGATCTGCCTGTCGCTTTTCCGGGTATACTCCGGATAGAAGCTCTTCCGCGCAGGAATGCTTCGGATGGTTTTCAGATTCCGGGGTAAGTTGACAGCAAAACGGAAAAAACCGTAAATGCTTTTCAGTCCGCCGATAATCTTATCTTCCAGATCCATAGACGCCTACCTCTTCTGGAAGGCGATGATCCGCTGGTCCAGGATCTCCCCCTTCCGGACCGCCAGGGCATTTTGCAGCACCTCCCCGGGTTTATCCTCTATCAGCTGATCTAAGTATTTGCTCACTTCTTCCGAAATGCCTTTGCTGGCTGTCTTGTAGAAAAGGGAAGGGGTATGATCCACCACATAATGCATTACACCATCTACCATATAGGTGGGATCTTCAATAGTAGTGGGAATACTGCTTTCAATGGCTCCGCATCTGTCACAGCTGATATCAATAATCAGAGCCCCCGGCTGCAGGCGACTCAAGTCCTTCCGGTAGACAACATGATCCTGTCGGGTAGTATCCCATAAGAGGGCATTGACAATCACATTATACCGTTCCAGCTCCCGCTGAAGCAGTCCCTCCGTCTGGCGGGAATAGATGGTCACATCCGCTCCCAGACAAGTGAGGATCTTTAGGGCCCCCATAGCCACATTTCCCCTGCCAATAAGTGCTACCCTGGTATTGTAAGGCATTTCCCCATAGCATTGGAAAGCATGCATAATGGCGGCCTCCCCGGCCATTTCGTTATTGCGCCAAAAACTGTGGCGCCCTCCATCAAACATGTCCTCCCAGACATAAGCGGTGAGTCTTCCTCCCAACACTTTGTCCGTGATATCCCGGTTCTGCACCAGATGGCCCCAGCCGAAAATCGTCTGATCCTGCAGTCGGTTCAGGTATTCCGCATCCCCGATTTTGGCATCGCAGATGATTTCTTTGGCCAATACCTCGTCCCTGGTGACCATATGAGCCCCGTAATGCTCGTAGGCATCGTCTTCATATCCCAGAACCTGACCGTAGTCTTTTTCAAAGTACAGCTTGTTTCTGTTGCTAATGCGCTCCAGATGCTCCGGAATCAGAGCCCGCCGCCACTCATTCTCTTTTTTGCTGATAGGAAAGCCAACTGTTTTCATGCCTTACTCCTTTCTGCTGACCGAGAACCCTGTCTTGGCGCTGAGATACTGTGTCAGGCCTGGATCCTCTGTATGATTCCTTACTAAAGCCGCTTTAATCTTTCCGCTTACCCGGCAGCGGATTTCCTTCTTCCGGCAGCCGTACAATTCCCTTAATTGCCAAAGCAGCGTGCTATATTTTCCGTATTTCTCCCGATGCAGATACAAATCCCGCCGACGATGCCTGAGAATCGTTTCCCGGGCAGCCATGGGCCAAAGGCGGGCATAGGATATCGCTGTGATATTTTGGAAGACAGGAGGTGTCTCTCCGCTGACAACACAATGCTTTTCCCTGTCGATCCAAATCGGCTGATGCGTCCAGTCAAATCCTTCTTCCCGGAAGCTGATTTTAAGCAGTTCTCCGATTTCTGTATGAGGCTGCACCCGCTGATAATCCGTGTCAAAGACAAAATTGCCCAGAGAATAAAAGATCATCTTGTCCCCGAGCTGTTCATAATGCTGAACCACATGGGGATGATGGCCTACCACTATATCCACCCCCCATTGAAGATACTCCATATAACGCCGTCGAGTATAGGGCATGGGCAAATCCGAAAACTCGTCCCCCCCATGCACCACCGCCACACACCACCGGTGGTTTTCCTTAATGGTCTGAATAGTTTTTTGAATCTGTTCCCTTTGATCCCAGTCGGCATAAAAACAATCTTTCTTTTGCTTCATGGGCATTTCCCCGTAGCCCAGAGAAAAAAGCCCTATGCCGCCCGCCTGAGGAAAGGAAAGATATTTTTCAGCTTCTTCTTTGCTACTGCCGGCTCCCATAGTCATACATTGCAGCTGTTCCGCGGCTTTCAGCGTCTCTTCCAGTCCATTTCTGCCTCTATCCAGAGCATGATTATTGGCCAGATTCCAAATATCAATCCCCAGCGCCTTAAGTTCCCCGGCATAGCGGATGTCTGTGCTGTGCACAAACTCCCCTCCGGAAGGTTCCTGCCCGCTGTCTACAGGCCCTTCTATATTGCCCACCGCATGATGGGCCTCCGAAAGAAAGCGCCGTATCGGCTCATCCACCAGCCTCGTTATGGAGCCGACTTGCCGGAAATATCTGGAAAAAGCAATATCTCCCGTAAATGCAATGCTGAACCCTGTCATCTTACTGTGCCTGTACTTCCCGAAGGTATTCCCGGAACAAAGACCAGCGGCCGATACCGTCGCTCATTTGATAAAGATCCGGATCCGGCCAGCCGTTTCCTTCTATCAAGACTACCTTTTCATCCGCCGTCAGCACAACATCCCATCCCACACAGCGCACTTTGGGACAAACCAGCGCTGCCTTTTTAACGCAATTACAAAGCTTTTCCCACTGAGGCACCTGAAAACCAACGATCCGCTTGCCGGAATCCGGATGGGTAACCCAGCGTGTCCCGGATTGATCCAGACCACAGGTGACAACAATTCCTGTCTTTTCATCTATCTGCGCGCCTATACCGCCATGATGAAAATTGTCTGCAATGCCGCCTTTTCTCCCTATGCGAATCAGAGCACCGGGCATAACAGAAGCTGTACCGTCCGGGTGAACAAAGGTAATAATGCGGAGCGTATTGACGGACGTATCATTAAATGCCGCCATATCCGGATGCTGAATAATGCGTTCCTCCACCATATAAGGACTGGTTACCAGGGATTCATAAAGGGCCTTGATATCTACTCCTTCTCCACAATCCTGCACATAGACCCCCAACCCGAAATGACCGTCTTTCGGTTTTACAAAAATATCCTTTTTCTCCTGTACAAACTGTGCAAATTCCTCAAAGGATGCATCAGTCATGTCCAGTGTTTCCCGGCCTGTATATTCTTTATACTTCTGCACAAACAGAGATTTGTCGTCCAGGAAGCGGCGTTCCTCTTTGTCATTGCATGTATTGAAAAAAACGCTGGATCTTTTTCCCGCCACAAAACTGTTTCTTCCCTTGCGGTTTTTGTTATAAAACTCATATTTGAAATATTCATCCACAGGCACGCGATACAGATACCGTTCCTTGGCCCAGTCCGTTAATAACCAGGCTTTTTTGAAAGCGCTCAGGGGGCCCAGCTTGCCCTCTGCCCGCTTGAAAAAAACATCCAGTTTCTCTGCCATGTCTCCGCTTCTCCTTAATTATGCGCATGTGCCATAGTCTTTTTAACCAGCACATCCTCCAGTACACGATCCGTCAAATCCCCGAAGGTTGGACCGCAGGTCATTTGATTGGCGCCGGGACAGACATTATATTCAATAAAAACCGGCTCCCCTTCCCTATCTACGCTGAAGTCCCAGCCAATCAGGCGGAAGTGGGGAAAACGAATATGCTCTTTTATCACAATTTGAAGGATTTTATCAAACGCAGGAATCTTTGTACCCGCAAAAACAGTTCCATCAGGCGATCTGTCTACCCAGTTTCTCTTTTTCGTACAGGCCAGCGAATGACACTGCCCATCCATTTGCAGGCCGCACTGCATGCCGCCAGAGGTAACATTGTCCACCCGGGCTTCTCCCCCACCCATACGGACAATGGCGGAAAGAACATGAACCTCCCCTTCAAAGAAAAAGGAAAGAATCCGGATGGTATTCAGAGAGTTCTTATGAAAAGAGGCAAGTATTTCATGCTGCTCCACGATTTCCTGTATGATGAAATTGTTCTTAAGGCTGTCAATCATGCGGCGGATTTCTGTCCCGGGATCCGCTCCCCTTTCGTAGAACCGGATACCCGTCCCGGCGCCACTGTCGATGGAAGGTTTAATAATAAAGCGTTCCTCTGCCATACATAAACCCAAGGCCTCCTGCTCCGTCAGAGGCTCTAAATCATCCGTGTAATATTGTCCTGCCATATTTTTGACAATGGTCCTAGGCCGTTTCAATTCCGGAAACAAAATATGATGCATACACTTGTCTTCATAGGAACGGCGGAAGGACATATTGCTGTAATACGGAAGGATTTTTCCAAACCACAAATCCTCCGGAATATAGCGTGCATCCGTGTGTCTGCCATCCTGAGAAAAAAGCTGGAACCAATAAAGAGGAGGCTTCATCCGGTATTTTTTCCAGTATGGAAGCACCTGGGTCTCATAGCTTTCTTTTAATTCTGCAGAAACACTTCCCATCATCTTCAGATAATGCTTCGCATCCCTTTTTGTCTGCATAGAGCGATAGGACGCCTCCGCTTTTTCATATATATTGTCTAATCTTTTCCGAATACCGCTTCGCATACTATCTCCTTTCTTGCTGTACATCCCCTGAAAAAGCGGCTTTTCCCTATCCCCGCTAGTCCAGCCCCCTCTTAATCAAAACCTCGTTGTACTTCATCATATAGATATTTTCTTCGTATTCTCCGATGCGGGGCGGGTTTGCCAGGCCCAGGAGATTGTTTAGAATCAGCTTTGTATGGTCACAACCTGCCTCATGGGCATGAGGATAGCCGCCGCCGAAGCGGGGATTCACTTCAGAAATATAATACCTGCCGTTGATATCAAAAATATCTATGTCCACCGGCCCCCGAAAACCAGTCTCCTTCAGGAAACATTCTATAAGGGTAAACAAGAGCGGATCCTTAAAACTCACCGACTTGTCAGTTTCTCCCGCCCGCATTTTTAATTTCTTCTTGGTAAAAACCGATACCGTTTCACCGGAAATCATATCTACATAGGCGTCCACGCCGATTTCTGCGCCGTCCATATATTCCTGAATCATAAGGTTTTCTTCCCCGGAAAAAAGCATATCCAGCATATCTCTGTCCACCGCTTTGGAAATCCTTAAACTGGCAGATCCTCGCACCGGCTTTACAAAAACCGGCCAGAAAACCTCTCCCTCATCCAGCGACTTATAAAAGCCCTCCGGCTCATTCCAGGATTTGGCGCATAGATACCTATGATCTGTCAGCCACCGAAACATTTCCATCTTATCCAAAGACAATTCACAAAGCTGAGAAGAACTGCACAGGGTCATAATACCCACCGCCCTGAATGCTTCCGCATTTTCTGCCAAAAGACTAAGCTCCGGATCGATGAGGCTCAAAACACCGTCAATATGCTCTTTTCTGCAGATTTGAAAAATATACTCCAGATAGCCCGTATCCAAAATAGAGGGAACGATGTAATGCTGATCCGCCTCGTATAACGCCGGTGCCAAAGGACTGGCATCCGTTGCAACAATTCTGCCCGTCCCTTCAAAAGTCTTTCGGAAATATCTGACCAGTTTGTTACGGGTTCCAACCGACAAAATCAAAAGATTCATTTCATTCTTCCCGCCCTCTTAATCCGTCAAAGAACAGCGGTGTGCCGCCCGTGTGAAGGAACAAGAGATTCTTCCCTTTTATGTTTTCTTTTTCTAGATACTGCTGCATTCCCCAGAATGCCTTGCCTGTATAGGTGGCATCCAGAGGAATCCCATACCGCCTCAAAACCTCCGGGATAAGCGCGCTCACCCGGGCATCCTTCTTTCCATATCCTTCGGTATACTCATCTTCAAAAACAGTCGCTTTCTGTATTTGTTCCTCCGCAACCCCGCGTCCCATGTAGGAACGGATAGATTCCAGAACGATGTCTCTCCCCCGGGGATTCTTCCGGGCAACGCTAATCCCGATGATGCCTCTTTCATGTCCTGCCTGCAGCTGTCCACAAATTAATCCCGCCTGTGTTGTGCCTGTACCAGATGCTAAAAAGATAAAATCAAAGTATATCTCATTTTCTTCCTCATAAGTTTGGATTTCCTTGTAGCATTGCAAGTATGCTTCTGTCCCTATATTACCATGTCCGCCACCTTTAATAAAGTAGGGGTTTTTTCCAACTTTCTTCAGTTCTTCCAGTATTCTGTCTATTTCTTCACTAACTTTATTAAGAGGCACTTTCCGTACATCAGCCCCCAGCAGCTGCACCATCTGCTGATTATAACTTCCGTCTTCACTTTCCAGGGGAGATATTATCAGACAGGGCAGCCGCCGTCTGGCGCATTCATTAGCTATTACCCGGCAGTGATTGGAACTGCCACTTCCATAAGTCACGACAAAGTCAAACCCGCCCTGTTCTATGACCCTGAAATACAATTCCGCCTTTCGGGCTTTATTCCCTCCAAAAGAAAAGGGTAGCAAATCCTCCCGCTTTATAAAAAGACTGTTCCCCTGAAAGGTGCCCAGCGGGAAAATGAATGATGGTTCCATCAATCCTCCTCCCAATATACTTCCCCGGGGATAATCAAACTCTGCCTTGTCATTCCCAAAATATAGCAGTCCACAAATCTGTCTCCCCTTCTTAAAGACTGATGCAAATATCCTTCCACACGAAAGCCTCTCTTTAAATCCAGATCTAGGGATGGGTTTCCTGCCTCAACAAAGGCGTACATCTTGTGCAGCTTCAGTATCTCAAAACAGTACAAAGCATTTAATGTCCCTGCTTTTGTCGCAATGCCCTTTCTCTTAAAACGAGAATCTCCCACCAACATATAGTCTTCGGCCTTCAGATTTTGATAGTCTATATGCAAAAGACCGCAAAGACCAACCGCTTCTCCCTCGAATTCAATGGTTGCATCAAAACGATTCCTTCTGCCCCGATTGCGCTCAAACCAAGCCAGCGTTTTCTCGTATTCCAGAGGCAAATCGTAATGTAGAAAGCGGTTGTTTTCCGGATTATTAACCCACTCAATCTTTAATGGAATATCTTCCCGTCTGAATTCTCTGATGGTAACATCCTTATACCGAAACATTTTTCTCCTCCGGAAGCTGTCTTACTCCTCGCCTGATCTAACCTTCCGGCCGCGATTTCGCTGCCCACTTGAATGTCAGAACGTTTAATAACTTTGACAAGGGTTTCAAGAATAATCTTGGTGTCGCCCCAAAAACTGATTTTGTCCACATACTGGAGATCTTTTTGGAACTTTTCCTCCCAGCTCCCCGTATTTCTGCCATGAACCTGCGCATAGCCTGTCAGGCCAGGACGTACCTCATGCCGCCTACGTTCTTCCTCCGTGTAATAAGGCAGATATTCCTTCAGCAGGGGACGGGGGCCAACAATGGCCATCTCTCCCCGGACAATGTTGAGCAATTCCGGAAGTTCGTCCAGGGATGTAGATCTCAGTCCTCTTCCAAACCCTGTTAATCGCACATCATCCGGCAGGAGCTGCCCTTTTTCATTCCTTGCATCGGTCATAGTGCGAAACTTCCTCAAACAAAAGAGTTTTTCGTCTTTGCCCGGCCGCTCCTGCTTGAAAAGAACTGGGGACCCCAGTTTTATACGAACCAGAATTGCCGTAACCATCCAGATGGGTGAAAGAATCAGCAGTACTAAAAGAGCCAAAAAGAAATCCAGAGGCCGTTTGACAAATCGCTCATAGGGTCCGTACGCTTTGTGTGTCATGCTGAATCCTTCCTTATCCCCTAATTTCTCACCGAAAACAGTTATGAATAATCTCGATTACCCTGTCCTGCTCTTCCGCTGTCATCTTATTGTCACTAGTACAACGTTCAAAAAATTACTGTCCACTTCTTGTCTTTTCGTCTGCCAGCGGTGTCGTCGTCAATCACCGCAGCCCACTGCGGCTCTTTCCTTCTCCTTGCTAGCAAATGAAAATCCTGCGGATTGGGCTAGTTATTATTTATCCGCTGTACTAGGAAGCCAAACCCCCGGCGGAAAAAATACATGCCCACATACTTAGAATCTTCCTCCCGGATGTAGGCATTACTCCAGCCCCGTCCGTTCCCGCAGGAAATCACAAAACCATGTGTACAAATAATATGCTTTTCATGAATAGGCTTCCAGATAGGCCGTCCTTCTACATTAAAACTGCTATCGACTCCAGAATCTCTATCTGGCAGCTTTTTCCTGCATCCTTTTATAAAGCGCTTCCTTCTCTCCCCGAACGGTAGGGCACATGGCCTCTTCATCTAGAATCAAGCTGCTTAACCAGTAATTGGGCTCTGAGCCGGAAAAACCACCAAATCCAACTGAATTAGAAGGTCTTCAGGCTTCTCCTGGCAAAGCTTCCGAATGGAATTTCCTTAACAATATGCTCCTCCAAATAAGGTAACTGCCCCCAGATGATGCCCGCAACAATATTGCTCATGCAACAGTTAAACCCAATATCACATGCTGGTTCCAGGAGACTTTTTTCCGGCTTTGGATGGACCATTTCTTGCATTATTGGTCATTTTTACCTTGCTCAATATCCTATTTTCCGCCCCGGACCATAAACAAGAAGAATCTTAACCAGTATACCCCGGAGACCACTGTTTACCTAGGAAACCGCCCAATATGAAGGGAAAACAAGATTCAAAGAAAAGTCAAAGCCAGACAGCTTCACAGTACTTTTCTTAATTAGATGTCCCAGAGCAACTTCATTTTCCATTTGTTAAAATAAAGCCTATATTCCGATCACCAAAGGCCCGCAGTAGCTGCATCTCCTGTCGAATAGCCTTATGCGCAGACTTGTTATACCGCTCTACACAAATGATTGCAGTCACCCCTTGCAGAGCCGCCACCGCAGCAGGATTTAGATTTATATTGCCTCCCATCTGTAGCTCTACTCCTTTTAGGCGAGGTTCCAACACCTTCTTCAGCTCAGCTAACCTTTCCTCCTGATCCGTACCAATCAGCAGCACTTTCTCCGCATCTTTCATATAGTAGCGCACATTGGCTGCAATCAATTCCAGTGCTTCATCCCCGGCATCCATATGGGGCATCCCCAATTTATTCAAAATACGACAGTCTAGCTTCATCTCACCGTCCTGGAAACAGAAGCCCCCCAAGACAGGGCAATGATAGCGAATCCGCAGTTCTCCCGCAGAAAGAACCTTGTCCTGGATAATAATCTGGAAAACGAGAAACAAAGCCACTGCCATCAGACCACCCACCCCCCCCAACGCCACCCACTTCAGGACATTGATAATCAGTTTCTTAAAGGAGGGAGTCTCATTGGTCGGGGCCTCCAAGGCCTTGAGTTCTTTTTTATTGCTTTTGATACCGCTGTCCACAGACTCCGATTTTTTGGCAAATGCAGTCTGCACCCGGCCAAAAGCTGTGTTAATAGTGATTCTGTCCTCTTGGGAAAGCACCTCCAAAGTATGGTCGCCAATCACCTGATTTAACAGCGTCTCCTGATTATTCAACACTTGCTGAATAGCACTAACAATCTGGTTCATCCGTTCTTCCGTGTCGGCGTATACAGTGAAGTTCAAAATGCCATTGGAGGCGTCCACCGAGGTGGTCACTATCCGAAGCGAATCATCCGTAACAGGGTTTTGACAAGTAAGCTTTGTATCACCCCCCCCTGAAATCGCTCTGTCCAAGTCAAGCCTGTTGACAGCCGCCCGGTAACTGTTGGTAATTACTGAGGTATAATTGGGATTCTGGAAGAAAAGCTCCGGCGCTATCTCGTAATTGGTGTTGACATAATAGGATGCCATATGCTCATGGATATTATATTGATCCGCAAAAAGCATAATCGCCGTCTCGGAATACTCCTCCAACCGGGCCCGCTCATCCTCCAAATTCTTCAGCCTTTTTTCTATATTTGTTTTCTGTTTTTCATAGTCTTCCAAGGCGGTCCGGTAGTCCGATTCCTGTTTCTCTATCATTTCAGGATCCCTTAATGCTTTATACTCCGTGTAAAAGGTAAGACTTCCTAAAGCCAGTGCCGCCACCAATGCCACCAACAAAAAAAACCTCCATCGCCCCAGGAGGGACCAATAAATATCCGACAAACTGCGTTCGGGGGCATTCCAAAGGTTTCCATTTTCCTGCATAACAGATTACTCCTGCGAATTCGCTTTAGTTTGACCTTCGTCAGTTGGTTTATAGTATACCAAAGATGCGTGAAAAAGAAAAGTGTTTTCCACGAGTAATTCCGCATTATAGCTCGACGCGATCGCATTTCAGAGGATGTCATTACAAATTACCGCAAAAAGAGAAGCCCATCCCTTCGGCTCATTCAGAAGAGGTATAACACCTAAAAACCCTTGATTTTCAAGGAAAAACACTTGACATTATAGGGAGGAAGTGGGTGAGGAAGCCCGACCATGTGGGGATAGTTGAGACGGTGGTGGATGGCATCATCTACACTGTAGAGGGCAACTCAGGCGATTCGGTCAAGCTGCAGACAGCAGTTTGAACAGGCCAGTAAAGATATAATTCCCGGCCATGTATGTGAACAATTTTCAAAAAAGTTACACTAAAACTTAAAATAGCCTCTGAAAACTCCGGTTAACCATTCAGAAAGGTCATCAGCTCCTTGTAGCTTTTACCACTTTTGAGATAAGCATCCATGATCATATTTGCCTCATAGTCGCGTTTCTACTTCTGCAGATCAAGGAGTTCGGTAGTAAGTTTATCCTGTTTTTCCTGAAGCTTTGAGAGATCCTCTTTTACCTTCAAGATCTCAGCTTCAATCGTAGAAATAGATTTCTTCCTCGCCATCTTCCTCCTCCATCTGCTGGCTTTCGCTGTCCATTAGTGACTTATTGTTTGCAAGAAGATTTCCGATCTCTTCAGCGTTGCTGTGGATGTCATTCTCGTCGAGGCCAAATGAGCTGAGGATCGTTTTCTGTTTCCTTGTAACTGCGTAGTCAAGACGGTATCGCCCATTGTTGCGCCTGATCATCTCGATCTTCTCAAGCTCGCGGAGTGCTGCGGGGACTGTCATATTTTTTGGATCGGACTCCATCCGAATCATATTGGGCAAGGCTACCTTTGTTATGGATAGGGGATACGATGATAACAAGATTTTCAACAGATTGTTTGACTGTGGCCAGGATTTCGTAATCCGACTTACGGCCAAGCGGAAAGTGTTCTACCACAACAAATGGATTCCTGTGACTGAACTGTGCAAAAGACGGAAAGGGAAAATGAAGCTGTCCCTCTTTTATAGGTGAGAAAACCATGATGCCTATTGAAGACTGCCTGTGCAAACGCATGTCTTTCAAAGCAATTGCGAAACTTATCTCCAAAGATCCAACAACCATTACCTACGAAGTAAAGCATCATCGTATGGAGTTTCGTAACAGCTACACAAACACCGATGATGTATGCCCCAACCTTCTAAAGGCTCCCTTTGTTTGTAATGGCTGCCCTAAAAAGCACTCCTCTTCCTGTCATTTTGTCCACTACAACTATCGGGCATCTGCTGCGCACGGCTATTACAAACAGCTTCTTTCCGAAGCGAGAGAAGGCATCCCCCTTAATAAGCAGGAATTCTATGACAATGACAGGATCATCACGGATGGACTCAAAAAGGGGCAGCATATCAATCAGATCATCATATCTTCTCCTGACCTTTCCTGCTCCAGGAGCACCATCTACCGTCATTTTCAGAAAGGGTATCTTTCGGCTTCCCGCATAGCTCTCCCCAGAGCTGTCAAGTTTAAGCCCCGAAAGCAGCACAAAGGCGAGTATGTTCCCGCCGGCCTTAAAGTTGGACGAACCTACGATGATTTTATCGCATACCTTAACGATAATCACATCGAAAAATATGTGGAACTGGATACGGTCATCGGCAGGATTGGCGGAAAAGTTATTCTGACCATTCACTTTACTACCTGCAACTTTATGATTGGGCTCCTGCTGAATGACAAAACTGCCTTTTCTGCCGCCAATGCCTTCTGCAAGCTCAAGAACAGGCTGCGTTCCAACGGCTTTTCCATTCAGGAAACCTTTGACGCTCTGCTGGCCGATAACGGGGGGGGGGAGTTCTCAGATGTTTTCTCTTTTGAAAATAAACCGGACGGAAAAAAGGAGATTCCCATGTTTTTTTGTAATCCCATGACGCCATCGCAGAAACCGAGGATTGAGAAGAACCACACCCTGTTTCGCGATATTGTTCCCAAAGGATCTTCCTTTGATGACTTTACCCAGGAAACCGTGGATTTGATATTCTCTCATATCAATTCCGTGGGCCGTCCCCTTTACCGCGGAAAGTCCGCTTTTGATATGATGACCTTCCTATATCCTCCGGCTTTGCCAGCCTGTTTGGGCATCCGTCCTATCCCTGCTGCTGAGGTTATTCAATCTCCGGCCCTCTTAAAAGGGAAGGCTGATCTTACTCTCAACTTGTAAGACTTCCTTCCCATACTAAATCCATCCATACCTGAATTTACTCTGAGACATATCCTGTATCAGAGCTCTTGGTGTGCCTTGATTCTACCTTTTGTGGTATAACATGTTCTCCGTCTTTCTCATTTCCGAAACTTAATCCCATGGGTTTTTATCGTCTTTCACTAACTCCAACCCTCTGTCTTATACTAACTCCCATCAATGTCTCCACTGTGGGAGTTACTTTGGGAATTTACGTCTGCTTTTGAAAAACATAACATTCTATTTGAGGAAATCATCAAATGCTCCTTTCTATGCCGTTTGCACCAATCTTGATGATGATCCGGCAGATATCGTGAAGATCAACCATGACCGTTGGGAGATAGAGGCGTCCTTCCGTATCATGAATTCTGAGTTTGAAGCCAGATCCGTCTATCTGCAGCGGAATGACAGGTATTATTCGGAGATCCAAGGGGTTATAAAACATATACGAATTTCACGAAAATAGAGAAGCAGCTGGAAACCGTTGTGATGACAGATTTTTCAGCTGTCTTTAGTTGATATGGGTGCTAAAGACGGGAGTAAACCAAAGGAGCGCCAAAAAAGCAACTCTCGGGCAATTCCCCTCCCCCTACTCCTCTTCTCCTATGGCCTCCAGGCCGTGGGCGTTGGCCACTTTGACGGCTTTGATATTCTTCACCCGCCAGGTGAAAACCAGGAAGCTCAGACAAAGCATCACGGCTGCATAAACCGGCAGGGCATTCCAGGCCAGGGTCATATTCAGCACCAGGCCCAGGAGCACCGGCGTCACGGTCTGGGCGGACATGCTGGCGGTATAATAATAGCCCGTAAATTTCCCGATCTGCTTGGAGGAGCAAAGTTCCACCACCATGGGGAAGGAGCAGTTATGCACCAGCGCCATACCGAAGCCCCGGACCACCCCCACCAGATACAGCAGAGCCGGGAAGGAAAACTCCCCCTGCAGGCCCGTCACCTGTCCCGTGGGGCGCACCAGGCACATCACCAAAAGGCCCAGAAAACTCAGGCCCAGGCCGCTGGCCACCGTCCATTTCCGGCCGATTTTATCTGCAATCAAGCCGGCTATGGCGAAGCCGATCACGGAAGCCAGCCCGCCGATAATCGTAAAAATCATGGTGGCGCTGGAAGCGGCGTTCAGATAATAAATCACATAGTTGCCGATATATGTTCCCAGGGCATTGTCCGCCATGAACCAGAGGAACTCCGCCCCTAAAATGGCCAGCAGCATCTGTTTGTTTTCCCGGGGCATGGGGCCGTCGTCCCGCACCGGCGAGATAATGGCCGCCTGCCGCTCTCCTTCCGCCATCTGCTCCTTCATCTCCTCCGCCACCTGGTTTTCCTTGACGGTGGCAAAGAGCACCAGGGCGCTGATCACCATCAGTACCGAGGCCACAATAAAGGGAATTTCTATGATCCAGATTTTCCGGGCCGCATCCTCCGCATTGATATAATCCGACAATTTCAGGAAAATGCCCAGCACGGTGGCAAAGGCTCCGCCGAAATAGCCCATAATATTGATGACCCCATTGGCCTTGGCTCTTAAGGGTTTGGGGGTAATATCCGGCATGAGGGCCACCGCCGGGTTGCGGTACATCATCATAAAGAGAAGCACCACCGCCATCATAATCACCATGCCCGTCACCTGATTCCTGTGGAAAAACAAAGGAATAAAGGGGAAGGCAAGGGCAGAGACCAGAGTCCCTATCAAAATAAAGGGCATCCGCTTGCCGATGGGGGTTTTGGTTTTATCGGAAAGATGCCCGAAAAAGGGCAATAAAAGCAGGGCTGCCAGGTTGTCGCAGGCCATAATGATGCCCACCAGCCATTGCACATTCAGAACCTTGTCCGGATCGCCGGCTTTCAGCTGGGCGGAAGAAAGACCGTACATCTGCCGGGCGAAAATATCCGTCAAAAAGGTGGGACACCAGGAATCATACACTTGCCAGAGCAGCAAAATGCCGAAAAAGGCAAAACCGATCTGGGCGGTGCGTTTATAATTGAGTTTCAGAGGAGTCATCTGCATACGCCTTATAACCTCTTGCGCAATTCCTCGCCGGCGGCCTCGTAGCCCGGCTTGCCTAAAAGGGCAAACATATTTTTCTTATAGCTTTCCACCCCGGGCTGGTCAAAGGGATTCACCCCCAGAATATAGCCGCTCACCCCACAGGCATATTCAAAGAAATAAATCAATTCTCCCAGGCTGTAGGCGTCTATTTCGTCCAGACAGATCCGGGTCACGGGCACGCCTCCGTCCAGGTGAGCCAGCATGGTGCCCTTCATGGCGCTTTCATTCACGAAATCCATGGTCTTTCCTGCCAGATAATTCAGGCCGTCCAGATCCTCCGCTTCTTCCTCCAGCAGCACCGGCAGGGCGGATTTTTCCGCACAGATTACCGTTTCCATCAAAATGCGGTTGCCGTCCTGGATATACTGACCCATGGAGTGCAAATCCGTGGTCAGATCCACGGCTGCAGGGAAGATGCCCTTCCCGTCCTTGCCTTCGCTTTCGCCGTACAGCTGCTTCCACCATTCGCCTACATAATGCAGGCCCGGCTCGTAATTGGCCAGGATTTCCACCAGTTTCCCCTGGCGCAGCAGTCCGTTCCGCAGGGCCGCATATTCCACGGCGGGATTCTCCCCGGGGGCATTCTGAATCCGCCGCCGCATATCCGCCGCCCCTTTAAGGAGGGCATCCGTGTCAATGCCGCCTGCCGCCAGAGGCAAAAGCCCTACGGCCGTCAGCACGCTGTAGCGCCCGCCCACATCATCCGGCACCACAAAGCATTCGTAGCCCTCCTGCTCCGCCAGCTTTTTCAAAGCCCCCCGGGCCTTGTCCGTGGTGGCATAAATCCGCCTGGCCGCCTCCTCCTTCCCCAGCTGCTCCTCCAGCTGGCGCTTCAGCAGGCGGAAGGCAATGGCCGGCTCCGTGGTGGTGCCGGACTTGGAAATCACATTGATGGAGAACTTCCGCCCCCGGATGGCTTTCTGCAGGGCCCGCATATAGGTGGCGCTGATCTGATGGCCGGCAAAATAGACCTCCGGATAGCCGTCCAGGGGCACCCCGATCACCGGCCTTAGGGCCTCCATCACCGCCCGGGCCCCTAGATAAGATCCGCCTATCCCAATCACCACCAGCACTTCCGAATCCTCCCGGATCCGCTCCGCTGCCGCTTTGATACGGGCATATTCTTCCTTATCATAACCCTCCGGCAGATCCAGCCAGCCCACAAAATCATGGCCCGGACCGGTTTTGTCCTTCAGCAGCGTTTCCGCCACGGAGGCCTCCGCCAGGAGTTCTTTCCAACCCGCCTGCAGAAAAGGCTTTGCCTTGCTTGTGTCCAATGTCAGCATATTTCGTCTCCTTATTAGTATGATTCTACCAAGCTGCCGCTTCTTTTTCCCAGATAATGCCCTCTTCCGTCCAGAACAGCAGGATATCGCCCTGACTGTCCGTCCGCCAGAGGGAGGCCCCCGTTTTTTTCAGCCGCTGCAGGGCCTGTTCATGGGGGTGGCCGTATTCATTGCCCGCCCCGCAGCCAAGAAGCAGAAAGGCGGGTTTTACCCGGGCCAGGAAGGCCTCCGTGCTGGAGGTATAACTGCCGTGATGCCCTGCCACATAAATGTCGCTTTTTAACTGCCGGCCCCATTCTTTTACCAGCTCCGCCTCCCCGGCCGCCTCCGCATCCCCGGTCACCAGCAGGGAATGGGCGCCGTCCGTGATCCGCAGCACGAGGGAATTGTCGTTTTCGTTATCATGAATCTTTAAAGGCCCCAGCACCAGGCATTCGCAGCTTCCCAGGGGATAAACCGTGCCCGGCACCGGATGAACCAGAGCTTGTCCCGCCGCCTCCAGTCGGCTCTTTAAGGATCGATAGGAGCGGGTATCCGCCGCATAATCCGGCCCCAGCACCATTTCCGCCCCTACCGCTTCCAGGGCGCCGATGGCTCCGCCTATATGATCCGTGTCATAATGAGTCAGCAGGATGTATTTCAGCCGGGAAATCCCCAGGGCCATCAGCGTAGCCACGGTTTTGGCGGAGGCTTTGCCGCCGCCCCCGTCTATCAGCATGGCTTCCCCCCGGGATTCAATGAGGATGCCCAGGCCCTGGCCCACATCCAGCAGGCGGATCCGGGCCCGTTCCCCGGGAAGCGGCGCCTCGGGGGAAGCGGCTTTGTCCCAAAGCTGTGTTTTTTGCCGGGGCTTCAGGGGCCCCCAGAGAAGTGCCCAGCCCAGTCCCAGGACCAGCAGCAGAAGCGCACCGGGCAGCCAAAGCAGGCGCCGCTTTCGTTTCCTTTGCCTTTCCTGACGCCTTTTCTCCCGGCGCAGCTGGGCCTCCAATCTTTCTATGTCCATCGTAATGTTTTCTTCCTTTATTTTATTATACTATTTATTTGCTTCCCTGCCAACCGGGAAATTCTTATTCTCCCCCCCTATCCCCATCCCCCTACTGGAAATAAAAAGCGGACTATGCTATGATGCCTGTACAATACCTGCGAGGAGCATCGTTTGTATGAAAAAAATAATCCTTACCGGCGGTGGCTCCGCCGGCCATGTAACCCCCAACTTCGCCCTGGCGGCGGAACTGGAGCGGCGGGGCTACGAAATCTCCTATATCGGTTCCCACGACGGCCTGGAAAAAGACATGGTGGAGGGGGAGCACATCCCCTACCGCAGCGTCTCCACCGGCAAGCTGCGCCGCTATTTCAGCCTGAAAAATCTGACGGATCCCTTCCGGGTCATCAAAGGCATCGGCGAGGCCAAAAAGATCCTTCAGGAAGAAAAGCCTGCTCTGGTTTTTGCCAAAGGAGGCTTTGTTTCCCTGCCGGTGGTAAAGGCAGCCAAAAAGCTGGGAATTCCTGTGTTTCTCCACGAATCCGATATGAGCCCCGGCCTGGCCAATAAACTTTGCTTTAAGGATGCGGACCAGATATTCTGCAACTTCCCGGAAACCTTAAAAGATCTGCCGGAGGGGCGTTCCTTTGTAAGCGGCTGTCCCATCCGGGAGGAGCTAAAGCAGGGCAGCCGGGAAGCAGCCCTGAAGCTTACCGGCTTTTCCGGGGAAAAACCGGTGCTGCTGCAGATAGGCGGCAGTCTGGGGGCTCAGGCCCTAAACGAAATGCTGCGGGAGGCTTTGCCGGAGCTGCTGCCCCATTTTAATATTGTCCATCTGTGCGGCAAGGGCAAGCTGGAGAAAAGCGCCGCCCGGCCGGGCTATGTGCAATTTGAGTTTCTCTCCGGGGAAATGAAAGATGTCTTCGCCCTGACGGACATCGCCTTCTCCCGGGCCGGTGCCAATGCCATCTGCGAACTCTTATTCCTGAAAATTCCGGCTCTTTTGGTGCCCTTCCCCCGCAGTGCCTCCCGGGGGGATCAGATTTTAAATGCGGAGTCTTTCGCTGCCCAGGGCTTTGCCAAAATGGTGGAGCAGGAGGATCTGACACCGGCCCGTCTGGTGCAGGAGCTGCTGGATTTGTACGGAAACCGGGCCCGTTATCAGGAGGCCATGGCCCAAAGCAGCGCCAGCAATGCCGCCGGCTTTATCTGCGACCGCATCGACCATGTCACCGGCGGCTCCGGAGGAACCATGCTATGAAAGGCCGCGTTTCCACGGTTTCCGGTCCCCGCAGGGTTTTGATGATTTTTGGGCTTACGCTCCTCATCCTCCTGCTTTTGGGGGGCGGCTATATTTTCTTTTCTCCCATGCTGCAGCGGGATAAGGGAGAAGTGGTGCCCGGCTCCGCAGACTGGATGGCAAAGCTGCCGGATGATCTGCGCCTTAACGAAATCTCTCTGCCCGGCACCCACGACTCCGCCGCCACTTATGTGCAGATGGCTTTCTTTGCCAAGTGCCAGACCAAGAGCATCTCCGCCCAGCTGCAGGCGGGTTTCCGCTATCTGGATATCCGCCTGGCCGTGGAAAAGGACAAGCTGGTGCTGACCCACGGCTCCATGCGCTGCAAGCGGGGTTCCCAGCTCTTCAGCGCCAATCTGTATTTAGAGGATGTGCTGGAGGAATGCCGGACCTTCCTGCGGGAGCATCCCACGGAAACCATTCTCTTTGCGGTGAAGCAGGAGGATGGAGAAGAAAGCATAGCGGATTTCCAGAAGATTCTGCACCGTTATATCAATACCGCCCCTTCCGTGTGGCTG
Source organism: uncultured Lachnospiraceae bacterium (assembly GCA_902793995.1). Classification (GTDB taxonomy): domain Bacteria; phylum Bacillota; class Clostridia; order Lachnospirales; family Lachnospiraceae; genus UBA6987. Next base: position 59,769 of record CADBFP010000005.1, on the reverse strand, counting down.
CTGACGGATCACTTCCCGCCTTTGGAGGAAGCCCGGGGAAAAATCGTGCTGCTGCGGCGTTATCAGGACGAAGGGCAGTGGGAAGAAGAGGCCGGCATTCCTTTAATCTGGACGGACCAGGGGAATACGGAGGAGATGGAATCGAACACCGCCGCCCAGGCGCAGCCGGGGCAGGCCTTAAGCTCTCATATTCTTTACACCCTTTGGGTACAGGATCGCTATAAATATCCGGCCGAGGAGAAATGGAAGGCATTTACGGCGGGCCTGCACAATGCCTCCTACGGCGCCGATACCCTGGCCCTGCATTTTCTGAGCACCCGGGGCAGCGCCGCCCTGGGCCGGCCCTATGGTTTTGCCAAGGATTTGAACAAGCGGCTATCCATGTATGAAGGCCTGCCGGATCAATGCGGCTGGGTCATTATGGATTTCGGCACAGCGCCTTTGGCGGCGAAGATTTACGATCAGAACTTCAATCGCCCTTAACGGATGAGTAATATGGATCAATATCGATTAAACAAAATCAAAAACGCTCCCTTTGTGGTTATCGGGCTGATGGCTGTCAACTGCCTCCTTTTCCTTTTGGTGGAAATAGGGGGACCTTCGGAAAATGCCCGCCACTTATACCGCTGGGGAGCCATGCTCACCTCCGCCGTCCGTGATAAAGGGGAATATTGGCGGCTGTTTACCAGTCTGTTCCTGCATTTCGGCATAGCCCATCTGGGGAGCAACATGCTGGTGCTCTTTGCCCTGGGGACGCTTTTGGAAAAGGGCCTTGGCCACTGGCGCGTCCTATTGATTTATCTTCTTTCCGGCCTGGGGGCCAACCTGGTCTCCCAGTTATGGCATGTAAAAACAGGCCAGGAGGTGGTTTCCGCCGGAGCCTCCGGCGCCGTCTTCGGTCTCATGGGCGCCGTGGTTTTTGCGGGCCTTTTTGCCAAAGAATGGGTGGGCTCTTTGTCCCTCCCTCAGGTTGCGCTGATGCTGATTTTGTCCCTGTATCACGGGGTAAACGAAGCCGTGGACGATGCCGCCCACTTAAGCGGCCTGGCCATAGGCTTTCTGCTGGCCCTCCTGCTGCTGCGCCGCAAACGCTCCTTGGGTGGTCCCTGAGTGGTCCCTGAGCGGTCCCTGAGCCTGTCGAAGGGCTGTCGAAGGGCCTGCTGCCTAAAGGCAGCCCTCGATCACCCTGGCCAGCGCCTGAAACCCTTCCAGATCTTCCGGGGTAAAGCGTCCCTTTTCCGGGCTGTCCAGATCCAGCACTCCGATGACCTCCCCCGCCTGATTATGCAAGGGGATGACCAGTTCCGAGGCCGAGGCGGCATCGCAGGCAATATGGCCGGGAAATTGATGCACATCCTCCACCCGCTGAGGCTCGTCCAGAGCTGCGGCCGTGCCGCAGACCCCCTTGCCCCAGGGAATTTCAATACAAGCCGGCCGTCCCTGGAAAGGGCCCAGAGCCAGCACTTTTTCCCCGGCGGCATTTTGCTCAGTCAAGTAGAAGCCGGCCCAGTTGAGACGGTCCGCCGACTCCCAGATAAAGGCTGCCGCATTGGCTAAATTTGCCACGGGATAGGGTACTCCCTCCAGCAGCGCCTGTAAAGATTTTGTTAACAAATTATAATTCATAAAACTACCCCCTTGCCCTCTCCCGGACGCAGGAGAGGGTGGCATGGTCCCTGAGCGGTCCCTGAGCGGTCCCTGAGCTTGTCGAAGGGTGTCGAAGGGCTTGTCGAAGGGCTTGTCGAAGGGCCGTGACGTGCGAGGGCGACTCACCCCCACCAAAAAAGAAAGGACCTCATCATGAAAACCTGGATCGACGCTCATTTTGAAGAACATCTTAAGCTCCTCAAAACCCTGGCCGCCATTCCCGCCCCCTCCCACCAGGAGGATCAGCGGGTGGCATTCATTAAAGACTACCTGGAAACGGCCGGCGCCTCAGGCGTCATGGTGGACGAGGCCAAAAATGTGCTCCTGCCCCTGGGCTGTGAAGGCCGGGACGATATTACCGTCTATATGGCTCACACGGATGTGGTTTTTCCGGATTTGACACCTCTGCCTGTCGCGGAGGCGGAAGGCAAACTTTACGCCCCCGGCGTGGGAGACGATACCGCCAATGTGGTGGCCATTATGAGCATCATCCGCTATGTTTTGGAGCAGAGTCTTGTCCCCCGGGAGCCGGTTCTCTTCGTTCTCAACAGCTGCGAGGAAGGCTTGGGAAACCTGAAAGGCGTCCGCCAGCTGATGAAGGACTACGCTGGCCGCATCAAGGAAGTGATTTCCTTCGACGGCACCATGGCCGGAGGCCTGGTGACCCGGGCAGTAGGTTCCGAGCGCTGGCGGGTGAAGGTCTCTACCATAGGCGGCCATTCCTACAGTGCCTTCGGCAATCCCAATGCCATCCATCATCTGGCTCTTTTGATCGAGCGGCTCTACCGCCAGAATCTGCCGGACTGGGCAGATCAGAAAACCACTTACAATGTGGGCACCATTTCCGGAGGCACCACCGTCAATTCCATTGCCCAGCATGCGGAAATGCTTTACGAATACCGCTCGGATGATGAAAAGGCCCTGGCCATGATGCGGGAGCAGTTCCAACAGATCCTGGCGGAGCAAGCCGGCGCCGATGCGCAATTCGAAACCGAACTCATCGGCCAGCGGCCCTGCGGCGGCGCTGTGAATCCGGAGGCCCGGCAGGCCCTTTGGGACCGCTGCGGCGAGGCATTGTCTGCCACCCTGGGACATCCGGCTCCCCACCGTTCCAGCTCCACGGATGCCAATATCCCTCTCTCCCTGGGCATTCCCGCCGTCACCTTCGGTTTATATAACGGGGACGGAGAACACACCCGGGAGGAATGGCTGGAGATAAACTCCTTAAAGCCCGGTTTGGCCCTGGGCATGGGCCTGGTGCTGGGGCATTTTGGCTAACCCCCAGCCTCCCCCCTGACGAGGGGGGAGGTGGCCCACAGGGCCGGAGGGGAGCGACTTACATCCTACCCCTCAAAAGGCTTCACATCCTTTACCGCCTCCTTGGGGCAGATCCGCACTTCGTCATGATCCAAGTCGATCAGCACATACTTATCATTCCCCATACCCAGTTCTTTCATATAACTGAGCTGGCGGAATCCATGACGGGTTTCCATCCGCTCCCACAGGTCATGATGCTGCTCCTCCGTCATGGCATAAATCAGATCCACGCTGGCCTGATCGATGGCCAGAATATCCAGGGAACCCAAAATCCCCACATTGGGGGTCACCACCGGCGCCGCCGCCACCCCCTCGCAATCACAGGACACAGACATATTCCGCATTACATTCACATAGCAGATGTTTCGCCCGAAATAGTCCACAGTGGCCTTGGTGGATTCTGCAATCCGCTCCATCAGCTCCTCTTCCGCTATGGACCACTGTCCCTGGCCCGGATGCGCATGGATGGCCGCCTTGCCGATTCGTCCGTCGGCGCAGCCGATGCCGATATTCTTGTTGGATCCCCCGAATCCTCCCATCATATGGCCCTTAAAATGGGTCAGAGCTACGAAGGAATCATACTGGGGCAGGGTTGCTCCCACGGTCATTTCCTTAAACCATTTCCCCCCTTTGACCGGCAGGGTGGTAACCCCTGTCTCGTCCATAATATCCACGGGAGCGAAATCCCAACCGTTTATCTTCAGGGTCTCCCGGTGCTGCTCCGTGGTATAGCGGTCTCCCACATAATAGGTATTGGTCTCCACGATGGCGGCTCCGGGGATATCCTTTTCCAGAAGGACCTTCACCCAGTCTCGGGGGATGATATTGGGGCCGTTCTTCTCCCCGGTATGAAGCTTCACCGCCACCTTTCCGCCGATACTCCCGTTAATCTTTTCATAAACCTTCTGTAATCCCTCCGGGGATAAATCCCGGGTGAAATAAACGATGGATTCATTTCCTGTTCGTTCTTCATAAGGCGTATACACGTTGCCGCCCGTGCCGGGCATAATCCGTTTCATAAAACACCTCCTGTTTTTATATGTAAACATTGTAGCTTGATTTGTTTCTCAATGCAAGCGGGAGCGCTTGATAATCGCTTCTACGGCTTGCTCTTGCAATCCATCCCGCAGGGGCCGGTCCCTGAGCGGTCCCTGAGCCTGTCGAAGGGTCCGCCGAAGGGCCTGTCGAAGGGTGCTCCCCCGCATTCTTTTCCTACCATCCTTCCTGCGCAAAAAAAGATTGACAAACTATGTAGCTGTATTGTATAAATAGGGATGCGCCGCAAGGCGAAAGTTTCATAATTATTATGGAATTCGGAGAAGTACTCAAGAGGCCGAAGAGGCGCCCCTGCTAAGGGTGTAGGTCGGGTGACCGGCGCGAGGGTTCAAATCCCTCCTTCTCCGCGGGGAGTGAGAGCTCAAATACGTTGATATATCAGCATATTTGAACTCTCTCTTTTTTTGCTCTCAGGTGTGCACAAGTGTGCACAGCTCTTCCGACATGTCAAATGTCATTGTGCCAGAACAACATTTAGCTTTTTGACCATCTCTTCATCCCTGGTGGTGCTGTAGGCATAATTGTTGAGAGTGGTCTGCAGCTGCCTGTGTCCTGCCTGCCGCATCACGAAATCAGGATCCACCTGATTGTTCAGCAGCGTGGAAATATAGGTCTTTCTCAGCTTGTGAGGAGAGCGCCTGGGGATCCCCAATTCATCGCACATCCGGTAGAGCTTCAGCTGGATGCTGCTTTCCGTGGCGGTCTCAAAGATCCGCTCCCGGACGATCCCTTTCTTGAAGAGCATGGCCCTGACCCGTTTTACCAGGTCAAAGCATTCGTCCGTGGTCAGGATCTCCCGGGGCGGCGATCCCTTCTTTAAGGAATCCTCCACCTCAAAGGTCCGCTTCTTCCAGCTTCCGTCCGGCAGCAATTCGTCCTTGACGCAAAGCTGGCGGTGAACGAAGACCTTGTTGGTGGCGCTGTCGAAGTCGCTGAAGCTTAAGGCCAGGACCTCTCCGATCCGGATCCCCAGCTTCAGGAAGATGGGGATCACCAGAAAGGATTCGTCTCCGGTCTCCGCAGCCTTTTTCAGGCTTAGCTCCATCAGAGCCTTTGTTTCATCCGGATAGAAGACCTGGGTGTGGGCCGGCGGCTTCACCTCTTTCCGGTACAGCGCCTTATCGATTCTTACCTCCCGGGCTGTGTTTCGGGGAATCTTCTCGCAATCCACCAGGTAATCCATCAGCTGCCGCAGGATACTGAAGACATTGGTGGCCATTTTGTAGGTCATCTCATACTTCCGGATCAGCTCGCACTCCCACTTTTTGATGTCCGCCCGGGTCAGATCCATGACCGGCGTATCGATCAGTTTCTGAGACAGGGGCTCATTCAGGTAATAGTGCTTGAAGTCCGTGTCCTGCCGGTGGGCTGTGGTGGCCTTCCCGCTGGTGGCTACTTTGTACTGCAGCCACTCCGGATACACCTTGCGGATGGTCAGCTTCTTCTTTTTCCTTTCGCTTACGAAATAGATATCGTAAAGCTTCAGGAACAGCTCCTCCTCTGTTTGGGCGGCCATGCGCTTCCGCTTGCCGCTGACTGGGTCACGCACATGGGTGAACCATCTCTTGTCCTTCCCCTTGCCCTGAGAAATGGCGTGGGGGTGGACCTTTTTTACCCTTTCTTTCATTGCCATTTTTTCGTAATGGCGGTACTCATTCGGCCTGATTATACCATAAGAATCCAGGGTGTGAAGGGTTTCTTCGGAAAGAATGGGAAAATAGAGGAAAGAAGCGGCGAGAGAGGACTGATCGGTTTTGGAGGGCGGGGCCATAAGAGAAATGGTTTGGTGGGTCTTCATCGGCTTCGCCCCCTTTCCTGCTGGCGGACTCTGGGCAGGCGCTCCAACTCTGCATCCAGCTCCCGCTGTAAGAGCTTCATCCGCTCGGCGGAGCGCTTCAGGATCTCCTCTGCCAGTTTTTTCCTTTTACGGATAGGGGCCATCTGCCGGGAGATGTGTTTGATCTCTGCCCGGATCTCCTCCCGCTTTTCCGGCTCCTGGCACCGTCTGTCCTTCTTCCGCAGATGATACCGGCGCTGCTCCAGTTCCTTCAGTTCCCCATCTCTTTGGGTGATGAACTGCTTTAGTTCTGTGTCCGTCCGGATCTGCTGGGAGGAAAGCAAGCGCACCTGCTCTGAATACCGGTCCAGCCGGGCCATTTCCTGCCGCATCTCCGCAGAGACAGGGGTATGCCTTTTTTCCTGGAAGCGGATGGGCGTGCCCAGAAAGGAATCCATCCAGGAACACTCCCCGCGGGTAAGCAGCAAGAGGAGGATCATGATCAGATAGGTGGCGGTGACGGCGGCGCTGGACAGGATGATCCGGGTGCTGCTTCCGTAGGAAGAAAGCACGGGACTAAAATCCCGCCTTAGCCGCTCGCTCCTTTGTAGCATGATCAGCAGGGGCATCTCCCGCATCTTCTCCAGATCCGTATCCAGGCGATAATCCCAATACACCTTATCATCATACAGATTGTCATAGAGCTTATCTGTGATATAGTCCTGAGAGAAACCCAGCGAATCCAATCGCACGGGACGTTGCCAGGAAGGAGCCTTCACGCTTATATGTTTCCGGCTTATATCTACCTCATAGCCCATCTGCCGCAGCTTGGCCATCAGCAGGGGCTCGTTCCGGGCGGTCTTTAGGGCCTCCTCTATGTCCCGCCGCAGGATCTCCCGGTGGGTGAGCCGGCCTGCCTGCCCTGCCCAGTAGGCCTTGCGCTGCCCGCCGTAAAAGGATGCATTCCGCAGCACGGATTTACCCCTCATGGCGCAGATCTCATCCGAGATCTCCCGCAGCCGGATATGATCGCTTTTCTTGTTCAGGAACTTTTTGCCATTTCGAAAAGAAACAGAATTGATTACGAAGTGGTTGTGAAGATTGTCTGTGTTCAGATGGGTGGCGATCAGGACCTCGTAGTCCCTTCCCCACATGCGGCGGGCGGTTTCCAGGCCGATCTGGTGGGCCTCCTCGGGGGTGACCTCGCCGCTTCTAAAGCTTTGGTAGCCGTGGTAGGCCATGTTGCCGCCTGTCTTGCCGAAGCGCTTTTTGGTAGCCATCATATCCGCATAGGCCTGGGAGGGGGAGGTGTTCAGAGCCGAAACGAAAAGACGCTGCTCCGTTTTTTCATCATTGGCTGTGTAGCGGAGGGTTTTGAGCAGATCATCCACAGGGGGCTTGGAGGCAGTCTTCTGAGGATTGTCCGCATAATCCAGCACCTGCTTTAACTGTCCTTTGACGGGCCAGAATCCAGTGGTAGCCATGGAGTCACCTCCTTTTCTTTCTCCGGCAGGATTAGAGCCTGCCGGATGTCATGAAGCAGCAGGTCGATTTCAGCGCGGCTGCTTTCGTGATTCTTTTCACCTAAACCCTCGATCCGGCGGATCATTTCATAAAACAGCTCCGGCTGCAGCGGACGGGGTGCAAACCCCAGACAGCGCTGGCGGATATATTCCGAAACGGACAGACCGCAGCTAAGAGCCAGAGCTTCCACCTTCCTCTTTTCGGAAGGGGTGATACGGGTGTAAAGCCTTGTGGTTTTGTTATTCATTTTTCTTCTCCTTTTTCGTCAATTAAAAATCCCGGTTCTCCTTGTTTACCGGGTCAGCTGTTTCCTATAGGCCGGTGTGTTTACACCGGATAGGCTGGGTTCGTGATTTCTTCGGGGTCTTAGGGGCCTCCCTAAAGCATCCGCCCGGAGGGCGGCGGGGAACTTGCCGCACAAGTTCCCTGCTTGCTGCCTTAACAGACAGGTTACCCATGGTGCAGGGAAAAGAGGACGGAAGATCTGGGAAGGAAGGGTCCATTTATGACCACCGAAAAGACAGACTTTTGGAAGCCCTCCGTTTACGTTTGCAATTTCTCCTGTGTAAACGTAAACGCAGAACTGCCCAAATCGAAGGGAAGGTCCTTTTCCATCTCCGGGGTGATAGCCTGGAAGCCATCGCCGGAGTGTTTATAGGCCCGCTGGGTTCCGTACGCCCCTCCGAAGCGGTGGCTGGAAACCGGCTCCCAACCGGGGGTGTGGCGGATGATATCCCCGATCTCCTTGAGCTCATAATTCCGGGGCTGGCTGGCTTCGCCCAGAGCTTCCCGCCAGACCATAAGGCCGCAGATATACTCCGGCGCCGTATTCTCCATCCAGTCCCGGATGATCCCCGCCTTGCTGTCCTCCGGCATGAATTGCTGCTGGATCTGGGGGAGCTGCCGTTCCAGATGCTTGGGCAGGCAAAGGGGCGCCCCCTTGTCCCGTTCGTAGATCTGCATCATTTCCGCCCAGGCTTGCCGGATGTATGCCCGGGAAGCTTCCTCATCTTCCAGGATGTGGACCTCCGCCTGGGACGGGTCGATCAGCACCGGGATGAAGCGGCGGTTCCCGCTGCGGTCCACAGGCAGAAACTCCATGCTGTTGGTGGTGCCCACAAAGACGCAGGTGCGCCGGTAGTCCTGCGGATAGCGGCCATAGGCCACCCGGTGGGTCTCCTTCTGGCGGCTGAGGAAGGATTTGATCTCCTCAATGCTTTTGGAATTGGCCAGGGTCAGCATCTCGGACATCTCGATGATCCAGTGTCCCTGGAGCTTTTCGTAAATCTTCTTGTCGTCCAGGCATTTGAGATCATCGGAGAACCATTCGTCCTCCAGGGCCAGAAAGCGGAAGAAGGTGGACTTCCCCGCCCCCTGATCCCCAATAAAGCAGACCATCTGGTCGTACTTGCAGCCGGGATGCTCCAGCCGCTTGATGGCGGCCCGCATCATCAGCAGGGTCACTTCCTGGGTGAATTCGCTGTTCTCCGCCCCAAGAAAGTGGTGGAGCATGTTTCGGACACGGGGCCGGCCGTCCCAAACCAGGGAATGGAGCTTGTCCAGGATGGGATGATAGCGCAGCTGGTTGGCAACCACATCGATGGTGTTCTGGATCTTGGGACCGGGCCTTAAGCCGTAGCTTTGCTCAAAGCGGCTTTCGATCTCGTGGAGATCCGTATCCGTAAAGGCGGCATCCGGGCCACGATTCCAGGGCACTTCTCCAATCAGGTCGATCCGGCCGGTCAGCATGTTCCGGCGCAGCTTTCCTCCCACCACCGGATCCAGCAAGAGGGCCTTTTCACAATTGAACATGGTCTGCATCACCCGGCCTTCCTTGGTCAGGGTCAGGGTGTCCCGGACATCCTGAATGGTGAGGGGGCTATCCGTCGGATCAGGCTCCGGTGGGGTGGGCTCTGACGGGGCGGGCTCCGGCGGGGCTGGTGGTCCCTTTGGTTCTGTCTGCGGAATGATCAGGGCTTGATCATTCCAGGGCATTTCGTTTTGGTTCATGGTCGTTTTTCCTCCTTTTTGACCTATATTTTGGGCAGTAAACTACTGTGGCCCGGAAGCTTTGCTTGCATTCCCGCTCACATCCCTGGCAGAATGCGCAGTATTGCTTCCGTCCACGCTCATCAAGGAAGAATGCCCATTCTTCCTTGAGATACTTTGGCATGCGTGGCATACCGTCCTCCTTTCTCCGGCTCCCGAATGCCGGAAGTTTTTTGCATATAAAAAAGACCTGACCACTCCGAAAACTGTATGTTCTCGGGGCGAAATCAGGCCGTTTTCGGGCCGTAGAGCCATTCTATGGGGCAGGGGTGGTCATTCCCCGCCAAAAGTGTTTTGCGGCGGTCAGAGGGTCAATCCGTCTTCAATATCCGCCGTCCGTCAAAGCCATACTCCACACCCGCAAACTTCTCAAAGGCCAGGCCGATCTTCCGTAGCCGTTTGAGCACGGCGGAGTGGGTGGCATATCCCAGCCGCTTTGCCACCTCCTCCATGGTGCGGCCCTCCAGCCGAAGCTGCAGGATCTGCTTATCCTTTTCGGAAAGGGTGTCCATAAACTGATCCGCCAGGATCTGGCAGTTCACCTGGCTTTCAAAGGAAGGAGACTCGTCGGGGGGATCCCAGTCGGCGCCACCATTCGCTTCGCTGTATTCATCCTGATATTGATCAAGAGAGACCATAGGATGCCGAGTGCGGGTATGATACCAGTTTCGATAAAACTCCCGCTTCTCAAAACTGTTCCTTTTGCCATAGTCTTCGAAGCAACGGTGTTCTTCGACCACGGAGATGACTTCCTTTATGTTGTCATGCCAGGCGACTTCCGCAACAAAAGGCCCCAATGTCAGATCCATCTGCATCAGCGAGATATAATTAAAAACATTCCCCCTGCTTTCATCATCCGCCAAAAGAACTCCCAAGGAAGGGATAATACGCCTCTCCGTCATTTTCTCCACCCAGTAGTTCGTGTCGAACACATACCGCTTGATAGGGTCCCGTATGGAATAGACGGTGGGATCCTCATCCGGCATCAGATGAAACCAAAGCATCCAGGCAATGCCGTGCTGCACCGTCGCATAAAAACGATCTCCAGAGATCAGATCCCAGGACGCCGGATCAAAGACGGCCTTGGCCGGGATCCGTGGAACCTCCAGCAGACTTGGAGAAGTCCTTTCCAGATACTCTTTTGGGAGAAACAAAAAAGCCGGATAGTACATTATGTTGATGGGGAATCCACCGGCAAACCATTTGGGGCGTTGATCCTCCAATTCTATTTCCTCCTTTCTTTTGCCCCTTCACTTACCTCTGGAATTATCAGGGCCAAAATGTTCCAAGTTTTTGTAAAAATTTCGAAAATTTGTTCGCAATGGAAATAATAGAACATAAGTTCGAATAAGTCAAGGGGGGATTTTGGCATGCAATCCGTAAACTTGTCACCTTTATATCTCTCAAAAATCGGAATAATCCAGAATTGAACTGATGCGCTGAACATGGTATAGTATTAACATGGCGTGAGATTTGCGTTGGGAGAGTTGATAAAATGACACCGGAAAACGAAGCCAGAGTTTTGATTGACGAACGCTTGGAGAAGGCGGGATGGCTGCTCCAGGATATAAAAGAAGTCAACCCTATGGCAGGGTTGGGCGTTGCTGTGCGGGAATATCCCACCAGTACCGGGCCTGTTGATTATGCTCTCTTTGTTGACGGAAAACCCATCGGCGTGATCGAAGCAAAAAAGGACGAGCTGGGAGAAAACATTACCGTTGTGGAAAGCCAGTCCGGGCGCTATGCCAACAGCACATTTCGATATATAAGCACGGACTATAGAATCCGTTTTGCATACGAGGCTACCGGGCAGCTTACACGCTTTACAGATTATAACGATATCAAGTATCGCTCCCGCCGGGTTTATTCCTTCCATAGACCGGAAACGCTCCTTGGCTTGCTCCAAAAGGATGATACGATCCGGAACAACATGAAGCATTTTCCGGCACTGGACACCACGGGATTCCGTGACTGCCAGATCACCGCTATTCACAATCTGGATGCCTCTTTTGCGGAGAACCGCCCCAAAGCCCTGGTGCAAATGGCCACCGGTGCAGGAAAGACTTTCACCGCCATTACAGCAGCTTACCGGCTTTTGAAATATGCTAAAATGCAGCGTATCCTCTTTCTTGTGGATACTAAATCACTGGGTGAGCAGGCAGAACGTGAATTCCTGGCCTATACGCCCAATGATGACAACCGCTCCTTTGCCCAGCTCTATGGTGTGCGTCGTTTGAATCGTTCTTATATTCCAAACGATATCCAAGTGTGCATCAGCACCATCCAGCGTATGTACTCCATACTTAAGGGAGAGGAAATGGATGAATCTGCAGAGGAAGAATCTCTTTTTGAACAAAGCGGAGCAGACAATCAGGCATTCAAGGAGGTCGTATATAACCGGAAATATCCGCCGGAATTCTTTGATTGCATCATCGTTGATGAGTGCCATCGGTCGATTTATAATGTGTGGAATCAGGTGCTGGAATACTTCGATTCCTTCATCATTGGCCTAACCGCCACACCGGACAAGCGCACCTTTGCTTTTTTCGACCAAAACATCGTCAGCGAGTACTCCCGGGAGCAGGCCATTATTGACGGCGTCAATGTGGGAGAGGACATCTTTTTGATTGAAACCGATGTGACCCAAAACGGTGCCCATATTATGAAGCAGCAGATAGAGTATCGTGACCGCATGACCAGGGCAAAACGATGGAAGCAGATGGATGAGGATCTCGACTATACCGCCTCCAATATGGACCGGGATGTGGTGAATCCCAGCCAGATCCGCACGGTTATCCGCACCTTCAAAGAGAGTTTGCCCACGCAGCTGTTTCCCCATCGGCGGGAGGTTCCCAAAACCCTGATCTTCGCAAAAACCGACAGCCATGCGGATGATATCATTCAAATTGTCCGGGAGGAGTTTGGAGAAGGAAATGAATTCTGCCAAAAGATCACCTGTCAGGCGGACCGTCCGGAAACCATTCTCAGCGCTTTCCGTAATGATTATTATCCCCGGATCGCCGTCACAGTGGATATGATCGCCACCGGCACGGATGTGAAGCCCATTGAATGTCTGATTTTCATGCGTGATATACGCAGTAAAAACTACTTTGAGCAAATGAAGGGGCGGGGCACCCGTACCCTGGGTAAAGACGACCTGCAGAAAGTCACCCCTTCTGCCAGCGAGAATAAAGACCATTTTGTAATCGTAGATGCCGTGGGGGTGACAAAATCTAAAAAGACCGATACCCGGCCGCTGGAGCGCAAGCCCTCCGTCAGTATGAAAGAATTGATGTTGACTGTTGCCATGGGGGCCAGAGATGAAGATACCCTTACATCTCTTGCCAACCGGGTGATTCGCCTGAACAGCAAAATGACGGAGCGGGAACGCAGCGAGTTCAGCAGCACGGTTGGCAGCAGCGCAGGGAATATGGCCCAGCGTTTGCTGGATGCCTTTGATCCGGATATTGTATCAGAAAAGGCAGCTGTGAATCTGTCCGACGACCATGAGCCCACGGAAGAGGAACAGCGTAGGATGGACGAAGTTAGGAAAGAGCTTGTCAAGGAAGCGGTACAGCCCTTCTTTGATCCCCAGATCCGGGAGTATATCGAAGGTGTGCGCCGCAGCCACGATCAGGTCATTGATTCCGTGAATATCGATTCCGTCCTTTTTGCCGGCTATGATGCGGATAAGCAGGCCAATGCAGACAGGGTTTTGCAAAGCTTTCACGCCTTCATTGAGGAGAATAAAGACGAGATCCTTGCCTTGCGGATCATCTACGATCAACGGTATAAGGATCGTCCCATGGCCATCTCCCAGCTCAAGTCTCTGTATGAAAAGCTAAAGGCCCAGAATATCACCATTGAACGCCTGTGGGAATGCTATGCCATCAAAAAGCCGGAAAAGGTGCGCCGAGGGACTGTGGCCCAGCTAACGGACCTCATTTCCATTATTCGTTTCGAGATGGGATATGCCGACAATCTCACCCCCTTTGCGGACCGGGTGAATTATAACTTCATGCAATGGACCCTGCGCCGGAACGCCGGGGCGGTGCATTTCACGGATGAGCAGATGGAATGGCTGCGTTTAATCAAGGACCATATCGCCACCTCCCTCAGCATAGAGCCAGATGATCTGGATCTTAGCCCCTTTGACCGGAAAGGGGGACTGGGGCGGTTTTACGATGTGTTCGGGAGCCAGTATGAGGCGATCCTGCAGGAAATGAATGTGGAACTGGTGGCGTGATATGGAACTAAAACAATGGAAAGACGTATTACATATTATCAGTGGTAAGAATCAGAGTGCAGTTGTGGATCCTAATGGGAAGTATCCTATTTATGGAAGCGGTGGCTTAATGGGTTATGCAAATGATTATTTGTGTGAAGCCGGAACAACCATTGTTGGTAGAAAGGGCACAATCAATCGCCCTATCTTTGTAAATGAACCATTCTGGAACATAGATACTGCTTTTGGTATTGTGCCCGGTGAGGACATTAATCCCAGGTATTTGTACTATTTTTGCGTCCATTTCAATTTCATGCCCTTGGATAAATCTACCGGAAGACCGAGCCTTGCGAAAGGCGATTTGCTCAAAATCTATATGCCTGTCCCGTCTCTCCCAGAGCAGGAACGCATTGTTGCCCGGATCGAGGAGATGTTCTCCCAGCTTGACGCCGGGGTGGAAACATTGAAAAAGACAAAAGCCCAGCTTGCGGTATATCGGCAGGCGGTGCTTAAAGAGGCGTTTTCTAACTTGACAATCAAGAAGCGGATTCGTGAAATGAGCTCACTTGTGACGAGTGGGTCTCGTGGGTGGGCGCAGTACTATTCTGACAATGGTGCACGATTCATTCGAATAACAGACCTGACTCGTGATGGGATTCAACTAAAAAACGATAGTGTTCAATATGTCAAATTGCCAGATAAAGCAGAGGGAAAACGCAGTCGTTTATTGAACGGTGATGTGCTTGTTTCTATTACTGCTGATCTTGGTAGTATTGCACTTATCCCAGAGGATATAGAAGAGGCATATATTAATCAGCACATCGCTATGGTACGTTTCAATAATCCGTCACAGGGAGAATTCATGGCCTGGTATTTGCGTAGTGAGTGGGGGCAGAAGGACTTGTTAAAGAACAAACGCGGCGGAGGAAAACTTGGGCTCGGTTTGGATGATATACGTGATACTTCCGTCCCTGTCGTATCGGACGCAATCGCACGACAAGCCATAGCGTATATTGATAATCGTCTTTCTGTCTGTGACAGCATTGAGCAGACAGTGAATACCGCCTTGCAACAGGCGGAAGCCATGCGGCAAAGCATTTTGAAAGACGCCTTTGAAGGGAGGCTGTGATATGCCGATGATTACAGATTGGTTGATGGTCATTATAACGCTGGTATATGTGATTGCCACTGTGTATATTTGGCGTTCCAATAGAAAATCCGCAATTGCAGCCGAAAAGCAATTAGAAGAATCAAAACGGCAATTCAAAGAATCTCAAAGGTTAAGCGTTCTGCCTTATATTTCAGCTACAATTGGGGAGACTGTTTATCCTAAAGGAACGCAACTTCCATTTCCCGACATGCAGGTCAGGTTAATTGTTAAGGACCGGTACCAAGATGACAAGTTGGCTTGGGTGTCATTTGGCCTTACGTTGAAAAACATAGGCATGGGAATGGCCTGTAATATGCAAGCTGATTGGTGCACCGATAGTCATCTTATTCATCAACCACTTAAGATGACTGTGCTTTGTAGTAATCATTCACACCCGTTAAATATCACGATTATGGCAGAAGAAACAGAAGCTTTATACTCACACAAAGGAGATTTGATTTTGAGATTCTCGGATATCGCTGGTAATATGTATAGTCAGAAATTAGAGTTTAATTGCTCTGTGCATCCATTTAGCCAAAACATTTCAATAGATACTTTCCAAGTGATGGAACCGGAATTGCTTATAGATGAGGAGGAAAACAAATAATGGCAGAAAACAATGCTTCATCCATTATATCCAAAGTCTGGGGTATGTGTGACCCTTTACGGGACGACGGCGTATCCTATGGCGATTATTTGGAGCAGCTGACCTATCTCATCTTCCTAAAGATGTCTGATGAATATGCCAAGCCGCCCTATAAGCGTGAAACCGGTATCCCCGCTGGTTACGGCTGGTCGGACATGAATACCCTCACCGGTGCTGATCTGGAAGAACAATATAAAAAGACCTTGGAAAAGTTGGGCGAGCAGGGAGGCATCTTGGGCCAGATTTTCAAGGGTGCCATCAATAAGGTCTCCAATGCGGCGATTTTGTTCCGAATTGTCCAAATGATCGATAGGGAAAAGTGGGTATCCATGTCCTCCGATGTGAAGGGCGAGATTTACGAGGGTTTGCTCCAGAAAAATGCGGAAGATGTGAAGTCCGGGGCGGGCCAGTATTTCACGCCCCGTCCCTTGATTCAGGCCATGGTGACTTGCGTGCGTCCGGAGCCCATGAAAACCATTGCAGATCCCTGCTGTGGCAGTGGCGGCTTTTTTCTGGCAGCACAATCCTTTCTGACTGACCCTGCCAACTATGCCCTGGACCGGGAGCAGAAGGAGTTTCTGAAAAACAAGACCTTTTTTGGCAACGAGCTGGTGCCCTCAACCTTTAAGCTCTGCCTGATGAATCTATATCTGCATAACATCGGCGACATTTACGGCAATGTTCCCGTTGCCCGTGGGGATTCGCTACTTACCGATCCGGGTTACCGGGTGGATTATGTTCTGACCAACCCGCCCTTTGGTAAAAAATCTTCCCTTACCTTCACCAATGAGGAAGGCGAGCAGGAGGAAGAAGATTTGGTTTATAACCGGCAGGATTTCTGGACCACCAGCAGCAACAAGCAGTTCAATTTTATACAGCATATCAACACCCTCCTGAAAGCCAGCGGCAAGGCAGCGGTGGTGGTGCCGGACAATGTGCTCTTTGAGGGCGGCGCCGGAGAAGTTATCCGTAAAAAGTTGCTTGCCACCTGTGATCTCCATACGATCCTCCGCCTGCCAACCGGTATCTTTTATAAACAGGGCGTTAAGGCAAATGTTATTTTCTTTGATAAGCGGCCCGCCAGTGCAGAAATACAAACGAAACATGTGTGGATCTACGACTTCCGCACCAATATCCATTTCACCTTAAAACAGAATCCCTTACAGTATTCCGATTTGGAGGATTTCATTGCCTGCTACCATCCGGAAAACCGCCATGAGCGCACTGAAACATGGAGCGAGGATAATCCCGACGGCCGCTGGCGCAAGTTCGATGTGGCAGAGATTCTGGCAAGAGACAAAACCAGTCTGGATATATTCTGGGTCAAAGACAAGTCCCTTGCCGATTTGGACAATCTGCCTGCCCCCGATGTGCTGGCGGATGATATAATAGAAAATCTGCAGAGTGCCCTGGCCAGCTTTGCAGAACTGAGAGCTCATCTGGGCCAGAAGCAGAAGGAAGATGCCGCTCTCTATCCTAAGGTTCAGCCAGACCAAAGGATGGTGGCAGAAGATATGACTTTTGGAAATATGGAAGGATAAGGGCTTGCAATGATTGGCGAAAAATTCACTTTAATGCAATACTCGGTCAGTGCTGTTTTGGGGCTTATTGAGGCAAAACAGTTTGTTATCCCGGAAATTCAGCGCCCCTTTGTATGGAAGAGAAGCCAGGTGAGAGATTTGATTGATTCTCTCTATAATGGCTATCCCACCGGATACATTATCACATGGAAGAATCCGGATGTTCAGACAAAAGAGGGAACGATGTCAAACGGGAAGCATGTCCTGATTGATGGCCAGCAAAGAATAACAGCGCTGATGGCGGCCATATCCGGCATAGAGGTTTTGGATGAGGACTTCAATAAAGGCAGAATCAAAATTGCCTTTAATCCTCTGGCCGAGGATCCCACCAAAAGGTTTGCGGTACAGGATGCGTCTCGCTTGAAGGACAAAAAATGGATTCCGGACATTGCCGATGTTTTCAAGAACGATTTCAAGCAGATTGCTTTTGCAAATAACTATGTTCAGGAAAACGAAGGGGTCGATATTGATGAATTGTCAGAGATTATTCTAAAACTGAAGGGAATTGCTAATCGACAAATAGGTGTCATAGAATTGGATCATTCTCTTGATATCGACGAAGTCACAGAGATTTTTATCCGAATCAATTCAAAGGGAACCTCCTTGAGCCAGTCTGATTTCGTTATGTCCAAAATGGCTGCCGATACTGTCCATGGAGGCAATACACTGCGCAAGGTTGTTGACTACTTCTGCCATTTGGCTGTAAAACCGGATTTTTATCCGCAAATGATTAAGGATACTGAGTTTGAGAAAACAGAGTTTGCACCAAAGATAAAATGGTTAGCCAGGAATTATGAAGATATTTATGATCCGGACTACGGGGATATGCTTCGTGTTGCCTTTATGTACAGCTTTAGCCGAGGCCGACTGGCAGATCTAGTCAGTCTTTTGTCAGGCCGTGATTTCCTTACCCGAGAGTACAAAGATGAAATTGTTGAGGATTCATATCAGAAACTGAAGGCTGGAATCCTGAGTTTTATCAACGAATACAATTTTGAACAGTTTGTTTTAGCTATTAAGGGGGCAGGCTTCAAGTCAAGCAAACTGCTGAATTCTCGAATGACATTGGATTTTGTTTACACCTTATACTTGAAATTACATGATGATCCAAGTATTCAACAGGGGCAGATAAAGAGGCTGGTTCAAAAATGGTTCGTGCTTTCAACACTTACAGGAAGATATGTGGGCTCTCCGGAATCTGTCATGAGCAGGGATATTCGAAGCATCGAAGAAAAGGGCTTTATTCAATATGCAACCGAAACGGAAGCCTCTGTTCTGCCTGAGACTTTTTGGAGTGTGACCCTTCCCCAAAACTTGGAAACCACCTCCGTTAACAGTCCCGCATTTAATACTTTTCTTGCTGCACAAGATTTTTTGAAGAGCAGTTCTATGCTCATGAAGGGATCTATGATATCGGATCTGATTTCCATATCCGGAGATGTCCATCATATTTTCCCGAAAGCATATCTCAAGAAGAACGGAATAGACTATAAATCCAAGTATAATCAGGTTGCCAATTATACCTATTTGGACACCCAGGTGAATAAAGCAATCAGTGACGACGCTCCTTGCGAATACTTCGGAGTGATACTGGATCAATGTATGACTAAGCAAGTACAAATTGGAAACATTACCGATGAGAATGATTTGATGCTGAATCTTGCCGAAAATGCGATCCCGGAAAATGTGGTTAGTATGGATGCTAATGATTACGAGGGGTTCCTTGTCGAAAGACGCAAACGAATGGCTGCTATGATTGAGAGGTACTACAAGTCATTATAGATTTGTGAATAATCATTGTGCAGCTGAGGAAGTGAAATACGGAGATGGCGATTATTAGTTCTTTTTTGAGGAATTGTTGTGAACGGTAAAGAAATCATAACATCTGTGATTGTCCCATTATTGTCTGCTTTACTTGGTGGACTGTTAACATTATGGGGGGTCCGTATTGCAATTCGCCACGAAAAAAAACTAAACCAAGAGGAATATCGTCGTTCCCTCAAAATGAATGCAAAACCGTTGTTGATGAATCAAGGCTTTTTCAGCGGAAATGCAACTGAACCAACTGCACAGCTTATGTTTACAGAATCGGGAAAGGTCGAATCCAGAAGCAATGGTAAACTTACAGGGGTATTCAAAAGCGCAGATTGTGGCATAATAATATTCAAAAAAATACAATCAGGTGAAGTGACCTATTTCCCCATTACCGGGGAGATGAGTATGGTAGATAAGAATACTCTTATAAACATCGAAATCGTGATGGCGGACAAAAAGGAGAAGCTTCAGGAAATGAAACTATTTGTTTCGGATATCTATGGGAATACATATTACTATTCGATGGAATATAATAAAGCAGAATATAAAACCAGCCAGTTGGTTCTGACCTCTATGTCAGATCCAGAAGCTACGGGGTAAACAGATTCTCAGGAGGCAAATATGAGCCGGTTGAAAAAAACTGATAACTATGACAATACGAACAATTCTCTGCGTGAAGTTTTAGAAGATTTACTTTCCCGCAATTATGAGGAAGACTGGTTTGAGTTCAAGGAAAACTGGTTTGTTCCGCATCAACTCGGGGAATACATTTCCGGGATGTCCAATGTGGCTGCCATGGTCGGCCAGCCCTTTGCATACTTTGTTTGGGGAATCACTGACGATGCGCACCAAGTTGTGGGAACCAGTTTTGACTACCATCAGGATGTCAAGAACGAACCGCTGGAGCATTACCTGGCCAGACAAATCAAGCCGGATTTGGATTTCAAATTCCGAGATCTTACGCTTCGGGGCGAGCGTGTGGTGGTTCTAATTATCCCGGCGGCTAAAAATGTCCCCACCGCCTTTGATAGAAGCCGCTATTACCGTATCGGCTCCAGCAAAGTAAATCTCGCAGATTATCCGGAACGGGAAGCCCAATTGTTTATGGCCCTTCGGGGCGAGATTCCTACGCTTGAAAAGACTGCCTCCGAATATCAGGACCTGAGCTTCAATAAGCTCTTTGCTTACTATGGATCCAGGGGAATCACATTGAACAAGAGGACCTTCAAGAAAAATCTGAATCTGCTGACAGCAGATGGCAAGTATAATGTCATGGCGCAGCTGCTTTCGGATAACAGCCAGATCCCTATCCGTTTCGGCTTGTTTACCGGAAAGACAAAAGCTTCCCCCATGTACGCGGTCAGGGAGTTTGGCAACGATTGTCTGCTTTATTCTCTGGACGGAATTCTGCGCTATGGGGAAGTCTTGAATGTTCCGCAGGCTGACGAGCGGAACCGTGTCGTGGAGCGGAAGGAAGTCATGCTTTTTGACCAGGATGCCTATCGCGAAGCGGTGCTCAATGCCTTTGTGCATAATCATTGGCTGGAAGGGGCACCGGCCTTTACGGTTTTTCAGGATCGGATCGAGATCCTTTCCAGGGGAACACTGCCGCCCAAACAGACCCTGGATGGCTTCTTCGCCGGGGAATCCGTGCCGGTGAATGAGAAGCTGGCCAAGATCATCCTTCAGCTGCATATCAGTGAACAAACCGGGCGGGGCGTTCCGGCAATCGTGGATGTTTACGGCCGGGAGGCTTTCCGTTTGGCGGAAAACAACATTAAGGTGACGATTCCGTTTGAACGGATAAGCGACGGGGTCAATGCACCAGTCGCGGGTGAAATTGCACAAGTTACGGAAAATAATACCCCAGTTACGGAAAAAAATACCCCAGTCACGGGAAAAAATACCCCAGTCGCAGGGAAAAATACCCCAGTCGCGGGGAAAAATACCCCAGTCGCAACCTCTGTGGGAGCGGAAAAAACCTCTACGGCGATGCGTATTTTGGAGTATTGTAATGAACCGAGAGGAATCACGGACATAGCATCATATCTGGGTTATAAAGAAAAGAAATCCGTAAGAAAACACCTTCAACCCCTCTTGGAACAGGGACGCATTGCTATGACAATACCCGAAAAGCCAAATAGTAGGTTGCAGAAATACATCACAATCAAATAAAGAGGTTCCAGGTTATCAGAACGCTTATCAGATAAGTTATCAGATAGGTTATCAGATAAGAACCGGAAAACCGGTGTAGGGGGTGACTGATAGGGTGACTGTAAAGGTGATTGATAACAAACAGGCGCTCCTTGATCTTTTAGCCGAAGATCCCGGTTATACGATGCTTCAGCTGGCAGAAAAGATGCATGTCAGTCGAAAGACTGATAGCCCATATCCTTGGTGATTTCAAGGAAAAACGCATTATTGAACGGGTCGGCTCCGATCGAAAAGGTTATTGGCGGATTCTTTGAAACGATGCTGAAAGCTACTGCCTTTTTCCTCCGATAGGGTGACTGTAAAGGTGACTGATAGGGTGACTGTAAAAGGTGACTGTAAACGAACGGGGATTATTAACAGAACGGCTAAGCAATCCAAATGGACAAAATGTCCAAAAGGATGTCCAAAAGGGTGACCAAAAGGATGACTGATAATACCGCTTGATTATTCCCCCGCTGCGTGTATATTGTAGATAAGCAGTGAGGCCTACTGGATGATTCGTCATCGAAGTGGCAGTCGTAAAAGCAGTGAGGCCTACTGGGTGGTTTGCCGCCGAAGTGACAGTTGTAAGAGCGGTGAGTCCTACCGTGGGGGATTCGTTCCCCCTAAAGTGGAGGTTGATGGGCTGCTCTCATGGGTAGCCCGTTTATTAAGCAACAAGGCCTAATTTAAGCTCCAAAATCGGAGTGCAAAATGAAAAAAAATCCTCTTCAAAAGGGGTGTGCACAAAGCGTGCACAAATGAATGAGTACCGCCAAACCTCCTTGTGTCACAATAGTTTTTGCGCGGAGACCTTGTTCAAATCCCTCCTTCTCCGCACAAAAAAGGAGCTATTCGGCTCCTATTTTTGTGCGGGAGGGTTTGAACCCGAGCGCCGGGTACCGGTGGGGGGCAAAACCGCCGAAGCGCTGCCTGCGGCAGAAAAAGCGAGGCGGTTTTGGTGACATCGTCCTGCAAACCGACCGATGAGGGAAGGTTTGCAGCTGACGATGGAGGGGGCGGCGAAGCCGCGAAAATCCCTCCTTCTCCGCACAAAAAGGGAGCTATTCGGCTCCTATTTTTGTGCGGGAGGGTTTGAACCCGAGCGCCGGGTCGCTGCAATCTTCCGATGCACCCCACCACATTCAAAAATGGGACGGAAAGAACCGTCCCCCTGTCCCAATATCCCCTATCCTTTTTGCGGAATATGTGGTAAAAAGATAGGGAAGAAGTACCCTTTGAGAGGATTTACCCTTGGAAGCTATTCATCGCATCATCACCACTTTGAATCAGCAACTGTCTGATTATGTTCTGCTGTTTCTGCTTTTGGGTGCCGGACTGTGGTTCAGCTTTAAAACCCGGTTTGTTCAGGTCCGTTTTTTTAAGGAAGGAATGAAGCGCTTTTTCAGCGGTTTCTCCGGAAAGAAGGAGAAACATGAGGGCGGTATGAGCTCCTTTCAGGCCCTGGCTACCGCCATAGCGGCCCAGGTGGGCACCGGCAATATTGTGGGCGCCTCCGGAGCCATTCTGACCGGCGGGCCCGGCGCCATTTTCTGGATGTGGATCATCGCTTTCCTCGGCATGGCCACCATTTACGCCGAAGCGGTTCTGGCGCAGAAAACCCGGGTCAAAAGTGCCAAAGGTGATATTCTGGGGGGACCGGTTTATTACATCATGGCTGCTTTTAAGGGAAAAGCCGGCAAGCTTCTGGCGGGTTTTTTTGCCGCTGCCGGCGTCATTGCCATGGGTTTCCTCGGCGCCATGGTACAGGCCAACTCCATCGCGGAAACCATTCAGTCTGCCTTTGGTGTGCCCCCCTGGGCCGTCGGAATCCTGCTGATGCTTCTCTGCGGCCTGATTGTTATGGGCGGCACCCGGCGCCTGGCCGGAGTCATGGAAACATTCGTGCCTGTTATGGCCGGTATTTTTCTGCTGGGGGCCCTGGCGGTATTGCTGATGAATATTACCAAACTGCCCACGGCCATCGGACTCATTTTCAAATATGCCTTTTCCCCCCAGGCCATTATCGGCGGGTCCTTCGGGGCCGCCCTCAAAACCGCTTTGTCCCAGGGGGCCAAGCGGGGCCTCTTTTCCAACGAAGCTGGTATGGGCACAACCCCCCACGCCCACGCCCAGGCCATGGTGGATAATCCCCACCAGCAGGGAACGGTGGCTATCATCGGCGTGTTTATCGACACCTTTGTGGTGCTGACCTTAAATGCTCTTGTTATTATCACCACCCTGTATACCCCGGGGGGCCCCCTGGCGGAGGGCCGCATTCCGGAAGGCATCAGCAGCACCAATCTTTGCCAGACTGCCTTCAGCACCGCCTTCGGGGAAAGCTTCGGTCCCATCTTTGTGGCCATTTGCCTGTTTTTCTTTGCTTTTTCCACCATATTGGGCTGGAATCTCTTCGGCAAAATCAACAGCTGCTACCTGTTTGGAGATAAAAGCATTGTCCTCTACCAAATCCTGGCTCTGTCCTTTGTTTTTCTGGGCAGCATCAGCGGCAGCGGCCTGGTCTGGGATCTTCTGGATTTGTTCAATCAGCTGATCGTGCTGCCCAATGTGCTGGCCCTCTTTGCCTTAACGGGATTCGTAAGCATGATTCTGAAGACCTATGGAAAATAATCTGAAACCCTTTCTGATCCGCCTGTTTGACAAGCAGCTTGCCGGGACGCCGGACAGCCCCTATTATGATGTGCTGGAGCGCAGCACCAGGCTGCTCCTGCCCTTTTTGGTGCGGACCCGCTTTGAAACGGGCGGCTTTACCCTGCCGGAGGGCCCGGCTCTTTTTGTCAGCAATCATCCCACGCCGGTGGAT
The DNA here is from genome assembly GCA_902793995.1 of uncultured Lachnospiraceae bacterium. Classification (GTDB taxonomy): domain Bacteria; phylum Bacillota; class Clostridia; order Lachnospirales; family Lachnospiraceae; genus UBA6987. The sequence goes on along the minus strand of CADBFP010000005.1, from coordinate 35,966 downwards.
TACATGCAGATCGCCTGTCTGCTCTGGCCCCGCCGCATCGTTCCCATTGCCAACGAATACTATATGCGCCGGGGGCTTTCCAAGAAACTCTTAAGTTCCGCCGGCGTCATTCCCAAAAAGATGTTTGTGAACGATGTGGGCATGATCCGCAAAGCCCGCCAGACTGTGCAAGGGGGCTGGTCTTTGTATCTGGCGCCGGAGGGGCGTCTCTCCGCAGATGGGGAGCCCTACCCGATTCATCCCTCCTCCGGGGGCTTTGCCCGCCTGCTGAAGGTTCCCCTGGTGATTCTGCATTTTTCCGGCGCCTATTACAACAAGCCGAAATGGCGCCGGGACTTTAGGCGGCAAACGGTTCGGATTGAAGTGAAGGATATCATCCCGCCGGAGGAATTGAAAAAAATGACCTCCCGGGAGGTGAATGCCCGCATCCGGGCAGGCATTGCGGCGGACGAGGCCGCCCGGACTTACGAGAAGAGCCTGGTCTGGCCCAAGGGCGGGAAGGCCCTGGGCCTGCAGAATCTGATTTACCGCTGTCCCGCCTGCGGCGCGCTTTACGCCATGGAGACAGCCGGAAATGCGCTTTCCTGCCGCCGCTGCTCCCTGTCCCTTCGCTTTGACGATCATTACCGTCTGGAGGAAAACCCGGCGGGCTGGGAAGATGTGGCGGATCTTTACCGGGCCGTCCGGAAATTTGAAGAAGCGGAACGCCCCTCCCTTTCCTCTAAGGTCCGGGTGCGCCGCTTCCGGGGAGAGACAGAAGACAAAGGAGAAGGCGAGGCTTTCCTGTCTCCCGAAGGCTTTTCCTTCGCCGGTACCGCAGGGGGCGAGGAGATCCGCTTTCAGTATTCCCCGGAGCAGTTAAAGGCCCTGCCCTTCTCCTGCGGCCAGGAATTTGAGACCTATTATCAAGGGGATTTATACTATTTCTACCCGGATACCCAGCGGGAGCAGTGCGCCCGCTGGGGACTCCTGGCGGATCTGTACTGTGAGGCGTATTTTGAAGAATAATAAAGTCATTGATATCTCAAAAGCCACTTTTATCAGCGTGTGCCTGGTGCTGCTGGCGCTGATCGGCCTGTCCGTTCTGCTAACTTACCTGATTCCCCGTGGGGAATTCGCCGTAAAGGACGGGGCGGCGGACTACAGCACGTATCTCAGCCGCCCGGATCTTTCCGGTATCCCCCTGTGGAAGGGCCTGCTGGCGCCGGTTTTAATTCTGGGCAGCGAAGACGGTCTGCCCTTAATCATGCTTTCCCTCTTTCTGCTGGTGGTCTCCGGCAGCTTTCAGGTACTTACAAACTCCCGGGGCATCAGCCTTCTGGTGCAGCGTTTAGCCGTGCGGCTGGGGAAAAACCGCCGCCTGCTGGTGCTGGCCCTGGCCCTGATTTTCATGGTTTTCGGCTCCTTTTTCGGTCTCTTTGAGGAAACGCTGCCCATGGTGCCGCTGGTGCTGATGCTTTGTCTGAGGGTGGGCTACGACGGCTTTACCGGATTTCAGGTCAGCATTGGCTCCGCCTGCCTGGGCTTTGCCGCCGGCATCACCAATCCTTTTACCGTGGTGCTGGCCTCCCGGCTCATGGGCAGCCCGGTCACCGGGGGCATTCTCTTCCGCTGCCTGGTTTTTGTCCTGATGTTCGGTCTGAATGCGGCCTTTCTGCTGCGGCATTTGAAGCGGATCGAGGAAGATCCCCGGCGCTCTCCCACCTTCGAGGCAGATGAAGAAAGACGAAGAGGGCTGACGGAGCTCCCGCCAGATACGGGCGGCAGGCGCCTGACGGCCTGCACCCTCGGACTGCTGCTTTCAGCCTTTGCGGTCACCATACTCTTTTCCGTAAGCGATGCGCTGCGGGACTATACGGTGCCGGCGGTGGCAGGGGTATATCTGCTGGGGATCCTGATGTTCGGACTGTTTTCCGGCTACCGCCTGGGCCCCGCCCTAAAAAGCTTCGGGCAGGGGGTTCTTTCTGCCCTGCCCGCTATTCTCTTTATTCTGCTGGCCTCCTCCGTCAAATATATCCTGACGGAAGGGCATGTGCTGGCTACCATTGCCCAGGGAATTAACGGCGCCGTGGCCGGCAGCAGCCGCCTGATTATCGCCTATATCCTGCTGGGCATCATCCTGGTGCTGGAGTTTTTTATCTCTTCCTCCACCGCCAAAGCCATCTTTGTGATGGGGATTCTTTCCTGTCTGACGGTCCCCCTGTCCAAACCCCTGCTGGTGTTGATTTATCTCTTCGGGGACGGCTATACCAATTTGTTTTTCCCCACCTCCCCGGTGCTGTGGATCAGCTTGTCCATGATCGGCATGAGCTACGGGAAATGGCTGAAAAAATCCGCCCTGCTTTGGGGCGGCATCCTGCTCCTTGGCGCCGCCTTGCTGGCCCTGGCGGTCCTGCTGGATCCCATAAGCTAAAGCCTCCCGGCCAGCCGGCGCTCTTTCATCCATAGTTCACAAACAAACTATTGCGAATAAAGCCCGGCAGCAGTATAATCAAATCACAAGTTTTCAGACGGACGGGGCCAGAACCCCGTCCTCTGTCATGTGTTTTTGGGAGGTATCATGTTATGAAAAATCTGAAACAAAAACCTGTTCTCTATGGCATTGTCAATGCCCTGGGCACCCTGATCGCCGCCGTGCTGATCTGGTGGATTTACTGCCTGATTAGCAAAGAACCTTTCCCGGACTCCTTGCTTAAACTGCCTACACTGATTATTTATGCGGCTGCTACCGTCTTTGCCGGAGTGCAGGCCTACTTCAAAGCGAAAAACAAAAACTAAAAAGAACTGTATTTCCACCACAAAGGAGTACCGCCGATTATGCACCAGGGGGACAGGTCCCTTGGTGCATAATTGACTTTTAACCCCTTGACAAAATCCTTCTACGCTTGTAGAATATAAATCACTACAATTGTAGAAAGCGAGAACTCCTATGAAACAGCCTTCCCCCCTCCCGGACGGAGAATTGGAAATCATGCAGAAGATCTGGCAGTGCCGGCCGCCGGTTTCCCGCAGCCAAATAGAAGAAATGCTGGCGGGGCGGAAGCATCTGGCCCCCAGCACCATTCTCACCTTCCTGACCCGGCTCTGCGAGCGGGGCTTCCTGCAGGTTCAGCGCCGGGGCCGCACGAACCTTTATACCCCGCTGATTTCCCAAAAGGACTATCTGGCCACGGAAAGCCGCCGCTTTTTGGACAGGCTTTACGGAGGCTCCCTCTCTGCCATGGCCGTTTCTCTCTGTGATAGCGGCATCAGCCGGGAGGAGATCGAGATTCTGCGGAAAATGCTGGAGGAGGGACGATTATGATTTGGCCAATCGCGCTGGTAGCGCTTATTTTATCCGGCGGCATAGGCTATCGTTTTCACCGCAGCTGGCGTTTGGAACACAGGAAGACCCCCCCGGGCGAAGAAGAAGGGGGAAAAGAAACCCATGTTTATGTGCCTCCCAGCAGCATTATTTGGATTCTGCTGATATGGCTCATCATTTTCGCTCTGCAGTTCGGGCTGCCGGAGGGGCTGATTCGTTTTGCCTCCTTGCTGGGCCAGGGCCTGCTGGTTTTGAGTGTTTACTACCTCTTCCTTTTGGTATCTATGCCCTTTTTCAGAAAGCACTTCAGCGCCAGAGTCTGCGCCACGCTGTGGCTTGTCCCGGCTTTTCTGATGCCTTCGCTGCATCTGTTTCTGCCTGCTATTCCTTTCCCCCGCCTGAGCATTTTGGTGCCCCGCAGCACCCTGTCCGTCATTTTTATGATTTGGGGCATAGGCTTTGTTTTGGTGGGCGGCTACTACCTGCTGAGCAACCTTCTTTTTTCCAAAAGGGTGCGGCGCAAGGCTCGTCCGGAATCGGACGAGGATGTTTTGGCTCTTTATGAAAAGGAACGGACAGAGTTGGAATATCAGGATGCGGTGCCGCTTCTCCGAGCGGATGTGCCGGCCCCTTTTTCCATGGGATGGATTCCCCAAAGGCGCTGCCTGGTGCTGCCGGACCGCGCCTATACGCCGGAGGAACTGTCTATGATTTTCCGGCACGAGCTGCATCATCTGCAGCGCAGTGATCTGGATACCAAAGTCTTCCTTTGCCTATGCAGAGCCTTTGGCTGGTTTAATCCTCTGGTATGGATTGCCACGAAAAAAGCGGCGGAGGATCTGGAGCTTAGCTGCGACGAAATCGTTACGGAAAACATGGATGCCCCCAGCTGCCGGGCCTATGCGGCGCTCCTGCTGGACAATGCCGCCCCTTCTCAGGGCTGCACCACCTGCCTTTCCGCCGCTGCCAGCACCCTGCGCTACCGCCTGAAAGGGGTGGTGGAGCGGCGGCGCCGGGCCAAGGGCACCTGGCTTCTAATGGCCTGCGTCTTTGGCTGCACCCTTTGCGTAGGCCTTGTTTCCATCAACGATGCCCGGGGAAACTACGCCTCTTTGCTGAAAGAGAGAGGAAATATCCAGTTTGTTTCCGATTCAAAATACAGCCTGGGGCAGAAATGGGATATCCCGGCGCTTCAGGCCATTATCAATAATCTGGAATTGGAGCATGTGGCATCGGCAAGGCGGGATACGTGGACAAATGGCAGATCCATTGCTTTTCTTCTCCCCGACTGCCGTGCCGATTTGACAGAGGAGGCCCTGGTGATTAGCCATTATTCCGTGCCCTCATACTTTGTGGATTGCTACCTGCTGAAAAGCCCCCTGGATTGGGCAGCCCTGGAAGAGTGCCTGATACAGGAATAGGGACAGGGGGACGGCTTTGGGACAGGGGGACGGAAAGAACCGTCCCCCTGTCCCAAAGCCGTCCCCGGCCCAGATTAATTGTAAAACGCCTGCTCCGTCCGGGCTATGGCGAAGGCGGTGAGAAAGGCCAGATCCAGGTTTTCGTCCTCCGTGGTCACATGATAGGTGACGCCGGTGGTGAAAATCCCCTTGCCCCCCTTGGCCGGGGCGGTGGCAATCAGCGCCATAGGCTGCCCCTTCAGACTCACCTCATACTTCATGCCCAGCTTGTCCGTGGCGATGTGGGAATCAATGCGGATGCCCTGCTCATGCAGATAATCCCAGATCTTCACGCCGTCAAACTTAAAATGGGACTTGACAGACAGCACGTCCAAAATGCTGGGTCTGAAGCCGCCATGGGTTTCCTGGGTGATGGTGTGCCCTACCTTATGTTCCTGGCTGCGGCCCGTCTTGTGGTTAATGAATTCGAAGGTGGTGGCCCCCAGCAGACTCTGCTTGGTCATATTGCCTTCATAAACAGGGTTCCCCATCTCATCTTCCATCATAAAGCTGGGTTTGGTAAAGCTTCCGCTGGGATGCAGAAAATAAGTGCTACTGTTCTCCATAAATCCAATCCTCCTCCTGAGCTTTCAGAGCCCTCCGTTTGTTTCTGGTCCTGATGATACTGACAATGCCCCCTGCCAGAACTGCCGCGCCGCCGGCCGTCAAGGCAATAGGCAGCAGGATGCCGTGGGGTTGGGTGATATCCGTGGGATCCGCGGGATTATAGGCCAGCTTTACCGTCTCCCCGATTTTCATTTCCGGGAAAATCCCGTAATCTCCTTCATACTCCTTGCCGTCCAAAATATATTTCACATAAATGATATAGGTGGCCTCGTGGTATCCGTTCCGGTCGCTGTAGCCCTCCTCAAACAGTTCCATGCGGGAGACCGTGCCCTCCGTTTGAGGGAAATTTTTGGTTCTCTGGACGGATCCGAAAGAGAGGATGCCAAACACCGCCATAATGATGCCAAAAGGAATAAAAAAGCTGGCAAAGCTGTAATCCCGCAAAAATGCGGCAAGTTTGTTCATAAGATGCCTCCTTTTCCTCTCCACCGGCCTTGTCTTTGCCGGCGGAAGCAATTTTCGCACAAACGGTAAGGATAATTCCAGGGCATGCCCCGGCCGCAGCCCGGGCACTTCTTCCCGCTTAAAGACTGTCGGGCCAGAATGGAACTCATTTGTTCGGAAATCAGATTCTTCCGGTCCATAATCTCCTCCCGAAACTCCGTGTGCCCGAACTTTTCGCAATAGCCGTACAAAAGATCGCAGAGCCTGAAGCTCTCCTCCAGCTCGTTCATATTGTCGGAAAGGCGGATGATCCGCTCCTCCGGCAGGGCCCCCTCCACTGGGAAGCTATGGCCGGCCGCCTCCCGGGCGCACATCTGCCGCCAAATGGAAAGCAGCTCCTCATCCTCTTCATCAAAGGTCATGCTGATACAATCATACAGGAAGCGCTTATCCTCCGAAAGATCCTGGATCATGCGGCAAAGCCTCAGCATCCGGTAGGGGTCCGCCCGGGTGTAGCCGGGCTTGATTTCTATCTGAATCCAGCGCTCTATGATCTCCGTCAGGCTGGCATCCACCCCCAGCAGGGACTCCGGAAAAGCAATCACCGCCGTTTTCACCGCTTCGCTGCGGCCTTCCAAGGCCTCTCGGATCCGGTACTTTTCCTCCGGCGTATTCACCAGGCCCATGGGGTATATGCCGTAGCGCCCCGCCCGGCCGGCAATTTGCTTGATTTCCTCGGTTTTCAAAGGCCGCCGCTCGTATCCGTCAAATTTGTCCTGCTCCAGGAAAATCACCCGGCGGATGGGCAGATTCATCCCCATGCCGATGGCATCCGTGGCCACCACCGTGTCCGTATCTCCCTCCGCAAAGAGCCGGGCCTGCTCCCGCCGCACATCATAGGGCAGGGCCCCGTAAACCACACTGCAGCGCAAGCCCTTTTGCTGCAAATAAGACGCCACCCCGTGAACGCTTTTCCGGGAAAACACAATCAGAGCATCCCCCCGGCTCACATCCTCGTCCAGGGAAAACTCCTCCCGTTCTACCTTCAGGGGAGTCATCCGGTGATGAGGCACCACCGTATAAGAATCCCCGCAGTCCTTGATCAGGCGGATCAGCAGATTTTTGGCGATAGGGGCGGCGCAGACATGGATTTCCCTGGCGCAGATCCCCAAAACCGCCCGGGTCCAGGCGCCTCCCCGGTCCGGATCACCAATCATCTGGGCCTCGTCAATCACCGCCACCTCATACTCCCGCTGGGTGTTCAGCATTTCGATAGTGGAGGCCTGGAACATGGCCCCTTCCTCCTCCAGCCGCTCTTCCCCCGTCACCAGGGAGCAGGGATAGCCGGCCCCGTTTAAGGCCTCGTATTGCTCGAATGCCAGAAGCCGCAAAGGCCCCAGATAAATGCCGTTTTCCGCCTCCTTTAATGCCTCCATGGCGTCATGAGTCTTCCCGGAATTGGTGGGCCCGATATGCAGCACGAAATGCCGCTCCATGGCCCGGGCCAGAGGGAAGAAATCGATATAATTCTCCGGAATGGAGTTAACGATGGCGGTCCGAATGGCGGCATTGCGCTTGCGCCGCTGATTCTTTTCCTTGTTCCGCTCCCGGGCTTCCTGCAGGGCCGCTTCCCTGTCCTGCCGGGCCAGCTCCTCGTAAGATTCCGCCAAAGCCTTCCACGCCTCCCGGCTTACCCCGCAGCGGTAGGGCGCCATATAGCCGGTGCGGTACGCCTTTTTATCCAGCTTCGGCCGGGTATCCAGCCAGTATTTTTTCTTTAAGCCTCCGGAAAACCGGATGAGACCCGCATGGCGCAGCAGCTTGATTTCTTCCGTGGTATAGCGGCTTTTCAGCTCCGCCAATTCCTCCGTTTTATCCGAGGTATAGTAATGCCCCGGCTCTCCTTCATAGGGGATGGCAGCGGCCCGCTCCCGGAGTTCCTCTTCCATCCGCTGCCGGGCGGCTTCATAATCCTTTCGGTAGCGTGCCTGCTCCGCCCTCACCAGAGCCGCCGTTTCCTGGTACCGATCCTTCAGATCCTTTAGGGAAAGCTCCCACAGATCCGCCGGAAAGATTACCTCCAGGGGCGCCGTCAGGGGCATTTTGATATCCTGCAGCAGCCGGGCCTCCAGCTCTCCCGGCCGGTTAAATCCCGCCCGGTATCCGTAAGCAAAGGCCTTGCCGCAAATCTCTCCCAGCACCGCATTCCAGCAGTCCCGCAGCACCTTTTCCGCCTCTTCAAAAACCGGCTCCCGGGCCGGCCGTCCGCCGCCCGCCGGCAGCCCCCCGTAAATCATATCCGAAACTGTCAGATTCCGGGCCTCAAAGGGGATTCTGTCTTCCCATAACAAAGAGGCAAGGAAGGCCCCCAGACCGTCCCTTACCGCCTCCTTTTGCCGTTTCAGTTCCGTTTCCGCCGTGTCCAGAGCCGCACAGTACTGGCCGATATGTCTGGGCACGCTCTTTTTGGGGTTCAGCCCCCGTATGCTTTTATAGTCTCTCATGGTTTACAACACAAACTGGAAAATCATAAATCCCAGATAAACCCCCAGCAGCAGGATGCCCTGCCAGCGGAAGAGTTTCCCCTTGATTAGGGAGGGCAGACACAAAACAGCCATTACCCCCAGCATCACCGGAATATCCACCAGCAGAGAGGCATTCTCTCCTCCTATGGTCTTTTCCGCTGGAATGGCAAAGGGAGAAATGCTGATGGCCGCCCCGGAAACCAGGACGATATTAAACAAATTGGCGCCGATTACATTCCCCAGGGACAGGGCGCCGTGGCCCTTAGCCAGACTGGTAATGGCGGTAACCAGCTCCGGCAGGCTGGTCCCCAGAGCCACCATGGTGAGGCCGATAACACTGTCCGGCACCCCCAGGGCCTGGGCAATTTTGGTGCCGTTATTTACCAGCAAGTTGGCGCCGAAGGCAATGGCTGCCGCCCCCACCGCCAGCATCCCCAGCTCCAGCCACAGGGGCCGGGGCGTTTCCGCCGCTTCCTCTTCCGCTTCCGTGTCCGCCGCCTCCGGATTTTTCTTCATCTGCCACACCGTCAGCAGCATGTAGGCGATAAAGATGCCCAGGAACATGAGCCCCTGCCAGCGAGCAAAGCGGCCGCTGGTATAAGCAATGCCCACATAAATGGCCGCCGCCAAAAAGAAGGCGATGACCGGGGTCCTTAAAGATTTTTTATTCACGGGGCCGGGCCTTATGGCTATGGTCAAAGCCGCAATCAGGGCCGTGTTGCAGATAATGGAGCCGATGGCATTGCCGTAGGATATGCCGGCATTGCCCTGAAAAGCCGCCTGGGCGGACACCATTACCTCCGGCAGGGTGGTACCAATGGAAACCACTGTGGCGCCGATCAACAGCTCCGGCAATTTAAAGCGATGGGCAATGCCCACCGCCCCGTCCACAAACCAGTCGCCGCCTTTGATCAAAAGCACAAAACCGGCCAAGAAAAGTAAAATAGGCACTAACATCTTCGCTTCCCGCCCCTTCTTAATCCGTAATGACGATCTTTTCGATCACCGGCTGCTGCTCCGGAAGGATGGTGCCGTTATTATCGATGGGCTTAGCATCCTTGGCAATCTTCTGGGCAATGGCCAGCCCTTCAGTGACCCGGCCGAAGGCGGCATAATTGCCGTTCAGATGGGGCGAGTCCGCCACCGTAATGAAAAACTGGGAGCTGCCGGAGTCCGGATTGTTAGCCCGGGCCATGGAGATAATGCCGGCCACATGCTTTATGGGATTCTTCACGCCGTTGGCCTCAAATTCCCCTTTAATCGTCTCCGGCTTGATGGTGCTGGAGGCATTGGGAGCGCCGCCCTGGATCATAAAGCCGTCCATAATCCGGTGAAAGCTAAGGCCGTCGTAAAAGCCCGCCTGGGCCAGTTTAATGAAATTGGCCACGGAAATGGGGGCCGTGCCCTCATCCAGCTCCAGCTTAATGGTGCCGTATCTCTTAATGGTGATTTCCGCATGCCGCACCTTTTCGAAGGTGCCGGCGGCGGCAGTGGGGCCGTCCTCCTTGGCGCCGCAGGCGCAAAGGGCCAGCAGCAGACTAAGGGCAAGAACCATAAGCACTGTTTTCTTCATTTATTTCTCCTCTTATTTCAGCTGTTTTTCAATCCGGCCCAGAATCATTTCCAGGGCCACCGCATTTTTGCCCCCCTCGGGAACAATGATATCCGCCTTCTTCCGGGTAGGCTCCACATAAGTCTCGTACATGGGTTTCACCGTGGTCCGCCATTGGTCGATGACGCTTTCCACCGTGCGGCCCCGGTCCCGGATATCCCGTCTGATCCGTCTGGCCAGGCGGATGTCCGCATCCGTATCCACGAAAATCTTGATATCCAGCAGATCCAGAATCTCCTGCTCCGCAAAAATCAGGATACCTTCCACAATGATAATGGGCTTGGGCCGCACCGTTTTGGTTTCCTCCACCCGGTCATGGATGGCATAATCATACACGGGGCATTCCACGCTACGCCCCTGCTTTAAGAGCCCCAGCTGCTCAATCATCAGCCGGTTTTCAAAGGCCTCCGGACAGTCATAATTCAGCAGGCAGCGCTCTTCATAAGTCATATCATGGTGGGAATAGTAATAATTGTCGTGATGCACCACGGCAATCTGATCGCCGAAATGATTTACCAGATTTTTGGTCAGGGTAGTTTTTCCGCTGCCGGATCCCCCGGCAATCCCGATCATCAAAATGTCGCCCATATGCGACCTCCTTTTTTCGCTGCCCCGATTGTATCAAATGCCCTGGCAGATTGCAAGATACTCCGATTGCCATTTCCCTTCTGCGGTTGTATAATATAGCCATCTTTCAACGCAAAACGGAGACCCTTATGGCCAAATTATATTTCCGCTACGGCGCCATGGGCGCCAGTAAAAGCGCCAACGCTCTAATGGTGCAATATAATTATCTGGAGCGGGGGAAAAAAGCCCTGCTGTGCAAGCCCGCCCTGGACAAACGGGACGGGGATCTGGTGGTGCATTCCCGCATGGGGCTGGAAGCCCCCTGCCTTACGGCAGAGGAACTGCTGGCCCGGGAGGAAGCCTTCTTCACCGGAAAAGAAAAACCGGACTGCATCATCGTGGATGAAGCCCAGTTTTTGACCGCTGCCCAGGTGGAGGACTTTGTGAAAGTGGTGGATGAATACAAGATTCCCGTCATCTGCTACGGCTTAAAGTCCGATTTCCGCAGCCTGCTTTTCGAGGGCTCCAAACGGCTGTTGGAGCTGGCGGATGAAATCGAAGAAATCCCTACCATCTGCTGGTGCGGCAAAAAAGCCCGCTTCAACGCCCGCTATGTGGGAGATACCCTGGTGCGGGAGGGAGAAACCATTGTGCTGGGCGCTAATGACGCCTACACCCCCCTCTGCCGCAAACATTATTACGAAGGCCGGCTGCGGCCGTAACGCACCGGAGGGTCTTCCGGTGCAGTTTTCTACGCTCCCGGCGCCTTTAGGGCATATCAAACTCCGCACTTAGCTCGTGGGGTCCGCCCCCTGCCACTACACGGTAGCGCCCCGTGGGCAGCGGCATCCAAGGTTCCAGCGAGTAGCTCCTCCGGGTACTTTCCCCGGCCGGCAATATCAGGCCGATGTCTTCAAATGCCAGGGGCCGCCGGGGAAAATAAGGGGCATAATACCAGTTTTTTCCATCCGTCACTTCCAGATGATAATACTTCCCATACATCCAATCCCGGCTGCTCTCATTACGGATTTCAACACTGACGATTCCCTGCTCAACAGACAGGATCTCCATTTTTATCCCCTCCGGCCCAGAGGTCTCCTCCTTCTGCGGCAGGCGGTCAAAGATCCACCGGCCCTCCAGCTCCGTCAGATAGCGGCCGATAAATACATTCAGGCCCTCTTTCCCGCTTTTATGGGACCACTCCCCCTGGGCCAGTTTGGCAAAATCATAATCAAAGCGGTAAGCCTTCCCCTGCTGGTCAATTAAATAACCGTTTGTCCAGCAAAGAAACAAGTCAAACCCATCCTCCTGGGGCAAGCTGATCTCATAAAGAGGAAATGTCATTTTCTCTGCGGTGAAATCCTCCGCCGGTCTGGCCTTTACCCTTTTCAGCTCTTTCACAATCGACGCATAATTCCCGAATTTCCAGCCGCTCCAGCCGGAGCAGCCGGCTCCGGACATATCCGTTCCAGTCTCTAAAACCGTCAATTGCAGGGAGCCTTGCTCCATGGCCCTCTCGCTGACCCTTCCAAAGAGATCCGGGGATGCTTCCCCTCCTCCGCAGGCGGAAAGCAAAACGGCCAAAAGAATCATAGGCATACAGGATATCACTTTTTTCATAAGCGCCTCCCTCTTACAAAGTCTTCTCTGCCTTATTTGTCGCAGACAAGAGCCCTGTTCCGTAAAAGTGCGCCAAGGGGACCCCTCCTGGCACCTCTACAGCGACAGCAGTTTTTCCTCTTCCTTCTCGTGGCTGTGAATATATTTGTGCCACTTGATATAGCCATAGGTGGAATTGGTGAGGTACCCCGCCTTTAACACCAGCAACACATACTGGCCGGAGAGGATATTAATCACCGCTTCCAGCAGGGAGCAGGCGATCCAGGCAAACCATTGCTCCTGATAGCGCAGGAAAATCAGCACCCCGTTCACAATGCCGATGGCCGAGGCGCAGGCATCGAAGTATATGACGATGGTCTCCAGGGTGGCATTGCCCCCGAAGAGATCCGTCCGGATATTGAGTCCGGAGAGGAAATAGCCCACCACCACCGTCCAGATGGCCACCGCCAGCAGGATCAGCACCCGGGTGGCACCGGATAGCTTGCGCACCTTGGTCAGCTCCTCTTCCTGCCGGTCCGGATGTTTGTGCCAGTTGATAAAACTGATGATATCAATAGGCAGCCAGAAGAACAACGTCGTGGCCAAAGTAGCAAAACGGTAAGCCAGCACAATGCAGATGACGATTTCCGTGATCTCCACAAACACAGAGACGATGAAGTTCCACTTGCTCTGCTTGGCGATCAGCAGCTCGCAGAGGATATTCAGGAAGGTATCCGCCAGATACAGGGCCATTATATAAATGCCTTTGACACCGTTTATATCCTCTTCCGGCACTATAATTGAGATAACGCCCGCCAGAACCATGATGGACAGGAACCAGATCTGCTCGTAATCACTGAAGAAACGGCCCCAGCGCACCATCAAAAAGAAACTGATGGCCATGAGGCCCAAAGCCAGGGCGATACTCAGCTGCCGCCGGTTGGCATCCGCATTTAAGTCCCGCACCGCTGCGGCAATCTCCGGCTCTGCGGCTTCATGGTCAAAGGCCGTATAGCGGCCGTCTTCCAGCAAATACACCCAGCCCTCTATCTCGTGGCCGGAAGGCAGCTCCTCCCACTCCTCAAAAGAGTAATTAACCAGACAGGTGTATTCGCCGTCCTCGGATTCATATTCCACCGGACAGATGGTTTCGTCCTCGTACTCCTCTTCCCCTGCTTCCGTGACCCGGACAAAGTGCATTGGAATGCTTTCCGTTACCCCGGGCACCTTACCCAGGCGAATCAGGGTGATGCCGATTAAAACCAGGGTGGCGGCGGCCAGAAGAAGGGCCAGAATCTTCTTCATTCTCATGAAAGCGGGGGTTTGCATAAAGCCCCTTTTGTGCTGTGCTGTTTCATTATTTTGGCTCATGATTCCTCCAAAATCTCCTCATCCTTATCGTAAAAACGATCCTTTTTCCGGGTGGCCTGCATCAGGGCGGCCTTTTCCTCCGCTCCCAGCGCCACCTCGCATTCACCCTCCGTGATTTCCTTCAAGTAGCTGTAGCAGCTGCTGCGGCTGTGGACCACATTCAGGATAATGCCGTTGTTTTCCCAATCCAAAAGGGCCAAAGCAAAGCTGGCCATGCCCCCCATGCCTTCAAAGGCGTTGTATTTTTTGATGCCGATCTTCTGGTAGGAGTTTACCTGCTTCCGGTTAATGACCCGCAGCATATCCTTGGTGGCCATTTCCTGGTTCTGCATCCGGTCCAGCTTGGCGGAGAGCTCCAGCATCGTACTCTCCAGATCCGCCCCCCTTTTGCCCCGCATAAACTGTTCATAACTGCGGGAGAGCCGCTGGGCCCGGAAGGCATAATATATCACCAGCCCCACCAGCACCAAAACCAGAACCAGCAGCACCAGGACCACCAGACCGGGATCAATGCCCCATTTTTCAAAAAGTTTACTGCCCATGCTCCCTCTCCTATTTCAGTCTGTCCAGAAGCTGTTCCAAGTCTTCCAGAGAATAATAATCTATGACAATCTGCCCCTTATTGGCGCCGGTGCGGCGGATATCCACCTTGGTTCCCAGAGATTTCCTTAAAGAAAGCACCAGTTCGTCATAAGCAATGTCCCGGCCGTCCCGCAAGAGGGGTTTTTTAAGGGGTTTCGGCGCCGGGCCTTCATTCATCTTCTTTACCAGCCGCTCCGTTTCCCGCACGCTTAGCTGGCGGCTTATGATTTCCTCCGCCAGAGGGAACTGCTGCGCCCTGTCAGTTAGCGATAGCAAACTGCGCCCATGGCCCTCACTGAGACGCCCTTCCATAATCAGGGCCTGCACCCGCTCCTCCAACTTCAAAAGCCGCAGGCTGTTGGTCACGGCGGTCCGGCTCTTGGCCACCCGCCGGGCTACATCTTCCTGGCGGATGCCCAAATTATCAATTAAATGCTGATAAGCCTGAGCCTCTTCAATGGGATTTAAGTTTTCCCGTTGAATATTCTCGATCAGGGCAACTTCCAGCAGCTCCTGCTCCTGGTACTCCCGCACGATGGCAGGAATTTTGGTCAATCCTGCCAGTTTGGCAGCCCGCCAGCGCCTCTCTCCCATTACGATTTCGTAATGCTTATCCCGCTGGACTACTATGATAGGCTGGAGTACCCCCTGTTGTTTAATGGATTCTGCCAGCTCCTCCAGGGCTTTCTCATCAAAAACCATTCGGGGCTGATCCTCCCGGGGCTCCACCTTGGACAGGGGCAAAAGCAAAACTTTGTTCGTGTTATCCACGGAGTTATCCACAGGTTCCGCCTTTTTTGTGGATAACTTTTGAGGCTTCGTCAAATTTTCCTGGGGTTTATCCACTTTTTCTTCTTCAAATCCGGGAATCAGGGCTCCCAGGCCTCGTCCCAGTGCATTTTTCCTTGCCATCTGCGCTCCTTTCTTTTAACCTATGCCTTCCACTTTATTTTTCATCACTTCCCGGGCCAGTTTCCGATAACTGTCTGCGCCGGCGGATTTACTGTCATATACGGTAATGGGTTTTCCGTAACTGGGCGCCTCGGCCAGGCGCACATTCCGAGGAATCAGGGTGCGGTAAATGTGTTCCTTAAAGTTCTCCTTAACATTCTCCACCACTTCTCCGGACAAATTATTCCGCACATCATACATGGTAAAGACCACCCCGTCAATTTTTAGGGCCGGATTCAGGCTTTTCTGCACCAAGCCCACCGTGTACATCAACTGGGAAAGACCTTCCAAGGCATAAAACTCGCACTGAATCGGTACCAGCACCGTATGGGCCGCCGCCATGGCATTGATGGTAAGCAGATTCAGGGAAGGCGGACAGTCAATTAAGATAAAATCATATTGGTATTGCAGGCTTTCCAGCGCGTTCTTCAAAATGAACTGGCTGTTTTGCGTTCCAATTAGTTCCACTTCTGCGCCAGCCAGCTCTACTCGGGAAGGAAGGATTTTTAAGTGTTTATATCCCACAGGATATATACAATCCTGAATTTCGCAATCTCCCAATAGAAGCTGATAAATGGTATTTTCAAGGCTATCCTTGTTGATTCCGAGTCCGCTGGAAGTGTTTCCCTGGGGATCCATATCAATCACAAGGACTTTTTTGCCGTTTTCTGCCAAGGCAGCGGACAGATTTATCACTGTGGTGGTTTTTCCTACGCCGCCTTTCTGGTTGGCAACTGCTATAATGCGTCCCATAATACTCCTTTTTGTCCCTCACAAGGGCTTTTTTGCTATCGTTCCGGCCTTACGGGGGTAAGATGCCGGGGAAAGAGCGATTTTTTGGTATTGAATCAAGGACCTGCCTGCTTCCGATTCCGGTAAGGTATAATGCAAGGACTCCGGCCCTACACCGCCTAGTATTGAAATGGCCTTTTCGGCCAATTTCACTTCTTCAGCTACATTTTCGGCTTTATAAGCCCAAAAATAGCCGCCAAGCCGCACAAAGGGGAGGCAATATTCCGCCAAAATCCGCATAGGAGCCACGGCACGGGCGGTCACCATGTCAAATTGTTCCCGATAATCCATTTGTTTGGCAAAATCCTCGGCTCTACCGTGTATGGCCCTTATATTGGTCAAATGAAGCTGCCCAATCACCTCATTTAAGAAGCGGATACGCTTATTGAGGGAGTCTAAGAGCGATATTTGCAGCTTCGGGAATAGGATTTTCAGCGGAATTCCCGGAAAACCGGCTCCGGAACCCACATCAAGTAAGGTAATATCCGTATCCGCTTTCAATAAGGTGAAGGGATATACGCTGTCCAAAAAATGCTTATGGACCACCTCCTGAAAATCCGTAATAGCGGTTAAATTGATTTTCTGATTCCATTCTTCCAATAGCAAAGCATACTGCAGGAAAGCATCCGCCTGAGCCAAAGATAAGGAAATTCCTGCATTTTGGAAGGTTTTGATCAAATTATCTTGTTTGTTTTGCATTTTACTCCTCATGTTTCACGTGAAACATGGTCTATTATACATGTATATGGTGGATTCGTAAAGAGAAACATTCGGTTGGAGAGGAGAATTACGAAAGTTTTTGACGGGAGAACTGCGGGCCGCCCTTCGACAACCTTCGACAGGCCCTTCGACAAGCTCAGGGCCCGATCATGAAACGCTCAGTGAAAACTCAGGAAGTGTCAGATGCCATCTAGCTGAATGTTTCACGTGAAACATTTGGAAGTATTATGATGGTGTTTCACGTGAAACATATAAGGCCTTTTATGGTTCAGTGTGTTTATGTTTTTCCAAATAGACCTGCAAGACGGCTATATCCGCGGGATTCACCCCGGAGATACGGGAGGCCTGGCCCAAGGTTTCCGGACGGATCCGTTCCAGCTTCTGCCGCGCTTCCAGGCGGAGACTGCTGACGGCAGCATAATCCACATTCGCCGGGATCCGCCGCTTCTCCAGTCTGGCAAAGTGCTCCACCTGCTGTTCCTGTCTGGCGATATATCCTTCGTATTTCAAACTGATGTTCACCTGTTCCTGCACATCCCCAGGCAGCATCGGCCGTTCCGGGTCGATAGGAGAGAGGCTCTCATAATCCAACTCCGGGCGTTTTACCAATTCAGACAAGGGACAGCCCGTTTTCAGAGGCGTGGAATGATATTGCTCCAGCAAGGCCTGGACCTCTTCAGAAGGAGGGATCACCAACTTCTTTACCCGCTCTACCTCCTGCCGGATTTGCTGCTGTTTCAAGCTAAAACGCTGATACCTCTCTGCATCGATCAATCCGACAGAATACCCCCGGGGGGTAAGTCGCAAGTCCGCATTGTCCTGCCGCAGCAGCAGCCGATACTCTGCCCGGGATGTCATCATCCGGTAGGGTTCCTGATTCTCTTTGGTTACCAAATCATCAATAAGGACCCCGATATAGGCCTCGGAGCGGCTGAGCACGAAAGGCTCCGCCCCGTCAATCAGCCGGGCCGCATTGATGCCGGCTATCAACCCCTGAGCCGCCGCCTCCTCATATCCGGAGGATCCGTTGCTTTGGCCGGCGCTGAAAAGCCCCCTGATGCTCTTGCATTCCAGGGTGTGTTTCAGCTGAGTGGCATCGATCAGATCATACATGATGGCATAGGCGCTGCGGACGATGCGGGCCTTTTCCAGTCCCGGCACCGTATGAATCATAGCCTCCTGTACATCCTCCGGCAAGGAAGAGGACATGCCTGAAATGTACATTTCATGGGTATAAAGCCCCTCCGGCTCCAAAAAAAGCTGATGCCGGTCCTTATCCGGGAACTTGACCACTTTATCCTCTATGGAAGGACAGTAACGGGGCCCGCTTTCCGTGATTGCCCCGGAGAAGAGGGGGCTCCGGTCTATATTATCCCGGATTACCGCATGGGTTTCCTCATTGGTATAGGTCAGCCAGCAGGAAATCTGAGGCCGTTTAAGGGATTCCGCCGTGTTGGTGAAGGAAAAGGGCGTGATGGGATCATCCCCTTTTTGTTCCTCCATTTTTGAGAAATCCACCGTGCGGCCGTCCACGCGGGCCGGCGTGCCGGTTTTAAAGCGCAGAAGCCTCAGCCCCGCCTCCCGCAGAGAGTCGGAAAGATATTCCGCCCGCTTTAATCCGTTAGGTCCCGTTTCTTCGCTGACCTCCCCGTGGAGACAGCGGGCTTTCAGGTATGTTCCGGTACACAGAATCACCGCCGGTGCCAGAAACTGCCAGCCGCTGACGCTTTCCACTCCTTTTACTGCGCCATCCTCCACCAGGATTTTGGCAATTTCCGCCTGGCGGATGTACAGATTCGGCGTATTTTCAAGGGTTTCCCGCATATATTGGGAGTAGGCCCGCTTGTCCGCCTGGGCCCTTAGGGAATGCACCGCCGGCCCCTTGGATTCGTTCAGCATTTTGCTTTGAATAAAGGCCTTATCGATGTTCCGGCCCATTTCGCCCCCCAAAGCGTCCACTTCCCGGACCAAATGACCCTTGGAGCTGCCGCCTATATTGGGATTGCAGGGCATCATGGCAATGCTGTCCACGCTTACCGTAAACAGGATAACCTCTTTTCCCAGCCGGGCCGCCGCCAGAGCCGCCTCGCAGCCCGCATGGCCGGCGCCCACCACGATCACATCGGTTTTTGTTGTTTGATTCAGACTCATCTTATTTGCCCATGCAGAATTTGCCGAAGATTTCGTTAATCAGGTCTTCCCCTGCCTCTTCGCCTATGATCAGGCCCAGGGCCCGGTAAGCCCCCATCAAATCGATGGTCCAGAAATCCTCCGGCATTTGTTTGTCTATGCTATCCAGCACAAGGTCAAGGCCCTGCTCCGCTTCCCGAAGAAGCGCTTTATGCCGCAAATTCGTCACCAATACCGGCTGCCGGCGGATTTCCTCCAGGCAGAACATCTGCCGGATATGCTCCGTCACCCGGTCCAGGCCTTCCCCGGTCCGGGCAGAAACGGCAAAGCAGGGGATATCCAGGCGTTTTTCCTCCGTTTCCGGAGATACCGCCAATCCCAGATCCGCCTTGTTGAGAAGCAGAAGAGCGGGTTTTCCCACGCAAAGCTCCCGCAGGGCCTCGTCCTCCTCCTCCAAAGGCCGGGAGCCGTCCGCCAGAAGCAGCACCAGATCTGCCTCCTTGATGGCCTCCCGGGAACGCTCTATCCCGATGCGCTCCACCGCATCCTCGCTGTCCCGGATGCCGGCCGTATCCGCCAATCTGAGCAGCAAATCCCCGATCCGGCAGCTTTCCTCTATGGTATCCCGGGTGGTGCCGGGAATCTGGGTCACGATGGCCCGCTCAAAGCCCAATAAATAATTCAAAAGGGAAGATTTTCCCACATTGGGACGGCCCACAATGGCCACGGCGATGCCCTCCGCCAGCAGGCGGCCATTCTCGGAAGAGAAGAGAAGCTCGCGGATCTCCTCTCGGATGGTCATAAGGGCGGGTTTCACTTCCCTGCCGTAATCCTGGAGGGAATAATGCTCCGGATCATCCAGGGCCGCTTCGATATAGGCGCTTTTTTCCAGCAATCGGCCCCGCATATCCCGGATTTTGGCGGAATGATGCCCCTGGAGCTGCCGGAGAGCCGTTTGTTTAGCCAGGTCTGTGCCAGCGGAGATGAGGTCCATCACCGCCTCCGCTTCGCTTAAGTCCAGACGGCCGTTTAAGAAGGCCCGTTTGGTAAATTCCCCGGGCTCCGCCAGCCGGGCGCCGGCCTGGAGCACCGCTTCCAATATGCGCTGCAGCACCAGGGGGCCGCCGTGACATTGAAGTTCCACCGTGTCCTCTGCCGTATAGCTGCGAGGGGCCCGCATGAGGGTAATCAAAGCCTCATCCAGAAGCTGGCCCTCGGAATGGATTTTGCCGTAATACAAATGATTGGGTTCCGCTTCCTCCAAAGACAGGCCCTTGATTCGCACCAGGGGGGCGCAGAGGGCCGGGGAACCTTCCCCGCTGACCCGGATAATACCAATGCCCCCGGGGGTGAGGGAGGTGGAGATGGCGGCGATAATATCGTTGTGGGACATGGTGATACCTATGATTCTTCCATACTACATTTCAGTTAGATTTCATATCGGGAGGGCGATTGATAATCGCCCCTACGGGGGTTGCAGCTATCGGACGGGCGATTGATAACAAGGTGAATTGCACCGGAGGTGCAAGAGAAGGTGGCCTGGGCCATCGCCCCTACGGGGTTGCAGCCAAGCGGCGCGGCAATACTTTTCGATACCCCTTTTTCGGGGTGAGAAAAGTTTTCGCCGCCGCCGCATTTGCGGGCGGGCGGATAAGCAAAAGGGCGGCCTGCGGCCGCCCCTGCGCGTTGCTTAAGCCTCTTCCGGGGCCAGCCCTTCATCCTTCTTTTCGTACTTCTTGCCACTGCTGCGCTTTAAGGAAATCACCACATGGCGGTAGGGTTCCTCCCCCTCACTGGAGGTGATTACATTCCGGTCTGACTGCAGGCAGGAATGGATAATCCGGCGCTCGTAAGGATTCATAGGCTCCAGCACAATGGGCTTCTTGGTCTTTTTCACCTTGGCGGCACAGCTCCGGGCCAGATTTTCCAGGCTGTCCTCCCGACGCTCCCGGTAATTTTCAATATCCAGCTTCACCCGGATATATTCATGGCTATTTTTGTTTACCACCAGGGAAGTCAGATACTGCAGGGAATCCAGGGTCTGGCCCCGTTTTCCGATGAGGATGCCCATATCATCTCCCTGAAGATCCAGGTTCATGGTCCGCTCTTCCTCGTTGTAGCTGCCCACAACCTCCACTTCCATATTCATGGTCTCGAAGAGATTGTCCAGAAACTCCCGGGCGGTCCCCACCAGGGAATCCTTGGCCCAGGCTTCGATTACCGCCGGACGGCTCCCGATGCCCAAAATCCCGGTACTGCCTTTATCTACCACCACATACTCCAGCTGATCGCTGGAAATCCGCAGTTCCACAATTGCTTTATTGATTGCATCATCGATGGTTTTGCCGTTGAATAATTCGTGCTTCATAACAACCCTTCTTTACTTTTTGTTATTCCTTTCGTTATAATCCCGCACCATATTGGCCTTGGCCGCCAGAGAACCCGGCGCCGCCGCCTTTTTGGCATAATAATCCGTAGATTCCTTCACCATGGCTTCCTTTTCCTCGGCGCTTAAACCGGAATAATCCGTTTTCTTGGCCGTGGGCATGGATGGCTTCTGGGCTGCCGCGCTGCTAATCTGGCGGGTGGACATATTGGCCTTTTCGGAAATGGGAGGCAGACCCTTTCTGGCCCGCTTTTTATTGGCCTTTTCAATATTTTCCTTGATCAGTTCTTCGTTGCTCTTCTTATCCAGCTGCTTATTGATAATCAGCTGCTGAACCGCCATTACCAGAGACTGGATCAGCCAGTACCAGCCCAAAAAGGCCGGGAAAGAGACCGCCATGACGCCCAGCATGAGGGGCATCACATAATTCATGGTCTTCATGGCGTTCATAGGGGAATCTGCAGCGGCATTCTGGCTCTGACGGCTCATTAAGAGCTTCGTCTGCAGGAACTGGGTCACCGCCACCAGGATGGGAATCAGGATGGCCAGGGTCAGCCGCCAGCCGGGAGCCTCCTGGAGGTTAATCCCCAGAAACTGCCACATATTGGTCCAGGTTTCGCCGGAAAGCCTGCTCTGGAGCTCATTGTAATGGGGAACATATTCGCTCATGCGGTAAATCACCGGATATAAAGCGAAGAGGACGGGCATCTGCAGCAGCATGGGCAGACAGCCGGAGAACATGGAAACTCCGTACTTTTGCTGAATGGCCTGCTGCTCTTCATACATTTTCTGGCGGGAAACATTATCGGTTTTCCCGGCATACTTTTTCTGCAGGGCATTCAGCTCCGGCTGAATAATGGCCTGCATACGGGAAGTTTTCTGCTGCTTGATGGTAAAAGGCAGAAGCAGCATTTTGGTGGCAACGGTAAACAAGACGATACAGAGGGCAATATTATAAATGCCCACCTGATCCAAAAGCCACATAATGCCGCTCATAATCTGGCCGAAAAGCCAAATAAAAGGTTTTACGAAAAACCAGTCTTCGTAAAAGAACTTGCGGCTGGGATCCACTGCTGTGGAGGCCGCTGCTAATAGAAAGAATTTCATTTTTCCTCCGGATCATGCTTCTTTCCCGGCCAGACTTCGGGGACCGGGTCCAGGCCCCCCTCCGAGAAAGGATTACAACGCAAAATCCTCCAGACGGCCATCATACTTCCCTTGAGGGCCCCGTGTCTTTCCAGGGCCTGGACGGCATACTCCGAACAGGTGGGAATATATTTACAGGTTCCGGAGGATTTTAAGGGCGAGAGCTGCTTCTGATAGAAGCGTATGAGTCTGATCAGCAGGTGTTTCATTCCTTCTCACCCTCATTCCAAGTGTTCGATTTCTGACCTAAATAAAGCAAACAGGCGTCTATCTCCTGAAAGCTCTTGCCGGCAGCTTCCTTGCGGGCCACTATGACATAATCTCCCGGGGCCCATTCCGATTTTCTGAGGCGGAAGCTCTCCTTCATCAGGCGGCGCAGGCGGTGCCGTTCCACACTGCCCCCCACTTTCTTGCTGATCGATATGCCTAAACGACCAGCCTCCTGTCCTTTTTCCGATTCCAAAACATACAGGACCAGGAGCTTCGAGCCATAGGATCTGCCTTTGCGGTAGACCCTGGCAAATTCTTCCGTGCTCTTTAAAGACGCTAAGGGATTAAAACGCAATCTTAGCTCTGCCTTTTGCTCTGCGGGCGGAAAGAACTTTTCTGCCGTTTTTGGTCTTCATTCTGGCACGGAAACCATGGACCCGCTTGTCCGATACCCGCTTGGGCTGGAACGTCATTTTCATGGGACTTTTTCCTCCTTTGCTTAAAGTGCATTTGGTATTATAGGGAAAAGATTTCCGTTCGTCAAGCAAAATTTATAGCTCCCACAAGGGATTTGCCGGGTTTTTATCCACTAAAAACGGTAAAAAGTGGATATCTTTGTGGATAACTAATCAAGAATCCACAAAGGTCTGTTGTTCTTTATTTTTTGTGGATATTGTGTATAAGATATTAAAAATCGCCATTTTGCGTCATTTTATCCCTTAAAATATGTGGATAAGCGTCGGTTTTTGTGAATAATTATGTGAATATTCTTTTTGTGTTGATTTAGTTTTCCACTTTTTGAGACCCCTATTTCCGGCTTTTTTGTGTTTTTTTAATAAAAAACTTGTAAAATTATCCACTTTTTGCTATGATAATTCCGTATGACCTCATTATTTATAAGTATATTTGAGGATAACTATTTTTTAAATCCGTAACATTCTGTAAAGAACACAGTCAGATAAAAGGACCTGTATGTTAGAGACGATTAAACAAAACTGGGAAAACATTTTGGAGGGCGTCAGGGACGGCAAAGAGCTCAGCGATGTGGGCTACCGTACCTGGATTGCGCCCTTAGAGCCTGTTTCCCTGGATCATAATATTTTGAATCTGTATTTTCCCGGAGATAAGGCCTCTGCGGACTTTATTCATAAACGCTATGCCTCTTTTTTCCGTTATGTAATAGAGGAATTGACCGGCATGGTTTGCGAAATCCGTATTTCCAACTCCCGGGAAGAGGAAACTCCTCCCAAAAAAAGCTCCCGGCCGGATTTCAGCATTGCGAATTTGAATGCCAATTATACTTTTGATTCCTTTGTGGTGGGACAAAGCAATATGGTAGCGCACGCCGCCTCTGTAGCGGTGGCGGAGTTTCCCGGAGAAGAATACAATCCCCTGTATATTTATGGCGGCTCCGGTTTGGGTAAAACCCACTTAATGCAATCCATTGCCCACCATATCCTGCGTAATAATCCGGGTGCCCGGGTTCTGTATGTGACCTTTGAAAAGTTTTTGACGGATTATGTAACCTCTTTGGATTCAACGTCATCCATTTCCCGTTTCCGGGAAAAATACCGGAATGTGGATGTGCTGCTGATGGACGATATCCAGTTCATTTACAAGAAGGAAAGCACCCAGGACGAATTGTTCCATACCTTTAATTCCCTCCGGGAAAACGGCAAGCAGATAGTGATTTCCAGCGACCGCCTGCCAAAGGAAATCGATGATCTGGAGGAGCGGCTTCGTTCCCGTTTCGAGCAAGGCCTTACGGTGGACATCGGCCTGCCGGATTACGAAACCAGAATGGCCATTTTGCGTAAAAAAGAGGAGATGGCAGGGTATAATATTGACAACGAGGTGATTAATTACATTGCCACCCATATCAAATCCAATATCCGGGAACTGGAAGGCGCCCTGACTAAAATCGTGGCTTTTTCCCGGGTAAAGGCCAGGCCCATTAATCTGGAACTGGCAGAGGAAGCCTTGCAGGATCATATCAATCCCGATGCGCCTCAGGAAATTTCTCTTCCTTTTATATTGGATATGGTATCGGATCATTTCGGCATTTCTTCTGCGGACATTCTGTCTAAAAAGAAAGATGCGGAGATTGTATATCCCCGGCAGATTTTTATGTATCTGGCCAAGAAAATGACAGATTTCCCGTTGGACAAAATCGGCCTGTTTTTAGGGGGACGGGATCATTCCACCGTGCTTTACGGCAAGCGGAAGATAGAAAAACAGCTGGGCAGCGATTCTTCTCTGCAGAACACCATCGAGGTGCTTCAAAAGAAGATGAACCCTTGATTCATCCACTTTATCCCGTGGATAAATCCGGCTTTTTGGGGATAAATTAAAGCAAAAAAACAAGCCGGAAAATCCCTGTGCATAAAGCCCCTGTTTTACACAGCCCATGCACCGGCTCCTAACAGACTTATTCCTGCCGCTTTTCATAGGCAGAATAAACGAGAAAGAGGCTTTTCCACATTTCAACCGCCTATATAATAATAATTACTATGTAATAATAAAAAGGAGAAACCATGTTAGACATTTTCCTGTCCAAAGCTCAAATGATCCAGGCCTTAAATGCCACGGGAAAAGCGGTGCCTACCCGGACGACTCTGCCTATCCTGGAATGCTTTTTGCTGGAAGCCCGAAACGGAAGAATCAGTTTGATGGCCAACGATATGGAAATGGCTATTAAAACGCAGTTAAGCGGCACCATTATAGAAGAGGGAAAAATCGCCCTGGATTCCAAGATTTTCACGGATATTATCCGGAAGATGCCGGAGGATGAGATTCATATCAAAGTGGATAGCAGTCTGAATGTGAATATCAGCGCCGGGGTCAGTGTCCAGAATATGCCCGGGAAAAACGGGGAGGATTTCATCGGCATGCCCACCCTGGATAAGGGAACGCCCATTGTGATTTCCCAGATGAGTTTGAAGAGCATTATTGAAAAGACAATTTTCTCCACGGCGCCCAATGATAATAACAAAATGATGACCGGGGAATTGTTCGAGATAAAAAACAATGTGCTCCGGGTGGTGGCGGTGGACGGCTACCGGATTGCTATCCGCTACTGCGTGCTGAATGAGTATTATGAAGATAAATCGGTCATCGTGCCCGGAAAGAGTCTGAATGATATCAGCCGGATTATTTCCGGAGATATGGATAAAAATGTGGAGATTTATCTGGGGAAGAATCATATTTTGTTTTCCTTTGAAGATACGACTCTGGTCAGCCGCCTGATCGACGGGGAATATTTCCGTATTGACCAGATGATTTCGGAAAATTATGAAACAAAGCTGAGTCTGAACCGGAAGGATTTCCTGGCGGCCATCGACCGTTCCATGACCTTTGTAAGGGAAAGCGATAAGAAGCCGGTGGTGCTGGATATCAAGGACCAGGGAATTGTGCTGAGTCTCAATTCCAATATCGGTTCTATGACGGAGCGGATAGAGGCCGTAAAGGAAGGAAGCGATTTGATGATCGGCTTTAATCCCCGTTTTCTGATCGATGCCCTAAAGGCCATAGAGGATGAGACAGTGAACCTGTATTTAACCAATTCCCGGGCGCCGGGCTTCCTGCGGGATGAGGAAGGAACCTATATTTATCTGATTCTGCCGGTGAATTTTGTGACAAGATAATGGAAATTTTCATTCGAGACGAATTTATTAAACTGGGTCAGGCTTTAAAACTGGCGGGCCTGGTGGAAAACGGAGCCGAAGCCAAGGAAGTGATTCAGGCCGGCGCCGTAAAGGTAAACGGAGAAACTGATTTGCGCCGGGGCCGGAAACTGGCGGCTGGCGATGTGATTGAATACCACGGAAAGCAAGTTACGGTCCAATGCTTGTAAAATCCGTAGAATTATACCAATACCGCTCTTATCCCTCCCTCCGAATGGAGCCGGCGCCTGGCATCAATCTCATTTACGGGGACAATGCCCAGGGTAAGACCAACCTGCTGGAGGCTGTTTATCTCTGCGCCACCGGCACCTCCCACCGGGGAGCCAAGGACAGGGAAATCATTGCCTTCGAGGAAAAAGAGGCGGCTATCCGGCTGGTAGTGGAAAAGGGAGGGATAGATACCCGCATAGATTTTCATCTGAATCGGGAAAAAAACCGGGAGGTTTCCGTCAATCAGGTACCCCTAAAGCGCATGGCCCAGCTGCCGGGCTACCTCCATGTGGTTTTTTTCTCGCCGGAGGATTTGAAAATCATTAAAAGCTCCCCGGTGGAGCGCCGCAGTTTCCTGAATGTAGAGCTTTGTCAATTGAGCAGCGCCTATACCTGGAATCTGGTGGAATATAAGAAAACCATGACCCAGCGGAATGCTTTGCTGAAAATGCTGCGGGAAAGCAGGGAATATTTACCGCTTTTGGACGCTTATGATGAAAAACTGGCGGCAGCCGGGGAAAAAATCATGGCGGAGCGGGAAAGCTTTACGGAGGAAATGGAGGAAATCGTCCGCCGGATCCATCAGGAATTAAGCGGCGGCAAGGAAGAATTAAGACTCCGCTATGTGCCCGGCACGGAGCGGGGCAAAATGGAGGAAAAGCTCTTTGGCGCCCGGGAGAGGGATATTGCCCAGGGCAGCACTTCCCAGGGTCCCCAGCGGGACGAGCTGGAATTCAGCATTAACGGGAATTCCGTTAAAAACTACGGCTCCCAGGGACAGCAGCGAACCACGGCTCTTTCCCTGAAATTGGGAGAAATCGAAGTGGTAAAACGAAAATTGGGAGAGCCGCCGGTGCTGTTGCTGGATGATGTGCTTTCCGAATTGGATGAGGGAAGGCAGGAAAAGCTGCTGGGGAGCTTAAACGGCATACAAACCTTTCTGACCTGCACCGGTCTGGACGATTTTGTGAAGCGCCAGGTACAGGCGGAAAAAAAATGGAAAGTGACGAAAGGAACCTTAACGGAGGAAGATACATGAGTGAAATGGAAAAGCTGCAGGAGGGTCTGCAGGATTATACAGCGGATCAGATCCAGATTTTAGAGGGTCTGGAGGCGGTGCGGAAGCGCCCGGGCATGTATATCGGCACCACTTCGGAGCGGGGGCTCCACCATTTGGTTTACGAAATTGTGGACAATGCGGTGGACGAGGCTCTGGCGGGTTTTTGTACGGAAATCCAGGTGGAGCTGAATAAGGACGGCTCGGTAACCGTTATTGACAACGGCCGCGGCATTCCCGTGGGAATCCATCCCAAGGCCGGCATTCCGGCGGTGGAAGTGGTCTTTACCATCCTGCATGCCGGTGGCAAATTCGGCGGCGGGGGCTATAAGGTTTCCGGCGGCCTCCACGGGGTAGGCGCTTCCGTGGTGAATGCTTTGTCCGAATGGCTGGAAGTGGAAATCCGCCAGGACGGGGTGGTGCATAAGCAGCGCTATGAAAACGGGGGCAAGACGGCTACCAAATTGACGGCCATCGGCACCTGCCGCAAGTCCAATACGGGAACCTCCGTTACCTTTAAACCGGATCCTACGATTTTTGAGACAACGGAGTTTAATTTTGAAACCTTAAAGACCCGCCTTCGGGAAACGGCCTTCCTCACCAAAGCTCTGCGCATTACCATCCGGGACAAGCGGGAAGAGGAAATCAAAGAAAAATCTTATCATTACGAAGGCGGGATTCAGGAATTTGTCACTTTCCTGAACAAAAACAACAACGCCCTCTATGATAAAGTGGTTTATATTGAGGGGACTTATAACGGGGTTTATGTGGAGGTGGCTTTCCAGCACAACGACGGCTTCTCGGAAAATACCCTGTCCTTCGTGAACAATATCATCACTCCGGAAGGGGGCATGCATTTGACGGGCTTTAAAAATGCCACCACCAAGTGCTTTAATGATTATGCCCGGAAGAACAAACTCTTAAAAGATAATATGGCTAACCTCACCGGGGATGACATCCGGGAGGGTCTGACCGCCATTATTTCCATTAAGATTGAGGATCCCCAGTTTGAAGGACAGACCAAGCAGAAGCTGGGAAATTCCGAGGCCCGCACCGCCGTGGAATCCATTGTGGGAGAACGGCTGGTTTATTTCCTGGAGCAGAATCCCGCTGTGGCCAAGGCTATTTGCGAGAAGGCTCTTTTGGCCCAGAAGGCCCGGGAAAGCGCCAGGAAGGCCCGGGAAAATGTGCGCCGGGCCAATGCCCTGGATTCCTTCGGCCTGCCGGGGAAATTGGCGGACTGCTCCTTAAAGGATCCCAAAGTATGCGAGATCTTTGTTGTGGAGGGAGATTCCGCCGGGGGCAGCGCCAAGAACGCCCGGAACCGGGAAAATCAGGCCATCCTGCCGCTTAGGGGCAAGATCCTGAATGTGGAAAAGGCCCGGGAAGAAAAAATCTATGCCAATAACGAAATCAAAACCATGATTACCGCTTTCGGCACCGGGATCCTGCACAATTTCGATATTGAGAAGCTGCGCTATGACAAGATCATCATCATGACGGACGCGGACGTGGACGGGGCCCATATCGGCACTTTGATGCTTACCTTCCTCTACCGCTTCATGCCGGAGCTGATCCGGGCGGGCCATGTATATCTGGCCAATCCGCCCCTCTACAAGGTGGAAAAGAATAAGAAAATCTGGTACACCTACAGCGAAGACGAGCAAAAGAAACTCATGGCGGAAGTGGGAGTGGAAGGCGCCCGGATCCAGCGTTATAAGGGCCTGGGAGAAATGGACGAGGATCAGCTGTGGGAGACCACCATGGATCCTGCCCGCCGGATCTTAAAGCAGGTCTGCATCAGTGAAGATTCCGCCTCCTTAGTGGATATGACCTTCAATATCCTCATGGGAGACAAGGTGGAGCCTCGCCGGGAGTTTATCGAAGCGAACGCCCAGTTCGTAAAGAATCTGGACGTGTAAGGAGCAGTTATGGCGAAAAAGACGAAAAACGACAATATAGACAATACGATTTTCGATCCGGATCGGATCCACGAGGTGGATCTGAAAAAGACCATGGAGGAGTTTTATATCGATTACGCCATGAGCGTGATTGTAGCCCGGGCCCTGCCGGATGTGCGGGACGGCTTAAAGCCGGTGCAGCGGCGTATCCTCTATTCCATGACGGAGCTGAACAACGGGCCGGATAAGCCTCACCGGAAGAGCGCCCGTATCGTGGGTGATACCATGGGTAAATATCACCCCCACGGGGATTCTTCCATTTATGGGTCCATGGTGAATATGGCCCAGCCCTGGTCCACCCGCTATCCTTTAGTGGACGGCCACGGCAACTTCGGCTCCATTGACGGGGACGGCCCCGCCGCCGCCCGATATACCGAGGCCCGCATGTCCAAAATCTCCATGGAAATGGTGGCGGATCTGAATAAAGATACCGTGGATTTTGAAGATAACTTCGACGGTTCCGAACGGGAGCCTTCCGTGCTGCCCGCCCGGATTCCCAACCTTTTGGTGAACGGGGGCACGGGGATTGCCGTGGGTATGGCCACCAATATTCCGCCTCACAACCTCAGGGAAGTAGTCGGCGGCGTGGTGAAGATGATCGACAACCGGGTCCGGGAAGATCGGGATACCACGGTAGAAGAGCTGATGGAGATTATCAAGGGGCCGGATTTCCCCAAGGGAGCCGTGATTCTGGGCCGCCAGGGCATAGAAGAGGCTTACCGCACCGGCCGGGGCAGGATCCGCATCCAGGCGGTGTCGGAAATCGAGCCCTTAGCCAATGGCAAACACCGGATCATCTTTACGGAGCCCCCCTACGGGGTCAGTCCGGAAAAGGCTCTGGAGCATATTGCGGATCTGGTGAAGGAAAAGAGAATCGACGGCATTACCGATCTCAGAAACGAGTCCAACAAGGAAGGGGTTCGTCTCTGCGTGGAGCTGCGCCGGGACGCCAATCCGGGGCTGGTCTTAAATCAGATTTATAAGCATACGGAGCTTTTAACCACCTACGGAGTCATTATGCTGGCTCTGGACAAGGGACAGCCCAAGGTGATGAATTTGGAGCAGGTGCTTCATGCCTACCTGGATCATCAGGAGGAGGTGGTGACCCGCCGCACCAAATATGATTTAAACAAGGCGGAGGAGCGGGCCCATATTATCGAGGGTCTCTTAATCGCCCTGGATAATATCGATGAGGTGATCCGTATCATCCGGGCAGCCCGGACGGTGCAGCTGGCCAAGGAAGGTTTGATTGCCCGTTTCGGCCTTACGGATGTGCAGGCCCAGGCCATAGTGGACATGCGGCTTCGGGCTTTAACCGGTCTGGAGCGGGAAAAGCTGGAAGCGGAGTATGCGGACCTGATGGAAAAGATCGCGGAATGGAAGGCTATTTTGGGAGACGAAAAGCTGCTGCTGGGGGTCATCAAGGAAGAGCTTTTGATTACCGCCGAAAAGTTCGGGGACGATCGCCGCACTCAAATCGGCCAGGATTGGGGAGAAATCTCGGACGAGGATACCATCCCGGATGAGCCTACGGTGATTGCCATGACTTCCCTGGGATATATCAAGCGGATGAGCATCTCCAATTTCAAGGCCCAGAACCGAGGGGGCCGGGGGGTCACGGGCATGAAGACCTTAGAAGAGGATTATATCGAAGAGCTCTTCATGACCACCACCCACCACTATATTATGTTCTTCACCAACAAGGGAAAGACTTACCGCCTAAAGGGCTACAATATTCCCGAGGCATCCCGCACCAGCCGGGGCACGGCCATTGTGAACCTGCTGCAGCTGGGGGCGGAGGAGAAAATCACTGCCATGATCCCCATTAAGACCTATGAGGAGGATAAGTATTTCCTCATGGCGACCCGGGGGGGCATGACCAAGAAGACTTCCGTAACGGAGTACCAGAATGTGCGCTCCAACGGTCTGGCGGCCATCAACCTGAAAGAGGGGGATGAGCTGATGGAGGTGAAGATTACCGACGGCCGGGATGATGTGCTCTTAATTACCAAGCTGGGCCAGTGCATCCGCTTCCATGAGACGGATGTGCGTCCTATGGGCCGGGTGAGCATGGGCGTTATCGGCATGAAGCTGGACCGGGGCGATGAAGTGGTGGCCATGCAGCTGGCCAGCCAGGGGGAGGATATGCTGATCGTCTCGGAGCTGGGCCTGGGCAAGCGGACGGATATGAGCGAGTTTACGCCGCAGAACCGGGGCGGCAAGGGCGTGAAATGCTACAAGATCAATAATAAGACCGGCGATGTGGTAGGGGCCAAGGCCGTCCACGGGGAGCAGGAGCTGATGGTGATTACGGATGCGGGGATTGTGATCCGCATTGCCATCAAGTCTATCAGCCGCCTGGGCAGGATTACCTCCGGGGTGAAGCTGATGAAAATCGGCAAGGGCGTTAAAGTGGCAGGCATTGCCAAGGTTCGCAAGGGAGATTCCGGGACGGAAGAGGAAGAACCGGAGCTGCCGGAAGAAAAATAATAGGATTTAAGGGGGGCTTAGGGGCCCTCGACGAAAACTTTTCTCGCTGACGCGTTCGCTATTCGCTCGAAAAGTATTGTCGAGGGCCGCGGGCCCCCCAACAAAATCCGCCCCCGGTTGGGGGCGGGAAAAGGAGCATTGTGGGGGCGCTCGAAAAGTATTGTCGAGGGCCGCGGGCCCCCAAAAAAATCCGCCCCCGGTTGGGGGCGGGGAAGGGCGATTTGTTATCAAATGATGATCCCGCCGCCTAAAACTTCTTCGCCGTTATAGAGCACGGCGCTTTGGCCGGGGGTGGGAGCCCGTTGGGGGTCGTCAAATTTCAATAAGACAGAGCCGTTTTCCTGAGGCAGCGCTTTCACCGGCGCTGCTTTTTGCCGGTAACGGAGCTTGGCCTGGCCAAAAACGGGGCCTGCCGGGGCGGCGCCGCTGATCCAATGGAAGTCCTTTACCAGGACCTCTTTTCGGAACAATCTTTCGGAGGGGCCAAGCACCACCTGGTTTTTCTCCGGATCAATGCGGAGGACAAAGAGGGAGGCCGGCAGGGCAAGGCCCAGGCCTTTCCGCTGGCCGATGGTATAATGGATGATGCCTTTGTGGCGGCCCAGCACCCGGCCTTCTTCGTCCACGAAATCTCCAGGGACGGGAGCGCTTCCGGTATGGGCGGCAATCACCGCGGCGTAGTCTCCTTCCGGCACAAAGCAAATATCCTGGCTGTCGGGCTTGGCGGCATTGAGGAAGCCCTGCTCCCGGGCGATGCGCCGCACCTCTTCCTTCGTCTTTTCTCCCAGCGGAAAGGCGGTATGGGCCAGCTGCTCCTGAGTCATATCGTACAGCACATAGCTCTGATCTTTGGAGGCATCCAGCCCCCGCAAAAGATGGTATTTTTCCCCGTCAAAATGAATCCGGGCATAGTGGCCGGTGACGATTTTTTCATAACCCAGGATTTGGGCCCGCTCCCAGAGCTTGCCGAATTTCATCAGGCGGTTGCAGTCGATACAGGGGTTGGGGGTACGGCCGGCCTGATATTCCTCTATGAAATGACCAATGATTTTTTCCCGGAAATCCTCCGTGAAATTGAAGACATAAAAGCGCATGCCCAGGCGGAAGGCCACCCGGCGGGCATCCTCCACATCCTCCAGAGAGCAGCAGCTTTTGGCCGGGCTGACTGCCGCGTCCCGGTTTTCAAAGAGTTTCATAGTGCAGCCGATGCAGTTGTAGCCGGCCTGCTGCATGAGGTAAGCGGCCACGGAGGAATCCACACCGCCGGACAGGGCAATTAATGCTTTCATGGGGAGCTCCTGCGTATTACAAGTGTTTCACAAAAAAGTATAATCAGCATCGGGGCGGCTGTCAACTTGACTTTCCTGCGGGACTGCCGTATGATATTTTTCGCGGTTATCGGCATGCCTCTCAGGCGGGGCAGCGGTGTATGCGCAGGGACGGCTATCTGCCGCCTGCCAACAGGATAAAGATAATAAATCATAAAGGACAACATCATGTTAGACATCAAATTCATCCGGGAGAATCCGGAAATCGTAAAACAAAATATCCGCAACAAATTCCAGGATCAAAAGCTGCCTTTTGTGGATGAAGTTATAGCGCTGGACAAGGAAAACCGGTCCATTAAGCAGGAGGTGGAGGAACTCAGGGCCACCCGGAACCGGCTATCCAAGGAGATCGGCAAGCTGATGGGCCAGGGCCGGAAGGAAGAGGCCGAAGAGGTCAAGGCCCAGGTCTCTGCCGACGGCGCCCGCATCGACGAGCTCACGGCCCGGGAGCGGGAGGTGGAAGCGGGGCTGCATAAGGCCATGCTGCTGATTCCCAATATCATAGACCCGTCCGTGCCCCTGGGCCGGGATGATTCGGAAAATGTGGAGCGGGAGCGCTTCGGGGAGCCCCGGGTGCCGAATTTCCCCATTCCGTATCATACGGAGATTATGGAAAGGCTGGGGGGCATTGACATGGACGCCGCCGGCCGGGTGGCGGGTAACGGCTTTTACTACTTCCTGGGGGATGTGGCCCGGCTCCATGAGGCGGTGATCGCCTATGCCCGGGATTTTATGATCGATAAGGGCTTTACCTATTGCATTCCCCCCTTTATGATCCACGGAAATGTGGTGGAAGGGGTGATGAGCCAGGCGGATATGGACGCCATGATGTATAAAGTGGAGGGTGAGGACCTGTATCTCATCGGCACCAGCGAGCATTCCATGGTAGGTCGCTATATCGACCAGATCCTGCCGGAAGCGGCGCTGCCCCAGACCCTTACCAGCTACAGCCCTTGTTTCCGGAAGGAAAAGGGGGCTCATGGGCTGGAAGAGCGGGGGGTGTACCGCATTCATCAGTTTGAAAAGCAGGAGATGATCGTGGTGTGCCGACCGGAGGAATCCATGGACTGGTATGAGAAAATGTGGCGCTGGAGCGTGGAATTTTTCCGCAGCCTGGATATACCGGTGCGGCAGCTGGAATGCTGCAGCGGGGATCTGGCGGACCTGAAGATAAAATCCTGTGATATCGAGGCCTGGAGCCCCAGACAGCAGAAATATTTTGAAGTGGGATCCTGCTCCAATTTAGGAGATGCCCAGGCCAGACGGCTGAAACTCAGAGTCAAGGGGACGGACGGGCGCATGTTCCTGCCGCATACCTTAAACAACACGGTGGTGGCGCCGCCCCGGATGCTGATATCCTTCCTGGAGAACAATCTGCAGCCGGATGGAAGCGTGAGGATTCCGGAAGTCCTCCGGCCCTATATGGGAGGCAAGGAGCTTCTGCAGCCGTAGCAGAGCATTTGCCCGGCGGAAAATAATCTGCCCGGCGTCGTGCACCGCGGGATCTGTCCTGCGGTGCTTTTTTGTGTCCAAAATGTGAAAAGCTCGTTTTCATTGCTACAAATTGCGTCGGCTGTTGCATGTTTGGGGGCTTGTCAGGCACTTCTGTCAGGGATATAATCGAAGAGTATCGATCGATCATTTTAAACCCAGAGACAATAAAATAAGAGTTTTAAACGAAGAAAGGAGGCGCTATGTCTGACTATTATCCTATCACGCTTTCGCACTTTTTAGTGTTTCCCGAGGTGATGCGGGAACCTCGCCTCTGCCAGCGCTTTTTGGAAAAGGTGCTGGACATAAAAATCCGAAAGCTGGAATTTATCCAGACAGAGAAGGCATTTAAGGAAAGCAGGACCCGCCACGGTATCCGCCTGGATGTGTATGTGGAGGACGATGCCGACTCGGTTTATGATGTGGAAATGCAGAATTCGATTGAAAGTTTGAAGAGGGTGCGGTATTATCAAAGCGGAATTGACAGACAGATATTAAAGAGTGGAGCATTTTACACGCAGCTGAAGACTAGTTTTATCATTATGGTGTGTAATTATGACCCGACGCATGTAAAAAAAGACCCGGAGGTTCCGGCATCCCGGGAGATTCCCGGCTTGGCCTACCCTATGTACAAGCGGGAAAGCGTGATGGCCTGCCCGGTGGGGAACGTCGTTTATGACGACGGGTCCCATGCAATATTTCTGAATGCTAAGTACGACTCGAAATACCGGGAAGATATGCCGGAGGTTTGTGAGTTTTTAGATTTGCTTAATGAGCAGAAGAATATCCCGCCGGGGAATTTGAAGTATCCCCTGGGGCAGATGGCGGCAGAAGGCATCACGCGTTTTCGGCAAGATGAGGAGAAAGTGGAGGAAATTATGACACTGGCAGAGTATTTGAGAGAGCAGGAGTATAAAGCCCGGGAAAACGGGGAAGCAGTCGGTGTGGCCAGAGGAAGGGCGGAAGGAAGGGCAGATGCTTTACAGGAAGCCATTGCCAAACTGATGAAAGCCCAGAACCTGACCCGAGAGGAAGCGGAGAAAATCCTTTTGTAAAAGAGTATTCATCAACTGACGGATAGAAGAAAAATGCACTAAGGGACCTGTCCCCGTGGTGCATTTTTGTTGCCTAAAATGGGACGGAAAGAACCGTCCCCGTGTCCCGGAAAGAGCAGTCCCTGTGGCTCTTTGGATAGTTAGGGCGGGAAGGGCGTTTTCTTTTTTATCTTAATTGCGTCTTGGGCGGATATTCGGTAAAATCAGTACACAATGCGTCTTGTATTCCCGTCTTTGACACCGATATCAACTTAAAACAGCTGAAAACCTTGTCATCACAACGGTTTCCAGCTGTTTTTCTTTTTACGTGAAATGCGTATATGAT